>NZ_JAMXLH010000001.1 GCF_024281035.1 Paraburkholderia sp.
TTCACCGCCGCGCAAACGCGCGCAGACAGCCTGCGCGAATCGGACGACGCGTAAAGCGTCGAATGCCGGCCTCCGTCACTGGAGGCCTTTTGTTTTTGGCGCTGCGCCGCCATCTCCATGGGGACTGGCGCTCGCGCGGGATAATTTCGCCTCAGGGCGCAAGGCACGGTGCAAAGCGCGCGACAATGGGCTGCGCGCCACGCCCGAACCGGGGCCGGCAGCCTTCTCGCGAAAGGTGCTCGCCGCACACACACCGACTGGCAACTTCGGCAAGATCATGGCTCTACCCAAACGCATCATCCCCTGTCTCGACGTGACTGCCGGGCGGGTCGTCAAGGGCGTCAATTTCGTCGAGCTGCGCGACGCGGGCGATCCCGTCGAAATCGCGCGCCGCTACGACGATCAGGGCGCGGACGAACTGACCTTCCTCGACATCACCGCCACTTCGGACCAGCGCGACCTGATCCTGCCGATCATCGAAGCGGTCGCATCGCAGGTCTTCATTCCGCTGACGGTCGGCGGCGGCGTGCGCGCCGTGGAGGACGTGCGCCGGCTGCTGAACGCGGGCGCGGACAAGATCAGCATGAACTCGTCGGCGGTGGCGAATCCGCAGCTCGTGCGCGACGCCTCCGGCAAATACGGCTCGCAGTGCATCGTCGTCGCCATCGACGCGAAGCGAGTGTCCGCACCCGGCGAGCCTGCGCGCTGGGAAGTGTTCACGCACGGCGGGCGCAAGGCGACGGGCATCGACGCCGTCGAATGGGCGAGCAAGATGGCCGAATTCGGCGCGGGCGAGATCCTGCTCACGAGCATGGACCGCGACGGCACGAAGAGCGGCTTCGACCTCGACCTGACGCGCGCGGTCTCCGACGCGGTGCCGATTCCCGTGATCGCCTCGGGCGGCGTGGGCGGCCTGCAGGATCTGGCCGACGGCATCGTCAAAGGCCATGCCGACGCCGTGCTGGCGGCGAGCATCTTCCACTACGGCGAACATACGGTCGGCGAGGCGAAGCGCTTCATGGCCGGGCAGGGCATTTCGGTGAGGTTGTAACCGTGACGACGAACGCTACGCCGGGCGCTGCCTGGCTCGACAAGATCAACTGGGACGCCAACGGTCTCGTGCCCGTGATTGCGCAGGAAGCCGCGACGGGCGACGTGCTGATGTTCGCGTGGATGAACCGCGAGGCGCTCGCCAAGACGGTCGAAACGGGCCGCGCCGTGTACTTTTCGCGCTCGCGCCAGCGCCTGTGGTTCAAGGGCGAGGAGTCGGGCCACGTGCAACAGGTCCGCGACATCCGTCTCGATTGCGACGAGGACGTCGTGCTGCTCAAGGTCGAGCAGGTCTCGGGTATCGCGTGCCATACCGGCCGCCACTCGTGCTTTTTCCAGCAATTCGACGGCACCGTCGACGACGGCCGCTGGGTCGCCGTCGATCCCGTGCTGAAAGACCCTGAACACATCTACAAATGACGCAACTCACGACCAACGACACGCTGCTGCGCCTCGCGGCGGTGATCGACAGCCGCAAGGGCGGCGATCCGGACGCATCCTACGTCGCGCGCCTTTTCCACAAGGGCGACGATGCGGTGCTCAAGAAGATCGGCGAAGAGGCCACCGAAGTCGTGCTGGCGGCCAAGGACGTGCGCCAGGGCGGCGCGCCGACGGCGCTGGTCGGCGAAGTGGCCGACCTGTGGTTCCACTGCCTCGTCGCGCTCTCGCATTTCGACCTGAGTCCCGCCGACGTGCTGGCGGAGCTGGAACGCCGCGAAGGCCTGTCGGGCCTCGAGGAAAAGGCGCTGCGCAAGAGCCGTGCGCGCGAGCAAAACGGCGACTGATTGGCGGCCGGCCGGTAACTGACTGGCAGTTGACCGGTAGTTGACTGCTAGTTGACTGGTGACTGAAGTGCCGGCAGCGCGGCCGGCACGAGTGCTGAAGCATTCACTCCGGAACGACAGGGAGACGAACAGCATGTCCATGCCCGGCGATTTTCCGCCCCGGACCATTCGGGATCCGCTCGATGCGGAGCGTCTACGCAGCCTGCGTACCTTCACGCATGTTCTCTACGCGCTCTACGCCATCTACTGGCTTACGGGCGGCATTTCGGTCCTCATCGCGATCATCCTGAACTACCTCAAGCGCGACGAGGTGCTTGGCACGCCGTACGAGCAGCACTTCACCTGGCAGATCCGTACCTTCTGGCTGGGGCTCGCGGGGCATTTGATCGGAATTGCGCTCTTCATCGCACTGATCGGTATCCCGATTTTGTGGACTGTCGCGATCTGGACCTTGTACCGTATCATCAAAGGCTGGCTGTATCTCTACGACAACAAGCCGCTCGCCAACCCGCGCGGGTGGGTCTGAAGGTCCGCCGGGCCGGCTTTCCGGGCAGTCCGTCCACATCCATTGCGCGCCATGCTCACCAGGAGCACCATGACTCACGACCGCAGCAGCTGTCTTTTCTGCAAGATCGCCGATGGCGCAATTCCGAGTTCGCGCGTTTATGAAGATGACGAATTCGTCGCCTTCCGCGATATTCGCCCTGCGGCGCAGACACATGTGCTTGTCATCCCACGACGGCATATTGCCACTCTCGCGGATTGCTTTGAAAGTGATGCCCCGCTGCTTGGTAGAATGATGGTATTGGTCGCGCGCCTCGCAAGAGAGCTGGGCGTGTCGTACACGGGCGGCGAAACAGGATTTCGCACGGTCGTGAATACGGGGCCGGGCGGCGGGCAGGAGGTGTATCACCTGCACGCTCATCTGCTTGCCGGGCCGCGGCCGTGGCAGCGCATGGGCTGAGGTATCGCGGGGGCGCGCCGAGGCCGTCTGGCCGAGGTTGCCGTATTCAGGCAGTATTTTTGAATCGCGCCGCTCCGGGTTTTCGGTGGGCGCAAAAGAGGCGCGCTCCTGGCGTGCCAGCGTTATTCGCCGCACAAGCTGGGTGGCGACGGGGTAAAGGAGAATTGGAATCATGGGTTCATTGAGCATTTGGCACTGGCTGATCGTTTTGCTGATCGTGGCGCTCGTCTTCGGGACGAAGAAACTGCGCAATATCGGCAGCGATCTTGGCGGTGCGGTGAAGGGTTTCAAGGAAGGCATGCGCGAGGGCGATGCCCCCGCAGCCGACCAGCAAAAGCGTGAACTGCCGTCCGATGGCAGCACGGTCGACGTCGAAGCCCGGGACAAAACCCCGCGTTCGAACGACTACCGCTAACGCGGCGGCTTGCCCTACCACTGGCTGACGGAAATCTGCATTCATGCTCGATCTGGGTCTAACCAAGATGGCGCTGATCAGCGTAGTTGCGCTGGTCGTGCTCGGACCGGAGCGGCTGCCGCGCGTGGCACGCACTGCCGGGGCGCTGTTCGGCCGCGCGCAGCGCTACATCAACGACGTCAAGGCGGAAGTTTCGCGCGAGATCGAACTGGACGAACTGCGCCGTGTGAAGACGGAGTTCGAGCAGGCGGCGCAGAACGTCGAGAAGACGGTTCAGGACAATCTGCGCAAGCAGGAGACCGAACTGAACGAGGCGTTTGGCGGAGGCACTTCGGTGTCGCCGGGCGCCGCGATCGGCGCGCAGACCGCTGCGACCGGCTCGACAAGCACCGCGAGCACTGCAGACAACGCAAGCGCTGGTACGTCGTCGTTCTGGCGCAGCACCAACGCGGGCACGCGGCCGGCCAAACGCAAGAACTGGCGCGTGAAGCAGGCGGCGGCTCCGAAGTGGTACAAGCGCGAGACGCAGCGGCGCACGCGCGTGCAGTCAGGCGCGGCACGCGTCGCACAACATACACCGGCCAGCCTGCGGCGGCCGGTGCGCTTCTTCTGATGCCCACTACGGGCATGGACTCATCCTACCGAGGGCCGGTGTGAGCGACCCCCAGCAAAACCAGGATGAAGGCGCTCAAGAGTCCTTCATCTCGCATCTCGTCGAATTGCGCGATCGCATCGTCCGCGCGGGCATTTCGGTCATCGTCGTGTTTATCGGGCTCGTCTACTGGGCGCCCGATATCTTCCGGCTGCTCGCGCGTCCGCTGATGCAGAACCTGCCGCGCGACGGCAAGATGATCGTCACCGACGTCACCGGCTCGTTCTTCGTGCCGATGAAAGTCACGATGCTCGTCGCGTTCGTGATCGCACTGCCATTCGTGCTCTACCAGATCTGGGCGTTCATCGCGCCCGGCCTCTATCAGCACGAAAAGAAACTGGTGGTGCCGCTCGTCGCGAGCAGCTACGTCCTGTTCCTGTGCGGCATGGCGTTCGCCTACTTCGTCGTGTTTCCGACCATCTTCCGTGTCATGGCACACTACAATGCGCCGCTCGGCGCGGAGATGACCACCGACATCGACAATTACCTGAGCTTCGTGCTCACCATGTTCCTTGCGTTCGGTGTGACCTTCGAAGTGCCGATTGTGGTCGTGCTGCTCGTGCGCATGAAACTGCTCACGGTGAAGAAGCTCAGGGAGATCCGGCCCTATGTGATCGTCGGCGCGTTCATCGTCGCGGCTGTCGTTACACCGCCGGACGTGTTCTCGCAGCTCATTCTCGCGTTGCCGCTGATCGTGCTCTACGAGGCGGGGATCATCGCCGCGCGGGTCTTCATCGGCACGGGCGAGAAGACACCCGATTCCGACAATAGCGAGACGGCGAGCAGCTAGCCGGATGCGCGGGCACAAGCGCCCGCGCATCCGCCACCGAAGCGCCGGACCGCCCTGCGCACGCATCAAAAAGAAAGGCCGCGAACGGTGAGTTCGCGGCCTTTCTTGTTTGTGCTGCGGGTCGTGCGGGTCGTGCCGGACGTGCCGGCGACGACCCGTCGGCCAGGCGGATCAGCCGCCGCTGTCACCTTCGCCGTCTTCCTGCTCGGCCTGCTTCGGCGGCGGCGGGCGCTTGCCGATCATCACGTCCAGATCCATGTCGTGGTTCTTGCGCGCGAGATGGACCTTGGCGTCGGTGCCGGGTTTGATCTGGGCGATCACGTTCAGCAGGCGCGTCGTATCGGTGATTTCCTGGCCGTTCACCGAGAGCAGGATGTCGCCCGGCTTGATGCCGGCCTTGTCGGCGGGGCCGCCTTGCAGCACGCCCGCGACGATCGCCCCCGATTTCTGGTGCAACCCGAACGACTCGGCGATCTCGGGCGTCACATCCTGCGGCTCGACGCCGATCCAGCCGCGCGTGACCGATCCTGTCGTGATGATGCTCTGGAGCACGCTGCGCGCGGTGGACACGGGAATCGCGAAACCGATGCCGAGCGAGCCGCCCGAGCGCGAGTAGATGGCCGTGTTGATGCCGAGCAGGTTGCCGTTCACGTCGACGAGCGCGCCGCCCGAGTTGCCGGGGTTGATCGGCGCGTCGGTCTGGATGAAGTTTTCGAACGTGTTGATGCCGAGGTGATTGCGCCCGAGCGCGCTGATGATGCCCATCGTCACCGTCTGGCCGACGCCGAACGGGTTGCCGATGGCGAGCACGACGTCGCCCACGCGCGCCTGGTCCATGCGGCCGAGCGTGATGGTGGGCAGGTTCGGCAGGTTGATCTTGAGGACCGCGATATCGGTTTCGGGGTCGATGCCGATTACCTTCGCGGTGGTGGTGCGGCCATCGGACAGTGCGATTTCGATTTGATCCGCACCTTCGATCACGTGCTGGTTCGTTAGAATGTAACCGTCCGGGCTGACAATGACGCCCGAACCGAGGTTCGCGGCGGGCGGCTGCTGCGGCTTGCGGTTGTTGTTGCGATCGCCGAAGAAGTAGCGAAACAGCGGATCGTTCTGGCGCGCGTCGGGCGGGAGCGACCCGTCCTTGCTGGAGAACACATTAACGACCGCGGGCATCGCCTTTTGGGCGCCGTCCGCATAGGAGCCCTGCGCCGGGCCGCTGCCGATCCCGGGTGCCACCTCTCGCAGTGCGACGATCGGCTCGGCAAGCTGCTTGCCGAATTGCCCCTGATGCTGCAGCCACTGCGGCTTGAGCGTTGCGATGATGAACATCAGCGCAAGCAGGACCGTCACCGCCTGGGCGAAGAACAGCCAAAAGCGTCTAAGCATCTGATGATTAGAGGATTATATGGATCGGATCGAACTAGAATTGTATCTGAACAATCTTCTCGAAGCCGCGCGCTTCAAGGACTATTGTCCCAACGGCCTGCAGGTTGAAGGGCGACGCCGCGTGGAGAAGATTGCGACGGGCGTGAGCGCATCGCTCGCGTTTCTCGAAGCCGCGCTCGAATGGGGCGCCGACGCCGTGCTGGTCCACCACGGCTACTTCTGGAAGAACGATACGCCGCAAATTACGGGCCGCAAGTACCGGCGCCTGAGAACGCTGCTCGCCAACGACCTCAATCTGTTCGCCTATCACCTTCCGCTCGACTGCCATCCTGAATTCGGCAACAACGCACAGCTCGGCGCGAAGCTCGGCTGGATCGGCGAGCAGCGCTTCGGCGACCAGGATCTCGGCTGGATGGCCACCCTGCCGATGCCTATCACGCTTGCGCACTTCACCGCGCAGGTCGAGCATACGCTTGGCCGCACGCCGCTCGTGCTCGGCGACCCGGACTGGCAACTGCGCCGCGTGGCCTGGTGCACGGGCGCGGCGCAAAGCCTTTTCGACGATGCGATCGACGCAGGCGCCGACGTCTTCCTGACCGGTGAGATTTCCGAGCAGACCACCCATACGGCGGCCGAAAGCGGCGTGGCGTTTCTCGCGGCGGGTCACCACGCGACCGAGCGCTTCGGCGTGCAGGCACTTGGCGCGCACCTTTCGGAGGCATTCGACGTCGAGCATCTGTTTATCGATATCCACAATCCGGTTTGAGCGGTTCAGGCGCATCGACTGTTACATGATCCGGGTTCGATAACCCGCGATTTATTCAAAAGGCACTTACAAAAGAAAAACGGAGACGCCTTTTTTTGCATGGGAAAAGTCATACGTATCAATGACTTGATGCGCTTTTTAGAAGCGGCCCCTTGTAAATGCCAACTCCATTCGAGCAAACTAGCGTTCGGCTGCAGCGCGGGTAGGCGAGCCGTGGCGGATGAATCCAACTCAGAAGTGGGGCGATGTGATGCGAGACAACGAAAATGACCGCGTCGATGGCAGCCGCCGTACCTGGCTGATTGCGACGTCCGTAACAGGCGGCGTGGGAGGCGTAGCGGCAGCCGTACCGTTTGTGGTTTCGTTTGCGCCGTCCGAAAGGGCCCGCGCCGCCGGTGCGCCGGTTGAAGCCGACATCAGCAATCTCGAACCCGGCAGCATGATGACGGTGGCCTGGCGGGGCAAGCCGGTCTGGATCCTGAACCGCACCGACCGCATGATGGCCGATGTCCTGAAGGCCGTTCCCCAACTGGCCGATCCCGATTCCACGCACCCGTTCTCGATGCCGTTGCCGGATTATTGCCGCAACGAATATCGATCGCGCGCCGAGCACAAGAACATCCTTGTAGCGGTGGCCGTGTGCACGCATCTGGGCTGCACGCCGACGCCGCGCTTTCAGGAGGGCCCCCAGCCCAACCTGCCCGACGACTGGCCGGGCGGCTTCCTGTGTCCGTGTCACGGCTCGACTTACGATCTCGCCGGGCGCGTATTCAGGAACAAGCCCGCGCCGCAGAATCTCGACATCCCCAGGTTCATGTTCACGTCCCCGACGCAGATTGCGATCGGCCGCGACGAACAAGGAGAAGCGTGATGGCGACGGGAACCGCGAACAAGGTAGAAACAACGGGGCTGCTTGGCTGGATCGACAGGCGCTTTCCGCTCACCGCGCTGTGGCGCGAGCATCTGTCCGAATACTACGCGCCGAAGAATTTCAACTTCTGGTACTTCTTCGGCTCGCTCGCGCTGCTGGTGCTGGTGAACCAGATCGTCACGGGTATCTTCCTGACGATGAACTACAAGCCCGATGCAACGCTCGCGTTCGCCTCGGTCGAGTACATCATGCGCGAAGTGCCGTGGGGCTGGCTGATCCGCTACATGCACTCGACGGGCGCGTCGATGTTCTTCATCGTCGTCTATCTGCACATGTTCCGCGGGCTGCTGTACGGCTCGTATCGCAAGCCGCGCGAACTCGTGTGGATCTTCGGCTGCGCGATCTTCCTGTGCCTGATGGCCGAGGCGTTCTTCGGCTACCTGCTTCCCTGGGGACAGATGTCGTTCTGGGGCGCGCAGGTGATCGTGAACCTGTTCTCGGCGATTCCGTTCATCGGGCCGGACCTGTCGCTGTGGATCCGCGGCGACTACGTGGTCTCCGACGTTACGCTGAACCGCTTTTTCGCCTTCCACGTGATCGCCATCCCGCTCGTGCTGCTTGCGCTCGTGATTGCGCACATCATCGCGCTGCATGAAGTGGGGTCGAACAACCCGGACGGTATTGAAATCAAGGAGAAAAAGGACGCCGACGGCATTCCGCTCGATGGCATTCCTTTCCATCCCTATTATTCGGTGCACGATTTCCTGGGCGTGTGCATTTTCCTGATCGTCTTCGCGGCGATCGTGTTCTTCATGCCGGAGATGGGCGGTTACTTCCTCGAAGCGAACAACTTCATCCCCGCGAACCCGCTGCAGACGCCGCCTGAAATCGCGCCGGTCTGGTACTTCACCGCCTTCTACGCGATGCTGCGCGCCACGACCGACCCGTTCAAGATCGTGCTGATGGTCGTGATCGCGCTGCTGGGCGTGCTCGCACTCGTGCGTGCACGCGGCAAGTGGAAACTGGGCTTGCCGGTGCTGGCCGTCCTCGTGATCCTTGCGATGTACTTCACGGAGTCGAAGTTCTGGGGCGTTGTGGTGATGGGTTCGGCCGTGATGTCGCTGTTCTTCCTGCCGTGGCTCGATCAAAGCCCGGTGAAGTCGATTCGCTATCGGCCGTTCTTCCACAAGGTCTTCTACGCGATCTTCGTGGTCGTATTCCTGACGCTCGGGTTCCTCGGCACGCGGCCGCCGTCGCCGAGTGCGACGCTGATCGCCCAGATCTGCGCGCTGATCTACTTCGCGTTTTTCCTTGGCATGCCGTTCTGGACGCGGCTTGGCACGTTCAAGCAGCCGCCCGAGCGCGTGCGGTTCAAGCCCCATTAACCCGGGAGCGAGGAAATCATGACGACGAAATCACTCTTGGCGGCACTCACGCGCGGGTTCGGCATGGCCGCGCTGGCGCTCGGCTGCGTGCTGGCGGTTGCGCCGGCGCACGCCCAGGAAAACATTCCGCTCGACCGTGCTCCCGATAACGGCGAAAATCTTGCTTCACTGCAACATGGCGCGCGATTGTTTGTAAACTACTGCCTCAGCTGCCACAGTGCGAATCTGATGCGCTACAGCCGGTTGCAGGATCTCGGCATTACGCAGAAGCAGATCGAGGACAATCTTCTGTTCACGACCGACAAGGTCGGCAACACGATGACGATCGCCATGCGGCCGGACGACGCGAAAACGTGGTTCGGCGTGACGCCGCCGGACCTTTCCGTGATTGCGCGCTCGCGCAGCCGCGACTGGTTGTACACGTATCTGCGCAGCTTCTACCGCGACGACTCGCGGCCGACCGGCTGGAACAACCTCGTGTTCGACAACGTGAGCATGCCGCACGTGCTGTGGCAATTGCAGGGGATCCGCACGGCGAAGTTCGAGGATACGGTGGACGAACGAAGCGGGGAAAAGGTCCATCGTTTTGCAGGGTACCAACAGGTTGTGCCGGGGCAGCTATCGCGCGTGGATTATGATGCTGCCGTGGCCGATCTGGTGGCCTATCTCGGCTGGATGTCCGAACCGACGCAGAAAACCCGCAGGCAGCTTGGCGTGTGGGTCTTGCTGTTTCTCGGCGTCCTGAGCTTTTTTGCGTGGCGACTGAACGCTGCGTACTGGAAAGATATCAAATAGGCACGTCCTGACCGACGTGGGGCCGGCGCGGCGAGCAAACCGTCTGGAAGCCGTCTGACGATTTGTTTGCACGCTGGCCTTTTGGGTTTATTGAGGAAAAGTAAATCATGATGGTTCTGTACTCTGGCACTACCTGCCCGTTCTCCCAGCGCTGCCGGCTGGTGTTGTTCGAAAAGGGCATGGACTTCGAAATCCGCGACGTCGACCTGTTCAACAAGCCGGAAGACATCGCCGTGATGAATCCGTATGGCCAGGTGCCGATTCTGGTCGAGCGTGACCTGATTCTGTACGAATCGAACATCATCAACGAATACATCGATGAGCGCTTCCCGCATCCGCAACTGATGCCGGCCGACCCGGTGCAACGTGCGCGTGCGCGGCTGTTCCTGCTCAATTTCGAGAAAGAGTTGTTCGTGCACGTGAGCACGCTCGAAAACGAGAAGGGCAAGGCCGCCGAGAAGAATCACGAGAAGGCGCGCCTTGCGATCCGCGACCGCCTCACGCAACTTGCGCCGATCTTCCTGAAGAACAAGTACATGCTGGGCGAAGAGTTCTCGATGCTCGACGTCGCGATCGCACCGCTCCTGTGGCGCCTGGATCACTACGGCATCGAACTGTCGAAGAACGCCGCGCCGCTGATGAAGTACGCCGAGCGCATTTTCAGCCGTCCGGCCTACATCGAGGCGCTGACGCCGTCGGAAAAGGTGATGCGTCGCTAAACGCCTGCGGGCAAGGCAACCAGGGACGGCATGCGGTGCGCGGCTGATTGGGCGCCGCATGCGGTTCCCGACAAGGATCGTTGATGCAAGAGATTTCCACGAAGCCGTACCTGCTTCGCGCGTTGTACGAATGGTGCACCGACAACGGTTTTACGCCGCATATCGCGGTGCGGGTCGACAACCAGACGCGCGTGCCGCGCCAGTTCGTGCGCGACGGCGAGATCGTCCTGAACATCAGCTTCGAGGCCACGAGCCAGTTGCAGATGGGCAACGAGCTGATCGAGTTTAACGCGCGCTTTTCGGGCAAATCGCACAAGATCGAGGTGCCGGTGGCGAACGTGCTCGCGATCTACGCGCGTGAAAACGGGCAGGGTATGGCGTTTCCGGTCGAAATTGCGCCGGGCGACGCCGATGAAGTGCTGCCTTCGGCGCAGGACGAGTACGAAGCGTCTGCCGATGCGCCAGAGGCGCACGACGAACCTGCCGGCGAACCGGCTGTGTCCGCCCCGGAAAAGGGCTCGGACGAGGGCGCGAAGGGCGGCAAGGGGCACCTCAAGGTCGTGAAATGAAGTAGAATCGCGGGCTACGCCGGCTTAGCTCATCTGGTAGAGCAGTTGATTTGTAATCATCAGGTGGCGGGTTCGAGTCCTGCAGCCGGCACCAAATACTTATCGGACAACCGCCGCGGTTGTCCAGAAACCCCGCTAGAGTCCGTGATTCTGCGGGGTTTTTTATTTCCCTCCCGCGGACGGCATCGAACGTACGAAATAATCGATCGGATCTGCGCCAGACGAATTAGTCGAACTGATGTGCGCGGTATTCGACGTATCGCAGTCCTGTCTGTATGCGTATCGGGAATGTGCCCGGCATCATTTCAATGACGGATTGGCGCGGGCCGTTGCGGAAGAAAGACTTAATGCAGTGCCCGGGATTGGCTGACCACTGCAAAAAAACCCTCTGTTTTGCCATGTGGTGAAGTATTGGGAAAAATGCGGTGAATCACGTGAATCTCCTGTAATGCATCACTCCGCCGTTCGAGGCCGAGTCGAGCGTTATAACAAGCGACCGGTAATATTGACTCCGCTTTGCCCACTCTCTGGAATCCATTCGGCCACCGGTTATCCACGCTTAAACAGGGAGGCCGAACCTGCCTAATTCAGTAACAAAAACGAGATACAATTAACAGTTTCTTTCAATTCCGTGCAGGCGCCGATCAATCAAAACCGCGCGCGTGCCGGATGCAGGCGGCTTTCAACCGGCAGTCACCATAAAAAGACTTTCTCAAGAACGATCGATGACGACCACCGTTTCACCTGAATCAAACGCCGCCGCCGCAATCCAGTCCGAATCCCTGTCCGCCCGCGTAATGGGGCTGGGCTGGCTGTTGCCGCTCAATGCACTGGTCTGGACGCTGGCCGCGTGGCTCGCGCGAGGCAATCTCGACAACCAGGGCGACATGGTCGAGACCCTTGTCTGGGGCATCGAGTGGCAGGGCGGCTACGCCAAGCATCCGCCGTTTTCGTCGTGGGTCGCTGCTGCGTGGTTCAGCGTGTTTCCGCATACCGATCTTGCCTATTTCGCATTGTCGGCCGTGAACGTGCTGGTCGGGCTGTGCGGGATCGTCGCGCTGGCGGGTCGTTTCCTGCCGCGCCAGTTGGCCATCGTCGCCGCACTCGCGATGGCCGTGTCGCCGCTCTACTCCAATCTCGCGATCAAGTTCAATCCGAACTCGGTTCTGTTGTCGGTGTGGCCGTGGACCGCATATTTCTTCGTCCGCTTCGTGCAGCCGGGCAGCCGGCGGGCGCGCAGCAGCGCTGCTGTGGCGCTCGGCGTGTGCGCGGCTTTCTCGGTGCTCGGCAAATATTTCTCGATCGTCCTGCTGGCCGGTCTGTTCGCCGCGTTGCTCGCGCGACCGGCGTGGCGCGCTCGCCTGATGAGCCGCGATGCGCTGCTCGCAGTCGTGGCCGGTGCCCTCGTGCTGTTTCCGCACGTGCGCTGGATGGTGCTCAACCACTTCCCGACGCTCGTCTACGCATCCGAGCGCACCGGCGGCACGCTGCTGGCCGCCGTTGGCCGCTTCGGTATTTACACGTTGGCTCAGCTCGGCTATCTCGCACTCAGTTTCGTGTTCGTGCTGCTGCTCGTGCGCGCATCGAAGCAACGCGCAGCCAGGCTGATGGCGCTCAGTTATGTCCAACCGTCGCTGCATCCGGACCTGTGGTGGCTGGCGTTGGGTCCGCTTCTGGCGGTCGGCCTGATTGCGGTGCTCGGCAAGACGCAGATGGCCTCGGTGTGGGGCATGGCGCAGTGGTTCGCGATCGTCCCGCTCTGGCTGGCCGTCCTGACGCGTGCGGACATCAGAGTTGAACCGCGGCGCGCATGGCGCGTACTGGCTGTGTACTGGCTGCTGGTGCTCGCGATTTCGGGCACGGTCGGTTATCTTCAGGCGCGTCACAATGCCGATGATCAAGCCGAGCCTCGCGCCGAACTGGCCGCCGCCGCCCAGGCGCTCTGGCACGAGCGCACGGGCCGGCCGCTGGGCATCGTCGGCGGGCCGATGCACGAGGCGGGTTCGATTGTGTTTTACGATGGCGGCAAGGCGCGATTCTGGAACATCAGCGCACCTAAAACGTCGCCGTGGATCAGCGAGGCCGATATCGCGAAGCATGGCGCGCTGCTCGCCTGCCGCGCCGACGACGTCACCTGCGTCGCACAAGCTCGGGCGCTGAGTGGCGCCCAACCGGTGACGATCGACCTTCAAAAGAAAGCGTGGGGTATGGTCCTGCCGCCGCGCACATATCAACTGTTCGTGGCGTTGCCGCATGAGTAACCTCGCGCCCATCGACCGCATGAGGACCAACCGGCCTCTCGTCGTCGACCTGGATGGCACGTTGCTGCGAACGGATGTTTTGATCGAGTGCGCGTGGGCTTTCGTCAAGCGGCCGATGCTGCGTTGCTGGCTGATGCTGGTCTGGCTCGTTCGTGGCGGCAAGGCGGGACTGAAGGCGCGACTCGCGGAATTCACGCATCTCGAAGTCACCGTGTTGCCGTACGACGCCGGCCTGGTCGCGCAACTCAAGGAGGAGCGCGCCGCGGGACGCAAGCTCGTGCTGGCCACCGCTACGCATCGCCGTTATGCACGCGCGATCGCCGATCATCTGCAACTGTTCGATCAGGTGTTCGCGACCGAAGGCGATGTGAATCTTTCGGCGCATCGCAAACGCGACCGGCTCGTCGAAGCCTTCGGCGACAAGGGTTTCGATTACGTGGGCAATTCGCGCGACGACCTCGCGGTGTGGGCGAGCGCTGAGCGCGCGTGGGTCGTCAATCCCGAACGCGGTGTGATGCGTGCCGCGCGCGAACTCGGCAACGTCGAACGCGTGATCGAGACGCGCCCCGCTTCGTGGCGCGTCTGGAGCCATGCGCTGCGGCTCCACCAATGGCTCAAGAATCTGCTGATTCTCGTGCCGTTGCTGGCGGCGCACCGGATGTTGCATGTGGCGCCGACACTGTCGGTGGGACTCGCGTTCATCGCGTTCGGACTCTGCGCCTCGAGCGTGTATCTGCTCAACGATCTGCTCGACCTCGACGACGATCGTCATCATCCGACCAAGCGCAACCGGCCGTTGGCGTCGGGCGCACTGCCGCTCGGCTGGGGCATCGCGCTGTTCCCCATTCTGCTCGTGGCGGGATTCGCACTCGCGCTGAATGACCTGCCCGCGCGCTTTGCGCTCGCGCTTTTCGGCTATTACGCGCTGACGCTAGCGTATTCGCTGTATCTGAAACGTCAGGTGATGGTGGACGTGGTCGCGCTCGCGGCGCTCTACACCGCGCGCATCGTCGCAGGCGCGATGGCTATCGCGGTGCCGCTCAGCTTCTGGCTGCTGGCCCTTTCGATGTTCATCTTTCTGAGCCTTGCCCTCGTCAAGCGCTATGCCGAACTTCATACGCTGCAGGCGCGCGGCCTCGTGAAATCGCGCGGCCGCGGCTACGTATCGACCGATCTCCCGCTGATCTCGTCACTGGGCGCCGCGGCGGGGTATCTGTCCGTACTCGTGCTCGCGCTGTACATCCAGGACGGCAACACCGCGCGGCTTTATCGGCATCCCGACTGGATCTGGCCGGTTTGCGCGATTCTGCTGTACTGGATCAGCCGCATCTGGCTGATCGCGCATCGCGGGCAGATGCACGACGATCCGGTCGTTTTCGCCGCGAAGGATCGCGCCAGCTGGCTCGTGATTGCGCTTTGCGCGGTCATCTTCTGGCTGGCGGTTTAAGCGATGCAACGCGTGCTGTCGTGGGGCCGCTATCCGTATGAGCCGCAACTGGCCCGTACGGTCGCGTGGCGCGACGAGATCGCGGTCGCGTGGCGCGACGCAACGGCAGCCTGCGGCACGACACTCGGGTTCGGCAATGGTCGCAGCTACGGCGACAGCTGCCTCGCAGCATCGGGGGAAGTGGTACACACGTTGCTGCTCGACCGGCTCATCGCGGCCGACTGGCAAACCGGCGTGGTGCGCGCCGAGGCTGGCATCACGCTCGGACACATTCTCGCGCTCGCGCTGCCGCACGGATGGATGTTGCCGGTCACGCCGGGCACGCAATACGCGACACTCGGCGGTGCGCTCGCGAACGACGTACACGGCAAGAACCATCACGTGCGCGGCACGTTCGGGTGTCATGTGCGCCGCTTCAGCCTGTTGCGCAGCGACGGAACACGCCTCGCGTGCACGCCTGAATCGGAAGCCGCTTTCTTCGCGGCGACCATCGGCGGGCTCGGTCTTACCGGCTTGATCGAATGGGTCGAAATCCAGTTGATGCCGGTTCGATCGAGCCGCATCGACGTCACCCGCATCCGTTTCGATAACCTCGACGGATTTTTTGCGCTTTCGGAGCAGTTGGACCCGCTGCATGAATACAGCGTTGCGTGGGTGGATTGTCTTGGCAGCGGCAAGTCGCTTGGGCGCGGCGTGTTCATGGCCGGCGATCACGCGGCGGAGGGTCCGCTCGCGCTCGCCGCGCGCCGCACGCGAACGGTGCCGTTCACGATGCCGGTGCCTGTGTTCAACGATATTACGCTGCGCGTGATGAACGAAGCGTATTTCCGTCGGCAGCGCGCCAGAGAGGCGCACTTTGCGATGGATTGCGACACATTTTTTTACCCGCTGGACGCGTTGCAGGAATGGAACCGCATCTATGGCCGCGCGGGGTTTCAGCAGTATCAATGCGTGATTCCACCCGATGCCGCGCGTGATGCGTTGCGCGAGATGCTGGACGCCATCGCGCGTAGCGGAACAGGATCGTTTCTCGCGGTGCTCAAACGCTGCGGCGACGTCGCCTCGCCGGGATGGTTGTCGTTTCCGCGCGAAGGCACGTCGCTCGCACTCGACTTCCCGCAACGGGAGGCATCGAACCGGCGGTTGTTCGAGCGGCTCGACGCGATCGTACGCGAGGTGCACGGCCGGCAATATCCTGCCAAGGACGCTCACATGAGCGGCGAGGACTTTCGCACCGCGTATCCGCGCTGGGAACAGGTTGAAGCATTGCGCGATCCGGCCTTGCTGTCGCGCTTTTGGGAGAGAACGACTCGAACATGAGAAACATCGTTATTGTCGGTGCGACGTCGGCCATTGCTGCCGCGTGCGCTCGCGCCTGGATCGCCGCGGACACGCGCTTCTTTTTGATCGCACGCCACGGCGATCGCCTGCAGCAAATCGCCGCCGATCTGACCGCACGCGGCGCCGGCGCCGTCTTCACGCGAGCGCTGGACATCAATTGTCTCGACGAGCATTCGGAGACCGTGGACGCCTGCGTGAACGCCCTGAGCTCGATCGATATCGTCCTGATGGCGCCGGGCACGCTGCCGGATCAGCCTGCATGCGAGACCGATGCGAATCTGGCCGTGCGCGAATTCACGACGAACGCGACCTCGGTGATTGCCTTGCTCACGCGCTTTGCCAACGTCATCGAGACGCAGCGCTGCGGCACGCTTGCTGTGATCTCGTCGGTGGCGGGCGAGCGCGGCCGCCCGTCGAACTATCTGTACGGCAGTGCCAAAGCGGCGCTGAGTACGTTTTGCGAAGGTTTGCGCGTGCGTCTCAGGAAGGTGGGCGGGCACGTCGTCACGATCAAGCCGGGCTTCGTTGCCACGCCGATGACAGCGGACCTGTCGCTGAAGGGTCCGCTCGTCGCTACGCCTGATCGCGTTGGCCGCGACATCGTGCGGGCCATCGCAGGCGGGCGCGACGTACTCTACACGCCGTGGTTCTGGGCGCCGATCATGCTGATCATCCGTTCGATCCCGAAGCGCATCTTCAACAGGCTTTCGCTGTGAGCACCACGGACATCTCCGATCGCGGGTTGCCCACGACGTACATTGCGGTGCTTTATACGCTGTTCGCGGCGATTTCGATCGTTGCGAACCTCGGTTTGCAGAAACTCTCGCTGCTTGCGTATCGCGGGCCGCTCTGTCTGCCGCTATCGGTCGTGATCGGCACGGGCGGCGGACTGGTGCTGAAATTCCTGCTCGACAAGAAGTGGATCTTTCGCTATCGCCACCGCGATCTCGCGCACGGCATGCAAAGCCTGCTGCTTTACTCGCTGATGGGTGTGGTGACGACGCTGGTGTTCTGGGGATTCGAATTCGGCGCGTGGGGATTGTTTCACACCGAGTTTGCGCGTTTTGCGGGCGGCGCATTCGGCCTGATGCTCGGGTACTTCGTCAAATACCGGCTCGACCGGCGCTTTGTGTTCGCGTGAGCGCGGAGCGGTTCAAAAAAAAACACCCCAAAGATCGGATCGATGTCCAATTTTTGGGGTGCTCTTCACAGTCTTCACAGTTTGGCTACCGCCTCGCGAAATCGCGCGCTGCCCGGCTGCGTTCCTGCCAGCTTAGCCGCCGCAACCGCCGCCGCAGCAGCTCGTACGCGCCGGGGCTGCCGTTTCGGCGCCGGGGATGGAGATCAGCATGTCGATGACAACGCCTTCTGCGGCGCGCTGGACGTAATTGACCTGCACCTGATTGCCATAGCGCTGCTGGATCTGTTGCAGCAGGGGCAGCGGGTCATGGTCGTTGACGAAGCGCATCGTTTCGCCGTGATCGAGCGATTCGAGGGCGGCGAAGATCGATGCGTGGCGCAGGCGCTTCGAGAGACCGCGTGCGTCGAACTGATAAACGTGAGTGCCGGTTTCGGTCATGTCAACTTCCTTTAAAACCAGATTAGGGGGATCGTGCACACCGGCATGTAACGCCGCACGCAGATTGCCTGAAGCTGCGAATTCTACGCCTCGCAGCTGTGGCGCAGGTAAAGACCCCGCGGCTCTTCGTTGTTTTCGCGTATTTGCGCTAAGTGTTTGAATATTAATGAATTATTGGCGTGTATGCAGGCGCCCGCATTCGCGCGATAGTGAATGGTTTATTAATCTGCGTCAAAATGTCTGCGGTTCAAACGCCGGATTCGAGTCCGGTAATCCTCACGCGCGATATGGGCATTTCAGGTCGCCTCCGTTCATCGGCGCGCTCAGGATGGCGAGCAATCTCCACACGATTGCAGCAGCCTCGCCACTCACCAGGCACCACTCATCACGCGCCACGCAAACTCACCTGGCCGAACTTCCCGCTAGCAGAAAATCCCCGGCGACGGCAGGGTGCGATGTTGCCTATATGGTTTTAACCACAATCGCAACGAAAGTTCTTGTAAACCTTGATGTCGACACAAGAACCTGTGAATACTTCATGCGTTGCGCATAGATGGCTGCCGTGCTGGATTCGGGACATCGCGCGCACCCTGCACATCCGTCGCGGCACGTCTAAACAGGGCGGGGCAGGTCACCCGGGCAAGCATGCTTCGGTGTCAGAAATTTGTTCACGCTACGAAATGCGCACCAATCTACCGATCACGCAGCAAGAATTTCATTTCCCTCCCGACGCGACGCTCCTTTCCACAACGGACACAAGCAGCCACATCACCTACGCAAACGAAGCATTCATCGAAGTCAGCGGCTACGATACCGACGAAATCCTGGGGCAGCCGCACAACCTGATACGTCACCCGGATATGCCTTCGCAGGCGTTTGCGGATATGTGGGAGACGCTAAAAGCAGGCCTTTCGTGGACCGCGCTGATCAAAAACCGGCGCAAGGATGGCGACCATTATTGGGTGCGGGCGAATGCAACGCCGGTCATCCACGACGGACAAACCGTCGGTTACATGTCGGTTCGCACCAATCCGGGGCGCGAAGAGGTCGAGGCAGCCGAACGCCTCTACCGCGACTTTCGCGAAAACAAGGCTGGTCTGCGCGGTTTTCGGAAAGGGCTCGTCGTGCGAACCGGGATGCTCGGCTGGATGTCGCTGCTGCAAACGCTGTCCGTGCGTTGGCGAATCGGTGCCAGTACGCTCGCGTCGCTTGTGCTTGTCGTGCTCGCCGCCTGGCTGGCCGGGTTGCAAGGACCGATGCTCGGTGCGTTCTGCGGCGCGGCGGCAGTCATTTCGCTGCTTGCCACGCTTTGGCTCGATGCACAGATCAGCCGGCCGCTCCACGCGGTGCTGAACCAGGCGCAAGCCGTGGCAGCGGGCCAGCCTGGCGAAAACCGGCACCTGAACCGCGTCGACGAGATCGGCATGATCCTGCGGGCGATCAATCAGTCAGGGCTCAACTTGCGATCGCTGGTGGACGACGTCAGCGGGCAACTCGGCGCGCTCCAGCGGGCGAGCAGCGACATCGCTGCGGGTAACCAGCACCTGAATGACCGCAGCCTTCAGTCGGCTGCGAGCCTCGAAGAGACGGCCGCCTCGATGGAGCAGATGACGGCCACCGTGAAGAACAACACCGATACGGCAATCGAGGCAAGCCGGCTTGCCGCCTCGGCGAGTCAGGCGGCTTCGGAAGGCAACGCCGTCGCGCGCGACGTGATCGCGACGATGAGCGAAATCACCGAAGCGAGCAGGAAGATCAGCGAGATCATCAGCCTGATTGAAGGCATCGCGTTCCAGACCAACATCCTCGCGCTCAATGCCGCCGTCGAAGCCGCGCGCGCCGGCGAGCACGGACGCGGGTTCGCCGTGGTCGCCGGTGAAGTGCGCACGCTCGCGCAACGCAGTTCGTCCGCAGCCAAAGAGATCACGGCGCTCATCAACGACAGCGTGGCCAAGACGGCCTCGGGCGGCGAACTGGTCGGCAAGGCCGGCGACGCGATGCGCAATATTCTCGGGCAGGTCACCCGCGTCGCCGATCTGATCGGCGAAATCAGTTCGGCGACCAACGAACAATTCTCCGGAATCAGCCAGGTGAACGTGGCGGTCACGCAGCTCGATCAGATGACGCAGCAGAATTCCAACCTGGTGCAGCAGTCGGCCGACGCTGCCGAAGACCTGCAGATTCGTACCGGCCGTCTCGTTGAAGCGGTGAAGGTTTTTCAGGCCCGGGCCGCGGGTGGCGGCCGGTGAGGTAACTGATTTTCGCGTTCCGCGGCCGCATCGCATTTCATCTTGATCGGGCCTCGATATAGAGGGTTGCAGCGTTTCGGTTGCAACCCTTTTTGCTTTTCGCGCACCTGTCCGTTTGGTTCGTTTGGTTCGTTTGGTCCGTTCCGGGCGTTTGCCGAATCGATTGCTTGCAGGCGCAATTGATTCGTACCGCTGATTTATTGTCTCGCTGTGGCTGGTCTTGAGAGTGCTGCCGTGCTCTTTCGCGCGCTTCGCCATGCCCGCCGCGCCGATACGGGTCCTATGACTTTCGGACGGGTCGACGCCAGCGCGCAGGTGGACGATGATCATGGCAAGCCGGGGCCGCGGAACATGCCTTCCGGCTCTGCTATATGATGGCGCCGCTCTCGCCGTATCGCTTGCTACCTATTACCTATGACCGACTTTCCCATTCTCACCTGGCCCGACACGGACGGCCCACGCAGTGTCCGCTGGCGTTCGGAGGCTGGCGTTGCGCCGCCGAAGCGTGTCGTCCTCGCAGACGACCGCACGAGCGCCGACGCCGCCTACCGCCTCGCCTGCGAAGGCACGGCGCTGCTGTGGCACGGCGACTATCAGAACGCGCGCCAGTTATTGCAGGCGCTCGCCCGCCGCGCCGATCGCAAGCCGCGCAAGGCGCCGGACTCGCTGCTCGACGCGTTCAATCTGCACCGCCAGGCGCAGTCGCAACGCGCGCGCACGCTGGGCATGGTGCTCATTCCGCTGGAAGGCGACTACACGATTTCCCTGCGCCGCGCGCCCGACGTGAAGCCTGCGTGCGAGGAGGCGTGGGGACCCGCGACGGGCGAGGCGTCCGCAGTGTCGCTGCGCGAACTGCTCGGACTGATCGGTGCACACGAGTGGCGCAAGAAGGGTGTCGAAATCCCGGCGCTCGATCATGCGCACATTCACCCGTACTACGGCGTGTTTTCGCCGGTGCGGGGCGAGTACGTCGATCTGGTTGCGCGCGTGGCGCTGCCTTCGCTCGACAAGGCGTTCGATATCGGCACGGGCACAGGCGTGCTCGCGGCGGTGCTGGCGGCGCGCGGCGTCAGGCAGATCGTTGCGACTGATCAGGACCCGCGCGCGCTCGCCTGCGCTCGGGAGAATCTCGCCCGGCTCGGTTACAGCGGGTACGTCGAAGTGGTGGAAGCGGATCTGTTTCCGGCAGGGCGCGCGCCGCTCGTCGTGTGCAACCCGCCGTGGGTGCCGGCGCGGCCCGCGTCGCCGATCGAGTATGCCGTGTTCGATCCCGAGAGCCGCATGTTGCGCGGCTTCCTGGCCGGATTGAAGGATCACCTGGAGCCTGGCGGCGAAGGCTGGCTGATCCTCTCGGACTTCGCAGAGCACCTTGGCCTGCGCACGCGCGAAGCGCTCATGGAGATGATCGTCAATGCGGGGCTGGAAGTGGTTGGCCGCGAGGATATCCGCGCGCGTCATCCGAAGGCAGCGGACCGCACCGATCCGCTATACGAAGCGCGCGCGAAGGAAGTGACATCGCTATGGCGTCTGAAGGTTCGCAGCGCGTGAGTTGAGGTGAGGCGAAGCGACGCTGATGGCGCGCACGGCGCGGCGCCGCGGAAAAAGCGGCCTGGCCGATGCCCTGGTGCCCGGGTACACCGGCGCGAGGCTGCGGCATCGGCACATTCCAGCGCGCGATGCTCGCCAGCGCATCAGCCCGGATAGGCTTCGTCGACCGTCAGGCCCGCGAGCTTGAAAATCACGCGCAACGTTTGTGGCTTGATATCGCGGCGCGCGGCAAGCGACGACATCACGAACTCGAGAACCTTTGCATACTTCAGCAGGATCAGGCAGGTCTCGAGATCGGCGGTGCCGTCACGCATGACTTCGGCGATCTGCAGCATCTGTACCGAGATGTCGCGCGCCATCTCGAGTTCAAGTTGCTGCTTTTCCGTCCACTCAGGAAGTGTGACCAGCTTCGTGAGCAGTTCCTGAAATTTCTGTTCGGCGTTTCCGTCGGGTATCGTATTCATTGCGTGCCCCATGCAAGGACGTGCAGCGCCGGGCGCATGTTGCGCATCGGTGAACTGCGACGTGCCTGTCCTGTCGACGCCGGTCATTGCCGGAATGACCTTCCGCACGCGCTGCCCGGCCCGTTGCCGTCCAGTCGCGCTCGCTGCTGGTGCTACTGCCGGTGCTTCGTCGACATGGAGGATCGATGTCCTCCGTGCCGTGTAATCAACCCCTTCCTGGCGCCCGAACGCGGATTGGCATTTCGGGCGTCGCGGGCCAATTGACAGCCTGGTCACGCTTTTTACGTAAAATGACAGGCCAACCCTACTCCTTCCGTCATCTGTCGCACGTTTCGCGGTAAATGACTCACTACCTGTGCCTGACCCGATGTCCAGCAAGACTTACGAAATTCGCCCGAACCAGTCGATCGAACTCCTCAAGGAGCTTCACATCCTGACGCGCGACGGCAAGATGAACCAGGATAGCCGCCGCAAGCTCAAGCAGGTCTATCACCTGTTTCAGTTCATCGAGCCCCTTCTCAAAGACCTGAAGCAGGATGGGCATGACGTCACGCTCGTCGACCACGGCGCGGGCAAGTCCTATCTGGGTTTTATTCTCTACGACCTGTTTTTCAAGGAACTGCGCGACGGGTCGCACATCTTCGGTATTGAAACGCGCGACGAACTCGTACAGCGCTCGCGCGATCTGGCGCAGCGGCTCGGCTTCGGGGGCATGTCGTTTCTGAACCTTTCGGTTGCGGATTCGATTGCGTCGACAGCGTTGCCGTCGACGGTCGATATCGTGACTGCGCTGCACGCGTGCGACACGGCCACCGACGACGCGCTGCGCTTCGCGCTGAAAAAGCACGCGCGCTATATCGTCGTCGTGCCCTGCTGTCAGGCCGAGGTGGCGGGCGTGCTGCGGCGGAACAAAGGGAAGTCGCTCGGCGAGGCGCTCACCGAGATCTGGCGTCATCCGTTGCACACGCGCGAGTTCGGCAGTCAGATCACGAACGTGCTGCGCTGCCTGCAACTGGAGGCGCACGGCTATCAGGTGAGCGTGACGGAGCTGGTGGGCTGGGAACATTCGATGAAGAACGAACTGATCATCGCCCAGTACAAGAATCTGCCGCGGCGGCGGCCCGCCGAACGGCTTACGGAAATCCTGGACACCTTCGGTCTTGCCGATCTGAAAGAGCGCTTCTTCATCGACGAAGGCGCGGCAACCGCGAGCGTCGCCGACGCCTGATCCCTTTCTACTCGCCGTCCCGGCTCATCCAGTCGCGCCAGCCTTGAAGCCCGAGGCGGCGCAGTGTCTCCATGTTGCGCTCATAGATGTCGGCGGCATCGGGGAACGCCTCCACCGCGCGTTCGATGCTGGCTTCGCGAAGCAGATGCAGGATCGGGTAGGGCGCGCGGTTCGTATAGTTCTCGATGTCGTCGGGCGCCGAGTCCGCGAACTGATACTGCGGATGAAAACTCGCGATCTGCAGCGTGCCTTCGAGGCGCAACTGTTCGAGCAGGCGATCCGCGAGCCAGGTCGCGTCGTTGAAGTCGGCGAAATCGGCGAGCGCGTGGGGCAGGATCAGCAGCGTCGTGTCGAGTTGCTCGGGATCGGCGGCATCGAGCGTCTTCAGCTCCCCTTCGAGATCGGTGAGGACGCCCTCCAGATCGGTCGCCTCGCTGATCGCGTAGCGGATCTGCTGCTTCACATGCACGCTCTTCGCGAACGGACACAGGTTCAGGCCGATCACGGCGCGCGTGAGCCAGTGGCGGGTTGCGGCGAGGATCTCCGCATGTGCGGCGTTGGCGTCGGAGGGCTGGGCGGCGATAGCGTTCATGGCGTGATTCTACCGGGCCTGTGCGGTGGGCTTGCACGACAGTCGTGCACGGTGGCCCTGCACAGCGGGCTTGCACAGCGGACCTGCACAGCGGGCTTGTACGGCGGGTCTGCACGACAAGTCTGCAAGGTGGACCTCGCGTGAGGCGGCACCCGAGCGAACGTCCGGCTTCTACGATTGGTCAGGCCGCGCCGCCGCACGCACCCGGCGTCGGGCACATCGCTTCAATCAGCAGCTTTGCGGTGTGCGGCGCGGCGAGGATCGGGTCGCAACCGGGGCCGTAAGTCTGACTCGCCGCGTAGACCCCTTCGATCAGGAGCGCCAGCGCGTTGGCGAGCGCGGCGGGATTCGTCGCCTGCGCCTCGGTGGCCAGCGTGGTGAGCCGCGCGATCAGCTTCGATTTGTTGTCGGCGACCGCGAGCCGCGCCGGATGCGACGGCTCCGGAAATTCCGCCGCAACGTTGACGAACGGGCAGCCGCGGTAGTGGGGCACAGACGCACGTTGCGACAGGTCTTCGAAATAGTGGATCAACTGCTTGACCGGCTCGCCGGGATACCTGGCGAGGTTCGATTCGAAGCGCTCGAAGAATCGATCGTCGCAACGCTTCAGATACGCAACCACCAGATCGTCTTTCGACGAGAACTGCCGGTACAGGCTCATCTTGTTGAGCCCCGCGCGCTCCACGACGGCTTCGATGCCCACGGCGCGCACGCCTTCCCAATAGAACAGTTCGCCCGCTGCATCGAGCAGATGCTCATGCGCGCGCGCGCCCGCCGTCTGCGTACGCGGTTTGCCCGTGCGGCGGGCGGTGGCGGTCGGTTCGAGGTCGGTCATGACATTCTCGATAAAAGGGATCTGCTTGACATGTTACCGAGCGGTAACTAGTATCGCAACACGCACTTGTGACCGATCGGTAACAAACCGGCGGCGCAGCGTGAAGAAGCAAGGCGGACAAAATCGGGCAGGACGCGGCTCCGCGAGGAGCGACAGGAGCGCGGATGAACTGGGCAGCGAAGTGGGTCGGCGGGCGTTTTCACTACGGATGGCTTGTCGTGGCGGTGGTGTTTCTGGTGCTGCTGGCGGCTGCCGGCACACGCGCGACGCCGAGCGTGATGATGGTGCCGCTCGAGCACCAGTTCGGGTGGAGCCGGGCGACGATCTCGCTCGCGATTTCGGTGAACATCGCGCTCTACGGGCTGATGGGGCCGTTCGCCGCCGCGGCGATGCAGCGCTTCGGCATGCGTCCGACGCTGCTCGCGGCGCTCGCCACGATGGGCGGCGGCGTGGCGTTGTCGTCGATGATGACGCACCCGTGGCAGATGGTCCTGATCTGGGGCGTGATGGTGGGCGGAGCGACGGGCGTCGCGGCGCTGGCGCTGTCGGCAACCGTCGTGACACGCTGGTTCACGACGCACCGCGGCCTTGCGATGGGCGTCCTCACGGCAAGCTCGGCCACGGGACAACTCGTGTTTCTGCCGTTCCTTGCGGCGATTGCGCAGAAATTCGGCTGGCAGCCGGTCGTGCTGGTGGTTGCCGTGGCCGCGGCGGCGGTGATTCCGCTCGTCGCGCTGCTGTTGCCCGAACGGCCTGCCGACCTGAACCTGCGCCCCTACGGCGAAGGGCACGACATGCCGGTTGCGCCGCCGCAGCCGCAGGAAAATCCGCTGAAGATCGCGCTGGGTGCGCTCACGTCGGCGAGCCGCACGCGCGACTTCTGGCTGCTGTTTTTCAGTTTCTTTATTTGCGGCGCGAGCACGAACGGATACGTCGGCACGCACCTTATCGCCATGTGCGGCGACTACGGCATGACCGAGGTGCAGGGCGCGTCGCTGCTCGCGACGATGGGCATCTTCGATCTCTTCGGCACGACGCTTTCGGGCTGGCTTTCGGACCGCTTCAACAGCCGCTGGCTGCTCTGCTGGTACTACGGCTTGCGCGGGCTTTCGCTGATCTATCTGCCGCACGCGTTCGGAATCGAATTCTTCGGTCTGCCGATTTTCGCCGTGTTCTACGGACTCGACTGGATCGCGACCGTGCCGCCGACGGTGCGTCTTGCCACCGATGTCTACGGCAAGGAACGCGCGCCGGTGATCTTCGGCTGGGTGGTGGCCGGGCATCAGCTTGGCGCGGCGTTCGCGGCCTACGGTGCGGGGCTGCTGCGCTCGAGCCTCGGCACGTACACGGTTGCGTCGATGATCTCCGGCGGGCTGTGCCTCGTCGCTTCGTTCCTCGTTTTGCGGATCAACCGCGGCGAGCGCACCGTTGCTGTGCAAACCGCGTAAGCGCGGGCGTTCGAGCTGCCGATGTACGTCGAGCGGGTTTCACGCCGCGCGGTTATTCTTATGGGCTCCGGGCGAGCCGCCCTCACACACCGAGGACAGACAAGGCATGACGAAGCAAAAAACCGCACAGACAGCCGTGCCCATCCATGAATTGATCGCAGGCCGCTGGAGCCCACGCGCGTATTCGAGCGCACCCGTCAGCCGCGAGGCGCTGCACGCGGTCATCGAGGCGGCGCGCTGGGCGCCGTCGGGCTACAACCTGCAACCGTGGCGCTTCATCGTGTTCGACCGCGCGGTTGACGAAGTGGCTTTCAAGCGCGCGTTCGCGACGCTCGTGCCGTTCAACCAGAACTGGAACACGCCTGCGCCGGTGCTGATCGCCGTGACGGCGCTCACGCTCAACGCAAAGGGCGAGGTGAACCGCACGGCGCAATACGATGCGGGCGCAGCGGCGATGTCGCTCGTACTGCAGGCGCACGCGCTCGGCCTTGCGGCGCACCAGATGAGCGGCTTCGACGTCAACGCGTTCCGCAAGGAGTTCGCGCTGCCGAACGACGTGGAACCGCTTGCGATCATCTCGATCGGCCATTACGGCGACGTCGACAAGCTCGATCCGGTGCTGCGCGATCGCGAAAAGGCGGAGCGCACGCGCTCGGCGGTGGGCGACGTGGCCTACGCGAACGCGTGGAAGCAGCCCTTTAAGGCGTGACCCGCATCCGGCACGCCGCGCGGCAGGGCTTTGCGCAGCCCATAAAATCCCGATAAACCCCCAATAAATCCCCATAAGCCCCCATAAACGCGCGGCCTGGCCGCGCGTTTTCCCGGCGCTGGCGCGCCGACGTGCTGCGATTGCCGCGCGCCGGACTTCTGTGATACAAAGCCCGTCCTCCCCGTCCATACTTGCGCGCGCTCTGCGTGGCGCCCATCTGCCATGACCACGTTCTGCGCGATCGACTTCGGAACCTCCAATTCGGCCGTGGCGCTGCCCGTGGCCCCGGCTGGCGGCGCGATGCGGCTCGCGCCCGTGGAAGGCGAGCACACCACCTTGCCGACCACGGTGTTCTTCAACGCCGACGAGCACACCCGCGAGTTCGGCCGCGCGGCGCTGGCGTCGTACATCGACGGTTTCGACGGGCGCCTAATGCGCTCGATGAAGAGCATCCTCGGCTCGCCGCTCGCGACCGCCACGACCGATCTCGGCGACGGCAGCGCAATCCGCTACACCGAAATCATCGCGATCTTCATTGAGCACCTGAAGCGCAGCGCCGAAGCCTGTGCAGGCGCGCCGATTACGCGCGCGGTGCTCGGCCGCCCGGTGTTCTTCGTCGACGACGATGCGCGCGCCGACCGCCTCGCCGAGGAACAGCTCGAAGCCGCCGCGCGTGCCGTGGGGTTTCGTGACATCCAGTTCCAGTACGAGCCCATTGCGGCCGCATTCGACTACGAATCGCGCCTCACGCAAGAGGGACTCGTGCTCGTGGCCGATATCGGCGGCGGCACCTCGGACTTTTCGCTCGTGCGCGTGGGCCCGCAGCGCATGCAGCGGCTCGAACGCAAGGACGACGTGCTTGCGCACCACGGTGTTCACGTCGCGGGAACGGACTTCGACCGCCGTGTGGAACTCTCGACGATCCTGCCCGAACTCGGCTACCAGACGCTCGATCCGGAAGGCCGTGAAATCCCGAACCGGGTCTACTTCGATCTCGCGACCTGGCACCTGATCAACACGATCTACACGCCGAAGCGCACGGCCGAACTGAAACTGATGCGCCACCTGTACGGCGACGTGCGGCACCACGACCGGCTGATGCGCGTGGTCGAGCAGCGTCTCGGGCATGCGCTGGCGGGGCGGGCCGAAGAGGCGAAGATCGGCGTTTCGGCTGGCGGGGAGACGATGATCGATCTGGAAACGGTGGAGGCCGATCTGCGTCTTGCCTTCTGCGACGCGCAACTAATCGAAGCGGGCCGTGAGGAAACGCGCCGCATCGTGCAGGCCGCGCGCGATACGGTGCAGGCTGCGGGCGTCGCGCCCGCCGAGGTCGGCGCACTGTATTTCACGGGCGGTTCGACCGGTTTGCTGTTCTTGACCGAGGCGCTGTCGGAGGCGTTTTCGCAGGCGCAACCGGTGTTCGGCGACAGGCTGGCGAGCGTGGCGACGGGCCTCGGCATTCACGCCCAGCGTCTGTTCGGCTGAAGCGGGAGCGTCTGCGGGCCAGTCCGACGCGGCCTCGCGAGCGGCAGGAAAGCGGCAGGAAAGCGGCAGAAATGAAAAAACCCCACCTTCAGGAAGAAGCGTGGGGTTTTTCGGTAAGCTAGCCTGACAGGACCGCGTTCCAGCGATCCTGGTGAGCCATGAGCTTAGACCGGCTTGATGTTCGCAGCTTGCTTGCCCTTCGGGCCGGTGCGAACTTCGAATTGAACTTTCTGGTTTTCTTGCAGGGTCTTGAAGCCGTCGACCTTGATTTCCGAGAAGTGCGCGAACAGATCTTCGCCGCCGCCGTCCGGAGTGATGAAGCCAAAGCCCTTTGCGTCATTGAACCACTTGACGGTACCGGTTTCCATATTACTTTCCTAAAAATGAATTGAGGCCGAAGCCCGAGAGGTGCACGAAAATCAAGGAAGGGGTATGGGACCAACCGGAGTACCGTTGATGGGCGAACTACGAAAGACCACTTCACACTCGCCACTTGAAATCCTGCTCGGACTTTATACGGCGAATTCGCGTGAAGGTCAACTGGGACGCGGGAAACGGAAACGTTTTTTTACGTTAGGGTCGTATCAAATTCTTACGAATCTTGCTTACGTAATGATTATTTCGTACTTGACAAGAGATTTTTGGCGGCACTGAGTGGTGCAACCGGTTAAACTACGCGCCGCGTAGGGGTTGCACTTATGGGTGCAATCCTGAAGGTGCGCACGAGGTACGACTGCTGTGAAAACCCGCCTGCTTTATATACCGACGGGGTTATCGGCATCGAACCGTTCTTGGAGATAGAGGAGAACGTGTGAAAAGTTCTATTCAACGGAATATCGGCCCGTTTGCGCTGATGTTTACCGGTCTTGGGTCGATTATCGGCTCGGGCTGGCTGTTCGGCGCCTGGAAGGCGGCGAAGATTGCGGGTCCTGCGGCGATCTGCGCGTGGATCATCGGCGC
>NZ_JAMXLH010000002.1 GCF_024281035.1 Paraburkholderia sp.
GTGACGATCACCGATACGGTGAGTCCGCCGATGATCGAGCGCGCCAAGGGAGCGTACTGCTCGCTCCCCGCTTCCAGCGCCAGCGCCATGGGGATGAGGCCGAGAATCGTGGCCAGCGACGTCATCAGAATCGGGCGTAAGCGCACGCGGCACGCCAGGGCGACGGCCTCGCGGATGCGCATACCCTCGCGGCGGTAGTTGCGCGTGACGTCAACGATCAGGATGCTGTTCGACACCACGATGCCGGTCATCATGATCAGACCCATGAGCGACATGACGTTTAACGTTGTGCCAGTAATGAGAAGGAAAGAATCACGCCCGTGATCCCCGAAGGGATCGCAAGCAGAATGATGAAGGGATCGATGAACGAGGCAAACTGCGCCATCAGGATGAGATACACGAGAACGACAGCCAACAGCAGCCCGACGCCGAAGCTCTTGAACGATTGCTGCATGGCCAGCACCGAGCCACGCACCTCTATGCGGATATTCGGCGGCAACTTGGTGTCTTTAATGATGTTGTTCACCTGCTTCGATAGTGCACCCAAGTCTTCGCTCTTAGGAGAAACGTATACGTCGATTATGCGAAAGAGTTGGTAGTGATCGACCTCGGTAGGCGTGTTGATCATCTTAATGTTGGCGAGGTTCTCCAGTACGGTGGGATTGGTGTGGTCGGGCGCGTGCAGCGGAATCTGCTTGAAATCTTCCATGGTCATCGAGCCGATCTGCTGGTTGGTGTACTGCACCGTGAGGAAGTAATTGTTGCCGTTCTTGGGATCGACCCAGTAACTGGGAGCGATCATGCCATTCGAAGTCAACGCGGTTACGACGTTATTCACGACGTCGCTGGCGGTGAGCCCGAGTCGCGCCGCCATTTCGCGGCGAACATCGAGTTGCAGGCCGGGATAGTCGAGGTCCTGAGGAATCAACAGGTCGCTGACGTTTCTGAGCGAGCGCAGCTTGCGCGCGATTTCGCTGGCCACTTCATACGCGGCGTGCTGGTCGTTGCCACTGACCTGGATGTCGATCGGTGCGGGCATGCCCTGATTCACTACAGAATCGACCAGGCCGCCGGTCTGGAAATAGGTGGAGACTTCCGGCAGGTCGGCGGCTAGTTTTCGGCGCACGCGGTCCATGTAGGTGAACGTACTGAGCTTGTGTTCCTTGTGCAGGCTGACTTGCACAAACGCTGTGTGCTGGCCGGAGTTGCTGGTGTAGATCGACGAGAGATCGGGCGTGAGACCGATGTTGGAGACGATCATCTGCAGGTCGTCTTTATCGACTACCTTACGAATATCATTCTCCACGTGCGCGACAAGGTCATTGGTGACCTCGAGTCGCGAGCCGGTAGGCGCTTTGAGATTGATGACGAATTGACCGGGGTCAGTGCGGGGGAAGAAGGCCACTCCGAGAAAGGGATAGAGCAGCAGGCTGGCTACGAACAAAGCCATAATAATGACGATCGTCGCCACAGGGCGGGCCAGAGCCTTGTTCACCGCAGCGTCGTAAACCATCAGGAGCCGGTCATAGCGCCGATTGAAGCCCCTCACAAGTCGGCCGAAGGTATTGTCCGGATAGTGTCCGCCTTTACCGTGGGCAGTCTTGATAAATTTTGCACAGAATAGCGGCACCACGGTCATCGCCACCAGATACGAAGCGGCCAGGGCCAACACCACTCCGAGCGCGAGCGCCATAAATAAGTAACGGCTTACCCCATACAAAAACACGACCGGGAAGAACACAATGGCTGTGGTGAACGTCGCCGCCAGGACCGCAAGTTGAACTTCCTGACCTCCACGTTCGGCGGCGGTGACCGCATCTGCGCCCTCCTCCATATGCCGGAAGATGTTTTCCAGTACCACGACGGAATTGTCGATGAGTCGCGAGAGGACGAGCGCAAGTCCGCCGAGCACCATGGTGTTGATGGAGCTTCCAGCAGCGTTCAACAGCAGAAACGCGGCGAGGCATGAGATGGGGATCGACAACAGAACGGAGATCGTCCCGCGCACCGAACCGAGGAAAATCAGGATCATGACGGCGGTGAGCACGAGCCCAATGCCGCCTTCGCGCAGAACATTCGAGACCGCGGTCTTTACATATTGAGACTGGTCGAACACCACCGTTGCGATCAGTGACTTGGGAACATCGAGCAGGTTCTTGATGCGATCGCGGACGCCGTTGACGATCTGGATAGTGTTGCTGTTGCCGCCTTGCTTCAGGATCGGGAGATACACCGACTTCTGGCCGTCGACGCGCACGATGTTGTACTGGATGGCGGACGAGTCTTCGGCGTGCCCGACATCGGCGAAGCGCAGGACGCTGTTGCCGATGGCTTTCAGGGGCACGTCGTTCATGTCGCCCGTCGTCGGAAGCTGGCTGTTGCTGTAAATGTTGTAGTCGCGGGGACCGATGCGGACGTCGCCTGCGGGCAGGATGGTGTTGGCTTCGTTAACAATCTGCACGACATCCATGGGACTGAGCTGCGCCGCCTCGAGTTTTACGGGATCAATGTAGAACTGGATCTGCCGGTACTTGCCGCCGAAGGGTTGCGGAACGGATGCCCCCGGCACGTTGGCGATCTGGTTGCGAACCGTAAACTGAGCCTCGTCATGCAATTGAGTTTCGGTTAGGTCCTTTCCCTTCACGGTAACAAGGCACACCGGCAAGCTTGAAGCATCGAACTTCAGCACCACCGGCGGGAGCGTTCCCTGCGGCAGGCGGCGTAGATCAGCCATGGCGAGATTGGCGATCTCGCTCACCGCCGCGTCTGGATCGGTGCCCGGCTGGAAGTAAATCTTGATCAGGCTGACACCAGTAAGCGATCGCGATTCGATGTGGTCGATGTTGCTGCCAAGAGTAAAAAATCGCTCGAAGGTGTCGGTTATGTCACCCTCTATCTGCTGCGGCGGCATCCCGCTATAGAACGTCGCCACGACCACTACCGGAATCTGAATTTGCGGGAACAGATCCACTGGCATGCGAGTGACGGTGGTCGCGCCCACGACAACGATGCCCAGGCAAAGCATCAGGATGAAGAACGGGTTCCGAATCGCGAAACTAGGCATCGAAGGGCACCCGCTTCTTCCATAGCAACAGCAGCCTGGCGCAGTCGCGGTGCGAAGCGTTCATGACACTTCGTGTCACGCCTGCACCTCTATCTCGGCTTTTTCCTCTTTGCGGTGCATGAGGTAATAAGCCGCCGGCACCAGAAACAGGGTCACGAGGAACGAGAACATCAGGCCGCCGATGATGGCGCGCGCCAAGGGTGCGTACTGCTCGCTTCCGGCCTCCAGCGCTAGCGCCAAGGGAATGAGGCCCAGGAATGTCGCGAAGGTAGTCATCATGATCGGTCGCAACCGCACATGACAGGCATTCTTGATGGCTTCGGTCACTCCCTGCCCCCTGCGACGCAACTCGCGTGTGAACTCAACAATCAGGATGGAGTCCGACACGACGATGCCAACCATCATCATCACGCCCATCAGCGACATGATGTTGATGCTGGTGTGCGTGATCAGCAGGAACAGGATGACGCCCGTGAATCCTGGCGGTACTGCCAAAAGAATGATGAAGGGGTCACTGAACGAAGCGAATTGCGCCATCAGAATTAAGTACACCAGCACAATGGACAGCGACAGTCCGAGAGCGAAACTGCTGAACGATCGCCGCATGGCGATCACAGAACCCCGCAGTTGCACACGGGTATTGGGCGGCAAGTGCGTATTACGGATCAGGTCCTCGACCCTCCTGGACAACCTTCCGAGGTCTTCGCCTTTGGGCGAGACGAAAACATCGATGACACGGAACAGCTGGTAGTGGTCAACCTCGGTGGGAGTGTCGATCAAGTTGATGTCCGCCACGTTCTCCAGCACCGTGGGCTGGGGATTGTTCGGCGCGTGCAACGGAATTTGCTTGAAGTCCTCCATTGTCATTTTGCCGATCTGATCCGGCGTGTACTGGACGGTAAGAAAGTAGTTGTTACCGGTCCTGGGATCGATCCAGTAGCTCGGCGCGATCATGCCGTTAGAGGTCAGTGCGGTCACCACGTTGTTCACCACGCCCTTGGCAGTGAGACCGAGGCGCGCCGCCATCTCACGGCGAACGTTCAGTTGGAGGCCCGGGTAGTCGAGGTCCTGCGGAATCAGCACGTCGCTTACCTCGTCCATCTTCCGGAGCTTGCGCGCCATCTCGGTCGCCACGTCGTAGGCCGCCTGCTGATTGTTGCCTGTCACCTGAATATCGATGGGCGCCGGCATGCCCTGATTCACGATCGAATCAACCAGTCCGCCCGTCTGGAAAAACGTCGATAGCTGCGGCAGGTCGCTCGATAGTTTCCGCCGCACGCGGTCGATGTATCTGAAGCTGCTGACCTTGTGTTCTTTCCGCAATTGCACTTGTACGAACGCGGTGTGCATCGCGGAGTTCGTGGTGTAGATGGAGGAAAGATCGGCGTTGACGCCAATGTTGGAAACGATCATCTGCAGATCCGCGGGATCGATGACCTGTCGGATGTCTTCTTCAACTCTGGTGATGTAGTCGTTCGTGAGCTCGATCCGAGTACCACTCGGTGCCTTGATGTTAATGACAAACTGGCCGGGATCCGTGCGTGGGAAAAACGCCACGCCCAGCAGCGGAGACAGTGCAAGGCTGAGCACGAAAATCCCCATGATGACGCCGACCGTCATCTTGGGGTTCTGAAGCGCCTTCTGGAGGTACTCGTCGTATTTTCGGAGCACGTAATCGTAGCCGCGGTTGAACGGAGCCAGAAGGCGCTCAAGCCATCCGCCTTCACGCTCGCCGTGAGCCTCGTTGCCGTGTGCCGACTTAATGAACTTTGAACAGAACAATGGCACCACTGACATCGCCACCAAATACGAGGCGGCCAGCGCCAACACCACGCCTGCCGCCAGCGCGGTGAACAGGTACTTGCTGACGCCCGAAAGAAACACCACCGGAAAAAATACGATTGCCGTGGTGAAGGTCGCCGCCAGTACTGCAAGAGCGACTTCCCTGCCCCCTTCTTCAGCAGCCGTGGTCGGGGCTTCGCCCATTTCCAGATGACGGAAGATGTTTTCTAGCACCACCACCGAGTTATCGATCAGGCGCGACAGCACCAGCGCTAAGCCACCCAGAACCATCGTGTTGATGGTGCTGCCGAAGGCATTCAGCAGAAGAAATGCAGCCAGGCAAGAGATCGGAATCGACAGCAAAACCGAAATCGTGCCCCGCAATGATCCCAGAAACACCAGAATCATCAGCGCGGTCAGGCCGAGTCCCATACTGCCTTCGCGCAATACATTCGCGACCGCGATTCTCACGTATTCGGACTGGTCAAACACCACGGACGCAATCAGCTCGCGCGGAATATCGAGCAGTTTTTTGATACGATCGCGCACTCCGTTGACGATCTGGATGGTGTTGCTGTTACCTCCCTGTCGAAGGATGGGGAGGTACACCGACTTCTGCCCGTTGACGCGGACGATGTTGTATTGGATGGCAGAAGAATCCTCCGCATGTCCGATGTCGCCGAAGCGCAGCACGTTATTGCCGATGGCCTTCAGCGGAACTTCATTCATTTGTTTGACGTCCGGCAGCTGGCTGTTGCTGTAGATGTTGTAGTCCAGATTGCCGATACGGACGTCGCCGGCCGGAAGGATGCTGTTGGCCTTGTTGATCGCCTGCACCACATCCATTGGACTGAGTTGCGCCGCCTCGAGCTTTACCGGATCGATATAGAACTGGATCTGCCGATACTTGCCCCCGAATGGCTGCGGAACGGAAGCTCCCGGAACGTTGGCGATCTGGTTGCGCACGTTGAACTGCCCCTGATCATGCAGCTGGGTTTCTGTCATACCCTTGCCTTCAAGAGTCACGAGGCAAACAGGCATGCTGGAGGCATCGAACTTCAGCACCACCGGGGGCAGTGTTCCCTGCGGCAGCCGGCGCAGATCGGCCATGGCAAGGTTTGCAATCTCACTCACCGCTGCATCAGGATCAGTACCCGGTTGGAAATAAACCTTGATTAGGCTTACTCCGGTAAGCGACCGCGATTCGATGTGGTCAATGTTGCTGCCCAGCGTAAAGAAACGTTCGAACGTGTCCGTAATGTCGGCTTCGATTTGCTGCGGTGGCATTCCGCTGTAGAACGTCGCCACCACCACCACGGGAATCTGGATCTGCGGAAACAGGTCCACGGGCATGCGGTACACGGTGGTCACGCCCACGACAACGATGCCCAGGCACAACATCAGGACGAAGAACGGATACTTGATCGCAAATCCTGACATGCCTTAGTCCGCTTCTTTCCCGGGATTTTCTGAAGCCACGACGCTTGGCTTGGGGGTGACCACTTCGCCGGGTTGATAAGCGCCCAGGTTCCCGACGATCACCTTCTCTCCCTCGTTGAGTCCGGCGAGGATCTCAACCTTGTTCGAACTCTGGACGCCCAATTTAACTTCTCGCGTCTGCACGCGGTTCTCTGGGTCAACAACCAGTACGCTGGTCTTGTTGTCATTGCGCTGAATTGCTTCGACCGGAACAGTCAGAGCATCGGGCCGGCTGTTGGCATCCAGCCGAACGTCGGCGTACATGCCGGGCTGGAGATGGTAGCTGGGATTGGGAACGTCAATCTCGACCTGCATGGTTCGCGTCGAGGGGTCCAGAGCATCCGTGAAACGCGAGACCTTACCCGTAAAATGCTCACCCGTTGCCTGCACCTGCACGTCGGCCACATCTCCGATCTTGACTTTCGCTGCGAGCGATTCTGGCACAGGTACGCGCAATCGCAGGACATTGACCTGGGCCAGCGTAACAACCGGCAGGCCGCTCGAAGTGGAAGTACCGGCCTGCACCAGCGCTCCGGTATCGGAGAAGCGCCAGGTAACCACGCCGTCGTATGGGGCAACGATGCGCGAATAGTCCATGAGCGCTGAGTAGCGTTCCTGGTCAGCCTTGGCGACGGCCAACTGTTGACGGGCCGCGGCCAACGCCGACTTGGCCGCATCGACCTGGGCCTGCGATGCGCGGTCCTTGGCGGTGGCATCATCCAGCTCCTGTTGCGCGATCAGCCCGGGACGCGCCTTGTCGGCACTCACCAGCCGGTCGGCATTAGCATGCAAGGCGACGTTATCGGCTTGAGCGCGCATTACATTGCTTTGGGCCCTTTGGATCTCTTCTTCGGCATGGTGAACGGCCGCCTTGGATGCGTCCACCTGCGCTACCAACTCGGGAATCTCCAGTACCGCGAGTACTTGTCCTTGATGAACGCGATCTCCTATATCGACATAAATGTTGCGGATATATCCCGCTTCCTTGGCGTGCAATTCAACGTTCTGGTAGGGCACAAACTGCCCGGCGATCGAAAGCGAGTTGGCCACCGTCTGGCGCTTGACCATTGCAACCGCAGCATAGACGACTTGATTGCCGTCTCCCGTATTGTCGGCGCTGGCACGAGATGGGCCTCCGGTACGCACGCGTATGACGACCAGCGCCAGGATCAGTATGGCGACGGCGGCACAGGCCCACAGAAGCAGCTTTAGATTCCGAAGCAACGTCATGAAATTCCTTCAAGCAAGCGAAGTGGTAGCTTGCGAGTTTCAGCCGCCGGGGACAGAAAATTTCCGACGACAACCTTAGGGTCGCGAAGAGAGAAAAATGGCGGAGACTACCGCAGCGGCGGGGGGCGCAGAAACCGATGGAGATACTGCTGCCTGCGCGACTCGCGAGCTACGGTTCCGCACAAGGCATGA
>NZ_JAMXLH010000003.1 GCF_024281035.1 Paraburkholderia sp.
TCGAACTCTCCCCGCGTGAATTCGCGGTGCTGGAAATGCTGCTGCAGCGCCATGGCCGCGTGGTCAGCAAGGCCCAGCTGCAGGATCACCTCACGCACTTCGGCGGCGATCTCGGCGACACTGCGATCGAAGTCTATGTGCACCGGGTGCGCAAGAAACTCGAAAACTGCCGCGTCGAAATCGTCACCGTGCGCGGCTTCGGCTATCTGCTGCAGGAAATTCGCCAGACGGCCTGACGCTGCCGTCTCCGCTGCCGGTCCGGCGCAATGCCGGACCGCGCGCCTGCCGTGCCGCGGGCGCAGTTGCCCGCGTACAATGAGCGAATTCAGGGCCGCACGACACGCCGCGCTTGCCACCTACGATGCATGCGCTGGACGCACTGCACGCAGCGCATGTAAAAAGCGCGACGCACACCGGCTGCCGGGCGCATCCGATTCACTCATCGCTCGAAACCATCATGTCCTATCCGGCTGCAAACAGTCTGCGCCGTACGCTGCTGCGCCGCCTGGCTGCGCCGCTGTCGCTGCTTGCGCTGATGAGCGGCCTCGTCGCCTACTGGCTTGCGTGGCAGTACACGCAGCACGTGGTGGACCGCTCGCTCGCCGACCTCGCAACCGCAGTTTCGAAGCAGATCCAGATCGCCGGACCCGCCGCGCCAGTCACCGTGCCGCCGCTCGCGCAGGCCATGTTCTCCGATCCGATCGAGCATCTCGTCTATCGCATCAGCGACGGCAGCACGGAAATCGCCGGCGATCACAATATGCCGCTGCAGGGCACGAATGTGCGGCGCATGCACTACGCCTACGTGTTCGATACGGAGTATCAGGGCGTGCAGTTACGCGTCGCACAGGTGCGCGTGGATCAGCCCACGGGCAATCCGATCGTCGTCGAAGTCGGGCAGCCCGTGCACCTGCGCTCCAGCATCGCCGCCGAGTTTCTCGTTGCGATCATGATGCCGCTCCTGCTGTTGCTGCTCGCGGGCTGGGCGATCGTGTGGCGCGTCGTGAATCAGCAGCTCAACCCGCTCACCGATCTCGCCGACTCGCTGAATCGCCAGACGCACACGTCGCTCGAGCCGGTGGACGAGACGTACGTGCCCGTCGAGATTCGGCCGCTGACCGGCGCGCTCAACGCGCTGCTCGGCCGCCTGAAGACCGCACTCGATGCGCAGCGTAAATTCATCGCCGACGCCGCGCATCAGTTACGCACGCCGCTGACCGCCGTGAAGCTGCACGCGGAGCAGGCCGCCACGGCGCGCGAGCCGCAGCAGGTGAGCAATGCGGTGCGCGAACTGCGCGCAGCCGCCGACCGCGCGGTGCGTCTGTCGAACCAGTTGCTCTCGCTTGCGCGTGCGGAACCGTCCGAACAGGCGGCGCGTTTCGTCGATATCGACGTCGCCGCGCTCGCGTTCGAAACCGGCGCGGAATGGGTGCCGCGCGCGCTGGCGAGCCACGTCGATCTCGGCTTCCAGCGCCTCGACGCGCCCGAAAACGACGCACCGCTGATGGCGCGCGGCAACCCGGTGCTGCTGCGCGAAGTGATTGCGAATCTGCTCGACAACGCGCTCAAGTATCTGCCGCCCGCGCGGCTCGACGGCGGGCGCATCACGGTCAGCGTGACGCAGAGCGTCGTCGACAACACGCCGATGGCCGAGATCGTCGTCGAGGACAACGGGCGCGGCGTGCCGCCCGCGCAGCAAGCCGATCTCTTCAAGCGCTTTTTCCGCGGCGACGGCCAGACCGAAAGCGGCGTGGACAGCGGCGCGGGTCTCGGTCTTGCCATCGTTCACGACATCATGGCGCTTCATCGCGGCAGCGTGCATTACGAAGATGCCCCGGAGGGCGGCGCGTGTTTCATCGTACGCGTACCGCTCGCGCAACACGGATCGGCCGATGCAGGCGGTGACCCATCAGCCGATAAACCTCATCAGAAAGCGGCCCTGGCGGTAAAGCCGTCGCCGAATCAGGCGCCTGACCAGGCACCCAAGCAGGCACCCAAGCAGGCGCCGGTCGATCTCTGAGCCGCACGCGTCATTCATCGCCGTATAAAGCCGCCGTTGCAAATCGCCGCAGAAAACAACAAGGGCCGCTGTTCAACCAGCGGCCCTTTTTTGATTCGCGTGCAGCACAGTCGCGGCGATCACTTCTTCTTTTTGCTTTTCCCCGACTTGCCCGTTTTTGCGCCCTTCTCCTTGCCCTTTTCTTTTTCCGGCGGCGCGAGCATCGTGCCACGGCACTTGCGCGCGCCGCAGCGGCATTCGTATTCGCGCTTGAGCTTGCGGGTCTGTTTTGCGTCGATCACGAGACCGTAGTCGTAAAACAGTTCTTCGCCTTCGGCGATTTCGTGCAGCGCATGAATATACACATGGCCGTCGATCTCTTCCGCTTCGCAATTCGGCGCGCACGAGTGATTGATCCAGCGCGCACTGTTGCCCTTCACCTTGCCGTCGATGACATCGCCGTCATCGAGTGCGAAATAGAACGTGTGGTTCGGGTCGTCCGGATTGTGCGGGTGGCGCCGCAACGCCTCCTTCCAGGAGATGCGCTCGCCCTTATATTCGATCAGGCGCGCGCCCGCCTCGATCGGCGCCGTCGCAAACACGCCCTTACCGTGTACGCCCGACTGGCGCACGACGATCCTGCGTACACTCATTGAATGCATCCTCGTGAAGTACTAGCGAGACTATCCCTGCTGCGGCGAACGGCGCGCCGAATGTGCGCCAGCCGTGCGCCGAATCTGCTCTGAACGTGCGCTCTCGTGCTGCACCCGCCTCTCTACGCAAACGCGGCGCCGTGTCGGCGCCGCGCTCGTGCAGCGCCTCGCGCGCTACAACCGGCATCGTACACGTTCGCGCCATCTTCGTTCAACCCGTGCGCTCACGCACGACGCGCTCGGCCTAACGTTGTCCGATTGTCGTCTCGCCAAAGAGCTTTTTCTGATCGCGCGGCTGCGAACGCCAGTACTGCGGCGGCGCATTTACGCTCGCGCCGAGCTGGGCCGCGGCATGCCACGGCCAGCGCGGATCGTAGAGCATCGCACGCGCCATCGCGATCATGTCGGCGTCGCCATCCACGATCGCCTGATGCGCCTGCAGAGGATCGGTAATGAGGCCGACCGCAATCGTCGGCAGGCCGGTGGCGTGTTTCACCGCTCGCGCAAACGGCACTTGATAGCCCGGTTCGAGCGGAATCTGCTGCAACGGCGAGACACCGCCCGACGACACATCGATCCAGTCGGCGCCGTGCGCCTTCAAAGCCTGCGCGAACGTGACGGTGTCATCGAGCGTCCAGCCGCCGTCCACCCAGTCGGTTGCCGACACGCGCACGCCAACCGGACGATCGGCGGGAAATTCGGCGCGCACCGCATCGAAGACTTCGAGCGGAAAACGCATGCGGTTCTCGCGCGAGCCGCCGTATGCATCGCTGCGCCGATTCGCGATCGGCGAGAGAAACTGATGCATCAAATAGCCGTGCGCCGCGTGCAGTTCGATCGCGTCGATGCCGAGCCGCGCCGCACGTCGCGTCGTCGCGCGAAACGCTTCGCGCACGCGCTTCAGGCCGTCGATGTCGAGTGCAAGTGGTGGCGCTTCACCTTCCTTGTGCGGCAGCGCCGATGGCGCGTGCGTCGCCCAGCCGCCATCGGCCGGAGAAATCAGTTGACCGCCTTCCCAGGGTACGTGGCTCGATGCCTTGCGGCCCGCGTGCGCAATCTGCATGGCGATGCGGATCGGCGAATGGCGGCGGATCGCGGCGATCACCGGCACGAGCGCGGCTTCGGTCGCGTCGTCCCACAGCCCGAGATCGCGTGGCGTAATGCGTCCGTCCGGCTCGACTGCGGTCGCTTCGATGCACAGCATGCCCGCTCCCGAGAGCGCGAGATGGCCGAGATGGATCAGATGCCAGTCGTTGGCCTCGCCGCGATCGGCGGAATACTGGCACATCGGCGAGACGACGATGCGATTGGCGAGCGTCACGCCGCGCAGCGCAATCGGAGTGAAGAGCGGGCTCATGGAAGAAAACTCGAACGGGAAAAAGGTGCGTTCGAGAATAGCACGCTGACTTTTCAGGTGCTCGCGCCCGGCACGGCGAACCTGGCGAGCCCGCAGCGGCGCGGCGCGCTCAATGCCATCTCAGGGACGATTGGCCGTGGCGGCCACAGAAGCCGCGTCGGCGGCACGCGTATCGACTGCATCGAGCCACTCGCCGAACATGCGGCTCGCCTGCTGTTCCAGATGCGGACCATGCAGCGCCGTTTCGGCGCGCAACGCGTTGACGTCGACGCGTGCGTGGTCGATTTCAGCGGAATGGCCGATCAACCAGGGCTCGAAGCGGTCGGCGCGCACTTCGGGGTGACATTGCAGGCCGAGCACATGATTGCCCCATGCGAAGGCCTGGTTCTCGCAGCGCGGCGTCGAGGCAAGACGCGTCGCGCCCGCCGGTAAATCGAACGTATCGCCGTGCCAGTGCAGCATCGACGTCGCGGCGCCGTCCAGATGACGCAGCGGCGATGCGCGCCCGGCATCGGTCAGCGTGAGCGGCGTCCAGCCGATTTCCCCTTCAGCCGCGCGATAGACGCGCGCGCCGAGCACGCGCGCGATCAATTGGGCGCCGAGGCAGATGCCGAGCGTCGGAAGCCCGGCGTGAATGCGCTTTTCGATCAGTGCAGCGAGCGCCGCAAGCGTGGGATAGCGCGCATCGTCGCAGGCATTGATCGGCCCGCCGAGTATGACCATCAGCGACGCCGCGACCGGATTGAGCGCGCCGATGCGCGCGAAGCCGACGTCCACATAACGGACGGGCCGCCCGCGCTCGCCGAGCACGCGCTCGAAGCTGCCGAGGTCCTCGAAATACACATGGCGGACAGCCAATACTTCGCGATTCATCGGCTCCTTCCCCGGGGGCAGCGACACCAGACGGGCCGAGCGGCGGCATGGCGCCGCCGCTCGCTTGCCTGCTCGCTTTACATCGCGAGACAGACCGCGTGTTACACCGCGAAGATCTTCCAGTTTTTCTTCTGGGTCGTCGCTTCAGCCTGTTCGTACACCGAGCAATCCAGCCGCAGATCGGTGTCGGCCATGTCGATGCCGAGCAGCTGGCAATGATGCGGCGTCTTCTTCGGATTCTTGCTGGCTTCGAAGTGCGAGCAGGTGAGGCACATCCGGTGCTGCGGGATGGCTTCCTGAACTTCGAGTTGATAGACGGTCTTCAAAAGGGTGCGATAGAACACCGCCTGCTCTTCGCCGCGCAGCGTGCCCACGGCCTTCGAGAGGAAGTCCGGCCATTGCGCCGCCTTCTTCGCGGCCGTGCGGCCACGCGCCGTGAGGCGCACTGCGAGCGCGCGGCCGTCGTCGAGCGCACGGCGCTTTTCGACGAGCCCCTTCGTTTCGAGCGTGCTCACTGCATCGCTGGTCGTCGCTGCGGTCAGCGCCGTTTCCCGGGCGATCTCGCCGAGGCGCATCGGCCCCTTGCGCTGCATCAGCAGCACGAGAATTTCACCCTGAGTCGGCGTGAGCCCCGCTCCTTCGGCCCAGTCCCACGCCTGGCTCCGCATCGCCGTGCTGAGTCGCAACAGGCTATGGGTTACCCGCCCGGCTGCCTGCTCTCCGTATACGCCTTCGCTCATAATCTTTCGCTGGTTATTGGCAGCTTGCGCTGCATCGTCGGCCGCTGCATAGGCCGACGGCCTCATGGAAAAGGCCGCATCCGGCAATCCGGATCGCATGCCATCTCAAAAATCGGTGCTTTGCGTGACCGTCAAAAGGTCTCGCATCGCATATTCGTCCGTTCTCGCCGCGACGGTCTCAAGCGCCGTCCTGTTACCGGGAGCACAACGACAATTCGACATTTTATGCGAGAGTAGCCAATCGCACAGCTAAGTTATCCACCCGAGACTGTGGATAACCCGTTGATAAAGACGCCGATGGCGGGCCGGCAGCGGCGTGATGACGCGCGGCACCCGCATCGGACGTTCCCAGGTTATCCCGTATTTCTTGCACAAACGCAATCAAAATCTGCACGGCTGTCGCTTGCGCAAGACTTTGAGTATTCAGCGATTTTCCCGGTTACCCACATGCGGACGGGCGCTCGGCGCGCGCGCGCCGGGTGCCTGATTGCCCATCGCCCTTGAAACAATCAGAACCCCGCAGTATCGCGAAATGACCGAGTAATATCTCGAAAAATCTTTTTCACAGCGTGCGGTTTTGCACGCCCCGCGGCTCGCCTGCCGGCACGTCCGGGCCGGTTCGGTGCCCGAAATGCTGGCAGACCGCCCCCTCGATACCTCGCGCAGCCTCCCGCAGCCGGCCACCGGACGATCTGCCGCACCGCTCACGCGCGCCAGCGCAGGCACTGCTGGCGAACCGCTTCGTGCAGCGACTTCTCCTCGGCGACCACGCCCCGCAGCCAGGTGGCGTCGTTGGCCTGCCCGCGGGCAATCGTCCCGATCTCGGTCAGCGCGCGCGTCGCTCCCAGCGCCTCGCCGTGCGGCGCAATCTGTTCGAGCGTGCGGAGAATGTCTTCCGAGATCGTGCGCCGCTCGCCCGTCTGCGGATTCACGCAGGTGCCGGCCAGCCCGAAGCGGCACGCCTGGAAGCGGTTGAACGTGTAGACGAGGTAGTCGTCCTCGCGCGGCACGATGGGCCGGTCCATCAGCAGATGGCGCGCGAGTGTCTGGATGTAGCACGCAATGGCCGCGGCCCGTTCGACTGAAAGCGGCGTATCCATCACGCGCACCTCGATCGTGCCGAAGCCGGGCTTCGGGCGAATGTCCCAGTAGAAATCCTTCATGCTGTTGACCACGCCCGTGTGAACCATCTTCGAGAAGTAATCCTTGAACTCCTCCCAGCTCAGCATGAACGGCGCGCGGCCGGAGAGCGGAAACGCGAAGACCGAATTCAGCCGCGCCGAGTGAAATCCGGTATCGACGCCCTGCACATACGGCGACGACGCCGAAAGCGCAATAAAGTGCGGAATGAAGCGCGAGAGCGAGTGCAGCAGGAACAGCGCGCTGTCCGCGTCGGGGCAGCCGATGTGAACGTGCTGGCCGAACACCGTAAACTGCTTCGCGAGATAGCCGTAAAGCTCGGAGAGGTATTGAAAGCGCGGCGTATCGACGATGCGCCGGTCGCTCCACTGCTGAAACGCATGCGTGCCGCCGCCGCACAAACCGACGTTCAGACGATCCGCAGCGGCGACGAGCGTGTCGCGGATCCTGCGCAGGTCGGTCACCGCCTGCTCGTGCGTCGTGCAGATGCCGGTGGACAGCTCGATCATGCTTTCGGTGATCTCGGGCGTGATATTGCCCGGAATCGGCTGGTCCTTGACGAGGCGCATCAGGTCGCTGCCGGCCTTCGTGAGATCGTAGTCGTGCGTGTTGACGATCTGCATTTCGAGTTCGATGCCGAATGTGAACGGCTTCGAATCGACAAATGATTCCAGTGACATGACATCCCCTCTTGCAGACGCGCCGCGCGAAACGTCGGTCGCTGCGGCACGCGGTGTTGCATGGTGTGCGGCGCCCGGCGACGAGCCGGTGCCGCCGACTTCATTTTTCGCCCCGTTCGCCCACGAGTGCAAGCGCGCGATAGACGAGCCACGGCCCCAGCAATTGCAGCACGACGATCGCGCACATCACGATCGCGCGCAGTTGAGGATCGAAGTTGGGATAAAGCTCATAGGTATCCTCTGCAAGCAGTATCGCGAGCGCCGACATCGGCGTGAGCGCGAGACCGAGCGCAACGCCCTGCTTCCATTCGAGACCGCTTGGCCGTGCAAAGATCAGCACGCCGACGAGCTTCGCGACCAGCCGCGCCACGATCAGCCCGGCCGCCGCCACGCCGCCGACCACGATGTCGTGCCATTCGAACGTCGTGAGCGTGAGCACGAAAAGAATCACGGTGAGCAGCCAGCCGGCCGTGCCGAAGTGCTGCGGCCACAGTTGCGGGCGCGCTTCGAGGTTCTTCACGATGATGCCCGCGGCGAGCAGGCTCAGGATCGTCGACAGCTTGAGGACGTGCGAGATCGCGATTGCCAGCAGGACGAGACCGAAGAGCGCGACGAACGAATGCTCGTCTTGCGGACTGAGCCGACGATAGAACAGCGTGCATGCGCGCGCCAGCGCGTAGGCAAGAATCAGCGATCCGACGAGCAGGTAGAGCGGCTGCAGGATCGTCGCGAACACATTGCCGTAAATCTCCTGATGCAGCCAGCCGGACGCGAGCTTGACGACGATCACCGCGTACATGCTGTTCAGCGCGGTGAGCGTTAGCAAACGCTGCGTCACCTGCCCTTCGGCGCGCAGTTCGGTTTTGAGCTGGATCACCATGGCAGGCGAAGTCGCCATCGCAATCGACGCGACGACCAGCGCGATCATGACCGGCACTTTGAGAAAGAGCAGCACGACAAGCACGAGCACGAACGTGAGCGTCGCTTCGGCGAGGCTCGACAGGATCAGCCACGGATTGCGGCGGATCCAGCGCAGATCGAGCCGGCTGCCGAGTTCGAACAGCAGCAGTCCGAGCGCGACATCGAGCAGCGGGCGCGCGTTGTCGGCCATGTCGGCATCGATCACACCAAAGCCAGCCGACCCGGCGATCAGGCCAATGACGGCGTAACCCGAAATGCGCGGCAGCCGCCAGGCGCGATAGCACAACTCGCCGCACAGTCCGGCGGCGAGCAGCGCGAGCCCGGCCCAGAAAATCCCGTCGAGCTGCAACGGCCAGGCGGGAAAGAACGAAAACGCCGACTTCATCGTGGTGGCTTCTCCTTGGCAGAAGACAGTCCGTCTATCCGACATCGCTCGACGACGACTGGCACACGGGCAAGCCGCGTGCCACACGACTTGATATTCGTCATCCGATACACGGTTTGCGACGCGGATGGCAAACAGCCGGGGCGCAATGAGCCGGCTGGAATTCGACTGCGGAAATGCACTACGCCCGGTTGCCGGATAAGGCGGACAGCCGTTGCGGGCGCTTGTGTGCGCTTATGTGCGACAAGGCGCGCCCGCCGTGGATGAACGAATGCTGCTCGCCCTCCTCACGACTGAGATTCAGGACAAGCCACATCCGTTCCTTGGACGCATCGGCTGTGGTGGCCCACTAGCCGCCACCAGCCAGATACGCAGGAAGAAGGCCGATTGTGCCATAGCTTTTTGGGATCGGCGCTCACGTCCACAGACGCCAACATCGACACGCTGCCTTGCCGGGTCTGTACGCAGGTTCCGCGTTCAGGCGGGTTTGAAGGCGAAGTCGAAGCGGGACGGCGATGGCTTCACCTTCGGGTTTACTGTTTACCGTATGTATACGTAGTAAGAGTTAACAAGGGTCCTCGTTTTCTGTGGATAACCCTGGATAAGTATGGAAAATCAGTTGTTTGCCGAACGCACAACCGGTTGCACAGCATGTGCGGTGACGGCTGTGAACGAAGAGTAACTTTTGGTCCCCTGGCAGGGTGCCGCAAGTTACCCCGTTTACGTCCACATGCATTACACACCTGCTTCACCTGCAATTCACGCGGTTGTCCACAGACTGGCGTGGATAACGTGATGCAGGTGGCTGCCCGGTGCGATCAGAGGCTGCGCAGACGCAGCGCACGTTGCAGAAACCGCGCGGGATCGACGTGTTCGGCGAGTTCGCGCTCGAGCGGCCAAGGCTCGCCTTCCAGTTGCGACGCGATCAGCTCCGCACCGAGCGCGGCCCACACGAGCCCGCGCGAACCGTACGCGTAGGCGCCGTAGAGCCCCGGCATGCGCGGCAAATCGAGCAGCCATGCTCCACTGAGGCGCGATGCGTCGCGCCGTGCGGCGGCTTCGTCGCCGAGCTGGCCGATCATCGGCAGACGATCGCTCGTCACGCAGCGGAACCCGACGCGCCCGGTGCGGTCGTGGGCGCGCGCGGCATCGCGTGCCGCAGCGAGTTCCGGCAGCATCCGCGCGACGCGTTCGAGGTTTTCGGCGTGACCGGCCTCGCGGATCGCGTCGTCGGCATCGTCGAGTTCGTAGGTGGCGCCGGTCAGCGTGACGCCATCCGGGAGCGGCAGCGCGTAGCCCTCGCCGACCACCGGCACGCGCAGGTTCGCGAGCGGGCTGTGCTCCACGAGCGTCAACTGGCCGCGCACGAGGCGCGTCGGCGCATGGTCGAGCGCGGCCGCGCGCGAGGCATCGTGTGCATTGGCAAAGATCATGACCGGCGCTTCGGCGATCAGCGTGCCGTTGTCGTCGAAGGCGCGCCATGTGTCGCCTGCGCGTTCGATGCGCGCGACGCTCACGCCGAAATGCGCGTCGAGTTGCGCGCCGGCCGCTTCGCATTGCGCACGGCACACTGCAGCCGGACTGATCGCACCTGCGAGCGGATAGAACCAGCCGCCCTGTGCGAGCGCAACACCTGCGATCTGCTCCGCACGCTCGCGCGAAACGGCGAGCGCGTATTCGGCGGGATACGCGAACGATTCGAGCGCTGCGGCAACGGCGCGCGATTCGTCGTCTGTTGCGATATGCAGCAGACCTTCGTGCGTGCGCATCGTTGCAAGGCCCGCCGCTTCGAGTTTGGACCAGCGCCGCAGTGCATAGAGGTAGCTCGCGCGCGTAATGCGCGACGCGCTGCTGTCGTCGCGCGAAATCAACGGATGAAAGACGCCTGCCGGATTGCCCGACGCTTCGCATGCGGGCGCGGCGTGCCGCTCGATCAGCGTGACGTGCCAGCCGCGTGCGGCGAGCCGTTCGATGAGCGCGCAACCGGCCATCCCGCCGCCCACCACGATCGCATGCCGCTCGCGTACTGCAACGGGCAGCGGCGGTTCGTAGCGCCGCACCCGCCAGCGCGGCGCAAAACGGCCCACCAGCATGGCGCGTTTCGAGCCGAAACCCTCGATCTTGCGGTATTCGAAGCCGTTGTCGACGAGCGCGTGTTTGACTTCTCCGGCGCAGCTCCACGTGGCGAATGTGGCGTCCTCGCCCGCCACGCGCGCGAGCGCCTTGAACATCGTCTGCGACCAGAGTTCGTGATTTTTTGCGGGCGCAAAGCCGTCGAGATAAAACGCGTCGGCACGCAACCACATTTTGGGAAGTGCTTCGACCGCATCGCCGAAAACGAGTGTTAGCGTCACGCGGCCGCCCTCGAATTCGAGCCGGTGCGTGCCGGGCACGAGCATCGGCCAGGCGTCGGCGAGTTCCTGCGCGCGTGCGGCGAGCGATGTGTGCGCAACCACCGAACCGAGCGCCGTGCGCAGGTCTTCACGCGAAAACGGGTGCTTTTCCACCGATACGAAATGCAACCGCTCGCAGCGCGACGGATCTTCGCGCCATGCCTCCCAGGTCGTCAGGAAGTTCACGCCGAGGCCGAAACCCGTCTCCATCACCGTGAAAATCCGGCGGTTTTGCCATCGCCCGGGCAACGCGTTGCCATGCAGAAATACGCTTTCCGCCTGGGCGAGCGCGCCGGACGCGCTGTGATAAATATCATCGTAAAGCGGGGAAAACGGCGTACCGTCGTTGCGAAAAGCGAGTGTGGCGGGTGTCAGGATGGCGGTCATAAGGAACGCGAATGGACAATTCAGCGCGCTAAAACGGCCTTGATCCAGCGAACCGGTGCGGTTGATGCAGTGCAACCGCCGCGCCCAGCCTGGTTTTGCGGGCACTGGGCAATGGCTACCGGGCGTTGGTTGGACGCAACGCGCGCGTGTTGGAAACCGGAAATACGGCACGCTTTCGAGCGGCGGCGGCAAACAAATTCGAGTGCCCCGCCTAATTCGGCCGAATACCGTTGCAAATCTTCGAAACCCTTGTCGTTATTGGGTTTGCGCTGCGCTATCATAGCAAGCGCCGCCCAGGGAAGCGGCAGCACGGCCGTCGCGGCACAGCATCCATTCGCGCCACGGCGCGAATCGCCGGGGAGCTCCGGAACCGTTGCTGCTCGACAGCGCGGCACGCGACCGTATAATCGGCGCGTTCGCGCTGTTCGTGTCAACCTAAACTGATAAGGAACTTCTCAATGAATAAACAGGAACTGATCGACGCCGTCGCAGGACAGACGGGCGCAAGCAAAGCGCAAACCGGCGAGACGCTGGACACGCTCCTCGACGTGATCAAGAAATCGGTGTCGAAGGGTGATGCGGTTCAGCTGATCGGCTTCGGCAGCTTCGGTTCGGGCAAGCGTGCGGCACGCACCGGCCGTAATCCGAAGACGGGCGAAACCATCAAGATTCCGGCTGCCAAGACCGTCAAGTTCACGGCTGGCAAGGCGTTCAAGGACGCCGTCAACAAGCGCTAAGGCATTGCCGCTTCGAGTTGACACCCGCCCCTGGCGGGTTTTTTTTCGTCCGCGTTTTTGTCCGGTTTTTCGTCTGTTTTATTTTCGCGGTCTTTGTAGCGTTTATACCGTTCATATCCGGGACGCAAAACATGCCGCATGGCGCGGCATGTTTCGTCATCTCGATGGACTGATTCGGTATCGACCGATTCAGTGCGGGCGATGAACGATTTCGCCTTCGCCGTTTTCGTGATCATGGTCGTCGTCGACGTCCCAATACGGAAACGGGTCGTTATACGTGCGCCAGGCTTCGGGGCCCGCCGCATATTCGGCATCGGTGAGCAGGCATCCATCGAGCTTCGCCTGCCATGCCGCACGATCCAGATCGACGCCGATCATCACCAGTTCCTGGCGCCGGTCGCCGATGTGCGTGTCGGCCGGATCGCCGTACCAGTCGCGCGCGATTTCGCTTTCGAGCGCAGCGTCCTGCGGCCAGCTTTCGCGCGGCTGCGCCGCCCACCACGTACCCGCCGGACCGTGACGGCACGCGCCGCCTGCCTGCGATAGCGAACCGGCTACGTCGTTGCGCGTCGCGAGCCAGAAGAACCCTTTCGTGCGCAACACGCCCTTCCATTCTTCGTGCAGCAGCGACCAGAGCCGTTCAGGATGGAACGGCTGCCGTGCGCGATAGACGAAATTGCCGATGCCGAAATCGTCGGCTTCGCTGCGATGATCGTGGTCGCGATCGTGATCGTGGTCGTGGTCGTGCTCTTCAAGCGATGCGAGCCAGCCCGGCGCGCTCGCGGCAGCCTCGAAATCGAAGCGGCCCGTCTTCAGCACCTCGTTCAACGGCACCGCGCCAAAACGGCTCACGACCTGCACGGCGCGCGGATTGATGCGCGCGAGGATGCGCTGCAGGTGGGCGAGTTCGTCCTCGCTCACGAGGTCGGCTTTGTTGACGACGAGCACGTCGCAGAACTCCACCTGTTCGATCAGCAATTCGACAATCGTGCGGTCATCTTCTTCGTTCGACGCGAGGCCGCGTTCGGCGAGTTCGTCGGCGCACGCGTAGTCGCGCAGGAAGTTGAATGCGTCCACCACGGTCACCAGCGTGTCGAGCCGGGCGATGTCGGCAAGCGATGTACCGTCGTCGTCGACGAAGGCGAAGGTTTCGGCGATCGGCATGGGCTCGGCAATGCCGGTCGATTCGATCAGGATCGCGTCGAAACGCTGTTCTTGCGCAAGACGCCGGATCTCGCTCAGCAAGTCGTCGCGCAGCGTGCAGCAAATGCAGCCGTTCGACATCTCGACGAGCTTTTCTTCGAGGTGCGACAGTGCAGCCGCATCGCGCACGAGCGCCGCGTCGACATTGACGGCGGCCAGGTCGTTGACGATCACGGCAACGCGCAGGCCGGCGCGATTCGCGAGGATATGGTTGAGCAGCGTGGTCTTGCCCGCGCCCAGAAAACCCGTGAGCACGGTGACGGGGAGTGGTGTCTGGTTCATCGCAGTGTGGGGTTCAGAAAGACTTAAAACAGGGCGCGCGCGGCGGGAGCCGACGCGTAAGCCAACGCGTATGTCAGGATTAGCCAGCATTGTGCATCATGCGGGCGCGGCGCGCAGGCCGTGCGGCGTACCCTGCGACAGGCGGCCTAGTTCAGGAAGTTCCATTGCCGCAGAATCCCGGCGATCTGCTGCGCGTAGCGATCGCGCAGCGGCGGCGTTTCGGAGTGGTAGGCGCCGACGGCGGCCCACGTGTTGCCGTATTTGTTCATTTTCCGGCGCAGATGCCAGGCGGCGATATAGACGTTCTTGCACGGCTCCATGAGCGTGCTGCGCGAGATGCCGTACTGCGCGAGCGTCGGCAGATGCACGGAATTGATCTGCATGACGCCGAAATCGGTCGAACCGTTCGCATTCCTGCGCATCGCATCGGGCCGGTTATGCGACTCCTGCCAGGCGATGGCGCGCAGGATCAGCGGATTCACCTTCTGATACCGGGCGGCTTCGTCGAAGCAGTCGGCGTGCGCAAGCGTGCTCGCATCGGCAAGCGCGAGCGTGGCGGCGGCAATCGTACGGAACCAGATCTTTTTCATCGGCACGGCAAGTGCAGCAAGTGAATATGCGGTGGGAAGCGCCCTGAACGATGCGCCAGGCGGCGTGTTTTTCGCTTGAGGGAGCGCCAGGTTATGCGCTTGCGCGGCTGCTGCGACTGCGGACCGCGCCTGCGACTGCGACTGCGACTGCGAACGGCTCGTATCATACGGGCGGCCTGTGACGCGTGAACGTCGGCCGGGCGTTCGGACGAGGCGAAGCGGTGAATATCCTCGATGGCGTGCTTCTGGCGCTTGCAGTCGATGTGCAGCGGGGCCGGTTCAGTGCGGCCTGAAACGAGCGTGATGACGGCGGCGTTGCCGGGGGACATTACAATGGGCTGCCAGGTTGGGCCGCCAGGCGCCTTGCCGCATGTGTCACGCAGTGCCGTTCGGCGACGGCCCCGGCTATGATCGCCCGGCCAGCAGCGCCCAGGAATATCGCGAGGAGGAAAGTCAGGTATGTCCATGTGGACTCAACGCCGTGCCGAAATCGAAGGCATGAGCGCGCACCGCCGCCGCGGCTTCACGCTGCTCGAAGTCATGGTCGCGCTCGCGATCGCCGGCATTCTCATTGCGCTGATCGTGTCGAAAGTCATGTCCAGTCCCGACGAAGCGCGTCGCGTTACCGCACGCCACGACATTGCAGTGATCGCGCAGGCGCTCAAACACTATCGACAGGACAACGGCGGTTTTCCGACCCAGTCGCAGGGCCTCCGGGCGCTGGTGCAAAAACCGTCCACTGCCCCCGTGCCGGGCAACTGGAAGGACGGCGGCTATCTCGAACGCCTGCCGGACGATCCGTGGGGCAATGCGTACCGCTACCTGAATCCGGGCGTGCACGACGAGGTCGATGTGTACACCTACGGCGCCGACGACCGGCCCGGAGGCGAAGGCAACGATGCCGACCTCGGATCCTGGCAGTAAGGCGTTATTGCGCGGCGGCTTGCTGCGCGACACATCACCGGCCGTGCCGCGCCAGCCGGTTATTGCGGCCGGGCAACTGCCTCCGAAGCGGAAGCTGCCGAGGGCGTAGCGCCCTGCTTCGTCTGCGCGGCCAACGGCGCGGGTGCGGCCATGCTGCCGGTCTCGCGATCCATCTGCGCGACGTTCCAACCGCCGCCGAGCGCCTTCACGAGTCCGACCGACGACACCATCCGCTGCCCGCCGATGCTCGCCAGTTTCTGCTGCGCGACGAAGAACGTGGTTTGCGCGGTCAGCACGTTCAGGAAGTCGGTCGTGCCCGCCTTATATTCGTTGATGACGATATCGAGCGCATGCTGCGCAGATTCCACCGCCTGCTGCTGCACGACGACTTCCTGAGCGAGGATGCGCTGCGACGCGAGGTTGTCCTCGACGTCCTGGAACGCGGCCAGCACTGTCTGCCGGTAGGTGGCGACCTGCTGGTCGTAGGCGGCGCGCGCGGCTTCGGTCTGGGCGCTGCGCAGACCGGCGTCGAAGAGCGTGCCCGCGAGCGACGGCCCAAGCGTCCAGAAGCGCGACGGCATCGACAGCAACTGCGAAAACACCGAACTTTCGAAGCCGCCCGACGCGGAGATCGTAAGCGACGGGAAGAATGCCGACATCGCGACGCCGATCTGCTCGTTGGCCGCGGCGGCCTTGCGTTCCGCCGAGGCGATGTCGGGCCGGCGTTCGAGCAGCGCCGAAGGCATCGAGACCGGTACGACGGGCGGCGTGGCGGCGAGCGGCGACGGCGGGATCGAGAACGTCGAAGCCGGCTGGCCGACCAGCACGGCGATGGCGTGCTCGTTTTGTGCACGGGCCACACCGTTGTCGATGGCCGCCGCCTGCGCCGACTGAAGCTGCGTTTGCGCCTGGATCACATCGGCGCGGCCCGCGACGCCCTGCGCGTACCGGTTCTGGGTGAGCTGCAGCGACCGCTGGTAGGCCGAGACGGTTTCGTCGAGCAGCTTTTGCTGCGCGTCGAGCGAGCGCAACGTGAAGTACGTTTGCGCGAGCGTGGCCTGCGCCGACAGGCGCGCGTTGGCGAGATCGGCGGCGGCGCCCTGCTGCCCGGCTTCCTGCGCGCCCACCGTGCGGCTCACCTTGCCCCATAGATCGGGCTCCCAGCTTGCGTCGAGACCGAGGTTGAAGCTGTTGTTGATCGTGCCGTTCGCGAAGCTGCTGTTCGCATTGCTCACGCGCGTGGGCGTGCGCGAACGCGTGGCGCCCATCGACGCGCTGATCACGGGAAAGTACGCCGCCCGTGCTTCACCGACCAGCGCGCGCGCCTGCCGGTACGAGGCGGCGAATTGGGCGATGGTCTGATTTTCTGCGTTGAGCTGGTCTTCGAGCGCGTTCAGTTTCGCGTCGTCGTAGAGGGTCCACCAGGCGCCGCGATCCGCGTGATCGGACGGCTGCGCGACCTTCCAGCCGTCGGGCGCTTCCTTGAATGAAGCCGGCACGGCGGCGGCAGGCCGCTGGTAATTCGGGCCGACGGCACAACCGCCCAGCTGGAGCGCGAGCGCGGCGGCCACAGCGAGGAAAGCAAGCGCGGGTGCACGGCGGGAGGACATTTCGGACAAACGGACGGTACGGCGGAGCATGCAAGCAATCCTGTCGATGCGGCCAGCAAGAAACGTCGTGGGCTTCGTTACCGGATGCGCGGCGCGATGCGCGTTGGCGCACAGCGGGTGGTCGTGACGCGGCAATGGTAGCGCACGCACGTCGGGCTGCGCGGAATGTGCAAGGGTAATGCGGGCGGGCGTCCGGTGTGTTACGGCGCGCGCCGGGCAAGTTACGCGTCGTTACGGCGCCAGCGGTGTGTCGTCAACTTGTGCAGCAGGAGCGCAATCAGGCCGCCGGGCAGGACGATCACCGCCGCGTAGACCGCGAGCTTGCGCAGGCGCGGGGCGCGGCTGGCTGCGCGGGCTTTGTCGAAGGAACTTCGGGCAGCGTCGGTGACGGGGCGGGTGATGTGGCGGATGACGTAGCGGACAAGGCCGCTGAGCGCGGTTTTCGGGGGCTGCATGGTGGGGGCTGACTACAAAAAGCGATGAAAGCAAAATGAAGCGCTTGCCAGCCATAATATTGACGAGGCAAGTAATTGCCAATTTTTTTTTGAGTTGCACCAGGGTTAGTGTGGTTTTTGTCGGGTCGGGCACCTTGACGCACCCACATAACCCTATTTATTTATCTGCTTAGGCAGTGAAATTAACCGCTAGAATCCACATTCGTTTCGATCCAGCCTCCCGATATGAACGAAGCGCCCTCTATACCCGAGCACATCGGCGTCGAGTCGAGTCTCGGCTACTTCCTCTCGACGGCCCGCAACGTCCTGGCCGCGCGGATGGACCGTGCGGTTGCGCCGCTCGGACTCACGTCGTCGCAGATCGGCGTGATCCTGCTGCTGTGGTACGAGCGTGCGCGCACGCCCAACGAAATGTCGCGCGTGCTGTCGTACGACACGGGATCGATGACGCGCATGCTGGACCGGCTCGAAAAGAAGGGTTTCCTCGTGCGCGAACGCAGCCAGGCTGACCGGCGCGTCGTGGAACTGGCGCTGACGCCGCTCGGCCGCGATGCGGCACAGAAACTGCCGGATCTGATTTCGACGGTTTTAAGCGCGCAGTTGCGCGGCTTTTCCTCTGACGAAGCGGCCACGCTCGTGCACCTTTTGCAGCGCTTCATCGCCAACGACGCGGCGACCGAGGTCGTGTGCGGCGGCGCTGCGGGCCGTCAGGCGGCGCGGCATCCGCTGACGACGGGCGGCGACGAAACATAAACGGCAATACATGAGAGACGGCGGCATCACGCCCTTTTTTGCAGTCCGATAGCTGTCTGGGCAGAAAATGCCGAGGCATTGAAATGTAGACCGATAGCAGACCGATAGCCGACCGATGAGCGCGCGCGAATTGAAGCTGCCGCACCGGTCGGACGTCAAAGGATTCAGGACAGATGAACGCTACTCCCGCGGCGAGCGTCGCCGCCGAGCCCGCGCCGCTCACGGGCGGCACGCTCGCGCTACTCACGGTCGGCCTCGCACTCGGCACGTTCATGGAGGTGCTCGACACCTCGATTGCGAACGTCGCCGTACCGACCATCTCCGGCAACCTCGGTGTCGCCACGACCCAGGGCACGTGGGTTATCTCGTCGTACTCGGTAGCCTCAGCTATCGCGGTGCCGCTGACCGGCTGGCTCGCGCGGCGCGTGGGCGAAGTACGCCTCTTCACGCTGTCGGTGTTGCTGTTCACGCTCGCCTCGGCGGCATGCGGCTTTGCATCGAACTTCGAGACGCTGATTGCGTTCCGTCTCGTGCAAGGGCTCGTATCCGGGCCGATGGTGCCGCTCTCGCAGACCATCCTGATGCGTTCGTATCCGCTTGCGAAACGCGGCCTCGCGCTCGGCCTCTGGGCGATGACGGTGATCGTCGCGCCGATCTTCGGCCCCGTGATGGGCGGCTGGATCACCGACAACTACACGTGGCCGTGGATCTTCTACATCAACGTGCCGATCGGGCTTTTCTCGGGCGCGTGCGCGTACATGCTGCTGCGCGGCCGCGAAACGAAGACCACGAAACAGCGCATCGACGCAATCGGCCTCGCGCTGCTCGTGATCGGCGTGTCGTGCCTGCAGATGATGCTCGACCTCGGCAAGGACCGCGACTGGTTCAACTCCGGTTTCATCGTCACGCTGGCGATCGTCGCGGTGGTGTCGCTCGCGTTCCTGCTCGTGTGGGAGGCCACGGAAAAGGAACCCGTCATCGATCTTTCGCTGTTCCTCGACCGCAACTTCGCCCTGGGCGCGCTCATCATCTCGTTCGGTTTCATGGCGTTCTTCGGTTCGGTGGTGATCTTTCCGCTCTGGCTGCAAACGGTGATGGGCTACACGGCCGGCATCGCAGGTCTTGCGACGGCCCCGGTCGGCCTGCTCGCGCTCGTGCTTTCGCCGCTGATCGGACGCAACATGCACAAGCTCGACCTGCGGATGGTCGCGAGCTTCGCGTTCCTCGTTTTTGCGCTGGTTTCGATCTGGAATTCCACGTTCACGCTCGACGTGCCGTTCAATCACGTGATCCTGCCGCGTCTCGTGCAGGGCATCGGCGTAGCGTGCTTCTTCGTGCCGATGACGACCATCACGCTATCGAGCATTCCCGACGAGCGTCTCGCGAGCGCAGCGGGGCTATCGAATTTCCTGCGCACGCTCTCGGGTGCGATTGGCACGGCAGTGAGCACGACGTTCTGGGAAGACGATGCGATCTATCACCATGCCGTGCTGTCCGAGTCGGTGAGCCAGTATTCGCAGAGCACCAACGCCTATAGCGACGCGATGGCGAGCCTCGGTTTCGCAAGTCAGAGCGTGACCGCGCAACTCAACGAGATCGTCACGCAGCAGGGCTACATGATGGCGACGAACGACTTCTTCCGCATTTCATTCGTGGTGTTTCTCGTCCTGGCTGCGCTCGTGTGGATCACGAAGCCGAAAAAGGGCGTGGGCGCGTCAATGGGGCACTAAGTGGGATATGAAGCCGGAAATTGAGGCTCGCGGGCGGCCGGTGGGATGACCGGTCGCCACGCGTCGCCGGTTCCATTGACGATAATCAGGAAACCAAATAAAACCGGCGTGACATCAAGGAGAAGCGGGCGCTTGTGTGCTTCCCGCTGCGGGCGCGTCCACTGCGTCGGCTCCGGGAATCGGCGCGTCGACGCCCGAGCGCACGAACTGCTTGAACGCCGCGCCCGCGCTCCAGGGATTCGGTTTGCAGCCGAGCGAGCTGTCGCAGTGCGCCGCGAACCCGATCGTTGCGGTGCCGTCGTTGTTCACGCTCTTCGTGATTTCATAGGCGAGCAGGCGTCTGCCGCCTCCTGGGCCCGTCGTCTGGATCAACGTGTCGGTAACTGTCTGCACTTCGTATCTGGAGTGCGTGCGCACCCAGTCTTGTGCGCGTTGCCACCAGACATCGCATTGCGTCTTGTCCGAGCACGTGAGCGGAGCGGTGGCGATCTGCATGACGTCCGGATTGACCTGGCCGCCAGTCGAGCACGCCGCGGCGCTCGCGCAGAGCAGGATAGGCAGGATTCGTTTCATCGCTTTCTCTCCTCCCTTCGAGCGCCGCGCATCGCGCGCGGCGCACTCGCCGGCCCGTGCGCCAAAGTGTGCGCCGAAGTGGGCGACATCGCGCGCAGGCAGGTCGATCGATAAGTATTGGACCGCTCCAGCGTGGCATTCGTTTCGAGCACGTGCAATGCCCGGCGACGATCTGTCACGCGCCGTCACGTGCGCAGTTACGTGATATCGCGGTCGAGCGAATAGGTACTATAGGCAGTGACGAACGCATCGAACGAGCCGGCATCCTCGTGTTCGAGCTTCGCCTGTTCGTCGAGCGACTCGCGTGCGAGCGCGTCGAAATACGCCGTTGCTGTGCTGTCGAGCGGACGCGAGAGGAAATGCGCCGCGTGGTGTTCGCTTTGCGCGCGCGCGAATTGGAGGAAGGTCTGCTTGCGCTCGCGCATCGCTTGCAGCACGCGTGCCGACGGTGTGAGCGACGCGTATGCAAGCTTCACGCGTTGTGCTGCCACGGCGCGTGCGTGTTCGCCGGTGCCTTGCACTGCGTCGAGCGTTGCCGCGGCGCGTTCGATCTTCGCGAAGAGTTCGGCGGCCCAGTCCTGCATCGGCACGGTCACGCCGTCACGCTTGAGTTCGAGCCCCGGACGGCGGCCTTCCTTCGTGACGCGGCCGAAATTGTCGTTGGCCTCGGCGTACGCGTGCGCGGACAGGAGCGGGCTCTCGTCGAGCGCGCACGCAAGCAGATAGGCGTCGAGAAAGCGGGCTGTTTCGAGCGAAATGCCGGTGGGCTCGAACGGATCGATGTCCATGCAGCGTACTTCGACGTACTGCACGCCGCGCGCGGCGAGTGCGTGCAGCGGCCGCTCGCCCGCATACGTGACGCGCTTCGGACGGATCGTCGAGTAGAACTCGTTTTCGATCTGCAGCACGTTCGTGTTGATCTGCACCCACTCGCCGTCGCGGTGCGTGCCGATCGCCTCGTACGGCGGATACGGCTGGCTCACGGCTTCGGCGAGCGCATCGAGATAGCCGTGCAGGGTGTTGTAGTCGGCGTGCAGCGCGGACTGGCCCGTCGTGTTCGAGTAGCCGAGGTCGCTCATGCGCAGGCTCGTTGCGTACGGCAGGTAGAGCGTGTCGCTGTCGAGCGCGTCGAGTTCGTGCGGCTGGCCGCGCAGGAAGCGCACGTCGAGCGCGGGCGACGCGCCGAACAGATACATCAGGAGCCAGCTCGTGCGACGGAAGTTGCGGATGAGCGCGAGATAGCGCTCCGACTGGTAGTCGAGCGCCGTCGCGGCGGACCGCTCGTGCGCGTGCAGCGTCCGCCACACTTCTTCGTTAAGCGAATAGTTGTAGTGGATCCCGGCGATGCATTGCATCGTGCGCCCGTAGCGCAGCGCGAGGCCCATGCGATAGACGCGCTTTAACCGGCCGATGTTCGACGTGCCATACGCGGCGATGGGAATGCCTTCGTCGGTGGCGGGCAGGAGGCCCGGCATCGATTCGTTCCAGAGGATTTCGCCGTCGCGTGCGAGCACGGCGTAGACGTAGCGATGCAGATCGTCGAGGCGTTCGAGCGTGATCGACGGATCGTGCTCGGGCGGCGTGATGATTTCGAGCAGCGCTTCCGAGTAGTCCGTGGTCAACGACGGATGCGTGAGCGCCGAGCCGAGCGCAGCCGGGTGCGGCGTCATCGCGAGCTGGCCGTCGCGCGTCACCCGCAGGCTCTCTTTTTCGATGCCGCGCAGACCGCGTGTAAGCGCGTCGCGCAGAGGTCCTGCGCTCAGCGCGTCAAGGCGCTGGGCGAGAACGTCGTTCGGGCGTGTGGAGGTCGTGTCGGGCATTGAGAAGGATCGGGCTCGGGCTAGCGGCGTGAAGCTTCGTGCGCGCGCGCCAGCGTTATTTTTTCGTTAGCGGGCACTTTAACATCTCGCCAGAAGACCTGCTTGAGGCCGACTCCGGCGCATCGGCGAGCATTATTCGGCGCCCCTGTGCGCGAATGTCGCGCCTGTTGTTGTGTCCTTTGTCGTGCCTGTCGTCATGCCTTCTGTCGTCCCGTTTATTGCCCCGTCTATCGCGTGTCTTTCACCCGCGCTTCCAGCCACTCGACGCGCGCCAGCAACGGCGTTTTGTGCCCGTTAACCCGGGCTCGTCAGCCGCCGCGTGCAGCACTCGTGCGATCGGCGATTTCGTTCCACAAATGCATCGCCGCGTAGGCGCGCCACGGCTGCCAGGCGTCGCTGCGCACGCGCTGCTGTGACGGGCGCGCGAGCGCGGGGTCGCGTGCGGCGATGGCCTGCATCAGTACCAGATCCGTGGCGGGCCATGCATTCGCGTCGCGCCATGCGCGCATCGCGACATATTCGACGGTCCACGGCCCAATGCCTGGCAGTGCGAGCAGCGCCGCGCGCATGGCGTCGAGATCGCGGGAATCTTCGGTCGCCGCACGCGTCTGGCCGTGACTGTCGCGTTCAATTGCGACGGCGCCGCTTGCCACCGCCTGCGCGAAGCCCTGCAGCGCGGCGACGCGCTTGCCGGGCATGCCGATGCCGCTCAGGTCCGCGCCGGCGAGCGCGGCGGGCGTCGGGAAACGCCAGGCGGTGTGCTCGTGCGGATGCAAGTCGATGCGCTGACCGACGCGTTGCACGAGGCGGCCGATGATCGTCGTTGCGGCCTTCACGCTCACTTGCTGGCCGACGATCGCGCGCACCACCAGTTCGAAGCCGGACCACGCGCCCGGCACGCGCAGGCCGGGCGCGGCGGCGACGAGCGGGCCGAGCCACGGATCGCGCGCGAAATGCGCGGCGATGGCTGCGGGGTCCGTCTGCGTATCGAACATGCGGGCGAGCGGGGCGGCGAGGGCGGCGGCGTGGGCGCTCACCGGTCCGTCGACCTGGACGACGAGGCAGCGCTTGCGCGCATGGCGGCGCACGGCGAGCGTGCCGCTCGCATCGTGAAAGTCGATGGCGCGCCGCCAGGCACCGTCTTCGACGATCTCGACGCCGGGCACTGCGCGGCCCGCGAAGAAACGCAGGACACGCGGCCAGTCGTAGGGCGCGCGCACGGGCAGCTCGAACGTGGCGCTGCCATCGGGCTGCGGCATCGCGGCGAACCGCTGCGGCTGCGGCTGGGGGGCGGCGGCGCTCAAGCGGCCGTCTCCGGCGAGTCGGCGCGGGCGGCTCGCTGGCCGCGACGCGTCGAGCGGACATCGGCTGCGGTTCCATCCTGCCCGTGCGGTGTTGCATCGGGTGCGGGCGTCTCGCGGCCTCTCGCCTCCGCATCGATCAACGCGGCCTTGCGCGCGAGCCCCCAGCGGTAGCCCGCAAGCGAGCCGCTTTTCTGCACCACGCGGTGGCACGGAATCGCCAGCGCCACGGGATTCGACGCACACGCGCTCGCCACGGCCCGCACCGCGCGCGGCGCACCGAGCGTTTCGGCGATCTGCGTGTAGCTGCGGGTCTCGCCGTACGGAATGCGCTGCAGCGCGTCCCACACGCGCTGCTGGAACGCCGTCGGCGCGAGGTCGAGCGGCAGGTCGAAGCGCTCGCGCCGCCCGTGCAGATAGGCATCGATCTGCGCGATGAACGGCGCAACCGCTTCGCGGTCCTCGACGCAGTCGGCATTCGAGAACCCGGCGTGCAGCGCGGCGGCGAGGGCGGGCGCATCGTCGCCGAATGCGATCTGGCAGATGCCCTTGTCCGTGGCCGCGACGAGCACGAGGCCAAGCGGCGTCGGCGCACTGGCGTAGCGAATCGTGAGGCCCGCGCCCTTGCGGCGGTACGCGGAGGGCGCCATGCCCAGTTCGGCTGGCACGCTCTGGTAGAGCCGCGACGTGGAGCCGAAGCCCGCATCGGCGCTCGCCCGCGTCACGTTCGCGCCCTGGCCGAGCGCGTCGCGCAGCACGGCGCCGCGCCGCGCCGCCTGATACTGGCGCGGCGAAACGCCGAGCACGCGCTTGAAGAGGCGTTGCAGGTGGAACGGGCTCAAATGCACGGCGTCGCTCAGATCGGCGAGCGTGAGGCGCGCCAGCGGATCGGCGTCGAGCACGGCGCGGGCGCGCCGCACGATCTCCAGCTCGCGCGGCAGCCCGCCCGGGCGGCAGCGCTTGCATTCGCGAAAACCGGCGCTGCGGGCTGCGTCGGCGTTGTCGAAGAACGCGACGTTGTCCCGGCGCGGCAGCCGCGATGCGCACGACGGACGGCAGAACACGCCGGTCGTGCGTACGCCGTAGAAGAACGCGCCGTCAGCGTGGCTGTCACGCGCGGTGAGGGCTTCCCAGCGTTCGGCATCGGTTGCCCAGCGCTCGGGCTGCTCAGGCTGGTCGTGCAATGGGGTCGGAGCGGCGGTCATGGCGTGACTCCCGGAAATGGCGGTTTCGATGGTCCCCACTGTAGACGCCTGCTCGCGCGCCGACGCGCCGGATCTTGCGGTGTCATCCACGGTCATCTGTTCCGATGTAAGGCGCATATTTGCCGATCGGACGCTTTGAAGCGGTTTTTAGTGCCACTGCGACAAACCGGCACGATTGCGGGTTTTCCCTTAAAAAGTTGTTGCATCGCGTCAGGCCGCTGTGTATAGTTGCTCCTGTCTCCTCCATGTCTCCTCCTGATATGGATTAAGCCCGCTCACTGCAGCGGGCTTTTTTTCGTCCAGCGTTTCCTGTATATCCCACCCACAATTGCGCGCACGTCGGGCGCACGTCGGGTGCACATCGGCGCGTTCAGTACGTTCAGCGACGCTTCGATTTTCCGCTACTTTTCGGGCGCTTGCCGGTCATGGCCGTGGCCGTGATCGTGGCCGGCGCGGTTCCGCGCACACCTTGCAAAAGCCGCGCATCGATGCGAAAGCGGGTCATCTGGTTCAAGATGATCGAGACGACAGCCGCGCGCTGCACTTCGAGGTCAGGCCATGCAGATTGAGATCCGCGAAATCGATCACGTCGTTATCCGGGCGGCCGATCCGGCCGCCATGACGCGCTTCTACTGCGATGCACTGGGTTGCCGCGTCGAACGCGAGCAGCGGGAACTGGGACTCGTCCAGCTGCGTGCCGGGCGCTCGCTGATCGATCTGATCGCAATCGGCGGGCCGCTCGACCGCGACGGCACGCAAGGCACCGAAGGTATCAAGCGCGCTGGGGCCGGGCGGAACATGGATCACCTGTGTCTGCGCGTCGAACCGTTCGACGGTGACGCGCTCAAGACGCATCTCGCGCAGTTCGCTGCGAGGCCGGGCGACGTCGTGCAACGCTATGGCGCCGAAGGCTACGGGCCATCGCTTTATCTGTTCGATCCCGAGGGGAACATGGTGGAGCTGAAGGGGCCGCCTGACGCGCGCTGACGCGGCAGCCGTGCGCGCGCGCTTAGACCTTCTCCGGCGCCTTGAGCACGGTCCATTCGACGGCAACCGGCTCGTCGCTGCCGTTGCCGATCCACGCGGCGCCGTCCTGCACCGTGCACTGCAGGCGCATGGTGCGTTCGGTGAGCTTGCCGAGCGCTTCCGCGACACCGTCGGCGAGCGACCAGACCGTCACGTTACGCAGACGATCGGTCTTGCCGCGCACGCCCTGCCACCAGATTTCCGAGGTGCGGCCGCCATAGGCGATCACGATCACCTCATCCGCCCGCCCGCTTGCCTTGGCGATGCGGCGCTCGTCGGGCTGGCCGACCTCGATCCACGTTTCGATCGCGCCCGTATAGTCCTTGCGCCAGAGATCGGGTTCGTCGGTGTCGGACAGACCCTTGCAGAATTCGAGCCGCTCGTTCGCGAAGAGCGCGAACGCGGCGATGCGGACCATCATCCGGTCATTCGTCTCGGATGGATGGCAGGCGATCGTCAGCGCATGGTCGGCGTAGTAGTGCCGATCCATGTCCGCGATCTGAAGTTCTGCCTTGTAAATGGTCGATTTGAGGGCCATGCCGAATCCCGGGCAACGCAAGAGGCGCACATGATAACGAACTTTTGCGCAAGCGACGTGCCGCATCCACTTACGGTCCACGTCTCCCAGGCTGGATGGTCGGCCGGGAAAGTGACCGCTGTTTGACAGGGCCGCTCTTACGCGCGATGCGACCTGGACGGCTTGCGGGCCGCCCGACTTCATGGATAAATCGGACGTCTCTACTGGAGAAATCCCATGACCCTTGCGCACTGGCTGCCGTTTGCGATTGCATCGGCGATTCTCGTCGCGATCCCCGGCCCGACCGTTCTGCTCGTCGTGTCCTATGCCCTCACGCACGGCCGCCGCTACGCGCTCGCGACCACGGCGGGCGTCGCGCTTGGCGACTTCACGGCGATGACGGCGTCGATGCTCGGCCTCGGCGTGATTCTCGCGGCATCGGCGGCGCTGTTTTCGGTGCTGAAGTGGATCGGCGCGGCGTACCTGATCTATCTCGGCATCAAGCTCTGGCGCGCGCCCGCCATACAAAGCGACACGCCCGATACCACGGAAACGCGCACGGGCCGTATTTTTGCGCACGCCTATGCGGTCACCGCGCTCAATCCGAAAAGCATCGTTTTCTTCGTGGCGTTCGTGCCGCAGTTCATCAATCCGCAGATGCCCGCGTTGCCGCAGATCGTCATCTTCGAAGCGACGTTCCTCGTGCTCGCAACGATCAATGCCTTTGGCTACGCCATGCTCGCCGCCGCCGCGCGCAAGGCGGTGCGCAGCCCGCGCGTGCAGCGCATCGTCAATGTCACGGGCGGGTCGCTGCTGATTGGCGCCGGGGTGTTCGCGGCCGTGTGGAGGAAAACCTCGGCTTGAGTGTCCGGGCGCCGCCCAGGTCGACGTCGCCCGCGTGTGTGCCCGCTTTTGTGCCAGTTTGTGCGCCCGCTTTTGTGCCGGTTTGTGCGTCTATGAACGGTGCGCGGTGATCTCCCGCTGCTATTCCTTTCACGTGGGACGGATGCTACGCGCGGTGGCTCTGCCGGATCGCTCTGCGCGTTTGTCTGATATTCACCGCGCGAATCGCCAGTTTGCCCTCGTGCGACGTCCCTTTCGGACCCCGTTGGACTCCGTTAAGTGAGTAAGTATTTGCCCACGGTGCAATCTGTCGCGCGGCGACTACAATGGAAGCGCAATCGCTTGACAACCAGGAGGCAATCGTGATCGAACACGTAATACTGGGCGCGTTTTTGTTGATTCCCCTTGTCATCGTCGTCTTTCTGTTTTCGGACGAAATTCTCGAGGAGCACCGGCAGCGCGTGCAAGCGGGAGCGCATCATATCGACTGGCGTCATCCTTTGCGCAGCATCCTGCACCACTAAGGTGGTGCCGCCCGAACGCGGCGCGCCAGGGGGCGCGATGATCAAAGGAGGCACTCGTGGAAATCGAGTTCTCCTGGATGACGTACTTCGTGTCGCTGTTCGTGCTGGTGGTGCTGTCTATCGCACTTAGCCTGCTTTGCCCTTCCGGCGGATGGCGGGATCCGACCGTTGACGATCGCGCCGAGCAGCATCCCGGCAGCGAGCGCTGAGCGCGTTCGCCTCATTCAACGTTGTGTCCTGCAGCACCGGGCGCAAGTAGTTGCGTGCGCCGTCCATCGTATGTATTCAAACGTTGTTGAAACGCGCGACGCGCGAATGGTGACGACCATTGCACGCACGCTCGCGTTTCGTGTGTTTCTTCCGTCTCTCGCGTCTCGGCGAAATTAATTCGGCATGCGAAACAGACGATGAACCGAAACCGCTTCAGCCGGTCTGCTCGACGGGCCGCACACGCAGCGTGAGCTTGTGCGTCAGCCGGATCACCGTGATCTCCACCTCGCGATCGATGCGCGTGGCATCCATCAGCCGCTGCAGCGCGTCGATGCTTTCAACCGGCAAGCCGTCGACGGCGACGATCGTGTCGTCCGTGCGCAAGCCGCTCAACGCCGCCGGGCTTCCTTTCACGACTTCCATCACGCGCACGCCGCTTGTCGTCGCGAGTTCGAAGTAGCGCTGCACCTTGCGTGCAATCGGCACATTGGTGCCCGCGATGCCGACGTGCGCGCGCCGCACGCGGCCATGTGCGAAGAGTTGCGTGATGACCCACTTCGCCGTGTCGATGGCGGTCGCGAAGCAGATCGACTGGGCGCCGGGAATGATTGCCGTATTTACGCCGATGACCTGTCCCGCCGAGTTGACGAGCGGCCCGCCGGAATTGCCGGGGTTGAGCGCGGCATCGGTCTGGATCACGTCGTAGATCATGCGGCCGGAGCGGGAGCGCAAGGAGCGCCCAAGTGCCGAAACCACGCCCGTCGTCACCGTCTGCGCGAGGCCGAGCGGACTGCCCACCGCAATCGCGATCTGCCCGGCGCGCAACCGTGCGGATTCGCCGAGTTCGGCATGCGGCAGCGCTTCGGCCGCGCCGATGCGCAGCACGGCGAGGTCGGTGCTCGGATCGTCGCCGACGAGGTCCGCTTCGTAGGTCGCGCCATCGGCGAGTGTCGCGCGCACGGCCTTGGCGCCGTGCACGACGTGGCTGTTCGTCAGGAGATAGCCGTCCGGGGTGAAGAGAAAACCCGAACCGCTGCCGCCGCCGTCCGTGCGCCGCTCGACGGCGATGAAGGCGACCGCGGGCTGAACGCGTTCGAGCGCGCCGATGACGGTGCGCGAGTAGGCGTCGAGCAGGGCGGTATCGTCGCTGGGTGGCGGACTGGAGCTGTCGGCCAAGTCGCGACTGAGATCGTCGATGAAGGAAGGACGGCTGCCCACGATCGGAACTCTCCGATGGAATGTGGGCACTACATGCAGGGGGCGCGCGGGGTTTTCAAGAGGGCGGCGAAGCCGCCGTCACAGCGGGCGTCGCGCGATTTCGACGCGAACGCTGCGGAGATCGCCTCGATCCGCCCGGTTCAGTCTGTGATCGCGATGTGCGTGCTGTCGTTGGCGTCGAGTCGAAACTCGTTGACCCGGCCCGCGCGGACATCGAGCAACAGCCGGTCCAGCACTTCGAGTTTCGCGGGGTCGTTGCCGGCCGGCTGGATCAGCGGCGAGCTATGTCCCGAGGCCGATGCGTGGGCTTGCACCAGCAGGTGAACAGCTTCGTCCCGTGTCATGAAAATGCGCTTCATGGTCTCTCCGTCTGGGTGCGAGATCGCAGATCGCGCGGCGATGCCCGCCAACAACGTGTTGGTTGATTTTGCTTCGAGCGACGACCGGCTTGCGCCGGGTTCCGCCGAACGCTTTGACGAGAACATGCGGCAGGCCAGCTGTGAGGCATGCACCGGACGCGACGCTCGCGACGCTTGTCGAAGCCGCCGCAGTCCTCCCGCCTTCGCGCTTTTGTCCGGCTTTGCCCGCTTATCGGGTACGCGCGGCGTACTTCTTCGAGACGCGGGCGTGTGCCTTTTTCACAGGTGCTGCGGGCTTCACCGGGTCGGGCGCATTCGCGACCGTGTCCGTTCCGAGCAGGCCCGTGTAACGGCCGGACGTCTCGAGTTCGAAGAGATCCATGCCCTTGTGCTTGGCGACCTGCTGAACGCGGTCCGCTTCCTTGTCGCACATTTGCGCGTGCTGGAACCACTTCGGATGGTCCATCCCGGAGTTCTCAAGCCACGCGTTCTTGATCTTGCCGAGCTTGACGTAGTAGTGCGTCAGCCTGGTCGGAGTCATATGGGCGAGCGTCGCAGCGGGCTTCGGCGTGCACTCGGCGCCAAATGCCGAGAGCGCTGGCAGCAGTAACAACACGTGAAGTACCGTCTTCTTATTCATCTTTGGTCTGATTCGAAATGAACTGTTTAACGACGGGCGTCATACGCGCGTCGTTTCCCCGTCGCGAGATTATCAAAGAAAAAGCCGTATTGCGACCGGCTGTTAGCTTGAAGTAAGGGCAACGTGCGTTTCGAATGGGCGCTTTTGAGCCGGAAGCAAGCTCGGGTGGACGAGGGGAAGCGCGCGATTGTGGCTTATTTGGGTCTTATTTACGCGTTATGACCGTCCTGGGCGTGGTTCGAACGTCCAGCCGTCAAGCCTGGGATTATTTCGGCAGCTTCTTTTGAGCTTGTTCGATTTGCTGAATACTCGTATCAGGCGTTGGCAATTTTTCGGGCATTGTTCCGCCCAGTTCCTGAATCGTTTCTCGCACCTTTTGCCCTACCGCAAAATGCGTTTGATTCGCGCGCTGTTTGCCCTTTAGCGATTACCGGTTTCGACGGATCGCCATTCTGCACGATCAGGTAGATACGCACCACTGGACACAGTCAGTCCGATCCGATCGGACGATGCCCGGTTGCGAGGTTTATCTGAAAAAGCGCCCGGGCCACGAAGGCCCGGGCGAAGCCATCGGGAGTCCGATGACGGAGGTGTTCAATGTGAGACTGGCCCGCTGCCGGACATTGCCGCGCTGGCGAGCCAGTTCTTTAAACAGGAACGCGCTGGGGTGCCGCGCGCTCAGACTGCGATGCTCAGGCCGGGTACTTTTGGCATCCTGCCAGGGCGTCCGAAATCAACGCATCAGGGATGGTTGTACATCGCGTTCCAGTCGGCCTTCGACACTGCCGGGCGGCCTGCATCAGACGAACCATTCACGGCACCGCCGTAACCGCTCGTTGCGCCGTTTTCCGCAGCCACTTTGGCTTCGGCAGCCTGAATGTCGGCCGGGTAGTACGGGTCTTGGCCGCGAGCCGGGTTATAGCCGGCCTTTTCGAGTTGAACCAGTTCAGCACGCACTTGTGCGCGGGTGACGGGCTGGTTCGATTGAGCGAACACAGCAACCGGAGCAGCAAGGGCGGCGGCAACAACAACGGCTTGAATCAGGGACTTCATGGTACTTACCTCCAGACTTTGTTTTCTTCTGCTACGAACAGCCCTGTTCGTAAATCAGTGACGACAGTCTATGAGGATCGCGGCTCAGGGTTAACACCTAGTATGAGAAGGCATTCTTTCAGCAGGCAGAAGAATCCCGGCATCTCCGTGCAAACGCCCGTCAAGCAAGGCGAAGCGGCCTCCCGGACCGAACAGCGCAGCACCGCCAGCCGCACCCGCCGCCTGCGCGGCTGTGCCGGGAACACTGCCAACCGCTCAACCTTGAAAATTTCGCCCGTCAAGCGGGCGGGCAAGCTAGCCATTCGCGGCAAGGTTGTACGCAGTGTCACTGCCTGGCCAACCGAGCGGGTTGGAAACCGTGGCGCGCTGGAGATCCTGTGCGATTCCCCGAAGCGTTCGTACTGCTCGCGCAGCATGGCAACGGCCTGGGTGGACGGGTAACGCCAGACCTTGGAGCCAGACGTCAGCGACGTTGGACAACCTTGAGCAACCGGTTATTTCCCGATACAAAACCGGCTGAAAATCACGCCGAGTAAATCATCGGATGTGAATTCGCCCGTGATGGAATTAAGCGCTTCCTGAGCAAGCCGCAATTCCTCGGCGAAAAGATCGAGCGCCTGCGCATTCTGGTCCGCATGCGCGCTTGCCTGGCCGAGATGTTCGCGCGCTTCGCGCAGCGCGATCAGATGACGCTCGCGCGCCAGATAGACGCTCTGCGCGTCGGCCTGCCAGCCCGCGATGCGCAGCAGTTCGGCACGCAGCAGCCCGATGCCGTCGCCCTGCTTCGCAGAGAGCCGCACTTCGCACAGCTCGCCGCCATCGGGCAGCGCGAGTGTGGCGGCTGCCGGCGCGGCGTCGGTCAGGTCGGTCTTGTTGAGCACGCGCACCACAGGAACGCCAGCCGGAAAACGCGCCGCAATCGCGTGGTCTTCCGTCGTCATCCCCGTGCGGGCGTCGAGCAGATGCAGCACGACATCGGCGCGGCCGATCTCGTTCCACGTGCGCTCGATGCCGATCTTCTCGACCTCGTCTTCCGTATCGCGCAGGCCCGCCGTGTCGATGACGTGCAACGGTATGCCCTCGATCTGGATCGTCTGCGAGATTTTGTCGCGAGTCGTCCCGGCCACCGGCGTCACGATCGCGAGTTCGGCGCCCGCGAGCGCGTTCAGCAGCGACGACTTGCCGACGTTCGGCTGCCCCGCGAGCACGACCGCGAGGCCTTCACGCAGCAGCGCGCCCTGACGCGCTTCCGACAGCACGTGATCGAGCTGGGCGCGAATGTGCGCGAGCTTGCCGCGCGCGTCGGCGGCTTCGAGAAAGTCGATCTCTTCCTCGGGAAAGTCGAGCGTCGCCTCGACGAGCATGCGCAGCGTGACCACATCGTCGACGAGTGCGTGGATATCGCGCGAAAACGCACCTTCGAGCGAACGTCCCGCCGATCGCACCGCGGCTTCGGTGCTGGCCTCGATCAGGTCGGCGACGGCCTCGGCCTGCGCGAGGTCGAGCTTGTCGTTGAGGAACGCACGGCGCGTGAATTCGCCGGGCTCGGCGAGCCGCAGGCCGAACCTGCGCCCGACCTCGATGCAGCGCTGCAGCACGAGCTGGAGCACGATCGGGCCGCCGTGGCCCTGCAGTTCGACCACGTGTTCGCCGGTATACGAATTCGGCGCGGGGAAGTAGAGCGCGATACCGCGGTCGAGCGCTTCGCCGTTGCCGTCGAGGAACGGCACGTAATGCGCGTGGCGCGACGCGAGCGCCTGGCCCGTGAGGGCGTGCATCAGCGCCTCGGCGGCGGCGGCGCCCGCACGGCCCGCCGACACGCGCACGACGCCGATTCCGCCGCGTCCGGGCGCAGTGGCAATGGCGACGATGGGATCGGAATCGGTGGCGAGCATGGCTGACGGAAGGTTCGATTGCGGGAGAAGCGGAACGACGCGCGCCGTGGTGGCGGACGCGAAAGTGCGTGGCATTGTAACGCGGCGAAGTGAGGCGCTTTTCGCCGAGCCGCTGTGCATGCCGGGCCGGGAGGTTCGGCAAATCCGGATCTATCTTGTATTAGATAAGCGTGATCTTGCCATCGACCGTCGGATCTCTTGAGTGGTCTGCGTAAATTCTGTCAGAATTCAAGTACCTGTGCTGCTTGCGCGGAATGACCGCGATAGGGTCATCCGGGCTGGCCCAGGCGAACTGTTGCTTATATGCGCTAAATATAGCCAGATTGGTTGTCTTCTTCGTCGAAATAGGGTCGCACAATCTCGGCCATGCCGACCATGGAAGAAAAATCCGCTTTTTCCGAACGTTTGAAGTTCGCGATGAAGCGCGCATCAGAAAAGCTGCGCGGCAGCACCGACCTCGCCTTGCACTTCAACCTGCGCCACCACGGAGAGCATCCGGTGTCGCCGCAAACCGTGCACAAGTGGCTGAGCGGCCGGACCATTCCCACCGACGACAAACTCCGCACCCTCGCCGACTGGTTCAAGGTCGATGTCCACTGGCTGCATTACGGGCCGCCGCCGAGCGGCATGACGTCGGCGGTGCCCAAACCGCTGCGGCGCGACGAGAAGTATCCGCTGTCACCGGAGACGATCGAACTGGCCTCGAAAATCGAAGCATTGAGTCCGCATCACCGATATCTGGTTCAGGAGCTGATCGCCGAGTTCTACGGCGACGCCGAACGCCGCTGACGCGAGCCAGCATCGCCGCGCCTCGCACGGTGTCGCGACCTTATCGCACCACATCGCACAGACGACAAAAAAAGCCGCCCGGCTTGCACCGGGCGACTTTGTCTTTTACGGCTCGACGTCGAGCGTGCGCGGACGGCGTCGCCACCGTCCGCTTAAAGCTCAGCTGGCTTTTTCCAGCTTCTTGCCTTTGCCCATCATGCGCGTGATGTAGTACTGCTGCGCGATCGAAAGCACGTTGTTGACGACGTAGTACAGCACGAGGCCAGCCGGGAAGAAGAAGAACATGACCGAGAACGCGATCGGCATGAACATCATCATCTTGGCCTGCACGGGGTCCGGCGGCGTCGGGTTCAGGCGGGTCTGCACGAACATCGAGACGGCCATCAGCACCGGCAGGATGAAGAACGGATCCTGCTGCGAAAGGTCGTGAATCCAGAGAATCCACGGCGCGCCGCGCATTTCCACCGACGACAGCAGCACCCAGTAGAGCGAGATGAACACCGGAATCTGGATCACGACCGGCAGGCAGCCGCCGAACGGATTGACCTTCTCGGTCTTGTACAACTCCATGAGCGCGGCGTTCATCTTCTGCGGATCGCCCTTGAAGCGTTCGCGCAGCGCCTGCATGCGCGGCGTGATCTCCTTCATGCGCGCCATCGACTTGTAGCTTGCCGCCGACAGCGGGAAGAACACCGCCTTGATGAGCACCGTGAGCAGGACGATCGACCAGCCCCAGTTGCCGACGAAGGCGTGGATCTTCTCGAGCAGCCAGAAGAGCGGCTTCGCGATGATCGTGACCCAGCCGTAGTCCTTCACGAGTTCGAGGCCCGGGGCGATGCCTTCGAGCATGCGCTCCTCTTGCGGACCGGCGAACAGGCGCGCCTGCACGTTCTGGGTCGCGCCCGGCGCGATCGCGCCGAGCTGCTGCTGCACGCCGACGCGATAGAGCGAGTTGTCGAAGCGCTCGACGTAGACCTTGCGGTTCACGCCCTGCTGCGGAATCCAGGCGGTCGCGAAGTAGTGCTGCACCATCGCGACCCAGCCGTTGTCGGCCTGCTTCGTGAATTCAGCCTTGCCCTTGTCGATGTCGGAGAAGGTGATCTTCTGGAAGTGGTGCTCGTTCGAGTACACCGCCGGTCCGATGAAGGTGTGCGAGAAGCGCGGCGTTTCCACCGGCTGGCTGTCGCGCACGAGCTCCATGTAGAGCGTGGGCGAAACCGGCGCCGTGCCGACGTTCTGCACCTTCCAGTCCACGCCGATCACATAGCTGCCGCGCGTGAACGTGTAGGTCTTCGTGACCTTCACGCCGCCCTTCACCGGCGAATCGAAGCTGATCTGGAACGTGTTGGCGTCGCCCGTCAGCTCGCGCGGACCGGAGACGGGCGTGAACACGTCGGTGTGGTTCGGGAAGTCGCCGCCGAACAGGCCCGTACGCGCGAGGTACGTGTGGTCGTTCGTGTGGTCGAACAACGTGACGAACTGGTTCGGGTGCGTGCCGTCGGCTTCCTTGACGAGCGCGAGCCGCGTGAGCGTGCCGCCGCGCGTGTCGATCGTGCCGTCGTAGACGTCCGTGCGGAAGTGCACGAGCTGCGCCGCGGCTTCAGCCGGCTGCGCTGCGTTCGCCGCCGGTGCCTGGCCGGTCGCGGCGGCCGACGGCAATTCAGCCGCGGCTGCCGGCGAGCCCGACTGGGGCGGGGCGCTCGTGGCGTTTTGCGTCTGCGTCGCGCTCGGGAAGAACATCGACTGGCGTCCGTGGTCGCGCTGCCAGTTGTCGTACAACATGACAGCTGACATGAAGAAGATGACCCATAGGACGGTGCGTTTGATATCCATGCGTTGTCTCAGTGTCGATGGAATGGCGCGTCAGCGCTTGTTCGGGGTGACTGGCGGAACCGGATCGTAGCCGCCCGCGGAAAACGGGTGGCAGCGGCACAGTCGCCGCGCGGCGAGGTAAGTACCATGCGCGGCGCCATGATACTGGATTGCCTCGCGCGCGTAATCCGAACACGAAGGATAAAAACGGCATCGGCTGCCGAGCAGGGGACTCACGGCCAGCTTGTAGAAACGCAGTAACGCGATCAAAACCGTTTGCATGGCGTTGCGGCCGGACTGCGCCGCTCCGAAAAACGAATGGCGGGCCACGCGCGCGGTCGCGGCGGGGACGCCCGGCTTGCGCGTGCGACTCATGATGCGGCCGGGGCGTCCGGCACGTCCGGCGAACCCGGAACCGGCCTGGCCGCTTCGGCGGTTTTGGCCTTTTCAGCCTTTCCGGCTGTTCCAGCCGCTTTGGCCTCTTCGGCCTCTTTGGCCTGCGGCGCGCTACGCGCGCGCGCCGCTTCGCGCGCGGCCTTGCCCAGCAGCATCTCGATCTCGTCGCGGCACAAGGCCTTGAGCGACGGCGACGACGCGCCCGGCATCGCCTTGCGGTCGAACTTCGTGTGCAGGCGCAGGAGCACGTCGAACCCGTCGAACTGCGCGCGCTTTACGCGAAACGCCTCGCGCGCGATCCGGCGCACGAGGTTGCGGGTCACCGCGCGCGGCGCGAACTTCTTGCCGATCACCAGCCCGAGGCGCGCGGCGCCTCCCGTCGGCCGCCCGTACACGACGAAGTGCGCGGAGCGGCGCCACGGGCGCAAACGAAAAACGGATGAGAACTCATCCGTTTTCAGTAGCCTTGCGGCCTTCGGGAAAGCGGCTTGCGTTCGCGACGGCATGATATCCGCATCGTCCGCTGTGTCTGCTTTCGCTGCAAGCGCGTGCGACGCGCTACGGGTGGTATCGCGAATCGCGATGCTGCCCGACGCAGTGATCTGCGCGGTTGTCAGCGCAGTTATCCGCTTAGACGGCGAGACGCTTGCGACCCTTCGCACGGCGTGCGTTGATCACTTTGCGGCCACCGGCGGTCTTCATGCGGACGCGGAAGCCGTGGGTGCGCTTACGGCGCGTAACGGAAGGTTGGAAAGTACGTTTCATGTTGCTCTCACTTGTTGAGAATTGACCGCGGCGAGCATCGCGGAAAAAAGCAATGGCCGGTGGTACAGGGATTGGTTTTCGCGGAACCCGCTATTTAAGCCGGATTTTTGTTGGCCGTCAATAGGTTAGGGTGTCGAAAGGCGTCGCGGGCTACGCGCGGATTACCTTGCGGCACCTTGATCGGTCCCTGTGGATAACTTCCTGGCCGGGGGATTTCGGCGGTAGAATCTCGCCTATCCAAGAATCCTGCATGCCGCTCCGGCCAGCCTGTCAGTCGCAAATTCCTTGCGCTACGGGCACCCGGAGCTGTTGCCGTCGCCCGTCAGGGCCTCGTCGCGCAAGGGAAGTCCCGGTGCGGCTGGAGCGGCGCGGCGGCAATGCGTGCAGACAAAACTAACACAGCAACTCGATGAATGATTTCTGGCAACACTGTTCCGCATTGCTGGAGCGTGAGCTGACGCCCCAGCAGTACGTGACGTGGATTAAACCGTTGGCCCCGGTTGCCTTCGATGCTGCTGCGAACACGCTGCAGATCGCCGCTCCTAACCGCTTCAAACTCGACTGGGTCAAGAGCCAGTTCTCGGGCCGCATCTCCGATCTGGCCCGCGATTTCTGGCAAATGCCGGTCGACGTCCAGTTCGTCCTCGATCCGAAAGCGGGCATGCGCGCGCCGGTTGCGGCCGCACCGCGCATGCCGCTCGCCAGCAGCACGGGCGTGCCCGAAACGGCTGCCGCACCTGCGATGCAGGCTGGCATGCAAGCGGGCGGCCTCGCGGCGAGCCTCTCGGCCCTCACGCAGACAATACAGGCGTCCGCCGCGGCGCCGGGCGCGGCTGCGCACGTGGCCGACGACGCAGCCGACCTCGATCTGCCCAGCCTCGACGCGAACGAAGCCGCTGCGGGCCGCCGCGCATGGCGCCCGGGCCAGGGCGCTGCCGCCGCGGCGTCGGGCAGCGAGTCCGATCCGTCGTACGAGCGCTCGAAGCTGAACCCGGTGCTCACGTTCGACAATTTCGTCACCGGCAAGGCGAACCAGCTTGCGCGCGCGGCGGCGATCCAGGTCGCCGACAACCCCGGCATCTCCTACAACCCGCTCTTCCTGTACGGCGGCGTCGGCCTCGGCAAGACCCACTTGATCCACGCGATCGGCAACCAGCTGCTGATGGACAAGCCGGGCGCGCGAATCCGCTACATCCACGCCGAACAGTACGTTTCGGACGTCGTGAAGGCGTACCAGCGCAAGGCGTTCGACGACTTCAAGCGCTACTACCACTCGCTCGACCTGCTGCTGATCGACGACATCCAGTTCTTCTCCGGCAAGTCGCGCACGCAGGAGGAATTCTTCTACGCGTTCGAGGCGCTGGTCGCCAACAAGGCGCAGGTCATCATCACGAGCGACACGTATCCGAAGGAAATCTCGGGCATCGACGACCGCCTGATCTCGCGCTTCGACTCCGGCCTGACGGTGGCGATCGAGCCGCCCGAGCTGGAAATGCGCGTGGCGATCCTGATGCGCAAGGCCCAGTCGGAAGGCGTGAGCCTGAACGAGGACGTCGCGTTCTTCGTCGCCAAGCACCTGCGCTCGAACGTGCGCGAACTGGAAGGCGCGCTGCGCAAGATCCTCGCGTATTCGAAGTTCCACGGCCGCGAGATCTCGATCGAGCTGACCAAGGAAGCGCTCAAGGACTTGCTGACGGTGCAGAACCGCCAGATTTCGGTGGAAAACATCCAGAAGACGGTGGCGGACTTCTACAGCATCAAGGTCGCCGACATGTATTCGAAGAAGCGCCCGGCGAACATCGCGCGCCCGCGCCAGATCGCCATGTATCTGGCCAAGGAGCTCACGCAGAAGAGCCTGCCGGAAATCGGCGAGCTGTTCGGCGGCCGCGACCACACCACGGTGCTGCACGCCGTGCGCAAGATCGCCGACGAACGGACCAAGGACGCCCAGCTCAATCACGAGCTGCACGTGCTCGAGCAGACGCTGAAGGGGTAATGACGGGTTGGCGGCTGGTTCACCCTGTTTATTTCGCGGATCGCCCCCAATTTAGGGAAGTGGTCGGTTTTCAGGCACAATATGGGTTTAACCGCCCGGCGGACCGGCTG
>NZ_JAMXLH010000004.1 GCF_024281035.1 Paraburkholderia sp.
CCACGACCGTCGCCACGCCGTTGCCGACGATGTTGGTCAGCGCACGGCACTCGCTCATGAAGCGGTCGATGCCGAGGATCAGCACCATGCCCGAGAGCGGAATGGTCGGCACCACGGCGAGCGTGGCCGCCAGCGTGATGAAGCCCGCGCCGGTCACGCCGCTCGCGCCCTTCGAGGTCAGCATCGTCACGGCGAGCAGCGTGAGCTGCTGCGTGAGCGTGAGGTCGGTGTTGGTGGCCTGGGCGATGAACAGCACGGCCATCGTCATGTAGATGTTGGTGCCGTCGAGGTTGAACGAATAGCCGGTCGGCACGACGAGGCCCACCACCGAGCGCGAGCAGCCCAGACGCTCGAGCTTCTGCATGAGCTGCGGCAGCGCCGATTCCGAGGAGCTCGTGCCGAGCACGATCAGCATCTCTTCCTTGATGTACGCCACGAAGCGCACGATCGAGAAGCCGACGAAGCGCGCAATCGTGCCGAGCACCACGAGCACGAACACGATGGACGTGAGGTAGAACGTGCCGATCAGCTTGAGCATCGGGATCAGCGAGCCCACGCCGTACTTGCCGATGGTGAACGCCATCGCGCCGAACGCGCCGATGGGTGCGAGCTTCGTGATGATCTTGACGACGCCGAACAGCACGTTCGAGATGCCTTCGATGAACTCGGTCACGACGCGGCCGCGCTCGCCGATCTGCGTGAGCACCGCGCCGAACAGCATCGCGATCAGCAGGATCTGCAGGATCTCGCCTTGCGCGAACGCCGAGGAGATCGTGTCGGGAATGATGTGCATCAGGAAGTCGACCGAACTCGTGCCGTGCGCCTTTTCGGCGAACGAAGCGACCGACTTGGCATCGAGCGTCTTCACGTCGACGTTGAAGCCCGCGCCCGGCTTGAGCACGTGCGTGGCGATCAGACCGAGCAGGAGCGCGAAGGTCGAGACGATCTCGAAGTAGAGCAGCGCCTTGCCGCCCACGCGGCCGACCTTCTTCATGTCTTCCATGCCGGCGATGCCGGTCACGACGGTACAGAAGATGATCGGGCCGATCACCATCTTGATCAGCTTGATGAAGGCTTCGCCGAGCGGCTTCATGTCGACGGCGAGCGCCGGCGAGTAGTGGCCGAGGATGATGCCCACGACGATCGCGAGGATCACCTGGACGTAGAGCACTTTGTGGAGGGGTTTCTTCACGGTTTTTCCTGCATGCAAAAGTAAGCCAATGGCCGAACGCGAGCGGGCGGCGCGAATGGGAGATCCGGGCGGCGTTCGTGCGACGCGTGCCGCAACAGAACGGGGGGAATCAGCGGAATTCGGCGGGGGTATCGGGCATCGACTGTCTCCTTGCTGTAGTTGTGAGGCCTGGGTGGCCATGCACGAAGCATTGCAAGGTTGGTGCCAGACGGCTGGCGTCGCCAAGCCATTGATTTACTTTGATTTTTACGTCGGCCGAGCGGCGGGGAATCCGGATTTCCAGAATTCGGCGCGGGTGGCGTATGGATTTCCGCACGCCTTCCGTAAGCTTCAGCCGCGCCCCTTCCACGGCACGAGACGCCGCTCCAGCGCGCGCATGCCGAGATCGAAGCCCCAGGCAAGGAGGCCGATCAGCACGATGCCCATGACGACGACGTCGGTGCGCAGGAAGCTCGACGCATTGAGCACCATCTGGCCGAGGCCTGCGGTCGCGGCGACCATCTCGGCGGCGACGAGCGTCGTCCAGCCGAAGCCGATCGCGATGCGCAGACCGGTGAGGATCTCCGGCAGCGCGGCGGGCAACACGACGAAGCGCACGATCTGCCAGAAGCTGCCGCCAAGCGAGCTGGCCGCGCGGATCTGCTCGACCGTGGCGCTTCTCGCGCCAGCGCGCGCGGCCATGGCGATCGGCGCGAAGCAGGCGAGAAAGATGACGACGATCTTCGCGGTCTCGTCGATGCCGAACCAGATCACGACGAGCGGCAGATACGCGAGCGGCGGCAGCGGGCGGTAGAACTCCAGCGGCGGATCGAGCAGCCCGCGCGCGACGCGCGAAACGCCCATCAGGATGCCGACGGGAATCGCCGTCGCCGCCGCGAGCGCGAACGCGCCGAACACGCGCAGCACGCTCCAGGCGAGATGCTCGGAGAGCGGCAAGCCGCCTTCGATACGGCCCTGCCAGGCGTCCACGAACGCACGCCAGACGGCTTCGGGCGTCGGCAGAAAGAGCGGCGGCACCCAGTGCAGATGCGTCGCGAGCCACCAGAGGAGCGCAAAGCCCGCGACGGATGCGGCGGAAAGCGCCGCCGTCGAGCCTTCGCCGGGCATGCGCCAGACTTTCGTGCGCTTGGTGGCGCGCATTTCGCTACGTTTGTCGGCGCGCGGTGCGGCGAGCGGCTGTTGTGCAGGCGCTTCCAGCACGGCGTCATGCATCGATTCCTGAGGCACGCTCATCCGTTCCCCCTCATGACCGCGCCAGTCGCGCCCGAGCGTGCGTGCAGCAGACGGATCAGCCGCTCGCGCCACTCGATGAACGCCGCCGACGACTTCACCGCGCGCGCATCGCGCGTCTCCAGATAGCGCCGGGAGAACGGCAGCGCGTATTCATGTTCGATGCGGCCCGGCCCCGGCGTCATCACGATCACGCGCGTCGCGAGAAAGAGCGCTTCCTCGACGTCGTGCGTGATGAAGAACACCGTCTTCTTCGTGCGGCCCCAGAGGTCGAGCACGAGTTCCTGGATCGACTCGCGCGTCATCGCGTCGAGTGCGCCCATCGGCTCGTCCATCAGCAGCATCTGCGGATCGCTCGCGAGCGCGCGCGCGAGTCCCACGCGCTGCTGCATGCCGCCCGAGAGCGCGTAGACGCGCGAGCGCGCATGCGCATCGAGCCCCACGCGCGCAAGCTGCTCGCGGGCGATGCGTTCGCGCTCGGCCTTCGGCACGCGCTGAAAGCGCGGCCCGAGTGCGACGTTGTCGAGCACGTCGAGCCACGGCATCAGCGCATGCTTCTGGAACACGACGCCGCGATCGGCACCCGCTCCCGTCACGCGCGCGCCGTTCACGCACACTTCGCCGTGCGTCGGTTCGATGAAGCCTGCGATGCAGTTGAGCAGCGTGGTCTTGCCGCATCCCGACGCGCCGAGCACCACGACGAACTCACCGGCCTCGACCGCGAGATCGACATGCGCGAGCGCGATGGTGCGCTGCGCGCCGCGCGTCGCGCCTTCGTAGACGACACTCAGGTTGCGGATTTCGAGCGAACTCATGGTGCGGTGCGTTGGTGGCCGTGACGTCGCATTCAATGCGCCGGAACGCGCTGCACGAACTGCGGATCGACGCCCGCCGAATAATCGGGCAGCACGTTCTGGATCGCACCCTGCGCCTTGAGGAACGTTGCGGTGGCAAGGAGCGACTGCGCCGCACCCGACTGCGCGCCGCCGCCGAGCCACGCTGTCGAGGCCTGCTCCGCTGGCGTCGGGAAGGCGTAGAGCGCGAGGCTCGCGGGCACATCCTGCGGGTTCGCGCCGGACGCTTTCGCAATGGCTGCGACCTGCGGCGACGCGGCGGTCCATGCGGCGCCATGGGCACGATGGGCGCGGTAATCGGCATCGGCGGCGGCGAGCACGCTCACGAACTTCGCCATGAAATCGGCGTTGTCCTTCGCGAAGCGGCGATCGGCGACGAAGCCGTCGAAGGTCGCCTTGCCCGTCGCCTTCGCTACCTGCCCCGACGTGATCAGCACGCGGCCGTTCTTTTTCACCTGCGCGAGCACCGGATCCCAGATCCAGGTCGCGTCGATGTCGCCGCGCTGCCAGGCCGCCGCGACTTCGGGCGGGCGCAGGTTGACGATCTTCACGTCGGCGGGATTGACGCCTGCGTGTTCGAGCGCGACGAGCGTATGGAAATGCGACGTCGACACGAACGGCACGCCGACCGTCTTGCCCTTGAGCGCGGCCACGCTCGTGATGCCGGAGCCGTTGCGTGCGACGAGCGCTTCGGCGTCGTTGATGTTGTCGAGGATCCAGAAGAGCGAAATATCGACGCCCTGCGACAGCCCCGCCGCAATCGGGCTCGATCCCGCTTCGCCGAGTTGCGCGGAACCCGATGCGAGCGCACGGATCACCTCCGCGCCGCTTGCGAACTTGCGATAAGTGACCTTGTAGCCGGTTGCCTTTTCGACGAGGCCCGTCGCCTGCGCATAGCGCCACGGCAACACCAGATCCTGGCAGGCGATCACGACTTCGTGCCGGGCGTCGGCGGCATGTGCAACGCCCGCACCGAACGTCGCAACCGTCGCGACCAGCGCGACAGCCACGGCCAGTGAGGCCAGCGAGTCCACTACACGCCGCGCGAAGCGTGACGAGGCGAGGGCAGGTGTCATCGATACAGATTCCGTACGCAAAGGCATATCGTGCACCGCTAGCGCGCCGCGCATAGGCGCAAAAAAGCCCGCGTTTAGCGGGCTATTCGGAGCATGAGCGGAGAATGAGCGAAGGATGAGCCGCGCTGCCTGCACGCGGCTGACCCGATGCTTTCGGCACGGCTTTCACGGTGCCTTTCGATCAGACGACGCCTGCGCCCTTCGCCTGCAGATCGGCGTGATAGCTCGAACGCACCATCGCGCCAACGGCGGCGTGCGTGAAGCCCATCTTGTACGCCTCTTCCTCGAACATCTTGAACGTGTCGGGATGCACATACGCGCGCACCGGCAGGTGGTGCTCCGAAGGCTGCAGATACTGGCCGATCGTCAGCATTTCGACGTCGTGCGCGCGCAGGTCGCGCATCACCTGAAGCAGTTCTTCGGTGGTTTCGCCGAGACCCACCATCAGGCCCGACTTCGTCGCGACATTGGGATGCTGCGCCTTGAAGTCCTTCAGGAGCTTGAGCGAGTGGGCGTAATCCGCACCCGGGCGCGCTTCCTTGTAGAGGCGCGGCACCGTTTCGAGGTTGTGGTTCATCACGTCGGGCGGCGCGGTGTTCAGGACTTCGAGCGCGCGCTCCAGACGGCCGCGGAAATCAGGCGTGAGGATTTCGATGCGCGTGAGCGGCGAATGCTCGCGCACCTGGCGGATGCATTCGACGAAATGGCCGGCGCCGCCGTCACGCAGGTCGTCGCGGTCGACGCTCGTGATCACGACGTACTTGAGCTTGAGCGCGGCGATCGCGCGCGCGAGCTTGCCCGGTTCTTCCTGGTCGAGCGGATCGGGACGGCCGTGGCCGACGTCGCAGAACGGGCAGCGGCGCGTGCACTTGTCGCCCATGATCATGAACGTCGCGGTGCCGTGGCCGAAGCATTCGCCGATGTTCGGGCAGCTCGCCTCTTCGCACACCGTGTTCAGGTTGTGCTCGCGCAGAATGTTCTTGATCTCGTAGAAGCGCGAATTGCCGGTGGCCGCCTTCACGCGGATCCACTCGGGCTTCTTGAGCTTCTCGACGGGGATGATCTTGATCGGAATGCGCGCGGTCTTGGCCTGCGCCTTCTGTTTCACGGTGGCGTCGTACGGAGCGGCGTCGGTAGCAGGTTTGTCTGCGGCGTTCGCGCCGGAGGTGGGCGTTGCGTCAGTCATTCTGTCGATCCATTCAGGCAGCGGGTGCGTCGCCGGCCTGCGATTGCGGCGGTTGTCCGCCTGAGGCCGCCTGCGCGGCCGGGTCCACAGCGGCCGCTTCGGCTGCCGGGTCTGTGGCAGCCGCTTCGGCCACCGAAAGAGTGGGAGCGAGATGCGTGAGCGCATGCCCGCCGAAATTCGCTTCGAGCCGCGCAGCGAGCGTTGCAGCCACGTCGCGCCAGCTCGCGGCGACGCCAAGCGTTGCCATATCGACGGTTTCGAGGCCCGCATAACCACACGGATTGATCGCAAGGAACGGGCTCAGGTCCATCGACACGTTCAGGCTCACGCCGTGATAGCTGCAGCCGTTGCGGATCTTGAGGCCAAGCGCGGCGACCTTCGCGCCGACGTGCGCGGCGCTCGCGCCCGGCGCTCCTTCCGGTACGTATATTCCGGGCGCGCCGGCCTTGCGAATACCCGCGAGATTATACGCCGCCAGGGTTTGGATGACGGACTCCTCGATGAGCGTGACCAGCTCGCGCACCATCAGCCTGCGGCGGCGAAGATCGAGCAGCAGATAGGCGACCACCTGGCCCGGGCCGTGATACGTGATCTGGCCGCCCCGGTCGATCTGCACGAGCGGGATACCACTGTCGGCGATAAGGAGATGCTCGGGCTTGCCCGCCTGGCCCAGCGTGAAAACCGGCGGATGCTCGACGAGCCAGATTTCGTCGGGCGTCTCGTCGCTGCGGGCGGCGGTGAACTCGCGCATGGCGTCGAAGCTCGTCTGATACGGCTCGACGCCGCGCCAGCGCAGCACGATGGGCGCGATGGACACGCTAGATGTGACGGGCGCGGGATTCGCTGGTGAGACCGGCTCCGGCATATCGGAGTCGGATTGGAGGGGCAGAGATGAAACCGGGGTGGCGCACATGGTTTCGGGAGTTTACCGAAATCGGCGCGCCCGCGCCCGACATCAAAATGGGGCCGGTGAGGTAGCGTTGCAGGAACACCGAAGCAACGATGAAGCAACGCAGAAGCAACGCAGAAGCAACGATCAGGCGGCGAACCCGGCGGGCGCGCGGCGTTGCCCACCGCGCGCCGCCCTGCCGCAAGACCTCAGATCGTGCGCCAGCCGTCGCCCGCGTGCACGCCGAAGCGGGCTGCGGCGCGCGTCACCGCGTCGACCACCTGCTCGCGCACGTTCGCGGGCGAAGCGAACGCCACCCACGCGGGCTGGCCGCCTTCCGCGCCGATCCACAGGCGCTCGCCGCGCCGCAGCCGCACCGTGTGGCCCGGTTCGAGCCAGTAGTCGGCCGTGTCGTCGCTGCGCGTGAGCCAGACCGCGCCGCAGCGCACCGTGATCCGCGTGCTGCGCGCCACACGCACCGACGCGACCTGCCCGTTGGGTACTTCAAACGTGATATCCGAGGAAATCTCTCTCATTTCTGCCTCCGACGGTGCTGCATCAATGGCTACAATCGTAGACACATCAAGGGTTTGGGCAAAACGATCAATTTTCACGGCTATGTGAGAAAAACTACGATGGATCTCCGCCAGCTTCCGGCGCTGAACGCCCTGAAGGCGTTCGAGGCCGCCGCCCGTCACGAAAGCTTTTCGCGCGCCGCCGACGAACTCTTCGTCACGCACGGCGCGGTCAGCCATCAAATCCGCGCGCTCGAAACCGAACTCGGCGTCGCCCTCTTCGCGCGCGACGGCAAGCGCGTGCGCCTCACCGAAACCGGCCGCCGCTACGCCGCCCAGGTGCACGACGCACTCTCGCAGCTCGCCCGCGCCACCCAGGAGATCCGCGCGGGCGACCGCGAGCGGCGCCTCGTGGTGTCGATGCTCTCGTCGTTCGCCGCGCGTTGGGTCACGCCGCGCATCGGCCGCTTTATCGAGGCGCATCCGCAGTGGGACGTCGAACTGCAATCGACGAACCAGCTCACCGATTTCGCGCGCGACGATGTCGACGTGGCGATCCGTTTCGGCTACGGCCACTATCCAGGCCTGCATGCGGAGCTGCTGCTCGACGAGATCTACTTTCCGGCCTGCTCGCCCCATTTCCGCGGCGGCAAGCTGCCCTCCGATCCGCACGAGCTGGCCGACCTGCCGCTGCTGCGCTCGGACGACGAACTCTGGCGGCCGTGGTTCGACGCGGCGGGCCTCGCCGATGTACCGGAGCCCAAACGCGGCGTGCTCTATCAGGATTCGTCGAACCTGCTGCAAGCCGCGATGGACGGCCAGGGCGTCGCGCTCGTGCGGCGCTCGCTCGCGATGCACGAGATCACGCTCGGGCGCCTCGTGCGGCTTTTCAAGGACATCGACGGCCCGAGCCCGTGGCGCTACTACTTCATCTGCACGCCGCAGCGCATGCAAACCGAGCGCGTGCAGGCGTTCCGCGACTGGGTCTTCGATGAAGTCGCGCGCTTTCGGCGGCTCTATGAGGATGCGTGCGAAGCCGGTCCGTTGATGACGGCCGCCGCCGCTGCGTGGCGCGAGCGGTCCGGCGAGATGCCGTGAGCGGAGCCTGAACACGTACGGAAAGCGGTAAACGCAACAAGGGCCGCCCAGGGCGGCCCTTGTTTCAACAACACGATGCGCGCGGTTACAGCACGATCTTCACCATCGGATGACCCGTGAGCGCGCGGTAGATATCGTCCAGATGCGTCTGGCTCGTCACGCGCACCGTCACCGTGAGGCCGGTGTAATTGCCGCCGCTCGACGGACGCACTTCAATTGCGGTTGCGTCGAACCCGTTATCGAACGTGCGGATCACCATCGCGATGGTCTGCTCGAATTCCGGGTGCGTCTTGCCCATCACCTTGATCGGGAAGTCGCACGGAAACTTGATCAGCGATTCTTTCGGACTGGCGTTCTGCGCCTCGTTCATTTTTCCACTCCTTGCAGCGATGCAGCCGCGATAGTCTGATTGCGCGGCGCGAGCGCCTCGATGGCCGCCCGCGCCTTCGCGCGCTGGTACGCCACGTAGTTCGCCACGCAGAGCGCCGCACAAACCGGCACCGGCTTGCCGCCGCCGACGGCGCGGCCGTCGAGCGTCAGCGAGTGAGCGCTCATTCCCCGCCGCTTACTTCTTGCTGACCATGAGCATCAGCGAATCCCACACGCGGCCCACGACGCCGGCCTGCGGCACCGTATGGAGCGCGACCACCGGAACCTGCGCGAGCACCTTGCCGTCGGCGCCGACGAACTTCGCCGTGCCGACCTGCTGACCGTCCGCGATCGGCGCGATCAGCGGGCTCGTGAGTTCGAGCTGCGGCTTCGCGTTGCTGACGGCGCCCTTCGGCAGCGTCACGTACTCGTCCTTCTTCACGCCGACCGATACCGAATCCGCCTGGCCCTTGAACACGCGCGGCGTCGCGATCGCCTGGTTCGCCTTATAGATACGCGTGCTGTCGTAAGCGGAATAGCCGTAGTTCAGCATCTTCATGCTGTCCTCGACGCGGTCGTGCTCCTTGTTCTCGCCCATCATCACCGAGACGAGACGGCGCGCGCCGCCGTCGGCCAGCGGACGCTTCGCCGACGCGATCAGGCAGTAGCCCGCAGCCTGGGTGTGGCCGGTCTTCAGACCGTCGACGGTCGGATCGATCCACAGCAGGCGGTTGCGGTTCGGCTGCTTGATGTTGTTGTACTTGAATTCCTTGACCGAGAAGATGCCGTAGTACTCGGGATAGTCGCGGATCAGGTGGGTCGAGAGCGTCGCGAGGTCGCCGGCCGTCGTGTAGTGCTGCGGATCGGGCATGCCGTTCACGTCGGCGAAGTGCGTGTGCGCCATGCCGAGCTTCTGCGCCTCGGCGTTCATCATGTTCACGAAGTTCGGCTCGGAGCCGCCGACCAGTTCGGCGAGCGCGATGGCCGCGTCGTTGCCCGACTGCACGATCATGCCGTACACGAGGTCGTGCACGGAGACCGGCTTGTTCGGCTCGATGAACATGCGCGATTCGTCGGTTTTCACACGGCGCACGCCTTCGCTCGGCATGACGACCTGGTCCATCGAGATCTTCTTCGACTGCAGCGCCTCGAACACGAGGTAGGCCGTCATCAGCTTGGTGAGCGACGCCGGTTCGGCGCGCTCGTCGGGGTTGCCCGAAGCGAGGACCTGGTTCGCCGTGGCGTCGACGAGCACCCACGAGCGCGCGTTCACCGCGGGCGGCGGCACCTGCGCGAAGGCGCTGGCCGACGCAAGCAGCGACGCCGGCAACAGGGCGCCGAGCGTGACGTTACGAACGAGCGAAGGGGAAACGAAAGCGAAGGAAGACGATTGGCCGGAGGAGAGAAAACGCATAGGTTCGTGTCGGGCTGGATGAACGTTGCGCGCCATGCGGCGCACAGGTTGGGAGTGCCGGTGAGCGGATGCGCGACACCGCGAAGCCGGCGCAAAAGGCGAGCGTTGGACCGGCTGCGCAGCAAGAAGGTTCGCGCGCGGCGCAGAGTGCGCACAAGCGGGTCACACGGCGCCCGAGCGCGGCGAACCGCGGGCCGAGACATCCACAAAAAGAACGGCCATTATACGCGCGGCGTTGCGGCATTTTTGTGCGAAAACCGCTTCTGCGCAGACCTGTCGTGAGTTTTTTTCGCGCGGCGGGCGCGACGTTTTTGCGGACGCGTATCAACACGAACCGGGCGAAACCGGTCCGCGGCAAACCCGCGCGAGCGCGCGGGTCGCCAGGAAAAAACGGGGACGATTGCGGACGGCGGGCAGCGAGCGGGGAACAAGCGGGCAGAAGGCGAACGCCTAGCGCCAGGCCTCGACGATGATGCGCTTGAGGATGTGAAGCTTGCGGTGCAGGAAATGTTCCGCCCCCGGAATCACGACCACGGGCAGTTCCTGCGGGCGCGCCCATTCGAAGACGGAGAGGATCGGCACGGTGTCGTCGAGTTCGCCGTGCACGACGAGCGTGGTGTCGGGCACCGGCGCGACCTCCCAGCGGCTCGCCGCCGTGCCGACGAACACCATGCGCTCGATCGCGCCGCCCGCTTCGACGTAGCGCTTCGCGACATGCGACAGCACGAAGGTGCCGAACGAGAAGCCTGCGAGCACGAGCGGCACGTCGGCCTGGCCCGGTTGCGCGCGCATGTACGCGATGAGTTCGAGCAGGTCGTCCTGCTCGCCGATGCCGTTGTCGTGCGTGCCCGCGCTCGCGCCTACGCCGCGAAAATTCGAGCGGTATGTCGTGTAGCCGAGCTGCACGAGCGTGCGAGCGAGCGTCTGCGCGACCTTGTTGTCCATCGTGCCGCCGAAGAGCGGATGCGGGTGCGCGACGAGCGCGATGCCGCGCACCGGCTTGCCCGCATCGGGGCGGTCGAGCGCGCATTCGATTGGTCCGGCCGGTCCGCCGATGGTGAACTTCTGAGTCTGTGCATTCATCGTGCGGCAGTCCTCAGCGGTCGATCTTCAGGCGCTCGACCACCTGGCCGTTCTGCAGATGCGAGACGACGATTTCCTCGATGTCGGTCTCGTCGACGTAGGTGTACCACGTGCCCTCCGGGTACACGACGATCGTCGGACCCTCTTCGCAGCGGTCGAGACAGCCCGCCTTGTTGATGCGCACCTTCCCCGGGCCGGCCAGGCCCAGTTCCTTCACGCGTTTTTTCGCGTATTCCTGCATCGACTGGGCGCCGCAGTTCGCGCAGCACGGGCGCTCGGCGCCGGGCTCGCGCTGGTTCAGGCAGAAAAAGACGTGGTACTTGTAGAACGAATCGGTCATGGCGTGGGGTCGCGTGGCGAAGTGTGGAATAGCGAGGAGAACGCGGCGCGGGCCGCGCGGGGCGTGACGCACGTCCGCGTGGCCGGGTTTGGCCTGGTCTGACATGCGGTGACCGGGTGTGGCGCGCGAAGGCGTGCGGCGTAGCGGATGCCGAAGATTATAGCGAGCGCGGCGGGATCGCTCCTGCGCGCGCCCGGGCCGCTCGCGCGCGGCCGCCGGCGCGCCGCGACGTCACGGCATTCGTCATGGTGAATCGGCCAGTTGCTGGGTGCCCAGCCACGCGCCGACCTGGCCCACGAAATCGTCGCTCGCCGCCGCGAGCGCACGCACGCCGCCAGCGGCATCGGGCGAACTGGCCGGTACGCGCGCGACGAACGCGCGCTGCGCGACCACCTTGCCGCCCTGAATCAGCGTCGCGCGCGCGGTGAGCACGCCGAAGCTTTCGGTCGCGCTGCTGAACACCTGCTCGAACTCGTCGAGTTCGACCTTGAGCATCGGCGCCTGCACGGCGTCGGCGCCCGAGAGCACCGTCGCGTGCGCGCCGAGCGAGGTGCGCAGGCGCATCGTGAGCAGACGCGCGGGCGACATCGTCCAGCGGCTGTGCGCGTAGCGCCCCGTGCGCTGCGCATCGGTGCTCAGGCGATAGAGGATGCCGTCGTTGTCGAGCGGCGGCGGCGCGCTCACTTCGAGCACCTTGAGCGGCGGCAGTGCGCCCGCCGCCGGCGTCATGGATACCGGGCCGAGATCGTAGCGGCTCTCGTTGAGCGCGGACGCACGGCCCGCACAGGCCGCGACGAGCGCGGCGGCGGCGAGCGCCACGAGTGCCGTCAGGGCGGCGCGGCGAGAGAAGATCGAGCGTGACATTGCAATTCCTTCTGGGTCGTGCGGGGACGCGCTTCATGCATCCGAGGTCATACGGCTGCGCCTCGTTTTGCGCCTCGTGTTGCGCCGCGTGTTACGTCACTTTCCACATCACTTTCCGCCCGCGGCCGCGGGCCACGCGAAGCCCGGCTCGCCCGGCCCCGGCGTGGGCAGCGGTGCGCCGCCGAACAGCAGGCTGGTCGGACTCGTGCTGAACGTGCCCGCCGCGCGGTCCACCGAGCGCATCGCCGAGCGCACGTCGTCGGTCAGCGAATTCACGCGCGGCAGCGTGTCGTAGCCGAGGCGCGCGGACAAATCGTCAATCGACGCGTTCATCGACTGCAGCGCCGTGCCCGCCCGCTCCGCCGCCGTGCCGGCCTTGTTCAGGTTCGTCTGGAACGGGCCGTCCGGGCGGTTCACGTTCTGGATCAGCTGGTTCGTCGACTGCAGCGTGCGCTGCAGGTCGGCGACCGTCGCGGGCAGGCGGCGCGTCGTCGGCTCGAGCTGCTTCGCGAGCGTGTTCGCGCTGTCGGCGGCCTGCTGCAGGCTCGTGACGGTCGCCATCATCTGCTGGCGATTCGGCTCGGACAGCAGTGCGTCGAGGTCGTCGGCGACGCTATCGAGCTTGCGAACGAGCGCCTCGCCGCGCCGTTGCAACTGGTCGAGCAGGCCCGGGTGCAACGGCAGTTGCGCAACGTGCGCCGCCGAAGAATGCAGCGGCGACAGGTCTTGCCCCGTATCGTCGAGCTGCACGAACGCAATGCCCGTCACGCCCTGCAGCGCGAGCGTGCCGAACGTCGAGTGCGTGATCGGCGCCTTCTGGTCGACGAGGATGCGGATCACGATCTGCCCCGGCTTGTGCGGATCGAAGCTGATCGAGCGCACCTTGCCGACGTCGAGACCGCGATAGCGCACGGCCGCGTCCGGGGAGAGGCCCGTCACGTTCGAGTGCGAAATCAGGTCGTACGGCACACGCACGACGTGGTCGGCGCTGAAGAAGAACACCACCAGCGCGATCACGACCAGCAGGCCGATCGTGAACAACCCGGCCCAGAACGCATGCGGTTTGTTTTCCATCGTCAGATTCCTTCGTTGGCGGCGGCTGCCAGCCAGGCCGCGCTACGTATTGCGTACTCAGCCGCGTATTCAGCCGCGCATTCAGCCGCATACCCGGCTGCACACCGCGTCAGCATGGACCGCCTCCCATCGAGCCGAACGCCGGCGCGAGCGCGGCGCGCGGCAGCTTCGCGCGGCGCTCGGGCGGCAGCGCCTGCAACGCGCGCCGTCCGCGCATGCCCAGAAAATATTCGCGAATGAACGGGTCATCCACGCCCGCCACTTCTTCCACCGGCGCCGCAATCAGCACGCGCCGCTCGGCGAGCACCGCCACGCGCGTGGAGAGCGCGACCATCGCATCGAGGTCGTGCGTGACCAGCACGACCGTGAGCCCGAGCGCGCGGTGCAGCGTGCTGATCAGATCCACCACTTCGTCCGACGAGCGCGGGTCGAGCCCCGCCGTCGGTTCGTCGAGAAACAGCAGTTCGGGTTCGAGCACGATCGCGCGCGCGAGGCCCACGCGCTTGACCATCCCGCCCGAAAGCGCCGCCGGCATCTTCGACGCGTGCTTGCACGGCAGCCCCACCATTTCCAGCTTGAGCATCACGATGTCACGCAGCAGGTCGGCGGGCACCTTGCCCAGCTCGCGCACCGGCTGCGCGATGTTGTCGAATACTGTCAGCGACGAAAAAAGCGCGCCGTGCTGGAACAGCATGCCCGTGCGCGTGCGCATGAGGCGCATGTCTTCGGCGCCGACCTTCGCGAGGTCCTCGCCGAACATATGGATCGTGCCCGAGTTCGGCTTTTCGAGCCCGAGGATCTGCCGCACGAGCGTCGTCTTGCCCGAGCCCGAGCCGCCGACGATCGTCACGATCTCGCCGCGCCGGATATCGAGATTCAGATGCTGGTGCACGATGTTGCGGCCGTAGCGCTTGGTGAGGTTGTGCACCTCGATCACCGGCTCGCCGATGGCGGGCAGCGGCAGATCGCGCACGGCCTCCTTGAGCGGCGTGCTCATGAGAGCCCCACGTTCTGGAACAGGATCGCGAAGACGGCATCGGCGAGGATGACGATCGTGATCGACGTGACGACCGACGTCGTCGTGCCCTCGCCGAGGCTTTGCGAATTCGCCTTGATGCGAAAGCCGAAGTGACAGCCGACGAGCGCAATGAGCATGCCGAACGCCACGCCCTTGCCGAGGCCGATCCACAGGTTCGCCATCGGCACGACGCTCGGCAGCGACCGCGCGAAGTACGACATGTCGATGCCGAGCACGAGGCTCGCCGAGAGCGCGCCGCCGAGGAGCGCGATGATGTCGGTCCAGATGACGAGCAGCGGCATCGCGACGCCGAGCGCCACGACGCGCGGCAAAATCAGGCGCAGTCCGTGCGAGATGCCCATGACGCGCATGGCGTCGAGTTCCTCGGTCACGCGCATCACGCCGATCTGCGCGGTGATGGCCGAGCCCGAGCGCCCCGCCACGAGAATCGCGGCCAGCACCGGCCCGAGTTCGCGGATCACGGCGAGGCCGAGGATGTTGACGATGTACTGGTTCGCGCCGAAGAGCCGCAATTGCTGCGCGGACAGATACGACAGCACGATGCCGATCAGGAACGCGACGAGTGCCGTGATCGGCAGCGCGCGCGCACCGGCGTTGTAGATGTTCGAGGAGATCTCGATCCACGGCATGATCTTTGGCCGGCGCAATACGCGCAGCAGGTCGAGGACCACGCGCCCGAGCATGCCGATGCCGCCGTAGAGGTGATCGAGGAACGAGAAGATCCCGAGGCCGAACTGCGTGACCGGATCGACGCGGATCACCTTCTCCACCGGTTCGCGCACCGAGTCGAGCAGCGCGATCCGGTTGAAGATGTCGCGCTGGGTGTCGGTGAGCGCGACGAGGTCGGGCGGCAGCTTGTGCCCCCAGACACGCCAGAGCGCCTGGCCGCCGACGTGATCCATGTGATCGACGCGCGAGAGATCCCATTGGCCGACGTGCTCTTTGGCGAGCGCGCGCAGGCGCACCGCGGCGCCGCCCAGTTCGCGATCGCGCGCAAGGGCGAGCGCGGTCCACTGGCCGGAGAGGCGAACGATCTTTCCGTGGGTACCGGCCGCGATGTCGAGGCCGGGCGGCGTCTCTTGAGTCAAGGTCGTCGAAATGACGGGAGAAGGTGAACAATCATTGTAGCGAACGCGCCCCCTTTCGGCGGTCGCAGCGCACAGGGCCGAGGGGCTTTCCCGGGGTGCTCTCCCGGGGTGCTCTCTATCTACACGCTCGCCGCCCGGCTGGAACGGTTCCGCGGCGGCGCCACCTACTACAATACCGCTCATGAACGCGAAGCCCCCTTCCCCCGCTACCCCCGCGACCCCGCCCGCCGACGACTGGCGCATCGACCGCGAGCGCGCGGTCAGGCTGTTCGGCCCGGCTGCCCACGACTGGCCCATCGAGATCGTCGAGGAAACCGGCTCGACCAACGCCGATCTGATGACGCGCCTGAAGGCACTGCCGCAGCGGCGCAACGCGCTCGCACGGCCGATCGTGCGCGTCGCCTACCTGCAGACCGCAGGGCGTGGCCGGCGCGGACGCAGTTGGGTCGCGCAGCCCGGCGACGCGCTGCTGTTCTCGCTCGCGTGCGTGCTGCCGCGTCCGATCGAGGGCCTCGCGGGCCTGAGTCTCGCAATCGGTTCGGCGCTCGTCGACGGTCTGCGCACGCTGCCCGTCGCCGCGCCCGGCCAGATCGCGCTCAAGTGGCCGAACGACGTGCTGCTCGAAGGCGACAAGCTGGTCGGCATCCTTGTCGAGACCGCGTGGAGCACGCCGAGCGCGACGGCGGTCGTGATCGGCATCGGCACGAATGTGCGCGGCGCCGACAATCTCGCCGCGAAAGTCCGCGCGCTGAACGCGAGCGCCGACGCGCCGCCCGTGCCGGGCACGACGCCCACGGCGCTCTCGCGCGTGTGGCCGAACGCGAACCTGACCGACACGCTCGCCGCCGAACTCAACGCCCTCGAATCCGCGCTGCAACGCTTCGGCCAGTCGGGCTTCGCGCCGTTTCAGGCGCGCTGGAACGCGTGCCACGCATATGCGGGCCGCGAGGTGGTGCTGTTCGAGCAGGGCAAGGAACTGATGCGCGGCGTGGCGGTTGGCGTGGACGAGCGCGGTCAGTTGCTTGTCGATACCGCGCAGGGCCGCGAAGCCGTCACGACCGGCGATATCTCGCTGCGGATCGCGGACGGCGGCGCATGAAGCGCGCGCCGAGTCGTTCGCCGGATCGTTCGCCGAGTCGTTCATCGAATCAGCCGCCGTATTTGCTCATCGATGCGGGCAATAGCCGGATCAAGTGGGCTGTCGCCGATGCTGCGGGCGTGCTCGCGCATGCAGGCGCGGCGAGCCACGACAGCCTGCAGGACAACGTGCAGGGCGACGTGCAGTCGCTTCCGGGCTGGTCGAATCTGCCTGCGCCCGCCAGCGCGTGGATCTCGAATGTTGCGGGCGATGCCGTTGCGCAGCGGATCGACGCGCTCATCGAGGCGCAATGGCCGGGTCTGCCGCGCACGGTGATTCGCGCACGCGCGCAGCAATGCGGCGTGACCAATGGCTACACGACGCCCGATGCGCTCGGCAGCGACCGCTGGGCCGGCATGATCGGCGCACGTGCAGCGTTTCCGGACGAGCCGCTCCTGATCGCGACGCTCGGGACGGCCACGACGCTGGAGGCATTGCGTGCGGACGGCACCTTCGTCGGCGGACTGATCGCGCCGGGCTGGTCGCTGATGATGCGCTCGCTCGGCGAGCACACCGCGCAGTTGCCGGTGCTCAATGCGCTCGATGCGCGCGCTGCGGGCGGGCCGACGGTTGGTGACAGCAGTGGTAACAGCAGCAGCGGCGCAAATGACGCGCAGCACGGCCTGCCGTTCGCCACCGATACGAAGCGCTCGATCGCGGCGGGCTGTGCGCTCGCGCAGGCGGCGCTGATCGAGCGCGCGTGGGCGGACCTGGAGCACGCGTGGCATGCTCCGGTGCGGCTGGTGGTGAGCGGCGGCGCGGCAGCCGAAGTGACAGCGGCGCTCAAGGTGCCGCATACTCGGCACGATGCGCTTGTGCTCGCGGGCCTTGCGCTGATCGCGGCGCAAGCCTGAGCGCCGGGCGTCGAAAGAAACAAGCGAAGGGAAAAAGCGAAGAAACGAGCGCCGCGCGCGACCCGCGCGGCGCGCTGATTAACGATATCGACGGAGCCTCACACGATGCTGCGCTGGCTGATCGCCATCCTGATTCTTGCCAACCTCGCCGCGTTCGCGGCAATTTCCGGCGTATTCGGCCCGACGCCCGCGTCGGGCATGCGCGTGAGCCACCCGCTGAACCGGCAGATCCATCCCGAACGGCTCACCGTGCGGCCGATCCTGGCGTCCGAATCGCTCGATGTGCCGCTGGTGGGCGGCCCCATTGCGGAACCGCCCGTGGAAGCCTCTTCACTTTCGCAATAAGCGGCGCAATGCGCGCAGTCAGCGCACGCGGTGCACATACCCTTTGCGTGCGGCGCTCAGTCTTGCTGCGCGCGCACCTTCTTGAGCAGCTTCGTCGTCGAGCGATCGTGCTCGAACGGAATCGCGAGCGCCGTTCCGCCCCAGCCGCGCACGAGCGCCGATTCGGGTAGCGCGTCCATATCGTAGTCGCCGCCCTTCACGAGCACGTCGGGGCGCAGCGCCCCAATCAGTTCGACCGGCGTGCGCTCGCCGAAACACACGACCCAGTCCACGCTCTCCAGCGCCGCGAGCAGCGCCATGCGATCGTTTTCCGTGTTGATCGGCCGGTCGTCGCCCTTGCCGAGCATGCGCACCGATGCATCGCTATTCACGCCGACAATCAGCGTCGCGCCCAGCGCCTTCGCGTCGGCGAGATAGGTCACGTGGCCGCGATGAAGGATGTCGAAGACGCCGTTGGTGAAAACCACCGGCGCGACGAGCGTCGGGCGCAGTTGCGCGAGCGCCTCGCGCGTCGTGATCTTGCGTTCGAAGGATGCGGGCATCGAAGAGAACTCGATAAAGAAAGGCCAACGAGAAAGGCCGACCGGAAAGGCCAACGGAAACGGCCCGGCGCGCTAACGTGCCGGGCCGTCGTGAATTCGCGCCGCACGCCGGCCGGGCCGGGCGGCGGCGCATGGTCGGGCGTCAGGCGGGTTGTTGCCCCGTGCCTTGTTCGGCCTGCAGGCGCAACGTCACTTCCTTGCGATAGCGGTTCAGTTCCTGCGCCGTGGTGAACGTGCGCTCGAACAGGATCGACAGGTTGTGGAGGATACGCTCGATGACCTTCTTTTCCCAGCCGTCGTCGAAGCGGATCTGCTCGTCGAGCCAGCGCTCGAGCCATTCCGGATCGGGCAGACGCGACTGCACCGTATCGCGCGGGAAGAGCGACTGGTTCACGTGCAGGTTGGTCGGGTGCAGCGGCTTGTCGGTGCGGCGCGCCGAGGCCATCAGCACGCCGATCTTCGCGAACGCCGCGCGTGCGGCATCGCCGAAGTTCGTGAGCGCCTTCTTCATGTAGCGCAGGTAGGCGCCGCCGTGGCGCGCTTCGTCGCGCGAGATGGTTTCGTAGATGGCCTTGATGACCGGCTCCGTGTGCCATTCGGCAGCGCGGCGATACCAGTGGTTCAGGCGGATTTCACCGCAGAAGTGCAGCATCAGCGTTTCGAGCGGCGGCGCCGGATCGAACTCGAAGCGCACCGCGTGCAGTTCGTCTTCGGTCGGCACGAGTTCCGGCCTGAAGCGGCGCAGGTACTCCATCAGCACGAGCGCATGCTTTTGCTCCTCGAAGAACCACACGCTCATGAACGCGGAAAAGTCGCTGTCGTCATGGTTGTCGCGCAGGAACATCTCGGTGGCCGGCAGCGCCGACCATTCCGTGATGGCGTTCATCTTGATTGTTTGGGCCTGCTCGTCGGTGAGGAGCGACGCGTCGAATTTGTCCCAGGGAATGTCCTTCTCCATGTCCCATCGGACCGATTCGAGCGATTTGTAAAGTTCCGGATAAAGCATCGTGTTCATAGTCCCGCCCCTGATCTGCGCATGACGTGCGCATGACGATTTCGTAGCGTGCCGCGCGCTGCGTTGAATCACGCGGCGCGCAGGCGAAAGCTTTCGATTTTACGCGGTAATCGGCCGCCCAGACGCGCGCCGCAGCAGTCTCGCGCCTGCCGCAAGGCGATCCGCGATGTCCGGATGAAAGGTTCGCTGTCGAGCCTGCGCGTCGACCCTGGACGCAGACACCATTCCTGAAACCCCGCTGCCGGTGCATCCGCCGGGCATCGTTCACGTCGCCGGGCTTGCCTGACACCCTTGTTTGACACCCGGCCAGCCGCTGCTGCAAACACCATGCGACATATTGCCGCACCACTGCCGTCTGTCGTGTCCAGAACACACCCGGCTTCCAGTATGAAGTGGGCGCGAAGTGGACAAAATCACGCCAAACAACGTCCAAAACAGCCGAAAAACCTTACATCAGCATAGCATGCAGACCTTTCAGCCCCGGCGCGCAGCCTCTGGGCGGACCGGTTCGCCACCTGCAGGAGGTTTGAGCCAGGTCAATAGCACCTCGCGCTGCGCGAGCGTGTCCTGATAGCCGAGTTCAATCAGTTCGCAGGTAAACGCCCGCTCGAACAGGAGGTAGCTCGCGAATGCGGCCCCCGAAGCGCGATTGCCGCCCACGGCGCCCAGCAGCATGCGCACCGACGCGGGCAATTCCAGCAGATGCCGCGCGGCGATCAATTCGATGCGCCTGCGCGGCGCGATCGTCAGGACGTCGACGTGATGCCAGGCGCTCTCGGGTTCGACCGTGTGCGGCAGCTGCAGCACCACCCGGTTGATGTGCTCGAGGCGCTCGATATCGGCGCCGAGCGAATCGAGGAACACGCTCGCGAGCACCTGCTGGCCGATCTGCGCGAGCGACGGATAGACGTCGATGTCGGGGCGCGCGGCGGGCACCTCGGGCGACGGCGCGCCGGCACCGATCACGACGATGCGCCGTGCGCCGAAGTGAATGGCGGGACTGAGCGGCGCGATCTGGCGAATCGAACCGTCGCCGAAATATTCGTGGCGGCCGTCGAGTTCGAGTCGCACGGCGGGAAACACATACGGAATCGACGCCGACGCGAGCAGATGCGCGGGCGTGAGCGCCACCATGCGCGCCGTGCGCTGGGCGCGGCGCCAGGCGCTGATCGGCTCGCTGGCCTGATAAAAGGTCAGATGCCGCCCCGACGAATAACTGATCGCCGTGACGGCGAGCGCGTGCAGACGCCGCTCGTCGAGCATCTGCTCGATGCGGTGAAAGTTCATCGTGCGCGCGAGCAGGTGTTCGAGCGGCCCGTTGTCGAGCAGCGTGCGCGGCATGCGGCGCGCCGCGAAGCCGAACGTGGCCCAGCCGAACGCGAGCGCCGCGAGCCAGCGCGCGCCCGCTGCGGCGACGCCTGGCCAGTCCGTGCGATAGACCTGATCGGCGGTGATGTTCGACCAGACGTCGACGAGGCGCGCCGCGCCCTGCGCGAAATGGTCCGCGTGACTGGCGATCGACGTCGCGTTGATCGCCCCGGCCGAGGTGCCGCAGATGACCGTGAACGGCATCTCGCGGCGCTCGGGCGCGGCTTCCTGCGCAAGCTCGGCAAGGGCGCGCAGCGCGCCGGCCTGGTAGGCCGCGCGTGCGCCTCCGCCCATCATCACGAGCGCAAGCCGCATGATGCCGACGCTCCCCGTGTGCGCTCTCGCGCAGGTTCAACCGTGCGCCGCGCGCCTCACTCGGGCTGCACCGGCGCCTTCTTCGTGCCGCGCGGCGCGGACGTCTTGCCCGCGCTGCGCTTCGCCGCGGGCTTGGCGGCGGCGTCCGCGCTCGCCTGCGCCGCCGCCGTGGCGGCTGCCGTCGCGGCTGCCGTAGCGGCTTCCTGAGCAGCCTCGGCCGCAGCCGCGGGCTGCGTCATGGCGAACTGCGCAAGCTGATTGAATTGCGACTGGAGCATGTTCCACCACGCGGAGGCGTCGAAGCCCGGCGGCTGTGCGCCGTCCTCTCCGGCCGCCTCGGCCGCGGGCGGCGGCTCGGGCGCGGCCTTCGCACCGGCGTGCGCCGAAGTGTTCGCCGACGCGTGCGACGAGGCGCTCTCCGACGAGGAGGACGACGAGGACGGCGACATCTGCGACTGCGCGAACGCGCCGAACGCGCGCAGCGTCGAGAGCGTGGCGCGCTGCACTTCGAGCGCCTGGATCGACGACTGCAGCATGCTCAGGTTCAGCTTGAGCCATTGCTCGACGGCGCGCAGATCGGTGATGCGCTTGTCCAGTTCTTCGATATTGGTGAGCGGGGCCATCATGTCGGACATCATCGACAGCGACGGCCCGAAGCCCTGCGCCATGCCCGGCTCGCTGCCCGGAAACGCGCTGCCGAAGGGCGTGAGGCGCATCATCCCCCACATGCGATCGAGCATTTCGGCGGGCGGGAAACCGGGGAAGCCCGGGAACGGCGGCACTGAGCCTGCTGGGTCGGTCATGCGGATCTCCTCGCACGGTTGGAGGTCAAGTGAGAACACTGGTGTCCGATCATACCCCGCAGACCGTGCCGTGCGCGATGCCCCGCGCCCGCGTCCGCCAGCCTGCCCTTTATTGACGTTGTGGACGTTGTCGACGTTGAGCGGACATCAAGGGCCGAACAGGTCGGCAGAAGGATCGCCGAACGGATCGCCCCCGGGAAAATCCGGCGCGCGCCGCTCGCGCAGCGACTTCACGCCCTCGTGCACATCCGGCCCCGCGAAGCCCATGAATTCGAGCGCGAGCGACGTGTCGAAAGTCGGTCCGGCCATGCGCAGCCAGTTGTTGAGCGCGTATTTGGTCCAGCGCACGGCGGTCTGCGAGCCGTTCGCGAGCCGCGCAGCCACCTCGAACGCCTTCGGCAGCAGGTCGCTTTCGTCGACCGCCAGCGAGACGAGGCCGATGCGCTCCGCCTCCTCGCCGCTCACCGGCTCGCACAGCAGCAGGTAGTACTTCGCCTTCGCCATGCCGCACAGCAACGGCCACACGATCGCCGCATGATCGCCCGCGGCGACGCCCAGGCGCGTATGACCGTCGATGATGCGCGCGGTCTTCGCCGCAATCGAGATGTCGGCGAGCAGGCCCGCGACAAGCCCCGCGCCCACGGCCGGGCCGTGCATCGCCGAAACGACCGGTTTGCTGCAATTGATCACGTTGTAGACGAGGTCGCGCGCCTCGCGCCACACGCGCGCGCGCACGTCGAAATGCGTGGCCATGTCCTCGACGAGCTGCAGATCGCCGCCCGCCGAAAAACCCTTGCCCTCGCCGCGGATCAGCGCAACGCGCGCATCGGGATCGCGGTCCACGTCGCGCCAGATTTGCGCGAGTTCGCGGTGCATGTCGGCGTTCGCGGTCGCGAGCGCGCTCTTGTTCGCGCCTTCGCCGCTCATCACGATTTCGACGATGCCGTGCTCGTGCCGCTGCACACGCAGGGCGCGATAGCGGGCGTAGAAGGGATCGTTCATGCGCGGGTTCTCCTTGCTTCGGATGGCTGACGACTTTTAAGCCACGCTCATGCCGCTTCATGCAGCGGCGCGACCGCCTGGTCGATCGCACCGAAAATCGACTTGCCTGCCGCGTCGAGCATCTCGATCTTCACCGTATCGCCGAACTTCATGAATTCCGTGCTCGCTTCGCCGTGCTCGATCGTTTCGAGGCAGCGCTTTTCGGCGATGCAGCAGTAGCCGCGCTTCGCGTCCTTGTTCGAGACCGTGCCCGAACCGACGATCGCGCCCGCACGCAGATTGCGCGTCTTCGCCGCGTGTGCGATCAGCTGGCCGAAGTGGAACACCATGTCCGTGCCCGCGTCGGGCTGGCCGACCTTCTTCCCGTTCCAGTGAACCAGCATCGGCAGATGCACGCGGCCCTCGCGCCAGTGCTCGCCGAGTTCGTCGGGCGTCACCGCGACGGGCGCGAACGACGTGGCCGGCTTGCTCTGGAAAAAGCCGAAACCCTTCGCGAGTTCCGCGGGAATCAGGTGGCGCAACGACACGTCGTTGGCGAGCGTGACGAGGCGCACCGCCTTGAGCGCGCCCTCGGGCGTGGTGCCCATCGGCACGTCGCCGGTGATCACCGCCACCTCGGCCTCGAAGTCGATGCCGAACGCTTCGGACGCGCACACGATGTCGTCGGCGGGGCCGATGAAGTCGTCGCTGCCGCCCTGGTACATGAGCGGATCGGTCCAGAACTCGGGCGGCATTTCGGCGCCGCGCGCGCGGCGCACGAGTTCGACGTGGTTCACATACGCCGAGCCGTCCGCCCATTGATAGGCGCGCGGCAGCGGCGCCATGCAGTTGCGCGCATCGAAACTGAAGCTGTTGCGCTCGCGGCCATGGTTGAGCGCATCGTAGAGATCGAGCAGTTGCGGCGCGTAAAAGCGCCAGTCGTCGAGCACGCGTTGCAGCGTAGGCGCGATCGTGTCGGCGATGGCGGCGGTGCGCAGGTCGCGGGAGACGACGATCAATTGGCCGTCGCGCGTGCCGTCCTTCAGCGTGGCGAGTTTCATAAAAGCGGGCGTTGTTCGTATGACGATGGAGGAAATGTATTCTACGATGGTGAATCGGCCCGGCCCAAGAGGACTCAAGCGGGCCCGAGCGCGCCATGTCACAGTAACGTTCATCCTATACCGCCCCATTCCAGCCGATGCCGACCGCCACCGCCCCGATCCGCCCCGAGCGAACCGGCTCCGACCAGCCGCGCAGCGCGCGCGCGTGGCGCTGGGTGGCGGTATTCATCGCGGTAGCGATCCTGCACGGGCTCGCCGTGGGGTGGTTCGAGCGGCACCGCGATGTGGCGCCGCCTGCGTCCGCCGCGCACGTGCCGGTTCAGGTTGCGCTGCTCAAGCCCGCGCGCATCGAACGCGAAGCACCGCCCGCAACAGCCGCCGCCGCGCCGAAACCGGCCACGCACCGCGTGCGCCACACGCCGCACGACGCGCATGCGCTCCATGCCATTACGCCGCCTGGGCCGCACCGACCGCCCCGGCCGCATCCCAAGGTCCCGGCCGAACCGCCCGCATCGAGCGCAGCCGCCACCACCGCGCCGTCCGACGACGCTGCCGCCAGCAGCGCAGCAGCAAGCGCCAGCCCGGGCGGCAGTACGAATGCCGCGTCGGACAACGGCAATACGCCGTCGGCGCCCGCGGCGAGCGCATCGCATGGCGTGAAGTTCTCGGTCCCGCCCTCGGGCGACCTGCAGTACGACACGTTCTACAACGGCGTGCGCAACCAGCCGGGCACGATCCACTGGAAGAGCGACGCGCAGCACTACGAGATGGTGGTGTCGGTGCCGCTGCCGTTCGTGGGTACGTTGAGCTGGACGAGCCGCGGTCGTGTGGACGCGTTCGGCCTCGCGCCGGACCAGTACATCGAAAAGCGCGGCCATCGCCCCTCGGACGTGACGGTCTTCAACCGCAACGACAAGCAGATCGTGTTCACGCGCACGCCGAACTCGCTCGCGTTGCCCGACGGCGCACAGGATCGCTTCAGCATGGTCATGCAACTCGCGAGTCTCGTTCGCGGCGACCCAGGCACGTACCAGCCCGGCGTCACGCGCGCGTTCTACGTCGCCGACAACGATAGCGGCGAAGACTGGCCCGTGACGACGATCGGCGACGAAACCGTGCAGACGAACCACGGCTTCGTGACGGCCCGCCACTTCATGCGGCTGCCGCGCCACGAAGGCGACAAGCGGCGCATCGACGTGTGGCTCGCGCCGTCGCTCGACTGGCTGCCGGTGCGGCTCGTGCAGACCGAACCCAACGGCACCGAATTCGAGTTGCTGTGGCGCGGCGCGCTGGCGTCGCCTGCATCGAACGAAGCGAGCAAACCCGGCAGCGGCGACGTAGCCGGCGACGTAGCCGGCGACACGGCCAGCGCCGCCGCGCCCGCGATGGACACGGCGCCAGCCGACGCATCGGCCACGGCGCCCGGCGACACGGCGTCCGAACCATCGGCACCGCCCGCCGCATCCGAACCGGTTGCACCCGCGCCCGCCGCATCAGAACCGGTTGCGCCCTCGTCCGCCGCGACGACGCCGCAGCCGCCAGACAGCGAAGCGCCCACGCAGCCTTGAGTTTGTGAATCCCGCAAGCGCGCCGGGCAAAACAAGCCGGTAACACACGCTCACAAACGCGCGTCGCCAGTCGGCCCACGTTCCGGCAAGCATGCGGGAAATAGCGCATACTCGGTTCACTGAAAGCGAGCTTTATCGACCGCAACGTTCGTGCACCGTTCGTCATGAAGCCGCGCATCCTGAAGCGCCCTGAAGCGCTCCGCGGCACTTCGCGCGCTGTCCTTCGTGAAGCTAAGAGCAGACAAAAGATCGAGGCACGCCGTTCAACCCTGGTTCGAGGACCGCATTCAGCACCGCAGCGCAATTCGTCCCGCGTATGTTCGATGCGCGCGGGTTGCTCCACCAGCGTGACGTTCACGCAGCACCTCGCAAACCGCCTGACTTCCTGCCCCGCAACGTGAAGGAGGAAACCATGCAAGTGAGCGTCAACGGCATCGACACGCACTACGTCCTCGACGCGCGCAGCGGCGGTCCTTCGCTCACGTTCGTGCATCAGCTCGGCGGCGATCTCACTGTGTGGGACGCGCTGGCCGGTCACTTCCGGCATCGCTACAACGTGCTGCGCTACGACGTGCGCGGTCACGGCGCGAGCGCCGTTTCGCGCGAAGCGTTCGGCTTCGCACAGCTAGCCGCCGATCTCGGCGCGATCCTCGATGCAAACAGCGTAACGACGACGCACCTCGTCGGCGTGTCGATGGGCGGCATGATCGCGCAACAGTTCGCAATCGAGTATCCGTCACGCGTGCTCTCGCTCACGCTGTGCGACACGTCGAGCCGCACGCCGCACGAAGCGCACACGATGTGGACCGAGCGCGCCGCGCTCGTGCGCCGCGAAGGCACGGCGGTGCTCGCGAGCGCGACGATGGAGCGCTGGTTCACGCCCGATTTCCGCCGCATGCACGGCGACACGGTCGAGCAAATTTGTGACGTTTTATTACGCACAGCTTCGGAAGGCTATGCAATGGCGTGCGAGGCGCTACGCGAATTCGACGTGCACGAGCGGCTCGCGCAACTGCGCATGCCCGTGCTCGCAGTCGCCGGACGATACGACAGCGGCACGCCGGTTGCGCTTACGCAGGCGCTCGCCCTGGCCATCGCGGGCGCGCGTTTCGAGGTCCTCGATGCGGCACATCTGGCCCCTGTAGAGGAATCGCATCGATTCACGGCGTTGCTTGAAACGTTTTTGCGGCAGTCGGTCTAACAGCTACGACTGAAGGAGGGAGCAGCAGGAGAAGGCGGAAAGAAAAGGCCGAGTAGTACTGAAGAGCGGCTGAAGTGTGGTGATGCAGGCCCACTTGAATTCCAGAACGAACGCTCCATTTATGCCGGTAAGGATGCGAGGGAGCACAGGAAAAAAGGAGTGTCGCCATGCAAATGATCTACAACAGTCAGAACTATTGCGTTGTCGAGTTCCCGCCGCAAGACGGGCACGTCGTCATGAGTTCGGGCGGCTATGAAATCGTCGACAAAAACGCGCGCCGCGAGATCTTCATCGAAGGCGCGCTGGCGGCGAGTTTTCGCGAGCACGTGCAAAAGCTCATTGAGGAAGAGCCGTCGCTCGACGAGGTCGACGAGTTCCTCGGACAGTTCGACAGTCTCATGCAGCAACCGGTGGTGCTTCACTAACCTCGCGCACAGGCGGCACTCGAGCACACGCTCAGGGAACCCCGTCCGCTTCGGCGGACGGGGTTTTGCTTTTTGGGCCCGCCGTGCAGCGTGCTTCTCAGCATGACTTGCAGCGTGCTCCGCAGCGACCGACGGATCTGCCCGTCAGCCGCTACAATAACGGGTTCTCCCCCCGTTCAACCGGCATCCAGCCCGCGCGCACCCCATGAACCAGCCTGCCGATAACGTCTCCAGCACCGCCGCCGCCCGCACGGACGAGCGCGCCGTGCCCGCCCAGTACACGCGCGGCGCCGCCTTGCCCGCGCTCCTCGCGTCGCGCATCCTGATCCTCGACGGCGCGATGGGCACGATGATCCAGCGCTACAAGCTCGACGAAGCCGCGTATCGCGGCGAGCGCTTCAAGGATTTCCCGCGCGACATCAAGGGCAACAACGAACTGCTCTCGATCACGCAGCCGCAGATCATCCGCGAGATTCACGAGCAGTATCTCGCCGCCGGCGCCTACATCATCGAGACCAACACGTTCGGCGCGACGACCGTCGCCCAGGCCGACTACGGCATGGAAGACCTCGTCGACGAGATGAACCTCGCATCCGCGAAGCTTGCGCGTGCCGCATGCGACCAGTACTCGAGCCCGGACAAGCCGCGCTTCGTCGCGGGCGCGATCGGACCGACGCCGAAGACCGCGAGCATCTCGCCGGACGTGAACGATCCGGGCGCGCGCAACATTACCTTCGAGGGACTGCGCACCGCGTACTACCAGCAGGCGAAGGCGCTGATGGACGGCGGCTGCGACCTGTTCCTCGTCGAGACGATCTTCGACACGCTCAACGCGAAGGCCGCGCTCTTCGCACTCGACGAGCTGTTCGAAGACACCGGCATGGTCCTGCCGATCATGATCTCGGGCACCGTCACCGACGCATCGGGCCGCATTCTCTCGGGCCAGACCGTCGAGGCGTTCTGGAACTCGCTGCGTCACGCGAAGCCGCTCACGTTCGGCCTGAACTGCGCGCTCGGTGCGGCGCTGATGCGCCCGTACATCGCCGAGCTTGCCAAGCTGTGCGACACGTATGTGTCGTGCTATCCGAACGCGGGCCTGCCCAATCCGATGAGCGACACCGGCTTCGACGAAACGCCCGCGGACACGTCGGGCCTGCTCAGGGAATTCGCCTCGGCCGGTCTCGTGAACGTCGCGGGCGGCTGCTGCGGCACGACGCCCGATCACATCGCCGCGATCGCGAAGGCGCTCGCCGACGTCAAGCCGCGCCGCTGGCCCGGCCAGTATCGCGACGCCGCCTGAACCCACGTACAGCTGCAAAGCGCCTCGCCCATTCAAGACAACCTGACGATCCGGTCCCACGCCATGACTGACCACACCTTGCGACTCTCCGGCCTCGAACCCTTCAACGTCAACGAAGGCTCGCTCTTCATCAACGTGGGCGAGCGCACGAACGTAACAGGCTCGAAGGCATTCGCGCGGATGATCCTGAACGGCCAGTTCGACGAGGCGCTCGCGGTGGCGCGCCAGCAGGTCGAAAACGGCGCGCAGGTCATCGACGTCAACATGGACGAAGCCATGCTCGACTCGAAGGCGGCGATGGTGCGCTTCATGAACCTCATCGCGTCCGAGCCCGACATCGCCCGCGTGCCGATCATGATCGACTCCTCGAAGTGGGAAGTGATCGAAGCGGGCCTGCAATGCGTGCAGGGCAAGGCGATCGTCAATTCGATCTCGCTGAAGGAGGGCAAGGAGCAGTTCGTTCATCACGCGAAGCGCATTCGCCGCTACGGCGCGGCGGCGGTCGTGATGGCCTTCGACGAACAAGGCCAGGCCGACACGTTCGAGCGCAAGACCATGATCTGCAAGCGCTCCTACGAGATCCTCGTGAACGAAGCGGGCTTCGCGCCCGAGGACATCATCTTCGACCCGAACATTTTCGCCGTGGCGACGGGCATCGAAGAGCACAACAATTACGCCGTCGACTTCATCGAAGCGACGCGCTGGATCAAGCAGAACCTGCCGTACGCGAAGGTGAGCGGCGGCGTCTCGAACGTGTCGTTCTCGTTCCGCGGCAACGACCCGGTGCGCGAGGCGATTCACACCGTGTTCCTCTACTACGCCATCCAGGCGGGCATGGACATGGGCATCGTCAACGCGGGCCAGCTCGGCGTGTATGCCGATCTCGATCCCGAGCTGCGCGAGCGCGTGGAAGACGTGGTGCTCAACCGCCGCGCCGACGCGACCGACCGCCTGCTCGAAATCGCCGACAAGTTCAAGGCCGGCGCCGCGAAGAAGGAAGAGAACCTCGAGTGGCGCAACCAGGCCGTCGAGAAGCGCCTTGCGCACGCGCTCGTGCACGGCATCACGAATTTCATCGTCGAGGACACCGAAGAAGCGCGCCAGAAGATCATGGGCGGCGGCGGGCGGCCGATCAGCGTGATCGAAGGGCCGCTCATGGACGGCATGAACATCGTCGGCGACCTGTTCGGCCAGGGCAAGATGTTCCTGCCGCAGGTCGTCAAATCGGCGCGCGTGATGAAGCAGGCCGTGGCGCACCTGATTCCGTTCATCGAAGAAGAAAAGCGCCTGCTCGCCGAAGCGGGCGGCGACGTGCGCGCGAAGGGCAAGATCGTCGTCGCGACCGTGAAGGGCGACGTGCACGACATCGGCAAGAACATCGTGTCGGTCGTGCTCCAGTGCAACAACTTCGAAGTGGTCAACATGGGCGTGATGGTCCCGTGCAACGAGATCCTCGCGAAAGCGAAGGTCGAAGGCGCGGACATCATCGGGCTTTCCGGCCTCATCACGCCGTCGCTCGAAGAGATGGCCTATGTCGCGTCCGAAATGCAGCGCGACGACTACTTCCGCGTGAAGAAGATTCCGCTCCTGATTGGCGGCGCAACGACCTCGCGCGTGCATACCGCCGTGAAGATCGCGCCGCAGTACGAAGGGCCGGTGGTGTATGTGCCGGACGCGTCGCGCTCGGTGTCGGTCGCGTCGAGCCTGCTTTCGGATGAAGGCGCAACGAAGTACCTCGACGAACTCAAGAGCGACTACGACCGCATCCGCGTGCAGCACGCGAACAAGAAGACGCAGCCGCTCGTGACGCTCGAAGAAGCGCGCGCGAACAAGACGAAGATCGACTGGGCGAACTTCCAGCCCGTGAAGCCGAAGTTCATCGGCCGACGCGTGTTCAAGAACTTCGATCTGAACGAACTCGCGCAGTACATCGACTGGGGTCCGTTCTTCCAGACCTGGGATCTCGCGGGCAAGTACCCGCAGATTCTCAACGACGAGATCGTGGGCGAGTCGGCGCGCCGGGTGTTTTCGGACGGCAAGTCGATGCTCGCGCGCCTCATGCAGGGCCGCTGGCTCCAGGCGAACGGCGTGCTCGCGCTTCTGCCCGCGAACACGGTCAACGACGACGACATCGAGATCTACACCGACGAGTCGCGCAGCGAAGTGGCGCTCACGTGGCGCAGTCTGCGCCAGCAAACGGTGCGTCCGGTGGTGGACGGCGTGATGCGCCCGAACCGCTCCCTTGCCGACTTCATCGCACCGAAGGAATCGGGCGTGGCCGACTACATCGGCATGTTCGCGGTGACGGCGGGCATCGGCGTGAACGTGAAGGAAGCACAGTTCCAGAAGGACAACGACGACTACAGCGCGATCATGCTCAAGTCGCTCGCGGACCGCTTCGCGGAAGCGTTCGCCGAAGCGCTGCACGCGCGCGTGCGCCGCGACCTGTGGGGCTACGCGGCGAGCGAGACGCTCGACAACGACGCGCTCATCGCCGAAAAATACGCGGGCATCCGCCCGGCGCCAGGCTATCCGGCCTGCCCGGACCACCTCGTGAAGCGCGACATGTTCGACGTGCTCCAGGCGAACGAGGTCGGCATGAGCGTGACCGAATCGCTCGCGATGCTGCCCGCTGCGAGCGTCTCGGGCTTCTATCTCGCGCATCCGGACAGCAAGTACTTCTCGGTGGGCAAGATCGGCGCCGATCAGCTCGCCGACTACGCGCGCAGAATGTCCCTCTCCGATCAGGACGCGCGCCGCGCACTCGCGCCGCTGCTTTGACGCAGGCATTCGCGCGGCGGCCGGTTCGAATTTCGGTCGCCGCGTCGGTCGCCGCGCGGAATATTTCTCGCGTGCGACTTTCCCGCCCGGCAAGACGCGTCGGCAATACCATAGCCACAGGCCCGCAGGGCCGATCCGGCCCGACCCGGGCCCACCCAGCCCCATCCAGCCCAATAGTCAGCCAGTCCCTGACAACAACTATCACTATCGACGGAGAAATCGTATGAAGAAGCTGACGTTGATGTTGACCGCCTTCGGCGTCGCGGCCCTCGCGCAGCCGTCTCTCGCACAGCCGGCCGCGCCACAGGAAGCGAGCGCCGTGTCGTCGTACTCGGCGCCCACCGTCAAGCACGTGAAAAAACCGAAGAAGATGAAGGCGAAGCACGGCGCGGCCGCGGCTGCACCCGAGGCCGCCAGCCAGTAAGCGAGTTTCTCGCCCTCACGTGCAGCATCATGTGGCACGCACAAAAAAAGAGCCCGCGCGATGCGGGCTCTTCGTTTTCGTGCTGGTTCAGGAACGGCAGGCGCGGCCGGAAACGGCCTTACGCGCGATCAAATCCCCCAGACGATGTCGTTCTGTTCCGTACGCGCCGCGCGCAGCATGTCGAGGAACGGAAACGCGCGCTGGGCGAGACCGACCGGCACTTCGTGGTGCGCGTGGTCGTCTTCGGTTTCGTGGAAATGGCCCTCGTGCTCCGCGCGTTCCTTCTTGTCGGAGACGATGGCCTCTTCGAGCTTCGTGATCGCCGCATCGAGTTCGTCGTGCGTGATCACGCCGCGTGGCGCGAGCCGCTTGCCGATGATGCCGAGCAGATACTGGGCGAGGTTCTCCAGCATCGTGACATCGGGTGCCGCATGGCATTTGAAGGTAACCAGCATGACAATTCCCCCTTTGATTTTTTGGGGTCCACGCGTTTCGGCCCGCAGACCGCAAAAGCCCGCAAACGAGCGGCCAGCGAGCCCATCCCGGCAAGGACCCCGCGCGGCAGCCGCCTGAAGGCAGCGCCCGCCCTTGCAGGGCATCTCATTGCACATATTAGCACCTGCTAAAATCCGTCTGAACGGAATTACCCGCAAGGCGCGCCCGGCAAGGCGCAGGCCGGTTTCACGCCCACCGCGCGACGGTCCGCGACGGCCCACGCCATCGGAAAGCACCCAACTACCCGCACAGGACCTGCAACAAGCATGCTGCCCGCACAGAAACACACGCTGGAGACCCTGCTCGCCGACGCCGTCGGCCAGGTGACGAAGGCGCTCGAAGGCGCCGCCGAATCGGCATTCGTCGTACCCGCCATCACGCTCGAGCGCCCGAAAGTGGCCGCACACGGCGATGTCGCGTGCAACGTCGCGATGCAGCTCGCCAAGCCGCTGCGCGCCAACCCGCGCCAGCTCGCGCAACAGATCGTCACCGCCGCGCTCGCGCTGCCCGCCGCGGCAGGTCTCATCGAAGCCGCCGAAATCGCCGGCCCGGGCTTCATCAATCTGCGCCTCACCGCCGACGCCAAGCGCGCGGCAATCGGCGCCGTGTTCGCCGAAGGTGAAACATTCGGCCGCTCGCAGCGCGAAGCGGGCAAGCGCGTGCTCGTCGAATTCGTGTCCGCGAACCCCACGGGACCGCTGCACGTCGGCCACGGCCGCCAGGCCGCGCTCGGCGACGCGATCTCGAACGTGCTCGCCTCGCAGGGCTACGCCGTGCACCGCGAGTTCTACTACAACGACGCGGGCGTGCAGATCCAGAATCTCGCCGTCTCGACCCAGGCGCGCGCGCGCGGCCTGAAGCCGGGCGACGCCGAGTGGCCCGAAGCGGCGTACAACGGCGAGTACATCGCCGACATCGCCCGCGACTATCTGGAAGGTGCAACGGTCGCCGCGAAAGACGGCGAGCCGGTGAAGGGCGCGCAGGATCCGGCGGATCTCGAAGCGATCCGCCGTTTCGCCGTGGCATACCTGCGCCACGAGCAGGATCTGGATCTGCAGGCGTTCGGCGTGAAATTCGACCGCTACTACCTCGAATCGTCGCTCTACACGGAAGGCCGCGTGGAGAAGACCGTCGAAGCGCTGGTCGCCTCGGGCGAGACCTACGAGCAGGACGGCGCGCTGTGGCTCAAGACCACGGACTACGACGACGACAAGGACCGCGTGATGCGCAAGTCCGACGGCACCTATACGTACTTCCTGCCGGACGTCGCCTACCACGTCACCAAGTGGGAACGCGGCTTCACGAAGGTCATCAACGTGCAGGGCTCGGACCACCACGGCACGATCGCACGCGTGCGCGCGGGCCTGCAGGCACTCGGCGTCGGCATTCCGAAGGGCTACCCCGACTACGTGCTGCACAAAATGGTCACGGTGATGCGCGACGGCCAGGAAGTGAAGATCTCGAAGCGCGCGGGCAGCTACGTGACGGTGCGCGATCTGATCGAATGGTCGGGCGGCGCCAATCCGGGCAGCGAAGTCTCGCCCGATCTGCTCGACGAGGCCACGGTCCGGCGCGGGCGCGACGCCGTGCGCTTCTTCCTGATCTCGCGTAAGGCCGACACCGAATTCGTGTTCGACATCGACCTCGCGCTCAAGCAAAACGACGAAAATCCGGTGTATTACGTGCAGTACGCGCACGCGCGGATCTCGTCCATCCTGAACGACTGGCAGGCGAAACACGGCGGCAACCTCGCCGCGCTGCCGCAGGTCGATCTCGCGCCGCTGTCGAGCGAGCGCGCGCTTGCGCTGATCGCGAAGCTCGCCGAGTTCCCCGACATGCTCACGCACGCCGCCGCCGAACTCGCGCCGCACGCCGTCGCGTTCTACCTGCGCGAACTCGCCGCAGAGTTTCACTCGTTCTACAATGCCGAACGTGTACTCGTCGACGATGCCGCCGAGCGCGACGCCCGCGTCACCCTGCTCGCGGCCACGCGCCAGGTGCTCGCGAACGGGCTGGCCGTGATCGGCGTGTCCGCGCCCGAGCGCATGTAACTGGCATCGAAGCGGACTTTGAAGCAGGACTTTGAAGCAGGCCTCGAAGCCCGCTTTGAAGCGGACCTCGAGCGAGCGACACGCGACGCGATATGCATGGGGCCGTCCGCACCACGCGGGCGGCCATTCCAGGACTCCCTTGTTTGCAGGTGATTCAGACGATGGCACAACCGCGCCGCACTTCAAAACAGCAGTCGAAGCAGTCTGGGGGTACGTTTCTCGGTGTCGTGCTAGGCCTGATTGTCGGCCTTGCGATTGCAGTGGTCGTAGCGCTCTACATCACGCGCACGCCCACGCCGTTCGTCTCGAAGGTCGCGCCTCCGGCCGCCTCCGACGCGAGCCAGGCCGACGCCCAATACGACCCGAACCGCGCGCTGCAGGGCAAGTCGCCTGGCCAGCCGGTCCCGCAGGCCGCGCAGGTCACGCCGCCCAACACCGCGCCGGGCCAGAGCGCCAATCCGTCGCAGGCCGCGGGCATGCTCCAGGAGCCGCAGATCGTCGAAGTGCCGCCGTCAGGCATGCCGACCGATAACGCATCGGCTGCCGCGAACGGCGTCGCCGTGCCGCCGCGGCCCGCCATCGCCGAGAAAAAGCCGCAGCCGGCAAGCAACCCCGCGCAGATCCTCGCGAACAACGAGCCGCAAAAGCCCGCAACGGGCATTCCCACGCCGGCCGCGAAATTCGCGCCGGGCGCGCCGTCCGCCGCCGAGGCGAATACGGGCTATTTCCTCCAGGTGGGCGCGTACAAGACCTCCGCCGACGCCGAGCAGCAGCGCGCGCGTCTGGCGTTCCAGGGCTTCGAGTCGAAGGTCACCCAGCGCGATGCGGGCGGTATCACGTACTATCGTGTCCGCATCGGGCCATTCACGAAGTTCGACGACATGAACTCCACGCGTCAACGGCTGTCTGACGCGGGCATCGATACAGCCGTTATCCGCTTCACGAAGCAGTAACCCAGGCGCCCGCCGCAGCATGCGGGCAACTTGCAACGCATGACCCGCACACCGGAGCCTGCAGTGTGCGAGCGTGCGGTACAGCACAGCGCCGGCGTCGCCGGCCACGTCAACGTAGATCAACAAGACATGAAACGACTTCTTGGTTCGCTTTTGCTTTCGCTTTCGATGATCGCCGGGGTCGCCCACGCCTCGCCCGCCGCGCCGGTCGCCAACAAGGACTACATCGTCCTCGCCGGACAGCAGCCGCTCAGCGTGCCCGCGGGCAAGATCGAAGTCATCGAATTCATGTGGTACGGCTGCCCGCACTGCAACGCATTCGACCCGTACCTCGAAGCGTGGGCGAAGAAGCAAGGTCCGGACGTCGTGTTCCGGCGCATCCCGGTCGCATTCCGCGACGACTTCATTCCGCACTCGAAGATGTTCTACGCGCTCGACGCGCTCGGCCTCGTGCAGAAACTCACGCCGGCCATCTTCCATGAAATCCACGTGAACAAGAACTACCTGCTCACGCCGGAAGACCAGGCCAGGTTCCTCGCGACCCAGGGCGTCGATACGAAGAAGTTCATGGACGCGTACAACTCGTTCTCGACGCAATCCGCCCTTCAGCGCGACAAGGAAGTGATCAGCGCGTACAAGATCGAAGGCGTGCCGACGCTCGCCGTGCAGGGCAAGTACGAAACAGGCCCGGAACAGGCCGGCACGCTGACGGGCGCGATCCAGGTGCTCGATTTCCTCGTCACGCAGGTCCGCGCGAAGAAGATGTAAGCCGCGGCGCGCCGGTATGAGTCAACCGTTGAAGGTCTTCATCACCGGCGCGTCGAGCGGCATCGGCGCCGCGCTCGCCGCCGAATACGCGCGGCGCGGCGCCATCCTCGGGCTCGTTGCGCGCCGCGCCGACGCCCTCGCCAGCTTCCAGCAGTCCCACCCGCACTCCTCCGTCTCCCTCTATTGCGCCGACGTACGCGACGCCGATGCGCTCGCCGACGCCGCGCGCGCGTTCATCGAAGCGCACGGCCTGCCGGACGTCGTGATCGCCAACGCGGGCGTGAGCCAGGGCGCGATCACCGGCCACGGCGACCTCGCGACTTTTCGCGACGTGATGGACACCAACTACTTCGGTATGGTCGCCACCTTCGAACCGTTCGCCGCCGCGATGACTGCGGCGCGGCACGGCACGCTCGTCGGCATTGCGAGCGTGGCCGGCGTGCGCGGGCTGCCGGGTTCGGGCGCATACAGCGCGTCGAAGGCCGCGGCGCTCGCCTACCTCGAAGCGCTGCGCGTCGAGATGCGGCCGTTCGGCGTGAGCGTCGTCACGATCGCGCCCGGCTATATCCGCACGCCGATGACGGACAAAAATCCGTATCCCATGCCGTTCCTGATGGACGTCGACCGTTTCACCGCCAAGTCCACCGAAGCGATTGCGCGCGGCACGCCGTTCGCGATCTTTCCGTGGCCGATGCGCGTGGCCGCCGCGTTGCTGCGCATGCTGCCGCGCTGGCTCTACGACCGCGTGTTCGAGCGCGCTCCCCGCAAGCCGCGCGCCGCCGCCGACCACTGAACGGCACGCACGCGCACGCGTACTGCGTGCCGCCCGGGCGCGGTGCGTTTTGCGTACTGCCGCCGCACGATCGCACCTTCGTACGCGCCATGCGGAGTCATTGGTTGTCTCGGCAATTTCCCTTCGATAAGCTTTCCCCCATCGGGCCGTCCCGCGCACCCCATGCACCGCGCCCCCGAACGCTACCGCAGACAACCGGAGATCCCATGCGCCTCACCTCACTTGTCCCTGCGCCCGGCGCGCTGCGCGCCATTGCCTCGCTCGCCGGCTGGCTGACCGTCTGCGGCGCACTCGCCTGCGCGGCCGCGCCCGCAGGCGCAAAAGCGCTGACCGTCTGCACCGAGTCGAGCCCTGACGGCTTCGACGTCGTGCAGTTCAACTCGCTCGTGACGACCAACGCGTCCGCCGACGTGATCTTCAATTCGCTCGTCTCGTACGACGAGGCCGCGAAGAAGGTCGTGCCCGCGCTCGCCGACAAGTGGACCGTGAGCGCCGACGGCCTCACCTATACGTTCCATCTGCGCCCCAACGTGCAGTTCCAGACGACTGCATGGTTCAAGCCCGCGCGAGCGCTGAACGCCGACGACGTCGTCTTCACCTTCGAGCGCATGCTCGACCCGAACCATCCGTGGCACAAGGTGGCGGGCGCGAGCGGCTTTCCGCATGCACAGTCGATGGGACTGACTAAGCTCGTCAAGTCGGTTTCGAAGGTCGACGACAGCACGGTCCGGTTCGAACTGACCGAGCCGAACGCAACGTTCCTCTCGATCCTGACGATGGGCTTCGCGTCGATCTATTCCGCCGGGTACGCGGACCAGCTCCAGAAGGCGGGCAAGGAAACCGACCTCAACGCGAAGCCCGTGGGCACGGGCCCGTTCATGCTGAAGAGCTACACGAAGGACGCGCTGATCCGCTATGACATGAACCCCGCGTACTGGGGACCGAAGCCGAAGGTGGACCATCTGATCTACGCGATCACGCCCGACGCCGCCGTGCGCGCGCAGAAGGTGAAGGCAGGCGAATGCCAGATTGCGCTGTCGCCGAAGCCCCAGGACGTCGCGGCGGCAAAGGCCGACAAGGCGCTGCGCGTGGTCGAGACGCCTGCCTTCATGACCGCATTCGTCGCGTTGAACACGCAGAAAAAGCCGCTCGACAACCAGAAGGTGCGTCAGGCGCTGAACATGGCATTCGACCGCACGAGCTACCTGAAGACCGTATTCGACAATACGGCGACGCCCGCAACGAATCCGTGGCCGCCGATCACCTGGGGCTACGCGCACGATGTTCAGCCGTATCCGTATGACCCGGCGAAAGCGAAGCAGCTGCTCGCCGACGCGGGCTACCCGAGCGGCTTCTCGACGACGATCTGGGTGCGCCCGAACGGCAGCGTGCTCAATCCGAATCCGCGCGTGGGCGCCGAGCTGCTGCAGGCCGACTTTGCGAAGATCGGCGTAAAGGCTCAGATCAAGGTGATCGAGTGGGGCGAGCTGATCAAGGAAGCGAAGCAGGGCCAGCACGACACGCTGTTCATGGGCTGGGCGGGCGACAACGGCGATCCGGACAACTACCTCTCGCCGCTCTTTAGCTGCAACGCGGTGAAGTCGGGCATCAACTTCGCGCGCTTTTGCGATCCGCAACTCGACAAGCTGATCGCCGACGGCAAGACCACCGCGAATCAGGCCGAGCGCACGAAGCTTTACGAAGCGGCGCAGAAGATCATCCGCGATCAGGCGCTGTGGATTCCGCTCGGCTATCCGACCGCCGCGGCGATCACGCGCACCTACGTGAGCGGCTATCGCGTGAGCCCGTTCGGACGCCAGAACTTCGCGGACGTCGCAGTGCAGTAATCGCTCACCGGCCCGCTCGCCTTCTGTAAATGGCGGGCGGATCGGCATTTCAGGGCCGTTACAACGATTACACGAGGGGCCCGTGTTATTACGGGCTCTTACTGTCAACGGCGTGCAAACGGCGCATGCGGCGCGTTTTCCGCGCGCCGTGCGCCGCCCGGAAAACCCGTTGCACGGTCCACCATCGGCGTGGCGGCGTCATGCGGCGCGACGCGCGTCGAAGCGTGCACGTCGCAGCGCGGCGCGCCTCGCGAGCGCGCACGCTGGAACAATTAGCCCAACAATGTTGCACTTTGGTAACTCAAGGCGAAGCGCGCTCCATTAGATTGAAGCCATGCAATCTTTCCTTCACCGAAGGGGGCTTCAATGAAAACGAAACTGCTTGCTGCTGTCGGCGCCGGTGCCTTGATCCTTGTCGCATCCCAATCCGCGATGGCGGGTGTGTCGGTCGGCCTGAACTTCGGCATACCCGCGCCCGTGTACGTCGCGCCTGCTCCGGTGTATGCGCCGCCTCCGGCCGTCGTCGCGTATCAGCCGGTTGGCGTCGTGGCGCCCGCCCTCTACGTCGGCTGGCACGGCGACCGCTACTGGGACGGCCGCCGCTGGGCAGGCCACCGCGGTCGCTATGAGCGTCGCGGCTGGTACTGAGCGCGGCCAACCGGTCAGCGACCGGTCAGCGGCGAACCAACGCAACAAAAAGCCTCGCGCGTTCAACGTGCGAGGCTTTTTTCGTTTTGCCGACTTCTGACGAGCACTGCGGCGCGCTGCTCACGCCATGATGTGTGCGCCACCATCGATGTAGATGGTATTGCCGCTCATGCGGCGCGCGTAGCGCGTGGCGAGCCAGGCGGTGGCGTAGCCCACATCCATGATGTCGACGAGTTCGCCGAGCGGCGCGCGATCGACTGCGTCGGCGAGCATGCGGTCGAAGTCGGGCAAGCCTGACGCCGCGCGCGTCTTGAGCGGTCCCGGCGAGATCGCGTGCACGCGGATACCGGCCGGCCCGAGTTCGTAGGCAAGGTAGCGGCACGACGCTTCGAGCGCGGCTTTCACCGGACCCATGAGGCTGTAGTTGGGCACGACCCGGTTCGCGCCGTCGTAGCTCATCGCGAACAGCGTGCCGCCGCGCGGCATCAGCGGCGCGGCGCGCTTCGCCATGCGGATGAACGAGTGGCACGAGATGTCCATCGCATGCGCGAAGCCCTGCGCCGACGATTCGAGCAGGCCGCCCTGCAGATCGGCCTTCGGCGCGTCGGCGATCGAGTGCAGCACGATGTCGAGCGTGCCCCACGTTGCGCGGATCGCGTCGAAGACGGCGTCCATCTGCGCATCGTCTTCGACATTGAGCGGCAGCAGCAACTGCGCATCGAGTCCGTGCGCGAGCGGCTCGACATGGGGCTTCGCCTTGTCGTTCAGATACGTCAGCGCGAGTTGCGCACCGAGGTCGGCGAAGGCGCGCGCGCAACCGTAGGCGATCGATTCGGCGTTCGCGACGCCCGTCACGAGCGCACGCATGCCGGCGAGCGGGCGGTCGGAAAGTGTCTGCATGGCTTGCCTCCGTGGTGTTTATCCGCTTATCGCTTGCCGCGTCCACGTTTGCCGCGCGCGCTGAATGCGCCGTCGCGGCGCATTCCGGGCAGGCGCACGCCGCGCAGCAAAGGGCGCCGCGTGCGCCGGGTTGCCCGTCCTGTGCGCTGGCCTTATGCACTTTTTTTTCGCTGGCGTCTTGCGCTGGCGTTTTTCGCTGGCGTTTTTCGCTGGCGTTATTCGCCCGTGGCACGCGTAGCGCGGCGGCGTGCAGTTGGCGCACCCGCCACGCGCGACGACGACGGCGCAGCGCTGCGCGCGCGACGTGCGGGCGTGGCTTCACGATGCGACTTCGCAGTTGCGGACACAACCTTGCCCGGCGTCGTTTTCGCTTTCGCGGCGGTTTCCGTGGCGGTTTTCGCGGCGGTTTTCGCGGCGGTTTTCATGGCGGTTTTCGCGCCGGTTTTCGCGCCGGTTTTCGCGCCGGTTTTCGCGGCTGTTTTCACGGCTGTTTTCACGGCTGTTTTCACGGCTGTTTTCGCCGCGGTTTTCACGGCGGTTTTAGCCTTCACCGGCGCGCGCTTCGGCGTCGCGTTCGCTTCCACGTTCGCACTCGAAGCAACTGGCGCTTCGGCGCTGACCGCGTCGCCAGCCTTGTCCGCCTCGCCCGCCGCCTGCGCGCTTCCCCCACCAGACACCGTGCCCGAAGCGGCCGAGCCCGCCCCAGGCACAGCACCGCCCGCTGCCGGACCGCCGTCCTGCGGCGGCACCCCGCCCTTCTCGCTGCCGGGCTCGATGCCGAGCGCCCGCTGCACCACGCGAAAGCGCTCGCGCCGCTCGCCTTCGAGCGGCCCCGATACCGTCGCAATCCGATAGACCGCGGCCAGCAACGCGCGGCGCGTGGTCATGTCGGGCACGATTTCGCGCAGCGCCTCGATCGCGGCTTGCGGATCGAGCTGGACGATCGCGCCCTGGCGGCGCGCAGCCTCCTTCAGTTCGGCGATGGTCGGCTGGCGCGCGCCGAGGTACTCGCGCGCCAGTTCGCGCATGCGCTGGAACGGGCGGTACTGCACCGTATGCATTTCGTCGACGAGGTACGCGGCGATGCGCATGAATGCATCGACGAGCGTGCCCGTGTGCAAATGCGCGCGCGCCGAGCGCAGGCGAAATTGTGCGAGTTCCTTGCGCAGCTCCATGAGCGGCGGCGCAATCGGGTCGAGCGGCTGGTTCGGCGCGACGCCCACGTATGCCTGCGCCCACGGCGCCGTATAGACGCTGTAAAAGGTGTTCTCGATCCACGTATCGCGCGCATCGCGGTACATGTCCCACGCGGATTCGATGCTGGCCGACATCTGCCGTTCGAGCAGCGTGAACGGATTGTCGGGCGCGGCGGGCTTGCGATGCTGGCGCACCGCCTTGGCGATGGCGGGCAGTCCGAGAAGGGCGGGATTCGCATCGCTCAACACGCTGCGCTCCACGCGCGTGGGGTGCGTCTCGCGCAGCATGTGCGCGGACAACGCGTTGCTCGACGCGCGCACGAGCGGCGAAACGAGCAGATCGTAGAGCCGCTGGTTGTTCTCGGCGAAGCGGCGCACCACTTCGAACGGCTGCTCGTCTTCGCGCCCATCGTCCAGCGCGAGAATGTCTTCGATCGTGCGCCGCTCGAAGCGGATTTCATAACGGCCTTCGAGCGCTTCGAGGCGGCCCGCTTCCGGCGTCGTGTCGGTGATCTTCGCCTCGTAAAGACCGGGCGGCAGCACGTCGATCAGATCGAGTGCCGAAAAGAGTTCGGTGTGCTCTCTGTTGGCCACGCTCGCCGAAACGAAAATACCGAGGTGACCGACCTTGTCGTGCAGGCAATACACGATCACCTGTTCGTTGGCGATGACTTCGTCGACGCTCGCATACAGATCCGGGATCCAGTTCAGCGCCTGTTGCGGCGGCGTGATGTTGTCGCCCCACGAAGCGAGCACGATGATCGGCGTGCGGATATTGCGCAGATCCACGGGCGCGCGCGCGTGCTTCGCGTACACCTCGTTGCGCGTGAGATGGTTGCCGACGAACAGGTTCTGCACGATCCAGTCTATTTCGGCGCGGTTCAGCTGGAAGTGGCCGCCCCACCAGCGCTCGAATTCGAGGAAGCGCTCGCGCTCCGTATCGACGTTCGCATACAGGTTGTAGAGCTTGCCCCAGAAGGTGTTCGCGGGATTGAGGTTCTCGAAGTTCTGCACGAGATGCGCGCCGTCGAAGTGGCCGTCGCCCAGATCCGCGGCGAGCGACGATGCCCACGTGCCGCCCAGCATGCCGCCCGCGTAGCGCATCGGATTCTTGCCCTTGACGCCCGCCCAGTACGAAAGCGGCGAACCCGCGAGCATCACCGGCCCGACCAGCTCCGGCGCCGAAGCCGCGAGCAGCGCCGCAGCCCATCCGCCCTGGCAATTACCGATCACGAACGGTAGGCCATCCGATTCGGGATGCAGTTCACGCACCTTGCGGATAAACACGGCTTCGGCCTGCGCGACCGACTGAATGGTCTGCGTTTCGCACGGCACCGGGAAGAACGTCACGAAGTAGCACGGATGGCCCTTGCGCAGCGCGATGCCCACTTCGCTGTCCATCTTGAAGCCCGCGATGCCGGGGCCGTGGCCCGCGCGCGGATCGATGACGACGAAGGGACGCATGTGCGGATCGGACGGCACGTCGTCTTCGGGCAGGATGCGCAGGAGCGCGTAGTTGCACGGATCGTTCAGTTCGCGGCCATCGGCGATCACTTCGTATTCGAAACGCAGCACGGGCGGCATCCCGGCCTGCTCGTGCAGGTAGGTCTGATTGCCGCGCTCGCGCAGCACGTCGAAGAACAACACGCTGCGCTGCCAGGCGTCGAACAGGTACTCGTAGAGCGGCTGGGCGGCGGCCAGCCCGGTCACAGCGGAGGAATCGGCGTGCGAAGGGGCGTGCGAAGGGGCCGAAGAAGGAATAGACGAAGGGATGGACGAAGCGGCGGAAGTAGGGGCGGAAACTGCCACGACACGAATCTCCTTTAGCGGGGAGCCCCCGGCGGCGTTGTGCACGATGCGGCGCGATGTCGGCGCTTACCGACGCGTAGCGGCGTGCACAAGCGCGGTGCACTGCGCGCGCGGGGCCCGAATGGCGCCGGACGGCGTTGTGGCACGAGGCGTATGTTGCACTGCAGTATTTCAATCTAGGCAGGCCTGTCTCGAAAGTCAAGGCAAGCAAACGGGGCAAAAGCGGGGGCAACAGCGTGAGCAATGGCGGGAGCAGCACCGCAGGCAGCACGACAGAGCACGCCCGACATGATCTCCGCGCGGCGTGAACGATGCGTGACACGGCGCCGCACGCCCTGCGGTGTTGATACCGCGCTGGTACGGCACAGTTTTCCAACGGCGATCCAGGCGCTGCACTACACTTGTCAGCGCGTTGCGCGCCGCAGCATGCGGCCCGCGCGCGGCGGCGCACAACCGTGGTTCAGCATGGAGACACGCATGACTTCATCGGCCGACAAATATTCGGTCCTGCTCGAACGCTGCAGCAGCCTCGCCCCGGTGCCGACCGCCGTGGCGCATCCGTGCGATGTGTCCTCGCTCACAGGCGCGCTCGACGCAGCGAGCCTCGGCCTGATCGTGCCGCTGCTCGTCGGCCCCGAAGCGAGGATTCGCGCGCTGGCCGACGAAGCAAAGCGGTCGCTCGCGGGCGTCACGATCATCGACGCGCCGCATAGCCACGCGGCAGCCGCGCGCGCCGTGCTCGCCGTGCGCTCGGGCGAAGCCGAACTGCTGATGAAGGGCAGCCTGCACTCCGACGAACTGCTGCACGAAGTCGCCCAGGCCGCCACGGGCCTGCGCACCGAGCGGCGTCTGTCACACGTCTTCGCGATGGACGTGCCCTCGTATCACAAGCCGCTCTTCATCACCGATGCGGCCGTCAACATCTTCCCGAAGCTCGCCGACAAAGCCGATATCGTGCGCAACGCGATCGAGCTCGTGCAGGCGCTCGGCATTGCCGTGCCGAAGGTCGCGATCCTCGCCGCCGTCGAAACGGTGTCCGACAAGATGCCCTCGACCATCGATGCCGCCGCGCTGTGCAAGATGGCCGAGCGCGGCCAGATCACGGGCGGCGTGCTCGACGGCCCGCTCGCCTTCGACAACGCCATCAGCAAGGAGGCGGCGCGCATCAAGGGCATCGTCTCCGAAGTCGCGGGCGACCCCGATATCCTGCTCGTGCCCGACCTCGAAGCGGGCAACATGCTCGCGAAGCAGCTCAGCTTTCTCGCCGGCGCGGGAGCGGCCGGCATCGTCCTCGGCGCGCGCGTGCCCATCATCCTGACGAGCCGCGCCGACACCGTGCGATCGCGCATCGGCAGTTGCGCGATCGCGGTGCTCGTCGCCCACGCGCGGCGCCAAAGCATGGAGCAACTGTGAGTACACAACCCGTGCATTCGTCCGCGCATTCATCTGATGAAGGCCACGTCGTGCTCGTCGTGAACGCGGGCTCGTCGAGCATCAAGTGTTCGGTGTATCGCGTCGTCGACGATCCGACCGTCGAAGGCGGCACGCGCGCGATCCTCGGCGCGGGCGGCCAGATCGAAGGGATCGGCGTGGCGCCGCGCGTGGTCGCGCACATGGCCGACGGGCGGCTCATCGTCGACGAAACATTTCCGGTCGCGCAGGTCGCCGACCACGACGGCGCATTTCGCCTCCTGCGCCTCGTGCTCGCGGTGGGCCTGCGCGATACGCCGCCCGCCGCGATCGGCCATCGGGTCGTGCACGGCGGCGCGCGCCACAGCGACGCGGTGATCATCAACGACGAAGTGATCGAAGAACTCACGGCGCTCACGCCGCTTGCGCCGCTGCACCAGCCGCATAATTTGTCGGCGATTCGCGCGGTGCGCCAGGCCGCGCCCGAACTCGTGCAGGTCGCGTGCTTCGACACGGCCTTTCACGCGACCAACGGCGTCATGCAGCAGCTTTTCGCCCTGCCCTACAGCTATTTCACCGACGGCATCCGCCGCTACGGCTTTCACGGTCTCTCCTACGAATACATCGCGCGGCATCTGCATTCGGTGGCGCCCGACATCGCGCGCGGGCGCGTGATCGTCGCGCATCTCGGCAACGGCGCGAGCCTGTGCGCGATGAAGGAAGGCAAGAGCGTCGAGACGACCATGGGCCTGACCGCGCTCGACGGCCTGCCGATGGGCACGCGCAGCGGCGCGCTCGACCCGGGCGCCGTGCTCTGGATGATGGCGAGCGGCATGGATCACGACGCCATCGAGAAGCTGCTGTATCACGAGTCGGGCCTCAAGGGCCTCTCCGGCCTGAGCAGCGACATGCGCGAACTGCTTGCGAGCGGCAGCGAGCGGGCGAAGCTCGCCGTCGATTTCTACACGTACCGCATCGCGCAGGAGGTGGGCAAGCTCGCGGTGGGGCTCGGCGGACTCGACGCACTCGTGTTCACGGCGGGCATCGGCGAGAATGCGCCACCGATCCGCGCCCAGGTGGTCGAACGGCTCAAGCCGCTCTTCGGCATGGAAATCCATGCGGAGGCGAACGCCGCGAACAAGGACCACATCAGCACGCGCGAAAGCCGTGTGCCCGTATTCGCGGTTCGCACCGACGAGGAAGGCATGATCGCGCTGCACACGGCGCGTCTGCTGCGCGAGGCGACACGCAAGTGAAGTGATCGGCGCACGAAAGCACGATTTTTTCCTCAGAAGGAAAAGGCGTGAAGCGATTGCGGCCCGTTCGCGCCACGGGCCGAACCAATTTTTTTCTGTGCCATGCCGTGCGCACGCGCGCGATGCCTGGCGCGTGCGCCGCGCAGTGAAAGGGCGGCAGGCGCAAGCCTGAAAACGTAGAATGTCGGCAAGACACCAGCCACGGGTACTGTCATGTCACAGGCTACGAGCATCAATCAGCGGCCCTTGCAGCCGTTTCATCTCGCGTTTCCGGTGACGAGCCTCGAGCACGCGCGCGCCTTTTACGGCGGCCTCCTCGGCTGCGCCGAAGGCCGCAGCTCGCCGGAATGGGTCGACTTCGACTTCTTCGGCCATCAGCTCGTCGCGCACCTCGCGCCGGAAGAAGCGGGCCATCGCGGCGTCAATGCCGTCGACGGCCACGACGTCCCCGTGCGCCACTTCGGCGTCGTGCTTTCGATGGACGACTGGCACGCGCTCGCCGCGCGCCTGAAGGATGCAGGCACGCAATTCGTCATCGAGCCGCATATCCGCTTCAAGGGTCAGGTCGGCGAGCAGGCGACCATGTTCTTCCTCGATCCGTGCGGCAACGCGCTCGAATTCAAGGCGTTCGCCGATATCGGCCGTCTCTTCGCCAGGTAAGGCGCACCGTACGATGGCAAAAATGAAAATCCTGTTCTGGCTGCCGCAAGCCGATGCATCGGCATGGCTTCATGGTCTCTCGCACGCGCTGCCCGAGGCCGAACTGCGTGCATGGCAACCGGGCGATAACGCCGCCGCCGACTACGCGATCGTCTGGCATCCGCCACGCGAACTGCTGGCCGCGCGTCCCGGCTTGCGCGCGATCTTCAATCTCGGTGCGGGCGTCGATGCGATCCTCGCACTCGAACGCGAGCAGCCCGGCACGCTGCCGCAGGATGCGCTGCTCGTCCGCCTCGAAGATTCGGGCATGGCGCAGCAGATGAGCGAATACGTGCAGCACGCGGTGCTGCGCTATCTGCGCCGCTTCGACGAATACGCGCTCGCGCAGACGCGGCGCGAATGGCACGTCCTCGCGCCGCATCCGCGCGAAGCGTTCACGGTGGGCGTGCTCGGGCTCGGCGTGCTGGGCGCGCAGGTCGCGCGCGCCATCGCCGCGCTCGGCGTGCCCGTGCGCGGCTTCTCGCGCAGTGCAAAAACGCTCGACGGCATCGCGACTTATTCGGGCGAGCTGCACAGTGCGCAGTTCGACGCGTTTCTCGACGGCGTGAAGCTGCTCGTGAATCTGCTGCCCGCCACACCGGATACAGAGGACATCCTCGACGCACGCGTATTCGCGAAGCTCGAACGCGGCGCGTATCTCGTGAATGTGGCGCGCGGCTCGCATCTGGTCGAGCAGGATCTCGTCGACGCGCTCGCGAACGGCACGCTCTCGGCAGCGACGCTCGATGTGTTCCGCGAGGAACCGCTCGTGCCCGATCATCCGTTCTGGCGCGAGCCGCGCATCACGATCACGCCGCACAGTTCGGCGCTCACGCTGCGCGACGAGGCGATCTCGCAGATCGCGGACAAAATCGAAGCGCTTTCGCGCGGCGAAACCGTGAGCGGCATCGTGCATGTCGGGCGCGGTTACTGAAGGCCACGGCACACCACACAAGCAACACATGAAATACGAGCAGGAGACAGGCATGACCTTACCCGCAGCAGTAAAGATCGTCGAAGTCGGGCCGCGCGACGGTCTGCAAAACGAAAAGGACTTCGTTGCCACTGCAACGAAGATCGATTTGATCAACCGCCTCTCGGCAGCCGGTTTCCCGAACATCGAAGCGGCCTCGTTCGTCTCGCCGAAATGGGTTCCGCAAATGGCCGACGGCGCCGAGGTCATGGCCGCGATCGAGCGGCGCGCGGGCGCGATCTATTCGGTGCTCACGCCGAACCTGCGCGGCTTCGAGGGCGCGCTCGCCGCACGCGCCAACGAGATCGTGATTTTCGGCGCCGCGAGCGAAGCGTTCTCGCAGAAGAACATCAACTGCTCGATTGCCGAAAGCATCGAGCGCTTCGTGCCTGTCGCGCAAGCCGCGAAGCAGCACAGCATGCGCATTCGCGGCAGCGTCTCGTGCGCGCTCGGCTGCCCGTATCAGGGCGAGGTGCCGGTTGCGTCCGTCGTGGATGTGGTCGAGCGTTTCGCCGCGCTCGGCTGCGACGAGATCGACATTGCCGATACGATTGGCGTCGGCACGCCGAAGCGCACGCGCGAAGTGTTCGAAGCCGTGACGAAGGTGTTCCCGCGCGAGCGACTCTCGGGCCACTTCCACGACACCTACGGTCAGGCGCTCGCGAACATCTATGCGGCGCTGCAGGAAGGCATCGCGATCTTCCACGCATCGGTGGCGGGGCTCGGCGGCTGTCCCTACGCGAAGGGCGCAACGGGCAACGTCGCGACCGAAGACGTGCTCTACCTGATGAACGGCCTCGGCATTCACACCGGCGTCGATCTGAACCAGGTCGTCGCGGCGGGCGATTTCATTTCGAACGCCATTGGCCGCGCCAACGTCTCGCGTGCGGGCAAGGCGCTGCTCGCGAAGCAGCGCAGCGAAGCCGCGTGCGCATAACGGCACGTAAAGACACGTAGATACGCGAAACGCAGCATTGCCTGTCGAATTGCAGTACGAAGGAATGAATCCAATGACGCAAACGCTTTCCCCCTCGCACGACGATCTGGACGCACTGCCGGATTCGGCACGGCGCGTCGCGCGCCTGCTGCGCGAACGCGGCCATGAGAAGCCTGTCGTGATGCTGCCCGAAACCGGCAAGACCTCCGCCGAAGCCGCCGCGGGGCTCGGCTGCGAAGTCGCGCAGATCGCCAAGTCGATCCTCTTTCGCCGCCGCGATGACGACGCGCCCGTGCTCGTGATCGCAAGCGGCGCGAACCGGGTCGACGAAAAGAAAGTCGCGGCGCACGTGGGCGATATCGGCCGTGCCGATGCGAAGTTCGTGCGCGAGAAGACCGGCTACGCGATTGGCGGCGTCTGCCCGATTGGCCACGCCACGCCGCCCGTCACGCTCATCGACGCCGACCTGTTCGAACTCGACAGCCTGTGGGCCGCGGCGGGTCATCCGCATGCGGTGTTCAATCTCTCGCCGCAGGAACTGGCCACGCTGACCGGCGCACCCGTGGTCGACGTCGCCCTGCGCGACGCGTGAGCATGACGGCGTATTCCGCTGCCGGTGCGCCCGCCTCGCCGTGCATCAACATCTGCCGCATGAGTGAGGCGAGCGGCCTGTGCGAAGGCTGCCTGCGCACCATCGACGAAATTGCGGCATGGTCCACGCTCGACGACGATGCGAAGCGCGCGGTCTGGAACGCCATCGAAGCGCGTCACGCGCAGTGGCTGGCGCAGCGCTTCGACGCCGTGCCCGCAAGCGAAGAAGGCGCGCAATGAACGCGCCGCCCAGGGTCGTGAAGCATGGCGAAACCTGCCGCTCGACGCTCGCGCTCTCGCCCGATTCGGTGAAGTCGTTTGCCACGCTCGTCGGCGATCTGAACCCGCTGCATCACGACGACGCTTATGCGCGTGAGAGCCGCTTCGGCGGACTGATCGCATCGGGCACGCAGCCCACCGCGCATTTCATGGCGTTGCTTGCGACGCATTTCTCGACGTACGCGCAACCGCTCGGCCTCGAATTCGACATCAAGCTCAAGCGCGCAACCAGTGCGCACGACGTGCTCACGTTCGAATGGCGCGTCGAAGAAGCGTGGTGGAAGCCGGGCCTGAATGGCGACCTCGTCAAACTCACGGGCACCGCCGTCAATCAGGATGGCGAGCCCGTTATCGTCGCCAACGCAACGATTCTCGTCATGCCGAAACCATGAGCGCCAGCACACAACTTCCGCCGTCGATCCGCGTGTTCGAGCGCGGCTGGCTTTCGTCGAACAACGTGCTGCTCGTCGACGATGCGCGCGCCGCGATCGTCGATACCGGTTATGCCACGCACGCGGCACAGACCGTCGCGCTCGTGGAGCGCGCGTTGGGCGCGCGCGCGCTCGATCTCGTCGTCAATACGCATCTGCATTCCGATCACTGCGGCGGCAACGCGCAACTGCAAGCCGCGTGGCCGTGCGAAACGCTGATCCCGGCGCGCAGCGCGCGCGCCGTGCGTGACTGGGACGAGGCAAGCCTCTCGTTTCTCGCGACTGGACAGACCTGCCATCGCTTTGGTTTCACCGGCACGCTCGCGCCGGGTGAGCGTCTTGTGCTCGGCGGTTTCGAGTGGGAGGTGATTGGCGCACCGGGTCACGATCCCGATTCGGTGATGCTTTACGCCGCGCAACCGCGCCTTTTGATCAGCGCCGACGCGCTCTGGGAAAACGGCTTCGGCGTGATCTTTCCCGAGCTCGATGGCGAAAGCGGTTTCGCCGAGCAGCAAGCGGTGCTCGAAGCAATTGCAAAGCTCGACGTGAATATCGTGATTCCTGGCCACGGTGCACCGTTCTCGAATGTCGACGCCGCGCTCGAACGTGCGTTTTCGCGCCTCGCGTGGCTGCGTGCCGATCCTGTGCGCAATGCGCGCAACGCATTGAAAGTGCTCGTCGTGTTCAAGCTGCTAGAAGTGCGCTCGATGACATTCACCACGCTGGAGGCGTTGCTCGCGAATGCTTCGGCCATGCGCGCGGCGGCACGGCAGCTTGCGCCACGAGCCGCGTGGCCTGCGCTTCTGCGTGAGCTGGCTGGCGAACTCGCGAAGAGCGGCGCGCTCGTGCTGGACGGCGAGCGGATCGACGCACGCGGGACGGTGGATTAGGCGAGAAGCTTCAACGCAGATGGCGGGGGAATATGCCGCGATAGTTGCTCGCACAACGGGTGAACGGATTGCGGCGGATCGATAATCGACCGCGCTTTTACGAAGCACAATAAAAAAAACGCTCGTCCATTGCTGGGCGAGCGCGAGCATCGTTTACCGACGTGATCAAACTATCAAGTTATCATACCCGCGCAAAGAAACATGCCGGGTAGGTGATTTCCCTGGAGGCGCCTGACGCAAATCAAGAAACGCCTCGCATTGCCTGGACAACTTGACGCACCCTGGTCATCGATTCGCGATCCCAATCAATTTTTCGTGAAACCGGGACGGACCCTCGCACGTTGCGGGACGATCCGCCAGCCCAGATTCACGCCCGCCGCCGCGAGCAGAATAAGCGCGGCACCCGCCACCTGGATCCACGCAAGCCGCTGGCCGAATGCGAGCCAATCGACGACGATCGCCACCACGGGATAGATGAACGAAAGCGCGCCGGTCATCGCCGTCGGCAGCTTCTGGATTGCACCATAAAGCAGCACGTACATGATCCCCGTGTGTACGACACCGAGTGTGACGATCTGCGCCCAGTGCAGCGGCGTGGCGGGCAGCGTGTCGTAGCGGATGAACGGCGCAAGCGCGAGCGCGCCGAAGGCGACCTGCACGAGCGCGAGGAGATGCGGCGGCGTGCCCTTGAGGTGCCGCGTGATGATCGATGCGACCGCGTAAAGAAACGCCGCACCCGCCGCGCAGGCCACGCCCTGCAGATACTCCCCCGGCACGGCGAGCACGGCGGGCTGCACCTTGACCACACAGACGAGCCCGACGAACGCGATCGCAAGCCACGCGACGATGGAGGCCGTCACGCGCTCGCGCAGCACGAGCGCGCCGAGCCCGACCAGCATGAACGGCTGCGTGTTGTAGACGGCGGTCGCCATCGAAATCGAGGCGCGCGAATAGGCGGCGAAGAGCAGCACCCAGTTGACGACGATGGCTGCACCGCCCAGCACGGCAAGCAGCAGCATGCGCGGCGAGAACAGCGAGCGGCGCAACAGGCCGCGCACGGCGCACACGAGTGCGAGTGTCGCGCCGCCCAGCACGCAACGCATGAACGCGACATTGAGCGCGGCCTGCTGCGAAGCGACGACGAGCCAGCCGATGGTGCCGGACATGAGCATCGCAACGACCATTTCGGCGGCGCCGCGACGGATTTCGGTAGTAGCCATTGAAACGATTCCCGGTATGAGACCGGCGGCATCCGCAACGCACACCGAATGCCGCGATGACGACCAGTTTACTTGCGGCACCCGGCGAAATACATGGCTACACTGAGGCGTAACAGGCCTTTTACCTGCGAATCGAAGGGTGAAACGGCGAATTGCCAAACGAGACACAGCACGCCCACAACGCGCGTACAGCGCAAACGCCGCGCAAACACCGCGCACACGATCATGACGAAACGCCCGAACGCGCCGGTCCAGCCGGCCAATCTCGATGACATCGACCGCGCACTGCTCGCCGCGCTCGCGCAGGACGCCCGCGCGCCGATCAGCGAACTCGCGCGCCAGGTCGGTCTTTCCGCGCCCAGCACGTCGGAGCGGCTGCGGCGGCTGGAGGCGCAAGGCGTGATCAGCGGCTTTACGGTGCAGATCGATCCGCGCGCACTCGGCTATACGCTCCAGGCCATCGTGCGTGTGAAGCCGCTGCCGGGCCAGTTGCATCTGGTCGAAGAGGTGATCCGGCGCATTCCGGAATTCGTCGAGTGCGACAAGGTCACCGGCGACGACTGCTTCATCGCGCGCCTCTATCTGCATTCGATCGAGCAGCTCGACGAGATCCTCTCGAAAGTCACGGAGCGCGCGGAGACGAGCACCGCCATCGTCAAAACGACGCCGGTAGCGCGCCGCCTGCCGCCGCTCGCGTGAACGTTCGGGCGGCGCGCCCTCAGCGCTCGGTCGCCTCGAAAAACGCGAGCATCTCGCTCACGAGTTCCGCACCCGCTTCCTCGGGGACGTAGTGGCCGCACGCGAGTGCGCGCCCGCTCACGTCGCGCGCGACCTTGCGCCATTCGTCGAGCGGGTCGAAGCAGCGCCCGATTGCCCCCTCCTCGCCCCACAGTACGCGCAGCGGGCACGATACCTTGTGGCCGCGTTCGAGGTCGGCGCGGTCGTGTTCGAGGTCGATCGTTGCGGACGCACGATAGTCCTCGCAGATCGCATGCACCGCGCCGGGCTCGCGCAGCGCCGCGCGATAGGCATCGAGCGCCGCGGGCGAAAACGGCGCGAGCCCCGCGTGACGATTGCCCATCGTGCGCTCGATGTAGACGTCGGTGTTCTGGCCGATCAGCGTTTCGGGCAGCGGCGCGGGCTGGATCAGGAAGAACCAGTGGAAATACAGTGTCGCGAAGGTGCGGTCGGTTTGTTCGTACATCGCGAGCGTGGGCGCGATGTCGAGCAGCATCAGACGCTCGACGGCATCCGCATGATCGAGCGCCATGCGATGCGCGACGCGTGCACCGCGGTCGTGCGCGCAGACGAGAAACCGCTCGTAACCGAAGTGGCGCATCACCTCCACCTGATCGGCGGCCATCGCGCGCTTCGAATACGTCACGTGCTCCGGGTCGCCCTGCGGCTTCGACGATGCGCCGTAGCCGCGCAGATCCGTCGCAATCACGGTGAAGTGCCGCGCAAGTTCGTCGGCGCAACGATGCCAGATCATGTGGGTCTGCGGATGGCCGTGCAGCAGCAGCAGCGGCGGCCCCTCACCGCCCTCACCGCTCTTGACGCCGTGGATGTCGATACCGCTCGCCGTACGGACGGTAAAAGGCGTGAATGCTTCGAACGGCATGTCCCCTCTCTTGTTTGAATTGGACGTGTCACATTGTAGGAGGCGTGCGTTGCGGCCCAGTGTAATTTCCATACTGTGCGAGTAGAAACCGAACACTTGCTCAAAAGTCGCGTACGGTCACCCCGTACAGACGCACTCCTATAATCGAACGATCGTTTCGTGATTGCCCGTTTTTGGGCCGCCCGGGCCGTCCGCGCGCCGCACAAGGAGACTCACGTCATGGCATTGCCCGCCGTCCTGCAAAACCTGTCGCTGCCCGTCGTCGGCTCGCCGATGTTCATCGTCAGCTATCCCGAACTCGTGCTCGCGCAGTGCAAAGCCGGCATCGTCGGTTCGTTTCCGGCGCTCAACGCGCGCCCCGCCGAACAGCTCGACGCCTGGCTCACGCAGATCCAGGCCGAACTCGCCGCCTGGCAGGCCGCGAACCCCGGCGCGACCATCGGGCCGATTGCCGTGAACCAGATCGTCCATCAGTCGAACGCGCGCCTCGAACACGACGTGCGCGTGTGCGTCGAGTACAAGGTGCCGATCTTCATCACGAGCCTGCGCGCACCGGCGCGCGAGATCATCGACGCCGTGCACCGCTACGGCGGCATCGTGCTGCACGACGTCATCAATCTGCGCCACGCGGCGAAGGCGCTCGAAGCGGGCGTCGACGGGCTGATTCTCGTCGCGGCGGGCGCGGGCGGCCACGCGGGCACGACCTCGCCGTTCGCGCTCGTGGGCGAGACGCGACGCCTGTTCGACGGGCCGATCGTGCTGTCGGGCGCCATCGCCAACGGCGGCTCGATTCTCGCCGCACAGGCGATGGGCGCGGACCTCGCCTACATGGGCACGCGCTTCATCGCCACCCGCGAAGCGCACGCGGTGGAGGCATACAAGCACGCGATCCTCGAAGCGAAAGCCGCCGACATCATCTACACGAACCTCTTCACCGGCGTGCACGGCAACTACATCCGCGAGAGCATCGTCAACGCGGGGCTCGACCCGGACGCGCTGCCCGAATCGGACAAAACGAAGATGAACTTCGCGGGCGACAAGTCGAAAGCATGGAAGGACATCTGGGGCGCAGGCCAGGGCGTCGGACTGATGGACGATATCCCGTCGGTCGCCGAACTTGTCGCGCGGCTCAGGCGCGAATACGACGACACGCGCGCCCGGCTTGGCATGGGGTACTGACGGTTCGCGCGGCGCCGCCGGACAGCGACAGCGACAGCGACAACGACAACGACAACGACGGCAGCAGCATCAACCACGGCGGCGAGCGCCCCGGCTACGAAGCCGCCGCCGCGCGTATCGCTTCGACGCCGGGCCACAATCCGCGACCGGCGAAACGCTCTGCGAGGAAATCGACAAACGAGCGCACCTTCGCCGAAAGATGGCGACGACTCGCGTACAGCGCGTAAATGGGCAGCTCGCGCGGCGGCAGTTCATCGACGAGCAGCGGCACGAGACGGCCGTCGGCGATGTCGTCGCCGATCACCTCCGTGCCCAGCATCGAGAGCCCGCCGCCCTGCAGCAGGACCACGCGCAGCGCTTCGAGGTGATTGACGATCAGGTTGCCGCGCGGTTTCGCGCGCGCGCCGCCTTCGGCGAACGGCGCAAGCTCCAGCGCCGACGCGCCCGCGTAATGCACGAAGTCGTGCCGGGCCAGATCGGCAACGCTCTTCGGCACGCCGTGCCGCCGAAGATACTCGGGCGACGCGCACAGCACGATGTGCGCGGTCGCGAGCGGCCGCGCAATCAGCGACGACGACTTGAGCCCGGAGGGCGATGCGCGGATCGCCACGTCGAAACCTTCGTCGATCAGTTCGACGACGCGATCCGAGAGCGTGATGTCGACGGTGACCTGCGGAAAACCTGCGGCGTAATCCGCGACCGCGCCCATCACGTGCCGCAGCCCGAACGCGGTCAGCGACGACACGCGCAGCCGCCCCTGCGGCACGACGCTCGCGGCGCCCACGGCCTGGCCGGCTTCGTCGAGTTCGGTGAGCGCGAGCGCGAGACGCTCGTAGTATTCGCGGCCCGCCTCGGTGGGCGCGACGCGCCGCGTCGTGCGGTTGAGCAGCCGCGCGCCCAGTTGCTGTTCGAGGTGCGCGACGTGCTTGCTCGCCATCGCCGCGGACATATTCATGCGCTCGGCCGCGCCGACGAAGCTCCCCGCTTCGACGACCTGGCGGAACACGTTCATGCTGACGAGGGTATCCATCGCGCGCGTCCGTATCGGTGAGTTATCGGAAAACAGCAGGAATCAATCGCCGCCATTGTGCGCGATTTATCAATTAGCGGTGCGCAATGCACAACTCGTACAGGTGCCCGGAAAAGCAAAAACCCCGCGCTGCGAGCAGCACGGGGTTTTTTCGTTGCGGCACGCCCGAAGGCGGTGCGGCCTAGAACTTCGCGCGGATGCCCGCGCCGTACGTCATGCCCGACGACATGTTGTCGAAGTGGTCGTACATGTACGCGGCGTAGACGTCGGTGCGCTTCGAGAGCGGGTAGTCGTAGCCGAGCGCCGCGGTCTGGTGCGTCTGGTTCAGGCCGCCGGTGTCGCGCGAGTACGCGTACGAGGCCATCACCGTGCCCGTGCCCGCCGGGACCGACACGCCGCCCTGCGCCGTGTTCACGTGCCAGCTGCCGATCTGCTGCGTGTTCGCCGTATACATGTACTGGCCGAAGAGCTTCAGGTACTTCAGGTCGTACGACACGCCGACCTGGGCCACGCCCTGGCTCTTCAGGTCGAGCGGCGGCTGGCCGCTCGGCATGGCCGAAATGCCGCCGATGTCGCCCGGCTTGTTGTTGTAGTTCACGTACTGATACACCGCCGTCGCGGCGAACGGGCCGTGGAAATACAAGCCCTGCGCGCTCCACTTCTTCGAGCGGTTGTCGCCCGCCGTATTGCCGAGCGCGTACATCACCGAGCCCGAGAGGCCGTTGAAGTCCGGCGTCGAATACTGGACGGCGTTGTCCCAGCCCGAATCGCCCACCACGCCCTGGTCGGTCTTGTAGGTGGGGAACGTCGAGAGGCCGAGGAACACCTGGTACACCATCGGCGAGAACGTGTACGAGTCGACGAGCGGGTTGAACAGAATCGTCGAGACGAACAGGTGCGTGGTCAGGCGGCCAGCCGTGACCGTGCCGTACGGCGACTCGATGCCGACGTAGGAGTTGCGGGCGAAGAACGTGTCGCCCTGGAAGCGGCCGTCCTGGCCGTTTTGCGCGCGAAAGAAGCTTTCGAGCGTGAAGATCGCCTTGTAGCCGCCACCGAGATCTTCCGCACCCTTCAGGCCCCAGTACGACGTCGACATGCCGCCGCCGCCGACGTTCGCCGCCGCATTGCCGCCCGGGAACTTCGTGACCCCGACCCATTCGTCAACCTGACCGTAGAGCTGGACGCTCGATTGCGCAATCGCCGGCGACGAAGCGGCGGCAAGCACGGCAGCGAACGCGCCCGCTCGGAGCGTGGCGCGCAGCACGCGGCTAACGGTGGTAGTCATGTGATCTCCTGTCTTTGCAAAAATGGGTAACTCGTGGCTCGTGGCGCGCGCAAACCATGGCGTTTTGCCGGTTGCAGACATGGCTATCCCCGGCCCGGTGCATCCTCACGGACCCGGTGTGCCGTCCCAGAAATGAGCTGTTAGCGCCTGTCGGGCGAAACGGTTGGTTTGTACGTCTGCGAATGCCGCCTGGCCCGCCCGGGAGTCTCTTTTTGCTGCATTGCAGCTTCTGCGTCGCCGGGCTTTCGAGCCGGGTCGACGGGGACTTTTTCGGGGTGCCGGGGATTGCGATTGACGCGCCGCCGTAGCGAAGCCGAGATTTGATGACAAATCGGTTATACGGGCGAGCGCTTTCTGATGGAGTGTGGTATCCGCACGTCAGAGTGGACCATTTGCCGCACGAGAACGAATGAATCGTCGAGGCCGGAGGCAACCGGTGTGGACGCAACGATATGCGCCGCCCGCCAGCCGGAAAAGCGGGTCAGACGACGAACGTGAAATGAGATTGACGCGGGGGGAAAACGTTGCCGGGTACAACTAATCGCAGCCGCCTGCACCCTCTTGCAGCTGCTCGTGGCTAGTTGCGATACGGCGAAGGCATCGGCGGACGCGGCACCTCGCCGCCACTGCGCTGCTGCACGGGGCGGAACGCGCCGCGCTCCTCGTTATAGCGCGCCACGTCTTCGCGGATCGAACCCGCGCGCACCGGCGAGTCGGCCGGCGGATGCGGCACGGAACGCGTCTGTGCACTGACCGGCGTAATCGGACCGTTGCGGTAGCCGCCAAAGCCGCCGCCAACCGAACGAACCGGCAGAGGATTGCCGCCGCGTCCGCGCCAGCCGCCCTGATCGGCCACGCGCATCGGCGCGATGCCGGGCCGGCCGGAGCCGAAGCCGCCGCGGTTGACGCGATATCCCGCCCATGGCGAGCCGCCGCGCATCGCGCCGCCAGCCATCGCGCCACCGGCCATCGGCCGCATTGCCTGACCCATGATCGGACGCCCGGCGGGTGCGCGCTGAAAGCCGCCGCCGCCGTGCGCCGCATACGCAGGCTGCACGGGGGCGAATGCGGCGAATGCGGCGAGCGCCGTCAATCCCGCTCCAAAGGTCAGCCGTCCCAGTCGTAACCACCCTGCGTGCATTATGTCGATCGCCTGCCCGACGTTACGCTTGAAATTCCGCCACTCGGGCTGTGGCGGGCCAAACCTGGTGCCCGCCCGCATGATGCGCGACGCTTGCCACCATCGCGGGCACAAATACCCTTTGAGCTAATTTATGGGTGCCCTGAAAAGGTGTCGAGCCTAAAAGTGTTATGCCACCGGAAGGGTTGTAACACCGTGTTACTTCACAATTTTTTGACTTTTAAAGACCGCCTGGCGCGGGTTTGAGGATATCCATCTGAATATCGCGACGCATCTTTAATACGACAAAAGAACGAATTGATTCTTTAAATGAATTTGCTTTTTCAATCGGCCTACGGAGACAATAGGGCTCCCGTTGACCTGCGGCGCTTGTCCTGCATCGTCCTGGACCCTGGATGCCCTTGCTCCGCGCCGCGCCGATGCGCCCCCGAGATTGTCAGATGGCCCGTCCGAAATACCTACCCGATAACTTCACGCTGAGCCTGATCGCCACCGTGATCGTCGCGAGCTTTTTGCCGGTGCGTGGCGCGGCCGCCACACCGTTTAACTGGCTCACCAATTTCGCCGTCGGCCTGCTGTTCTTCCTGCACGGCGCGAAGCTCTCGCGCGAAGCGATCATCGCGGGCGCGACGCACTGGCGTCTCCATCTCGTCGTGCTGGCGAGCACCTTCATCGTGTTTCCGGTGTTCGGCGTCGTCCTCAAGCCGGTCCTCTCGCCGCTCGTCACGCCTGCGCTCTACGCGGGCGTGCTGTTCCTCTGCACGCTGCCCTCCACGGTCCAGTCGTCGATCGCTTTCACGTCGATTGCGCGCGGCAACGTCCCCGCCGCCGTGTGCAGCGCCTCGGCATCGAGCCTGATCGGCATCTTCGTCACACCCGCGCTCGTGAGCCTCATCGTCACGAACCAGAGCGCACGCGGCGGTTCCGCCTGGCACACGGTCTGGAACATCGTGCTGCAACTGCTCGTGCCCTTCATCGCGGGGCAATTGCTGCGCCCCGTGATCGGCCGCTGGATCGGGCGCAATCTCGGCATGCTGAAGTTCGTCGACCAGGGCTCGATCCTGCTCGTCGTCTACGGCGCGTTCAGCGAAGCCGTCAACGAAGGGCTCTGGCATCACATTCCGCTTTCGGCGCTGGGCGGCCTCTTCGTCGTGAATGCGGTGCTGCTCGCGCTCGCGCTCGGCACGACGATGTTCACGAGCAGGAAGCTCGGCTTTTCGCGCGCCGACCAGATCACGATCATCTTCTGCGGCTCCAAGAAGAGTCTCGCGGCGGGCGTGCCGATGGCGAAGGTGATTTTCGCGTCGAATGCAATCGGCGCAATCGTTTTGCCGCTGATGCTGTTTCACCAGATCCAGCTGATGGTGTGCGCGGCGCTCGCGCAGCGCTGGGGTGCACGCGATCTGAGCCGCGAGCGCGAGGTTCAGGCAGGCGACGAATCGCGTGTGGGCGGCAGCGAGCGCTCGCAGGCCGTGGCGCGGCGTTAAACCGCGCGCGCTCGTCATGCGCGCCTCACCGGCAGGCGGCGCGCAGCCTTTTTCACCCTTTTTTTTCTCCTCCTTTTCCTCCCCTCTTTCGAGCCCTCCTTCGCTCCCGCCCTTCTTCGCCGGGACGCTTGCGCGCGCGCATTTTTCCGCCTGCCGTCGCGCGTTTAGGCACGCTAACGATTGCGCACCCCCTGTCACCAAAAATTCACTTAATTCGAGCACCTTCCTGCCGTTAAGCGTGTCGTCATTGCCTGCAAGGGTTTTCACATGTCTGTTCGCGCGGCCCCGCCTCCCATTCCGACCGGCATCGCCGATTTAATCGCCGGACGCCATCTGCGCGCTGTTTTTCAGCCGATCGTATGTTTCGAGGACGGCATGATCCTCGGCTACGAGGGGCTGATCCGCGGCCCGGCCGGATCGCCGCTCGAATCGCCCGCGGCGCTGTTCGCGCGCGCGCACGAACAGCGCTGCACGACCACGCTCGAACACGCGGCGGCGCGCATCTGCATCGACGCATTCGCGCAGCTCGGCGGCCAGGGCAAGCTGTTTCTGAACTTCAGCGCCGATGCGCTGCGCCGCCTCACCGACGGCGGACGCGACGCCGCCGCGCTCTTCGACGGCACGCTCGACGCCCGCCGCGTCGTGATCGAACTGACCGAGCAGAGCGCCATCGACAACTTCAGCGAGTTCACGGGCGTCGTCGATGCCCTGCGCGCGGCTGGCGCGCAATTCGCGCTCGACGACTACGGCACCGCGAACGCGAGCATGAATCTGTGGGTGCGCCTGCAGCCGGATGTCGTCAAGATCGACCGCTTTTTCATCGACGGCATCGCGAGCAACGCCATGAAGTTTCAGGCCGTGCGCGTGATGCACCACTTCGCGCAGGCGAGCGGCGCGCGGCTCGTGGCCGAGGGCATCGAAAGCGAAGCCGATCTGATCGTGCTGCGCGACATGGGCATTAGCAGCGGACAGGGCTATTTCTTCGGCCGCCCCGAAAACCCGCCTGCACGCGCGATTACGCAAGCGGCGCGCGAGGCGATCCGCGCGGACCACATCGCCGTGTTTCCCGAAGCCGCGCGCCACGCGGCGACGGCGCACGCGAGCGGCGCGCCCGCGGCGAAGATGCTCGTACACGCGCCCGCGCTCCAGCGCCGCGCCACCAACAACGACGTGCTCGAACTCTTCAACCGCCAGCCCGAACTGCACGCGCTCGCCGTGGTCGAGGGCGAAATGCCGATCGCGCTCGTCAACCGGCGCGCGTTCATGGACCGCTACGCGCTGCCCTATCACCGCGAGCTGTTCGGCAAGAAAGCCTGTCTGCAATTTGCGAACGCGTCGCCGGTGCTGATCGAGCAGTCGATGACCGTCGAGCAGATGGCGACGCTGCTCGCGAGCGACGACCAGCGCTATCTCGCCGACGGATTCATCATCACCGACAACGGCCGCTACGCGGGGCTCGGCACGGGCGAAAGCCTCGTGCGCGCCGTGACCGAGGTGCGCATTCAGGCCGCGCGCTACGCGAATCCGCTCACGTTCCTGCCGGGCAATATTCCGCTGACTTCGCACATCGATCGGCTGATCTCGAACGATGCGGGGTTCCACGCGTGCTACGTCGACCTGAACCAGTTCAAGCCGTTCAACGATCAATACGGCTACTGGCGCGGCGACGAAGTGCTGAAGTTCGCGGCGAAGGTGCTCGCCGAAACCTGCGACCCGACCCGCGACTTTCTCGGCCACGTGGGCGGCGACGACTTCCTGATCCTGTTCCAGAGCGAGACGTGGTTCGAACGCGCACAGCGCGCGATCGAGGCATTCAACACGGGCGCGCGGCGCTACTACGCGCCCGAAGACCGGCTCGCGGGCGGCATTCGCGGCGAAGACCGCCAGGGCAATCCCACCTTCTTCAGCTTCGTGACGATGGCGATTGGCTGCGTGTACATTGCACCCGGCAGCGGCGCGCAGCACAGCTGCGAGGCGATTGCATCGCTCGCGGCCATCGCCAAGCGCCGGGCGAAGCAGGAAGCCACGGGCCTCGTGGTGATCGACGGCTGTAACTGCACGGCGCTGCAGCCCGTGCTGGGCGAAGCTGTGGCGACGGCGGACTGAAGCGCGTTTCGCGTTTCGCGTTTCGCTTTGCGCGTTTCGCTTTGCGCGTTGCATCACACCGCGGTAAACAGCGCCAATCGCACGTGTTTAGTTCTTTTTAGTAAACATGTAAATTTACATTTATAGCCTTATACCCGGGTATTTCCCGGGTTTTACTGCGCGTATACAAAGCTGTTTATCCAAATTTTTACTATACAATCGCCCCCACACCTGATCTTCACCGCGCGGCGCCGTGGCGCGCCGCCCGCCAGGAGCCATGGGGACAACCATTCGCGACATCGCGCAGGCAGCCAACGTATCGATCGGCACAGTCTCGCGCGCACTTAAAAACCAGTCGGGTCTCTCCGAATCCACGCGCGCGCGCGTCGTCGAAGTCGCGCGCTCGCTGGGCTACGACTGCGCTCAGTTGCGCCCGCGCATTCGCCGGCTCACGTTCCTCCTGCACCGCCAGCACAACAACTTCGCGGCGAGCCCGTTTTTCTCGCACGTGCTGCACGGCGTCGAGAACGCCTGCCGCGAGCACGGCATCGTGCCCGCGCTGCTGACCGCCGGCCCCGCCGACGACACCATCCAGCAACTGCGCATGCACGCGCCCGACGCCATCGCCGTGGCGGGCTTCGTCGAGCCCGAGATGCTCGCCGCGCTCGTCGGCCTGCAGCGCCCGCTCGTGCTGATCGACCTGTGGGCGCAGGGCCTGCGCTCGGTGAACATCGACAACCTCGCGGGCGCCGCGCTCGCGATGAAACACCTGTTCGAGATGGGACGGCGGCGCGTGGCGTTCATCGGCGGATCGCTCGCGCACTTCAGCATCGCGCAGCGCGCACTCGGCTACCGGCGCGCGTTCTTCGAAGCGGGGCTGCTGTTCGACCCGTCGCTTGAAGTGACGATCGACACCGGGCTCGATCCCGATACCGGCGCGGCGCGCGCGATGGAGCGTCTGCTCGACGCGACGCGCGGCGCGCCGCCCGACGCCGTGTTCGCCTACAACGACGCCGCCGCGCTCGCCGCCATGCGCGTGTGCCTGGCGCGCGGCCTGCGCGTGCCCGAGGACGTGGCCATTGTCGGTTTCGACGACATCGCGGGCGCGGCCCACGCGGTGCCGTCGCTCTCGACGGTCGCCGTCGACAAGGAAGGGCTCGGGCAGCGCGGCGTCGAATTGCTGCTCGAAGAAGCGCCCGCCGTCACCGAAATCAACCTGCCGGTGCAACTGATCGCACGCGGCAGCACGACCGGCGAGGCGGACCCGGACGCTGCCCGCGCGAGCGGCGGTTCGCGCGGCACAAAACCCGCAAGCGCAAAACCAGGCGAACGATCAAGCGAACGTTCAAGCGAACCACCAGGCGAACGACCGGGCGAAAAGCACGCCATGCAGACGGCGCAGCGCACCGCCGCACCGGACGCGACGCTCGCCTGCACCGCCGCAAGCAACGCAAACGCACGAGCCGAAGCTGACGCCGCCATCGCGCCGCCCTCGCATTGCGCGACGACACATGCGACGGCACATGCGGCCGCAGCCGCGCCGAAATCACGCTGAAGCCAAGCCCAAGCCTCGATGGAAAAGCCATGACGAAGCTCACCGATACCGTCTCCGCCACCCGGCCCGGCACCGAACCCGCGCACGCGCCGCTTGCCGCCGCACCGGCAACCGGGAATTTCCGCGACCGCGCGTTCCTGCTCTCGCACGTCGAGGACACCCTGCGCTTTTACGCGCCGAACGTGTTCGACCCGACGGGCGGTTTCCACCACTACTTCCGCGACGACGGCTCCGTCTACAACGCGCACTCGCGCCATCTCGTGAGCAGTTGCCGTTTCGTCTTCAACTATGCGATGGCGTATCGCGAGTTCGGCGATCCGCTGTATCTGCAGTACGCGCGCCACGGCCTGCAGTTCCTGCGCGAAGCGCACTGGGATCCGCAGCACGAAGGCTATGACTGGGAGATCGACTGGCGCGACGGCAAGAAGCGCACGCTCGACGCCGCGCGCCACTGCTACGGCCTCGCGTTCGTGCTGCTCGCGTATTCGCACGCGGCGATGGCGGGCATCGAGGAAGCGCGTCCGATGATCGGCGCGACGTTCGAGTTGATGGATCACCGCTTCTGGGACGCGGCCGCGGGCCTCTACGCCGACGAAGCGAGCGCCGGCTGGGTCGTGTCGCGCTATCGCGGCCAGAACGCGAACATGCACACGACCGAGGCGCTGCTCGCGGCCTACGAGGCAACGGGCCACCTCGTCTATCTCGACCGCGCGGAGCGCGTTGCATCGAACCTCACGCTGCGCCAGGCGAAGCTCTCGCAAGGGCTCGTGTGGGAGCACTTTCACGCGGACTGGTCGGTCGACTGGCACTACAACGAAGAGGACAGCTCGAACATCTTCCGGCCGTGGGGCTTCCAGCCCGGACACCAGACGGAGTGGGCGAAGCTGCTGCTGATTCTCGAGCGGCATCGTCCGCTGCCGTGGCTGCTGCCGCGCGCGATCGAACTCTTCGACGCGGCGATGACGCAGGCATGGGACGACGACCACGGCGGGCTCTACTACGGCTTCGGCCCGGACGGCACGGTCTGCGATCACGACAAGTACTTCTGGGTGCAGGCGGAGACCATCGCGACAGCCGCGCTGCTTGCGAAGCGCACGGGCACCGAGCGCTTCTGGGACTGGTACGACGAACTGTGGCGCTATAGCTGGACGCACTTCGTCGATCACCGCTACGGTGCGTGGTATCGCATCCTCACGTGCGACAACCGCAAGTACGGCGACGAAAAGAGCCCGGCGGGCAAGACCGACTATCACACGATGGGCGCCTGCTACGAGACGCTCAACGCGCTGCCGGGACGCGGCGTGGCGCCTGCCGCCGGCCGCAACGGCGCGAATGCGTACGCGCCGCTGCAACCGACGGACGGCGGCGATACACAGCATGAAGGAGTCACACGATGAGCACCTGCAGCACGGGCCCCGACTTCTCTTCAGGTTTTCCGGCCTTCATCTCGGCCGGCGACATCCTCACCGATCTCGTGCGCGTCGACGCACCGGACGGCACGCATTCGCACGCCGGTTCGCAATGGCGCGCGCATCCGGGCGGCGCGGGCTGGAACGTCGCGCGCGCGGTCGCGCGGCTCGGCCTGCCGACAGCCTGCGCGGGCGCGCTCGGCACCGACAATTTCTCCGACGAACTCTGGAACGCGAGCGTCGCCGCGGGCCTCGACATGCGCTTCATGCAGCGCGTCGAGCGTGCGCCGCTGCTCGCGATCGTGCATCGGACGCATCCGCCCGCTTACTACTTCATCGGCGAGCAGAGCGCCGACCTCGCCTTCGATCCCGCACAGTTGCCCGCAGGATGGCGCGCGCAGGCGAAGTGGGCGCACTTCGGCGGCATCAGCCTCGTGCGTCAGCCGCTTGGCGAAACGCTCGCCACGCTCGCGGCCGAACTGCGCGCCGCGGGCGTGAAGATCAGCTTCGATCCGAACTGCCGCAGCCTGATGGCGCACGGCTACGAGCCGATCCTGCGCCGCATGGCCGCGCTCGCCGACCTCATCAAGGTCTCCGACGAGGACCTGCGGATGCTGTTCCCGGGTCTTGGCGAAGCGGAAGCGATCGCGGCGATGCGCGCGCTCAATCCGGCCGCCACGCTGCTGGTGACGCGCGGTGCGCAAGCGGCCACGCTCTTTGCGGGCGACGAAGTCATCGAAGCCGCGCCGCCGCGCGTCGAGGTGGCGGACACGGTGGGCGCGGGCGATGCCTCGATCGGCGGGCTGCTCTTCAGCCTCATGAGCGCGCCGCAACGCACGTGGCGCCAGCATCTGGGCTTCGCGCTCGCAGCCGGTGCGGCGGCCTGCCGTCGCCCGGGCGCGCATTCGCCGACGCTCGATGAAGTGGTGGCGCTGCTCGCCGACTGAGGACCGAACATGCACAACGCGCACTGCATGCGCCGCACGCCACGCGCGCTCACGACTGACACGAAACTGAAGCGCCGCTGACACACCCGCGCCCCGCAACCGCGCGGGCAAAGTGCTAGCATGGAATCTACCTCCCGGCTCCATGCCGGGACGGTCTTTCCTTCCACCGGGAGCGCGCTATGGAAGATGTGACCTACACCAAGGGGATCTACACGGCAGTCGCCACGACACGGCCCATGGACGGCGGGTTGTACCAGGGCCTGGTCTCGCTGGCCCGCGACGACGGGGAGGCACTCGAAAACGCCGTCTACGAAGTGGAAAGCGCATCGGGCACGCCCGAAGAAGCGCTTGAAGAGGCCAAGGCGCTCGCACATCGCATCCTTGGCGAACTCGAACTGTAAGGCCGCGAACGCTCAGAGAACACGCAGCAAACCAACATCAAACCAACAGCAAACCAATAGCAAACTGCTGCCTCACGTTCGGGCTGAATCACCGGTAATCCGGCTGGAGGCGATCATGGCCGAACAGCTCTTTCTCTATGGCGTCTACGCCATCCACGTTCATCCGCTGCAACTGCAGGGCGCGCGCTGGGACGCCGAATACCAGATCACGCACCGCGACAAGCCCGTGCAGCAGTGGGTCACCATCGGCGGCAACGCGGGGTTCGACGCGCCCACCCAGGCCGTCGATGCCGCGCGCCGCCAGGCTATCGCCGATATCGAACAAGGCGCGGGCATTCCGAAGCCGCACAACTTTCCCTGAGCACGCACGTTTGCCGCGCTTGCGCCGCGCGTGTGCCGCTCGCGCAAGCGCGTGAGGCGCGGCGCTGCGGCCTGCTCGTCGCCCGCGTTGACCACGTCGCAGGCGCTTCAGGCGCAGCCCGCGTACGCTCGCGCGCTGCGCCGTATCGCGCCGCTGCCCACAGCCCGCTGCCCGCAATTCACGTCTGCAGCACGCGCGCGGCGCGCGCGCTTGTCCTGTCCGTTCGGCGTTGCTACGCTTTCTCACATTTCGAGTTCGAAGGGAACGCCATGACGCCCGAGCCGCAGCAGCGCACCGCCAATCAAGCCGCCCGGCAGACAGGCCGGCCCTCGCGGTTCGCACGCGTCACGCCGCGCACGCTGTTCATCGGCAGCCGCGAGATCCGGGTCTACGGCATGCCGTCGCTCGGCTGGCGCGATTTCTATCACAGCGCGCTCACCATGCGCTGGCCCACCTTCTTCGCGTCGCTCGCGGGTCTGTTCCTCATCCTCAACGCGCTCTTCGCGTGCCTCTACCTGCTCGGCACCGCGCCCATCGCCAACCAGTACCCGAGCGGCTTCGGCGGCGCGTTTTTCTTCAGCGTCGAAACGCTTGCGACGGTCGGTTACGGCGACATGCATCCGCAAACGCTCTATGCGCACGCTGTGGCGACGCTGGAGATCTTCGTCGGCATGTCGGGCATCGCGCTGTCGACGGGGCTCGTATTCGCGCGCTTCTCGCGTCCGCGCGCGAAGATCATGTTCGCGCGCGAGGTGGTCGTGCATCCCATCGAGGGCCGTACGACGCTCATGGCGCGCGCCGCCAACGCGCGCCAGAACGTGATCGCCGAAGCGGGCGCAAAGCTGCGGCTCATGCGCTTCGAAACCACATCGGATGGCTATTCCGCGCGCCGCATCCACGACCTCAAGCTCGTGCGCGACCAGCATCCCATCTTCTCGCTCGGCTGGAACCTCATGCACGTGATCGACGAATCGAGCCCGCTCTTCGGCGAAACGCCCGAGTCGCTCGCGCGCCAACATGCTTCGATCCTCGCGATGATCGAAGGCTCCGACGAATCGACCGCGCAAATCATGCAGGCGCGCTATAGCTGGTCGGACAGTGAGATCCGCTGGCAGCACCGCTACGTCGACCTGCTTTACGACGTCGACGGCGTGAGCCACATCGACTACCGGCACTTTCACGACATCGAGCCGTACGAAGGCCCGGCCGCGCAGAGTTCGCAACCGGTCTGACCGGTGTGAGCGCGCCGCCCGGCGGCTTCGCAAGATCTGACTCAAAAGCGGCGCTGCACGCGAAGCATCTCGCGCATGCACCGCGCGCGCGAGGGCAGTTAGCAAAAAATTTCCGTTATCGGCGCTAAAAAATAGAGTCTCTTGCGACGCGCACCGCACACCGGGCGCATCGCCGCGATAACAAGCCGTGCGCAGGATCGGGCTGGGTGTTGCAGCACGACCGCACACGGAGATCGCATCGGATGCCGTGGGAGCCGGGCGAGTGCTTAAGCGCCAACCCGGCGTCGACTGCTCTGCACGGGACCCGAGCAAGCGCTGAAGCGCCAACTCGGCGTCGACGGCACCTGGTGCGATCGAAAAGGAGACTCCACCATGAACGCCCGCCCCGCGTTCGGCGATGCTTCGCCCCCGCCTCTCGCCGACTACCGTCTGAGCGACAACCTCACCGCCACGCGCGGCCGCATCTTTCTCACCGGCACCCAGGCGCTGATCCGTCTCGCACTGATGCAGCACGCCGTCGACCAGGCGCACGGACTTAACACCGCGGGCTTCATCAGCGGCTATCGCGGCTCGCCGCTCGGCATGGTCGATCAGCAGGCGTGGCGCGCGCAAAAACTCCTCGACGCCGCCAGCGTGCGCTTCCTCCCGGCCATCAACGAAGAACTCGGCGGCACCGCCGTGCTCGGCACGCAGCGCGTCGAAGCCGACCCCGAGCGCACCGTCGAGGGCGTCTTCGCGATGTGGTACGGCAAAGGCCCCGGCGTGGACCGCGCAGGCGACGCGCTCAAGCACGGCAACGCCTACGGCTCGTCGCCGCACGGCGGCGTGCTCGTGGTCGCGGGCGACGACCACGGCTGCGTTTCCTCGTCGATGCCGCATCAGAGCGACTTCGCCTTGATGGCGTGGCACATGCCCATCGTGAATCCGTCGAACATCGCCGACATGCTCGAATTCGGCCTCTACGGCTGGGCGCTGTCGCGCTACTCGGGCGCCTGGGTGGGCCTCAAGGCGATTTCGGAAACCGTCGAGTCGGGCTCGACCGTCGATCTCGATGCGATCCGCACCGACTGGCCCGCGCCCGCCGGCTTCGCGCCGCCGCCCGGCGGCCTGCACAACCGCTGGCCCGATCTGCCGAGTCTCGCCATCGAAGCACGGCTCGCCGCCAAACTCGACGCCGTGCGCCACTTCGCGCGCGCGAACAGCATCGACAAGTGGATCGCACCGAGCCCGCACGCGAACATCGGCATCGTCACCTGCGGCAAGGCCCATCTGGATCTGATGGAGGCGCTGCGCCGCCTCGACCTCTCGGTGGCCGATCTCGACGCCGCGGGCGTGCGCATCTACAAAGTGGGGCTCTCGTTTCCGCTGGAGATGTCGCGCATCGACGCCTTCGTCGCGGGCCTCACCGACGTGCTCGTGATCGAAGAGAAAGGCCCCGTTGTCGAGCAGCAGATCAAGGACTACCTCTACAATCGCAAGGCCGGCGCGCGTCCGGCCATCATCGGCAAAGCAGGCGAAGACGGCGCCGCGCAGCTCTCCGAACTAGGCGAACTGCGCCCGTCGCGCATCCTGCCCGTGTTCGCCGCGTGGCTCGCACAGCACAAGCCCGCACTCGACCGGCGCGACCGCGTGGTCGATCTCGTCGCGCCGCAGATCCTCTCCAACGAAGCAGACGCCGTACGCCGCACGCCGTACTTCTGCTCGGGCTGTCCGCACAACACCTCGACGAAAGTGCCCGAGGGCTCGATTGCGCAGGCAGGAATCGGCTGTCACTTCATGGCGTCATGGATGGAGCGCGACACGACCGGCCTCATCCAGATGGGCGGCGAAGGCGTGGACTGGGCGGCGCACTCGATGTTCACGAACACGCGCCACGTCTTCCAGAATCTCGGCGACGGCACCTATTTTCATTCAGGCATCCTCGCGATTCGCCAGGCTGTCGCGGTGAACGCCAACATCACCTACAAGATCCTCTACAACGACGCCGTGGCGATGACGGGCGGGCAGCCGGTGGACGGCAGCATCTCGGTGCCGCAGATCGCGCGCCAGGTCGAGGCCGAAGGCGTCTCGCGCTTCGTCGTCGTGAGCGACGAGCCCGAGAAATACATCGGTCATCACGGCCTGTTCCCGAAAGGCACGACGTTCCATCACCGCCGTGAACTCGATGCGGTGCAGCGCGAACTGCGCGACATCCCGGGCGTCACCGTGCTGATCTACGACCAGACCTGCGCCGCCGAAAAGCGCCGCCGCCGCAAGAAAGGCGAGTTCCCCGATCCGGACAAGCGGCTCTTCATCAACGAGGCCGTGTGCGAAGGCTGCGGCGATTGCGGCGTGCAGTCGAATTGCCTCTCGGTCGAGCCTGTCGAGACCGAACTCGGCCGCAAGCGCCGCATCGACCAGTCGTCGTGCAACAAGGACTACTCGTGCGTGAACGGCTTCTGTCCGAGCTTCGTGACGGTGGAACACGGCAAGCTCAGGAAGGCTGCGGGCGCAACGTTCGATCCGCAGGCGCTTGCCGCGCGCGTGAATGCGCTGCCCGCGCCGCAGACGCCGATCGAGGACGCGCCGTACGACATTCTCGTCACCGGCGTGGGCGGCACCGGCGTCGTGACCGTGGGCGCGCTCATCAGCATGGCCGCGCATCTGGAAGGCAAGAGCGCGTCGGTGCTCGATTTCATGGGCTTCGCGCAAAAAGGCGGTGCGGTGCTCTCGTTCGTGCGCTTCGCCGCAACCGACGCCTTGCTCAACCAGGTCCGCATCGACACGCAGCAGGCCGACCTGCTGCTCGCCTGCGACATGGTAGTGGCCGCGAGCGCCGACGCGCTCCAGACCGTGCGCCACGACCGCACGCGCATCGTCGTGAACACGCACGCGATTCCGAACGCGTCGTTCGTGCAGAACCCCGACGCGAACCTGCACGCCGACGCGCTGCTCGCGAAGATGCGTCACGCAGCGACCGGCGGCTTGCCCCGCACGAACAGCGGCGCGCAAGACCCGCTTTCGACGTGCGACGCGCAGGGACTCGCGCAACGCTTTCTCGGTGACACCATCGGCGCGAACATCCTGATGCTCGGCTTTGCATGGCAACTCGGCCTCGTGCCGGTTTCGCTTGCGGCGCTCACGCGCGCGATCGAACTGAACAACGTGGCCGTGCCCGCGAACCTGCTTGCGCTCTCGATTGGCCGTCTCGCCGCGGCGGACCCAGCCGCGCTCGAAACACTCGAAACACTCGACGCGCAACACAAGCGCGCCATGGAGCCGAAGCGCACGCACACGCTCGACGAACTGATCGCCGATCGCGAAGCGCGTCTCGTCGCATATGGCGGTGCGCGTTACGCGAAGCGCTTTCGCGCGCTCGCCGATGCCGCGCGTGCCGCCGACAAGAGCGCGGACCAGGTGCTCGCGCGCACCGTCGCGACGACGTTCTATCGCCTGCTTGCGGTGAAGGACGAATACGAAGTCGCGCGGCTCTATACCGATCCCGCTTTCCGCGCCGCGCTCGAAGCGCAGTTCGAAGGCACGGCGGGCCGCGACTTCACCGTGAAGTTCAACATGGCGCCGCCGCTGATCGCGCGCGCAAAACACGGTGAAGTGCCGCGCAAGATGCAGATCGGCCCGTGGCTGTGGCGCGTGCTCGCGCTGCTTTCGAAGGGGCGCGGCTTGCGCGGAACGTGGCTCGACGTGTTTGGCCGCACGCTTGAGCGCCGCATGGAACGGGCGCTCGCCGACGACTACGAGGCAACGCTGCGCGACGCGCTCGCGCGTCTCGATGCCGACAACGCCGCCGATATCGCGACGCTCGCGAGCCTTTATGAGCGCGTGCGCGGCTATGGCCACGTGAAGCTTGCGAACCTCGCGGCGGTCAAGAGCCGCGAGCGCGAACTCGCGGCGCGTCTGCAACTCGACGCGAAGACGAGCGCGGTCGTGCAGGAAGCGCTCGATTCGTTCAAGGGCGCGGGCGCGCTGCGCGGCATTCCGGTGGTCGTCGCGAAGTAACGCGCGCGTCGTAAGTACAGCAAGTGCAAAACGGGCGGCTTCACTGGCCGCCCGTTTGCTTTGTTGTGCCCGATTCGTTCAATACGATTTGTTCACTCAGGTTCGTCGGAAATCCAGTCGACGTCGCCGCACAGCACGCACAGCCGCGCGCCGACGTGCACCGCCATCGAAAGCGTCACGCACGGCAGCGCCTCGGTAATCGACAGATACGGCGCCGTGACATGCACGCGGCCCGGCGCGGCAAGCGCGGCGCGAAAATACGGACGCCGCAGCCAGTTCGCGCCCTGCGCTTCGTCGAGCGGCAGAAAGCGCGCGTCGTGCTGCGCACGGTCGACGCGCAGCACGACGTTGCGTTCGGCCTGCCGTCCGTTTGCATCGAGCAGGAAACAGCGCGCCGCATGCGTAAGCCCGAGGAAATTCCAGCACACCTCCTCGATCGGCTCGCCAGCGCCCAGCCGCTCCGCCGCGCGCTCGAACGCGCGCACATAGGGCGCCAGACGGCTGGCCGTGCCGCGCTCGCGCGCTTCGGTCTGCGAGCGAAAGCGCTCCGTCGCCTCGGCGATCACCGATCGCGTCTGCGCCGCATCCGCGAGACCCGGCGCCGGGCGCGCGAAGAAAAAGCCCTGCACGAAGTCCGCATTGCACGAGAGCGCGAGCTGCGCCTCCTGCTCGGTTTCGACGCCCTCGATCAGCACGAGCTTGCCCGCCTCGTGCAGGAGCGCGACGAGCGCGGGCAGCGTCGCCGCCATGTCCGCGCGATGCGCCGCGTGCAGCAGCATGATGCGGTCGAGCTTCACGATGTCGGGATTGAGCTGCCACACGCGGCCGATATCGACGTGGCCCGCGCCGAAGTCGTCGAGCGCGATGAGAAAGCCGCGCTCGCGCAACAACGCGATGGCGCGCGCGAGCGCGTCGAGATCGGTGGCCTGCTCTTCGAGCACTTCGAGCACGATGCGACGCGGCGGCAGATCGAGCCGCTGCAGGTTCGCGAGCAGCGCTGCGGTGTGATACGGCTCGGTGAGCGTGCCGGGATGCACGTTGAGGAAGAGCCATTCGCGCTCGGCGCCCAGCAGCCTGAAATTTTCCAGATGCAGGAGCTGCGCGAGACGATCGAGATGCAGGACTTCGCCGATGCGCGTCGCCTCGCCGAACACATCGAGCGGAGGAACCGGCCGGTCGAGCGCGTCATGCGCGCGCAACAGCCCTTCGTAGCCGATCGCGCGCATGTGCGAAAGGCTGAAGACCGGCTGGAACACGCTCGTCAGCACGAGATCGCCGTAGGGCGCGCTGTAGCGCTGCAGCCCCGACGTGACGCTCATATTGAAGCCGTGCGGCGCGACGGCCGTTTTGTCCTGTTGCTCTGCACTCATGCGTTCCTCTCGCGCGAGATCGTCGCCGGCGTGCGCGCGAGGTTCGCGCGCGCCATGACCGCCGGCCCGATTCATTGCGTCACAAGCTGCGAAAAGCAAGGTTCGTGCGCGTTGGCGCGCGAACGTCGCATGCATTCAAGTGCGAGCGACGCATGTCACGCACGACGCCCGTGGCGCGCGTGCGCCGCGAACGGGCGGACAGCGCACCACAACCATGCACGGCCGATGTGCGTGCGTCGCGCCGTGGCGGCCTCGCTGCCGCGCGCCGGATTCTTCCTACTAATTCCTCACTAATCCGCGCGACAGTCGCCGGGTACCGCCATGTGCCGCCGCGACCGGGCGCATCGGCGTCCTCGTCTTCGCGCGATCCTTCGCCTGATCGCAGAAAACCGTATGCACTGTTCTTATTCTGCGCCTCTTCGTGGCGCTATCGTGCGCCATTGTGCGCCATTGTCCGTGATGGTGCGGCACGCTGGGTGCGCAGGGCAACGCTCGCCGAGGTCGGCTGGCAGTGTCCATTGAAAACGTGGGCGCAAAAAAAGCGGCACGCGTGCCGCTTTCATTGCCGCCGCAGCCGCGCGCCACAGGTGCGGGCGCGGCATGCAGGCGTCAGACCGATGCTTGCTGGGCAGGCTTGCGGCGCAGCAGCGCGTAGAGAATGATCGAGCCGAACGTCGCGGTACCGATGCCGCCAAGCCCGAATGCGCCGAGCTTCAGCGAGAAATCGCCTGCGCCGAGCACGAGCGTGACGGCGGCGACGATGAGGTTGCGGTTATCGGAGAAGTCGACCTTGTTGACGACCCAGATGCGCGCGCCGGTCACGGCGATGAGACCGAACACGACAATCGACACGCCGCCGAGCACCGGACCCGGAATCGTCTGGATCACGGCGCCGAACTTCGGCGAGAAGCCGAGCACGATTGCGATCAGCGCGGCGACCACGAACACGAGCGTCGAGTAGATCTTGGTGACGGCCATCACGCCGATATTCTCGGCGTAGGTGGTGACGCCCGTGCCGCCCGCGAAACCCGACACCATCGTGGCCAGACCGTCGCCGATGAACGCGCGGCCGATATAGCGGTCGAGGTTCACGCCCGTCATCGCGGAAACGGCCTTGATGTGACCGAGGTTCTCGGCGACGAGAATCACGGCGACCGGCATGAGCAGGGTCATTGCGTGCACATCGAACACGGGCGCGCCGAACTTCGGCATGCCGAACCAGGCGGCGTTGCCGACGATCGCAAAATCGACCGGCTTGCCGAGGCCCATTCCGTTCGTGACGATTGCGTAGATCACGTAGGCGACCATCAGGCCGACGAGAATCAGAAGACGCTGCAGCATGCCGCGCGTAAACACCGCGACGCCGCCCACGCAGACTACCGTCATGAGCGCCATCCACGAATCGAACTGCGAGCCGCTCACGCCCTTCACGGCGATAGGCGCGAGATTCAGGCCGATCACGCAGACGATCGCGCCGGTGACGACGGGCGGCATCAGCGTTTCGATCCACTTCGTGCCGACCGCCGACACGATCAGGCCGATCACGGCGTAGACCGCGCCGCACGCGATGATGCCGCCGAGCGCGACCGGAATGTTCGGATTCGGCCCGTGCCCGCTATAGCCCGTAATGGCGATCACGAGCCCGATGAACGCGAAGCTCGACCCGAGATAGCTCGGCACGCGGCCGCCCACCACGACGAAGAACAGCAGCGTGCCGATGCCGGACATGAAAATGCACAGATTCGGGTCAAATCCCATCAGCAGCGGCGCGAGAACGGTCGAGCCGAACATCGCGACCACGTGCTGCACGCCCATCGCGAACATCTGCGGCCAGGACAGGCGCTCGTGGGGAGCGACGACGCCCCTCGCGCCGCTCGACGCTTCACGCCAGCGGGGGAAATAAGAATCGGACATCTGCGGCTCCTCTTGTGGGCGTGGTCTGCTGTTGTTGCTTTTGGGTTATGGACGATGCGGGACGATGCGCCCGCGTGGTCCGGCGGGTCATCTCGTTAAAAATCAGGCGCGAGTGTACGGAGCCGGAGTGCGCGTGGCAAGCCGTGGCAAACACGCTGCCGCCTCACTTCGGCGCCGACTTTCAGACTCATCCGATAGGTTTGGTGCGATGCGGCGACTACACTGATTTCGCTGCGTGACCGAGTAACACCCTCATCATGTAGCGGTCGTTAGCAATAAACTCTCCGACTTCCCGCTCACGCTTCCCGGCTTGAGCGGTTTTTTTTTGCCCGCCCGCCGGTCTGTCCGTCTCTCTGTCCGTTTCTCTGTCTGTCGCGCATCAGGCGAAGGCATCCCGCGCAAGCGCCCCCGCATACTCCCGAACATCAACCGGCCAGGCGTCGCTGGCCGCCTCGAAACGCGCCTTGTCGCCCGCGTAGAGCGCGCGCAGCGCGTCCTCATAGCCCGGCAGATTGCCCGCCAGCGCCGTCATGAAACGGTGCGCCGCCTCTTGCGCCGCGCGCGCGCGCTCCTTCGTCTCGCTCGCGTGGCGCGCCGCGTCGACGAGCCGGCGCAGCACGACCGACGCACCGCCCGGCTGCGCGCCGAGCCATTCCCAATGACGCGGCAGGAGCGTCACCTCGCGAGCGACCACGCCGAGCTTCGGGCGGCCCCGGCCACGCGGGGCCTCGTCCGCGAGGGGTTCGAGCGCGTCGGGCGCCTGCGCGGACAGACGCGCCGCCACATCCTGTGCGGTGCCGCGCAAATCGAATTCGACCGCACGCGCGTCGTTGTCGTCGAAAATCAGGATCGGCGCGTCTTCGCCTCGTTCGAGCGCCGCCTTCACCGCGAGCGCCACTGCCGCCGCCGTCCCGTGCGCCAGCCGGCGCGTACCCGCAAATGCCGTACAACCGAATGTCGCGACCATCTGTCGCTCCGTTTGTGGGATCAAGACGGCGCATTTTATCCGGGTAAAAATTACGACGCAATATTACCCGGATAAAATTTCCATCATCCCAACGGGAAACAGCGGCCCTCTGCCCTCTACGTTGCGCCGGCAAAACCGGGCTGCCACGCCACGACGCGGTTGCGCCCCGCACGCTTTGCGGCGTAGAGGGCCGCATCGGCGGCTTCGTTGAGATCACCCCACGAAACAAACGTCCCCGCCGACGTGCTCGCAACCCCCACGCTCACCGTCAGTACCCCGTTCGCCGCATCCTCGTGCCGTATCGCGAGCGCTTCGACCGCGGCGCGCACCTGCTCGCCGACTGCGCGCGCGCCGGCCTCGTCGGTGTTGGGCAGCATCAGCACGAACTCCTCGCCGCCAAAGCGCGCCGCACAGTCGCCCGCGCGGCGCGCGTAATCGTTCACGACATGCGCCACCGCAGCCAGCGCGCCGTCGCCCGCGTGATGGCCGTAGCGGTCGTTGTAGAGCTTGAAGCGGTCGATGTCGAACATCAGCATCGCGAGCGGACTGCCCGTGCGCCGCACGCGCAGCCATTCGTTGCTGGCGCGCGCCTCGAAAGCACGCCGGTTGGCGAGAGACGTGAGCGCATCCGTGCCGGCCTGCGCGCGCAGTTCCGCTTCGAGCGCGGCGCGCTGACGCAACTGCCGCGCGAGCAGCACGCCCGCCCCGATCAGCGATATGTCGAGCACGGCAGTCAGCGCGCCGATGAACCACGCGCGCAAGCGCCACTCACGGTAGATCTCGCGTGTACTCAGCCCGACGCTGAACACGAGCGGGAAGCCCTGCACGCGCCTGAACGCATACCAGCGCCGTATGCCATCGACCTGTCCGTTGGCGAAGAAACCGCCGGAATCTTCATGGTCGATACGCTGAAAAACCGGGGCCCCCTGGACGCTCGTGCCGACAAGCTTCGGATCGTACGGGCGGCGCATGAGCAACGTGCCGTCTGCGAGCGTGATCACGAGGACACCGTCCGTGCCGATATCGACGCCGCTGAACAACTGCCGGAAATATTCGAGGCGCATGGTCACGACCACGGCCCCCGCGAACGAGCCGTCGGGATTCGACAGGCGACGACTCATCGCGATGCTCATCTCCGTTGGACCGTTACCCGGAATGAACGGATGGCTCACGAAGAGGCCCGTGTGCGGCGACGTGTGCTGCGCCGCGAAGTAATCGCAATCGGCGATGTTGAGGTGGCGCTGCGTATGCCTGCGCGAATCGTAATAGACGTCGCCGGCGGCATCGGCGACGAGAAGCACGCCGAGATTCTTCGTCATCGCCGCGCGGTCGAACAGCACACTCTGGCGAATCTCCATGGGCAGGGCCGCAACGCGCGGATCATCGAGTCCGTCGATCACGGCCTGCAGAGAAAGATCGTAGAGCTCGAGGTTGCGCTCCGTGTCGCGCTCGAAGAGCAACGCGATGTTGTAGGCCGCGGCGCGCGCCTGCGCGAGCGCATCGCGGCGCATCTGCTGCATGACCAACGCGGTGATCAGCGTCACGAAGGCGGCAAGCGCGATGGCAACGATCAAGACGAGGATCGGGCGGCGGGTCAACATGGCGTGGCGAGCCTTGCCTCCTTGAGCCTGGGGGAAGGAATGGCCGCAGCGGCTTGGACGGCGGCCTGCCCGGCGCAGCGCGCGCCGGACGCGCATCGAGTGTAACCCGGCATGTTGGGCGCACGTTTCGCGGATGTGCCGTGCATGCGTGGCGCGCTTTAGTGCCGCCGATGGTATGGGATGTCGCTGCCGGAATCGACGCCGCGCAAATCATGGGCCATGGCGCATCGATTGGCGGGCTTGTTCGCTGTGCTTTCGGTGGGCGCTCGATATCCGTGACTACCCGACGCCTCGTCCCGTCTGCGGGATGCGGTGTCCCTCGACGAAAGCGAATACTTTCGGCTGCGCGCCTAGAAACCGTGGGTCACAAGCGACAGCACGGAAAGATCCGGATGCGTGCCGTCGACGATGCTGTGCCCCACGGAAAGCGCCTCTTCAGTTGCCTCTTCCTCGGTGCGGAACGTTTCGTCGCCGCCCGGATGATAGGGCACCGTGTGGCCAGGCAAGGCCGGATCGGCGCCCGGGTGGCAAACATAGGCGGTGTAGGTGTAGCGGTTGCTGCCATCGTCCGCCGGAGCCGGCGAAACGTGGATCTCGAACCCCTCGTAATCGAACTTCCGGAAAAGCGCTTGCGGACCGGACATGACGGCCTCCGTTTGCCGCGCTGCCATGCGGCGTCGACTCGGACCCGCTCGCGGATGGTGCGTCGGGCCGATGCGGGAAGTTTAGGCCATCGCTGGGAGGATGGCGGGGGTGGGTCGTCAGCCGGAGGTCGGAGTTCGGAGTTCGGGATGCTTGTCGACTGGCGGTTGTCGTCTAGGATTGGGAGATGTCCTCGTCCTTCCGGAGTCCCACCATGGCTACTCACACGATCCGGTTGCATCGCGTGCTCCGCTGCCCACCCGAGCGCCTCTATCGCGCCTTTTTAGACCCCGATGCGCTCGTTAAATGGCTGGCGCCGAATGGCTTCGTCGCGATTGTGCATCACCTCGATGCGAAGGTCGGCGGGAGGTATCGGATGTCGTTCAGGAACTTCACTACAAGTGAGGAGCACTCGTTTAATGGCGAATATCTCGAACTGGTGCCCAATGAGCGGATCCGGTACAGCGGAGTATTCGACAATCCAAATCTGCCCGGCACGATGGAGACGAGTGTGGTGCTGCAAGGCGTGTTTTGCGGAACCACGTTGAGCGTCGTGCAGGATGGGGTTCCAGAGGTGATTCCCGCCGAGGCTTGTTATCTCGGGTGGCAGGAGTCGCTTGTGTTGCTGGGGTTGTTGGTGGAGGCGGAGATTAAGGGGTAATTCTCATATGCGGAAATGCGGGGGAGACGAATCGCGGGGAAAACGTCGCGATATCGGCGTGTATCGAACGATTGATCGCACAACGGCCCACTGTCGTCGTCGGCATCGCCACTGGTAGTTGCCTGTCAGCCTTTTGTCGCTGGAGGACCGCTAACCCAGACTGCGACGGAACTGGCGCACAAATGAAAAAACCGGCCTAAGCGACCGGTTTTAAAGGGAATTCGTTGGTGGAGCGGAGGAGGATCGAACTCCCGACCTTCGCATTGCGAATGCCCGAACTAGCCATTTCACGAGAATGCTGTAGCCTAGTCACATCAATACATTACGAGCACTCCCAGCTTACCAGTGGAGCAGTGATTGGCTTTTTTGTCCCAATCCTGTCCCACTGACAGCAGAGACGAGAAAGAACACCAACAATGGCCAACTTTCGAAAGCGCGGTGAACTGCAGTGGCAGGCGCGGGTTCGCCGCAAGGGCTACCCCGATCAAGTTAAGACGTTCAACTCTCGAGTCGAGGCCGAGGAATGGGCCAGAGCCATAGAACACCAGATCGACCGAGGCGCGTTTGTCAGCCGAGCGGAGGCCGAAGCCACGTCACTGTATGAGGCACTGGAACGGTACGAACGTGAGGTGACAGCACACAAAAACGGCGTGGAAGCCGAGAAGTCTGTCCTACGCATCTGGAAAGGAACCGATCTGGCCTTGCGAAGCATGCCGGTAATTCGCAGCGTAGACATCGCCAAGTTGCGCGATGAGTGGCTGAAGACCCTAAAACCAGCCACCGTCCTGCGACGCCTCCAAGTGCTCTCGCATGTCTTCAACATTGCCCGCAAGGAATGGGGCATGGAGAGCCTGTCGAACCCGCTTGAGCTTGTCCGCAAGCCGCAACCCAACAATGCGCGCATCAGACGCATCGCAACTGTTGAACGCGCCGGCGTCGTCGCGAACGGCGAAGCACTGCCAGAGCCCGGCAATGATGCGGCCGAACGGGATTCCACCCGTGAAACTCCGGACGATGAACTGGAGCGGGTCATTACAGCTACGGGTTCCAGCATCCTGCCTGCAATAGTCCGGCTGGCTGTGGAAACGGCCATGAGGCGGGGCGAAATTGTCAGCTTGCGCTGGGAGCACATCGACCTAAACGATCGCGTGGCACATCTGCCGAAAACCAAGAACGGCGAATCACGCGACGTGCCACTGTCTTCGAAGGCTGTGGCTGTGCTTAAGGTCCTGATGTCGAAAGACGAAAATCAGGATAAACACAACATCGAAGAGGATGACAGCCGCGTGTTTAAAATACGGAGCGATGCGGTAACGCGTGCCTTTGAGCGTGCCGTAGAGCGCGCAAGACGGCTCTACGAAGATGAATGCAAGGAAACAGGAGCACGGCCGTCCCCGAAGTACCTGACTGATCTGCGCTTCCACGATCTCCGGCATGAAGCGACTTCGCGCCTGGCGGCGATCTTCCCGATGCACGAGTTGACGAAGATCACCGGCCATAAAGACCCGCGCATGCTGATGCGGTACTACCACCCACGTGCGAAGGATCTAGCAAAGAGGCTAGGCTAACCCGCGTGTTGGAATTTGAAATTTGCCCCTATCGCAGGGTACCTAGAGAAATCAAGCACATACGAGCGTATGTCTACAGCAGCAGAAAGTATTTACGCATCAGTAACTTAGCGTAGTTTTGCGCAGCCCATCCAAGCTGACGTCTGTACCGCAGTTGTACCGATGCCAGTCACCGTTACGGCTACACATGAATACGTTCCACCTCGTCCAGGCTGATGTCGCCATGGCGCCGGTCATAGAGCTGCGTGGTGCGCGTCGACGCGTGATTGGCCATGGTAGCCGCATTCTCGAGCGTGCCGCCGTTCTTCAGGTAGGCGGTGATCCCGGTGGCGCGGAACGTGTGGTTGCCGATCTTCGTCGCAATGCCCGCGGCCGCCGCGCGCCGGCGCACCATGGCGTAGGCGTTCGCCTGCGGCAGCGGCGTCGTGCTCAGCCGACCGGTGCCGCGCGTGATCGTGCGAAAGAGCAGCCCCTTCGGGTCGACGGCAATGTCGGTCTCCTCGAGGTAGGCGTGCAGGTAGGCTTCCAGCGTGTGGTGGCACGGCATCGCGTGCGCCTTGCCACCCTTCTCGCGCAGGCGCACCCACAGGCGACGGTTCTGTATGTAGACATCTTCCACGCGCATCGCGAGCGCCGCACCGACCCGTGCGAACGAAAACACCATCAGGGCGATCAGCGCGCGGTCGCGCAGCCCGATCGGTGTGCTCACGTCGATGCTGTCGAGCAGCTGCCGCGCCTCGGCCGCCTGGAGCACGGGCGTGGCGCCAGTGCGCGCCGAGTGCGCGGGCCCGCGCACCGAGGCGGCCGGGTTCAGCGGCACGACCTGGCCCGTGACGAGCCAGTCGAACAGGTGGCGGATCGCCGCGAGCTGCTGCTTGACGGTCGGCGCCGCATGCGTGGCCGTCTGCAGCTCGATCCAGGCCGCGACGTGCAGCGGCTGCACGGCCGTGATCGACGTCACGCCGGCGCCTTCGCACCAGGCGAGGAAGTCTCCGGCCGCGCGGGCATAGGCGCGGCGCGTGTGCGGGTTGCGGATTGCCGACGCGAAGAATTCGAGAAAGCGCATGCCGGCGCGTTCACCCGCTGCCTCGACCAGCGCAGGTACAGACGCCGCGCATGCGAACGGAACGAGGGGGGTCATGCGTCGTCGCTGCCCGCTGGTCCGCGAGGCGGGCGCGGCCGGTCCGCTTCGCGGCCATCCCATTCGGATCGTAGCCGCTCCTGATACGCCAGACCATCGGGCTCCGGTGGCGTGATGCGCAGCCACGCGCCGAGCGTGTCCCTGAGGCACTGCGGACACAAGTCGAGACTGACCTTATTGCCGTCCCCGAAGATCGAGCCGAAGCCGCCCCAGAGCGACAGCGACACACGCTCATGCCAGCCGGAATCATGATCGTCCGGCGTCATCCGCTTCTGGCACCGATCGCAGGTACAAGCAACCACTTCCTGCACCGTTTTGTTCTCGTATTCGAGCATCGCTACTCCCATGACTCTTTGCGAATTTGATCGAGAGCGGGGCTGTCACCTTTGATGTGCTCACCGCACGCTGTGCGTGCATAGGCCTTTCCGAGGCTTTTCGATCGCTTGATCACCGGCTCGATAGCGAAATACACAGATACCGCTTCGCGCGATTCAAGCCGGCGCGGCCAAGGCTTGCCGTCAAAAACTTGGGGCTGCGTGATCGTGAACCGCTTTCCACGACCATTTCGCAACATGAATCCGACCTCTGAGATCGTTACGGCAAAACTGCTGAGATTAAGGACCTCGATGGAAAACCCCGGATGTCCGTGCGGCACTGAAATCGCAAATGCCGGACGAACGCGAAGGCGTGCGCGCCGCTGGCTGATCGTATTCCAGGTGTTCATGACACCCAACGCTGCGCCGAGAAGGGCCACACCGGTCGTAACCGAGTTCTGCAGGTCCAAAAGATGCCCCCTTTTATGTGATAAAGGACATTATCACATATAGAAGAAACTGGCACGGCAGCTCTCGACGAGGAGTTGCACCACCCACTTTTTATGTGTATATTATGGACATGCCTGCCGACCGGGCATGAAGTAATGCTGAATAGGTCGTGCCTTAAGAGTCATTGAAACGTTCGCCTGTGGGCGCGAGGTCATGCGTCCTCTTACTACCCACTGGCGAGCGAGGTAGCACTGGATTTTGTTGTCGCAGTCTGTAGTACTGCCCCGTTGATTCTCCACCCGACCGGAAACCAAGCTATCAACGCAGTTTCCGAGGACGCACCAGGAGACGCGGAGCGCAAACCCACATGAGCCCGGCGATGGATCGCCGGGAGCTGCTCATGTGTGCCTGCGCTCCGTTTCTCCGAGGCAGCACATGCCTTGGAGAACAACGGTGGATCCACAGAAAGACCTTGAACACTTTCTCGACAAGTATGCAGATCTCGATGTTCACGAGTCTGCCGGCTGGCTAGCTGCCGTGGTCAGCCATCTCTCGCGCTTCAAGCGGCCCAATCTGGCAATCGTTGCGCTCGTCGCCGTTGCCTACAAAAGCCTGCCGACACCGATCGCGCTTGCGTTCCTCGGCGCCATCACGTTGCTTGGCCTTGTCGGCGGATTTCGCGACGGCTAGCAACGGCAGCACACGTGCCACGACGGTCGTGTGCTGTCCTGCAATTGGAAATGAAATGCGCCCAGCTCGAAAGCAACCGAAAGTCCGCCTCAATCTCGATATGTCGGTCGAGGTCAAAGATCAGATTGAGGCACTGCGGGACCGCATGCATGCAGACAGCATGTCGGAAGTCATCCGGCGGGCTCTCGCTGTCTGCGATTTCGTCCTGACACAGCAGGAACAGGGTGCGACTGTGGTACTCCGCTCCGGCGATGGTACCGACACACGGCTGCCGCTTTTCTAGCTCCACGACGCTCGTCCGTTCCCGCGATGATGCAAACCCGGGTCATCAGAAATGTAGCTCGTTTTCTGGTGTCAGAAATGTGGTCTCATTTTTGTGATTCAAAAATGTTGACGTGTTTACTTGTACTTGTTACTATTCAAATCGAGTCGGGAGTGCTGACCTATACAGCGCGTTGGGCGATTGTTCCACCTGGCTTACCGAATTCGACGGGCCGCTATGTGCGGCCCGTTTTCATTTCTGCTACGGGGATAGCATGTATCTGTCATATCTAGACGAATCCGGGACGCCTGGAGACAAAAACACCAATTTTTTTGTACTCGGCGGCGTAACAGTGTTCGAACGGCAGACACATTGGTTAGAGCGGGAAATGGATGCGATTGCTAACCGCTACCAGCAGAAAGCAGGGGGGCACTACCTAGAACTGCACGCGGCTCCAATGCGCAATCGCAAGGAAGGTTGGGATAACGCGAACATCAGCCCAGCTGATCGTGCACAAGCCTCCGCAGATGTCCTTCGCCTTCTCCAAGCGCCGCAGATCAAGGTCAACGTATTCGCGGCGGTCATCGAGAAAAGTCAGATGCTCCGCACAGCTGACATCCTTCCGTACTGCTTCGAGATGCTGGCGACCAAGGTCGACGACTTTCTTGCGTACAAGTACCAAAAATACAAGGAGCCGGCCCGCGGCATCTTCGTTCTCGATCGCAAGCAGGCTCTCGAAGAAGCGAACATGCAGGCCCTGCATCACACGTTCAAGCACCTCGGCCACGGGAACGGGAAGCTCCGAAATTTTGCGGAGGTTCCCATGTTCATTGATTCCAAGGCCACTCGGCTAATCCAGCTTGCTGACAGCATCTGTTACTGGATTTACCGTCGCTACCAATCATTGGATGACCGCGGCTGGCAACTTATCCAACCGTACTTTGCTAATCTGGGGAACGGGCGGACAGGGTTGCACGAAGTGCTCGCTCCCGCGACGCCAGCGTTGTTGGCCAATATCGCGCCTGATCCGCACCCATTTCCCCCCCCCCTTGGCGGTACAGCCAGTCCAGGCAGCCACTGCCCCGGCAGTGCCTGTGCCGGCACGAATCGCTCAGACAGCTATCGTCACCCCATAATTACGGCACGACTGACGGATGTGGGCGCAGAGAGGGGGCACCCCCACTAGGCTACGCGTGGACCGGCAGCAGCATCGTTGACATAACATCTGATAGGGTCGGCCGTTCAGAGGTATTTCGCTGAACAATTTGCCCCTGTGTGGCCGCTATGGCACTCTCGCTATCATTCATCAGGAGAATGCAATGCGCCCGGACGCCCTATCCGCAGTCATGTCCTCAGCCATCCTCATCGGGATGGTGCTGTTTTGCCTGTTCACCGCGCGGCGCTCATGGAAGCGTCAGCGGACATTGTCATGGTGCTCGCTAGGCGCTTCGGCACTCATCGCCGTATTTGCGTCCGGCAAGCCGGATCCCGCCGTCACCAACAAAATCTTTCTGCTGACAGCCATCGCCGTAGGTCTCCAGATCGTCTATGACACCTATCAGCAGCAAAATGTCAGCAAGTGATGTCGGAATCCACTTCACGGCACCTTTGATGGATCACGGAAAACAGGAAAGGAAGCCATAGATGGTCAAGACTGTCGAAATACACCCCGGGGCGTCAATAATCATCCTCGATAGCGTGACTTTCTGCGTGCGATTCGCAGACGCTTCGGTTGAAGGAGGGGATGATGCGGGACCGGTATTCGTCTGCGGCGCCGCTCGCGCGATTCTCGCTTCGGCTGATGCAGACCGGCTTGTGGCGGCTGGCGTTACCGACAAGCGCTGACCGGATACGAGCGATCAGGCGTTCGACTGTAGAGTCGTCAACTATCGTCTACTTTGGCTAGGCTCCAGGAACCACATCGTTGGTCTCGCCGCATCACGAAAGTTACCGCCGAAGCGAAGTTGAACGTGCCGGCGAACCTCGACAGTGATGAGAGAAAACAAAATCAAAAGGTGGGTGAATATGTCAGTGAGAATTACTAACGTCCAGCCTTGCGTGGACTGGTTTTTCGTCGCGCCCCCGAGTCAGCCGGGTGGCAAGAAAATCGTGTGGCGACTTGCAGCTTGGGGGACTCCCGTCGACGACGAGCACGGACAGGCGATCGTCGGTCTAGTGCCGGTCATGTCACATGGCAACGAGGCCATTCTTCCGGGCGTCCCGCGGCTTGTGCCAGTGCCGGCAACCGGCGGGAGCTATAGGCATCTGAAAGACCTTGATCCCGCGGAAGTCGCCCAGCCGTAATTGAGTGAAGTCCTTGGCCGGCTCCTGTAATGGCTCACCACGCCGAGCTGAAACCGAAAAGCCAAATCCGCCTCTGGGAGCCGTGAACCCCATCGCCGGGACTTACCCCTTAGTCATACGACAATGGCCTGCCTGAGAGGCTAATTTCGAGCCACATCGGGCAATTCGACCCGCCAGGCCCCTCTCCTGCAAAACTTCTATGGCTGTAATTGACCGAGAACGTAATTCTCCGGGGCGGCAGGCCGCCGAGTTTAGCGGTCGGGATGGCCCGAAGGGACGGCCCGAGCGCCGCTCACTCGTCCATTAGGACCACGACCATATCCGTTCTATCCCCAAACGGCGTAGGCGTCACATGCTCTTCCACGCTGTAGCGTAGCCCAGGTTTAATAGCTCGATGCTTGCGGTAGTGCGCAGCCTGCGCGATGACGAACTCGGCTGGCCCAGTGGCCAGTACCGCGCCGTCAACCGATAGCGTGTAGATGGGCACGTCGCCGCTATAACTAACGCACGTAACACAACCCAAGACACCCTCGCCCAAATCGACAGCTTTGGATTCGTTCACTTCGCGTGGAAGGTCCTCTATCGCCAACGCCATGCGCACCTCGTCTGTAGTTAGTAACTCTGGCCACGGATGCGCTCATTGTCGCCGACAGCCACGAAGATCTCGACAACAGCATCTTGACACTCAATTACTCAACTCACAAAATCAACTCAACAACTCAACAACTCAACTCATTTGAGGTGATGCACATGATCATTCTGGTTGCTGCGGAAAAGGGCGGGGTCGGGAAATCGACCATCGCGAGCAATCTTGCGGTCCACCTCGGGCATCAAGGTATTGACGTTGTATTGGTGGACACGGACGGACAGGCGACCTGTGCGCGATTTATAGAGCGCCGCGACGAAGCGGGGACTCAGCCCGCGATCCCGTGCGTCCAGCGCACGGGGGACGTTGCCGCAACCCTGCGTGACTTAGCCAAGCGGTATCAGGTGATCGTCGTCGATGCCGGCGGCCGTGACTCGCGTGAAATGCGATCGGCAATGGCCGTCGCCAACCTCCTGTTGGTACCAACCAGAGCCAGCCAAGCCGACCTAGAGACGCTACCAAAGGTTAACGAATTAGTATCCCTCGCACGTGGCCTGAATCCGGAACTCAAAGCGGTGGCGGTTCTCTCGATGGCACCGTCTAACCCGGTCATTACCGAAGTGGCGGACGCCCGCGAGCTACTCGAGCAATTCGACCAGCTCGATCTCGCCGATACGGTTATCCGCGATCGGAAGGTCTACCGCGATGCCCTGCTGGGAGGGCGGGGCGTGGTCGAACTCGACAACTCTCAGGCGCGAGCAGAAATCCAACTGCTGACCCAAGAGTTCTTCGAGCTTGAAGCGTAACCATGAGTTATTAAGTAACTCATTGGAGTTGAGTAAATGAGTAAATTTAAGATCGGCCCGAGCGCGGCCAGCAAGCCAGCGTCGGGGAGCGCGCCAGCAACGGCCGAAGAGTTCGCCGCAGGCGCAGCAATGGTCCAGTCGCAAGCCGGGTCAAGGCCTGTGAAACCGGTACGGCTCAACCTAGATCTCGACCCGGATACACATCGTCGCCTAAAGATTAGGGCCGTTGAGAGCGGCACGTCGATCGCGCAGCTGGTCAGGGAATTGATCGCGCGCGAGTTGGGGTAGTTTTCATGCAGCAGTAGCAGTAGCGAGGCGCCCCAGCGTTACGGCACCGGGGGGCCGTGCAGCATCGACACCGAGTTCACCGATTTCACAGACAGCCATGTCCCCAGAGCTTGAAAATGACCTCGTAGACCGCTTCCCGGCCCTGTTCGCGCTCAACGCGGACTGGATGAAAAATGGAGTGACGGAGCACAATCAGATCGCCTGCGGCAACGGCTGGTTTTCGCTCATCGAGAACACCTGCCTAGCGCTGAGTGACCTAGCTCGACATACCGCAAAGCTTGAGCAACATATGGGCTTTTTCAGCCTGGCGCCGTGGATGCCACGCGCGGCGGTCTATACCGACAACTCGACCGGGCAGGAAGGGCAACTGCGCTTCGATCTGCTCAACCTTATGCCACCGACAAGCCTCACACCGCTAACCCCCAGAACCCGCCTTACCCTTCAGGCTCAAGGCATGGCCTGGATGGCTTGTCAGATGAGCGAAAGTATCTGCGAGGTCTGCGGCAACCCCGGCAAATACGAGCGCAAGCGCGTCCGATGCCTCGCACACCAGCACATCGCGGATGTCTCTGACTACGCCCCACGCGGCGCGCCAGATCTGGTTGCTCGGTCGGCGGATTCGGATGCCAAAAAATGCACCGTGATCAAGTGGCCGACAAGAAAGCGGAAACCGCAATTGGTCCAGCCGACTCTGCGCACTGAGCAAAAGATTCAGGACTTGACGCTGTACAACCCGTGGACGCGGATGCACCACGCCTACCGGTTGGGCCAGGACGGCCTGGTGCCGTTTTACACCCTCGGACCGCTCAACCCGCACGACGCCAAGCGCATCGAGAAGGCGTACAAGCAGGAGAACGGAGAAGGAGACGGGGAATGACCCGCGATGAGCTGATTCAGGCGGTGCCGATCCGGGAGTCCCAGGAGGGGGGTTTGTACGTGCGCATGGACGACGTGCCTGAGCCATGGCGAAAGCAGTTTGCCAAGGCGATGATAGGCAGCGCGTTCATCCAGATCAAAGGCGAGACGTGCATCACCCCGTTTGCCCACGACTGGGATGCGTGGGTGAATGACCGGTGGTACGGCCGCCCCGGACCAAAAGGGCTCTCCCCAAGGAGAAAGGAAGGCCCGCGCAGCCCGTGGAAGACGCGCTATTTTGTCGATACCGAGTTCACAGACTTTATCGATTGCCAGCTCATCAGCGTGGCCATCGTGGGTGAAGACGGCCGCGAGTTCTACGGCGAGCGTGTGGACTTCGATCTGTCCACGTGTAGCGAGTTCGTGCGGACGGCTGTGCTGCCGCAGCTCGGCCAGTTTCCCGACCGCTCGATGCCGGCCGCGCAGTTGCGCGACGAGTTAAGGGCGTGGCTGCTCGCCGTGCCGGCAAAGCCCAAGCGGGGGGTATTGTGCTTCGACTACCAAGGGGACTTCGAGCTGGTGCTCGATCTGCTCGATGCCGAAATCCCCCCTGGCTGGAAGTGCGAGCACGTAGGCCGCCGGCTTGATATGGAACGGCTGGAAACGTACTTCCGTGAGCACGGTGGCCGGCATCACGCGCTGCACGATGCGCGCGCTAACGCCTTCGCTTTCATGTGAAGCCGTAGCGGGCCCACATCGTCGACACCCATTAGCGGACCCGGTGTTTGACCGTCAAACACCCTTGCGCCTGGCACAGGTCTGGAGGCCTCCCGCGCCCAGGCTGTCGGCTCGTCACACCCACCTACTTGGCCCCGGAGATCTTTAGGATCGCCTGCCGAGCTTCCAAGATCACTGGCAACAGGGCCTCCTCGGGCGGCGTAATGCCGAGCTTGACCAGTGCCGCGTGCAGTGCCCGCACTTCACGGGTGATCGCACCTAGCGCTAACACGGCTTCCGTTTCGTGGTCCACATCAGCTTTGCGGCCGAGGGCCGCGCGCCGGATGAATTCCGCCACGTCCATCTGCCGGATTCCAGCGCTGTGGCGTACCTTCTGCGCCTCGTCCGGGGTCCATCGGACAAGCATCTGGACGCTTCGCTTCTCAGCGTCGGGCTTCTTTTGAAAGTAGGTGCGTGACATGCGATCCATTATGTTGCGCAAACACACGCCCAGCAACCAGTCCGTCGGCCAACCCTTCAACCCGGGGTCTCGGGGCGTAGCCCTGAGTGTCTGCGACGGGCGCGCAGCGACCTAGCGGACAAGTATCAGGTAGCTATCGTGAGATAGCTACCTGGCATCCTGCCCAGTAGCGTTAAACCAAAGACGCTGCAAAACGCTGCAGAGCTGCGGTAAATCTGCGGTAGATCTGCAGTGAATCTGCGGCGAATATTCAGCCTATTTTCTATCAATCTGCACCGCATTGGCTGTGCATTATTTATTAAACATGTTCGCATTTTCCAATGAACATCAAAACTTTTGCAGCAAAAGAATCAAATATCACGGCAACGATTCGGATGACTAACTACTAAATCTATTGACAAGCAAGCGTATCTAGAAACAAACTGTTTTCTCGCGCATATTTGAAACATTGGCCGTTAAAATTTTATGGAGAAAAGTGTGGCCAACAAAAAAGGATCGCTCACAAGACTCAGCGGGCCGGATGTGGCGATAGCAGAGGAAATACTAAAAGCCGCTATTGTCTTGACGACACCCGAACGAACTCAGGCTGCGCTATTGAAGTCGCAAATGGAGGCGATAAGCGCGCTTAGACAGAAAGGTTGCTCGTGGGAGCAAATCAACCAGGTGCTACGGATAGTTGGAGTTAACCTTGGAATATCGACGGTTCGGTCTTACTACTGCCGAATGAACAAGAAGGCAAAGTGCAATGGCGAAAAAAAGAACCGTCAGCATTGACGCCATCGAGCAAGCAAAGAAGGGGCTGTCAGAACTGCCGCCTAAACCAGCGCAGGAAAAAGGTGTTGATGCTGCACTTGAGGATCTGAAACCTCAGATTCAGGCTTTGCTTAAGAAAGGCTACTCACGTGTCGATGTGTGTGAGCATCTGTCGGAGCTTGGAATTCAGGCGAAGGAATATCAGTTGAAAGCGCTGCTTTCAAAAAAGCGGGCCAACACAAAAGAACGGCAAGCCTAAAAAAGCGCAGCGCCGGGTCGCGGACACGAACCGGCGCTGCTAACCAAACCGATCTATCTACCAGGGGATCAGCATGGCTAACCACATTGTACTTGCAGAACCTAGAGAAACAGCTTACCGACTGCCAGAATCGCACCGGCAGGCCATCCTGTCACAGGCGCAAACGAACCTCGCCGGAACGGCTGACCTCACTCGATCTATGCGGGAAATCGAGAAGCAACGTCAACAATTCATTGAAATGTATGGCGACCCATTTGGGTCTGATTCTGACAATTGAACCGTCATCTTTTGCAGCAAAAGAAAAGCCAAGGATCTCACATGGAAAACGTCGAGCAAATGAAAGCGCGTTTCGTGCAGCAAGAAGCGGACTCGGAGCCTGTGCACATTGTGGCCATGAAGCAATACCTGGCCGGCGAACCGGCATCGTTGCTGGCCGGTGTATACATCCGCGACAAGGAAGGCGCCTACCGCCCAGCCACCGGAGGCTCGGTGCTCATTCAGGATCTGGGCGATGCCGTGGAAGTCGAGGCCGAGTCGGCTGATGCATACCAGGCAGTCCTCGAACTGCTCAAGGCCAAAGGCTGGGAGCCAACAGAACAGGATCTCGCTTGGCTGGCCAAAGCGGTGGCAGAGGCGCGCCTACGCGAGCAGGCGGAACACGCCGAAACCATGCAAGCCGTGCGTGAAAGCTGGGATGAAATCATGCCGGCGACGGACGGCCATCATGTCGGCCCCATCGTGGCAGTGGATGGTCAATTCATTTGTCAAAAAACCGGCCGTGACCCCAAGCAGATCATTTGGCACGACACGAAAAAGATGGACGGTCACGTCCCAGCCATCGGCCAGACGGCTGAAATCCGCTACCAAGACGGGCGCGGCCTCGCCATCAACAAGGCCCTGGAACAGGGCGTCTCTCGCTGAGCTGAAGAGGAACTAGGTAATGGAAAACACAAACAAGAAACCTTTGAGCGACGCGCAAATGGCCAAAGTCATCGCGATTGCTTTGGTTGTTGGAGCCATCCTGGTCTACTTGGCCCTCAAGGGCAATCCTTGGCCCAGCATCGCTCTCTTGGTAGCGAGCTGGGCTTACCTGTGGATCCGTCACTCCGGGCGGCGTCGGGCCGGCGCGAGTGCCGCAGCCCGAAACTCGGCAGAGCGCAAACTCGACAAGTGAGAGGCGAGATGCAACGCAAGACGCCACGAATCACAGGCTGGATCGCTGCTGCTGCGATCTGTATCTGTGCCACGCCGGCCTTTGCCGGTTCCGTCGCCGGCACTGGCGGCTCGACCGAAGTCACGCAAATCGCCAACAACCTGCAGCTCATCCAAAGCTACGAGCAGCAGGTTTCTTCTTACGTGCGACAGGGGATACAGGTCGAAGCCGAGCTGAAGAACCTGATCGCCAATCCGACCTCGGTCCTTGGCCCCGACGTTGGCAACATGATCAACACCATCGGGCAGATCTGGAACGGCGGACAGTCCATTGGCAACAACCTCGCGCAGATCGATCAGAACTTTTCGCGCGTATTCAAGAGTCCCACGTCGGACAACCTCGCCAAGATGTTCACCTCCTGGCATCAAACCAATACGGACACGCTCCAGTCTGCGCTTCGTTCCATCGGCGCGCAGCGTGACCAGTACGCATCGAGCCAAGCGGCACTGACGGACCTCTACAACCGGAGCCAGGCCACGAATGGCAACCTCGACGCCTTGCAGACGCTCTCCCAAATCAACGTTCGCCAGATTCAGGAATTGCAGTCTTTGAAAGAATTGATGGCCAGCCAAGCCGAGGCAGAGATGACATACATGGCGGCACGGTCAGCGAAAGATCAAGCTCAAGACACCGTCAACGCTGATCTTCAAAACCTCTTGTCCAGCCCGGTTCCCAAGTGGCAGGACGGCCCACCGCAGCAATTCAACAAGTTCAATCTCTACAAGAGCTACAACTGATCTAAGAGTGTAAAAAAATGAAGAAAATCGCCGGAATTTTTGCTGCACTCACCGCTGCCCTCATTCTTGCTGCATGCGGCAACGGCCAATCTGTTGGCAAATCTGTTGAGGGGACGTATATCAGCAATCTCAACGGGGACAAATTCACATTTGGCGGTGACGGTACGTTTGTGCATGCGAACGCCAGCCACACTTTCCCGAGCCAGAAGTACACCATCGAAGGCGACGACATCCTGATCGACGGATCGCACATCGGCAATCTCAAGATTCTGTCCAGCGGAAATATCTCGTCGGCCGCAGGGCTTCTGGAGAAACAGCGATGAAACTCAATCGCTGGCTCTTTGCCAGCGCACTGCTCCTGGTTTCAGGCGCTGCCCTGGCTCAGGCTCAATCGACAACAGACGGCGTTACGGGCGTTGTCAAGCAAGCCATGGCGTCTTCGGCCCTCAACCTGATTGAGCCAAAAGTCATGGGGTGGCTTGGGGCGTTTTTGATACTCCAGTTTTTGTTTACCAACATCCGGGGCTTGATCCAGGGCAGAGATCTACAGGAGGTTTTGGCAAAACTTGTCGCCGCCGTTGGTTATGCGGGCCTATGCATCACGGCGGTAACGTATGGTCCTGAGTTCGTCGACGGCGTTGGCAGCGATTTATTGAATCGCTTTTTGTCTTCAGTTCCAACCGCGAATACCGTGCTCGCCTCAACTGCTGCACTGGCCACGAGCATACTTGCCGCCGCAGGCATGGTTAGCGCAGTCAACAATGCGCTTGCCAGCATACTAAACGGGGTATTCTGGATCGTGGCGGGTGGTGGTGTTTATCTGGCCTGCAAAGTCTTCATGTTCTACCTGGAACTAGGGATGATTGTTTTGCTCTCCCCGATCAGTTTCGCGTTGCTCGGGCTTGATAGCTTCAAGGAGCAAGGGCTTGCACCGTTCAAATCGCTCCTGGCGCTTGTGTATCGAGCAATACTGTTCGGCATCCTATTCGGCGGATTCAAGTATGTCTCAGATATCGCAACGGATGCGCTTAATGGCATTAATTGGTTAGAAGTTACAAGCATTGCTACTCACGTCAAGACAGTAGTATCTTGTCTGCTCTCATATCCAGTCATCCTGTTCTTGGCGTTCAAATCCGACTCGATTGCTGCGAGTATGGCTAGTGGATCTTCGTCGCTTGGCACTGGAGACGTTGGACAGGCAATCGCGGCCGGCGCGGCTGCGGGTGCTGCAGCCGGCGCGGCCGGATCGGCTACCACCAGTACCGTGGGTAAGGTTCCTCAGTCCATGGCTGCCTTCATGGCCAACATGGCGGGCGGCGGAGGTTCAATCTCTAACGCCTCTCCGATGGGTAGTGGTGGTGACCCGCCTGTGTTTCAGGGGGCCGCTCCATCCTTGTCGGTCGGCGGCGCTGCATCGAATGGCCCAGTCTCGGGGGCGGCTCCGACAGGGATGCCCGCGCCCCGGTCGTCGGCATCCACGATGCCGATTGCGTCTGGCCGGTACGGGTCTAGCCTGGACGGTGAAGCCAACAGCACGCCCTCTGACAGCAATGCTACGGCCAGCAGTGACGCGGCGGGCGATGCAACCGCTGCAACGATTGGCGGCGCTCAGGATGCCGGCAGCACTGGCGGTGCATCGAAGAAGCTGGAAGATACATTAGACGCGCTGGCGAGCCACCTAGCACCGAAGAAGCCGACGCTGGGTGACCGCCTGGGTGAAGCCAATCGCCATCTCTCGCAAGAGCAGGGCGAGACGCGCATCGCCATGAGTGCGCATCCCAACGATTGATATGCCGACCTAGCGGTCATAGTGGCCCGTGGTTCGCGAGAGAGTCCAGATACGCGGCGCGGATTGTATCGAATGTGCTCGCCTCTGAGCCCGTTCCGGCCTTCTCTCCATGTCCGACCCATTAGCCAGATGACACCAGCCCGCCTAGGCAGCTCCTGTCGCGTGCAAAAACGGCGATTCCTTCTGACAGACCGCCCCTCTGCAAACTGCTTTTCAAAACGCGTGAAGTTTCGGGGGCTTATCTGCGCCCACGCCAACGGCGGCTGGAATGACCCGCTTTTGAGGAAAAAGCGCTTGCGTCCCGTGGGCCGTGGTGTTGATGAAATAGGTGGGTGGACCACTGCCGCGCCATCTGGCGCGGCTTTGTTAGTCTGGATAGAGGGGAGGGGGAGCCGACTTGATCGGGGGAACCCCGGAGGGGTGCCCCGACATAGGCTGTCGATCTTTTTAAATATAAAGATCTCTCTTTTTAGCGGCTCGGACAGAGCCCTTCTTTTCGGCGAAACAGCTCTCGGTGAGCTGTTTTCGGCTTATACACAGCTCGTTGGGATATGGCTCAGTGAGAGCTGTGTATAAGTCACGGCGAATCGTCTCCACCGCGCTTCGCGCTGGCCTGATAGGCGGATTTGATCTTGTCGCGGATATCGGGAGGCAGATTCTCCAGATCGGCGATGAACTGCTGAATGTTGAAATTCGTGGCGTTGTCATGCAGATGGTTCACGTTCAGTTGCAAGCGCTCGATGTGTACGACCTTCGCCCCAGCAAGGTCACCGGTTACAAGAACGTTGTGCAGGTCCGCTACCGCATGCTTTACAGTGCTGGGTAGGTAGTCCCAAGTTGCAACAGCCGCTGGCCGACCATCTTCACCAACAATTTCGACTTTTTCGCGCAAGCGATACTCATTGTGACGACCGACTTTGCTTTTCGTGATGTAGCCGTGCTCCCCTAGCGTTTTGAGTTCCCGCTTGACTTGTGCAAGCGATATCCCCGCTTTTGCGGCAATTGTCTCCAGCGCGGGAAAAGCTCGTCCCGTCGTGTAGTTGGTATGCGCCTTGATAACAAGGTAGGTGGTCGCCGCGTGCGGCCCCATCTTGGCCACGTCACCGCTGTCGATCATTGCCTTAAAGACGTGAAACCATTGTGTTTGCGCCTCGAAGAGTTCTTGCTGTGGCGCTTGGCCATGGCGGCAGGACTCCGCGGGTCGCAGACGCCGCAGTACTGCGGTCGCTGAACTCATAGCGCGCCCCCCTCGAACTGCGAACCAGTATTGACCGGAAATTGTGCAATCTGGGCGCGCGTCCTCGCTAACTGCTCGACCTTTGTCGGGCGGCCTCGGCGGGGCTTGCGTTTGCTTGGGTGGCTGGGATCGGCACAGAACTGCCGGTCGAGGAATTCGGCAACGTCAACCAGGCGGAAAACTCGTTTGCGGCCGATCTTGAACGAAGGGACGCGATAGTGCCCCTGGCTGATCAGGTTGCGAATGGTTTGGGGTTGTTCGCTGGTGATCTCGCTGACCTGCTCAACTGTAAGCGTCGGCGGATAGGTCTTGCTAAGGAATTCGAGCGAGCTGACGTGAAAGACGGACATTGCCGCACCTCATGCGTAATAGGCCCTCGCCCCGAAGGACGATGCCAATACGCGAGTTGCGGTGAGGCTCTTTAAGACGCCGCAGGGGACTTCACGCGACGCCCGCAAGCCAGGGCCTTTTTCCATAGCCTGACGCTGACTGCCATGTCACCGGCACCATTTCTTCTAGAGTCACTCGCATGCCCCTAGTGCGTCAAACCTTACCGGGCGCTACCCCGGAGCTGTCTTGCACCACTCTTGCCGCTCCCTATCTCACCTTTGTGGGATGGCTCAACTGCCTGCATTACGTACCAGTAGCTCTTGAGCGGTTGCAGGCAGCTTCGCCTTCTATTCCGTCGGGAACGGTACCGTGCCCGTCGCCGGGCCGGGAAGGCTTTGGGACTTAACCACTCGCCCCAAACTTCCGCTCGTTTCAAGCTACATTCGAGGTTGAACGGCCTCGAAGCAATCGAACTTACGCTCAATGTCCCGAATCATAATTCGAGCTACCGAATCTTGGCAACCGGGTTCGATTTATTCGTGCGATGGAGGGGCGGTGTTACTCCCGCTGCAGACGGGCCAACCCTTGTCCCAAATCCGTCCCACTGGCGGGTGACTTTTTCCGGTATCTGGGAGGATAACTAGACGTCCCGCCAACTACCGAAATACCCAAGATGTCCCTCGGTTGCTTCGCGCTTAACGCAACGAAACTCCCGTGCAATCAAGGCCGTAAAAAGAAAAAAGCCTTGGAGAACTTTATGTTTCCAAGGCTTTTCACAGTCAACTTTTGGTGGAGCGGAGGAGGATCGAACTCCCGACCTTCGCATTGCGAACGCGACGCTCTCCCAGCTGAGCTACCGCCCCAACGAAGCGACGAGTATAACACAGTGAAAACCGGAAAACCGAAATCGCCACTCCGCGGGAATCGCCCACTCACAAATCACTTAGAAGGCGCGCCAGCGAGCACCCAACCGACAACGGTATGAATATCGGCGGCGTTCATAGCCGGATGCGACGGCATCGGAATCGCCCCCCAAACACCCGCCCCGCCATCCCGCACCTTCTTCTCGAGCCTTACCTGCGCCCCAGCATCACCCTTGTACCGCGCCGCGATCTGCTGAAACGAAGGCCCGACGAGCTTACGATCCACCGCATGACAACCCATGCAAGCGTTCGTGCGGGCGACAGCCTGCCCATCTGCGGCGGCAAAAGCCGTCTGCGAAACCATCAGAACGCCCATCGCCGCCAAAACCAGGCAAAAAACCATGCGCAACGAACCCCGCATCACATCGCCTTCCCGCTACCCGGCTGCCCAGGCGACGATTCCATCACCGGCGCAGGCGGCTGCTGATCGATCGGACGCGAACTCACCGATGCGTCCGGCACCGCGCCCACCGTCGGCTCCTCGGCGGCATTGGCCGGCGCCGGGGCGCTCGGCGCCGCAGCAACCGGAGCCGCCTGGCCAGGCTGAATGTACTGATAGACCTTCACGACTTTCGCAACGCCCATCACCTTGCTCGTCGCGTCGGCGGCAGTGGCGCCTTCCTGCTGCGTCACGAGGCCCATCAGGTAGACGGTCCCGCGCTCGCTCACCACCTTGAAGTTGTTCGCGGAGATGTCCTTGTACGCGATCAGCTCGGCCTTCACGCGTCCTTCGAGGTACGAGTCGTTCGCCCGCGACGAGAACGAGCTCGCCGGCTCCACCGCCAGTTCGTTGACGACCGACTCGACGTTCGCGATCGCCCGCGCCGTCGTCTCGGCCTTCTGCCGCGATGCTTCGTCCGGTACTTCGCCGGTCAGCAGCACGCGCTGGTTGAACACCGCCACGTTGATGTGCGCCGTGTCCGGCAAATTCTTGGTGATATCGGACAACGCCTTCACCTGGATCTCGCGGTCCTCGGTCTGCGAGCCCACCGTGCGCCGGTCGGTCGCCACGAGCGCCGTGCCGCCCGCCGCGCCCGCGAGCGCAAGGAAGCAGCCCTGCAGGCTCGCCGAGAGTGCGGCCGCAAATCCAATCGTCAGCGTCGTGCGCACCAGTGCGCTATGGATGCCGTATCTGCTCTTCAACGTCACTCTCCTTCGTCCATCGGTGTCAGTCATCGCCCAGCAGCATCGCGTCGATGCCGTCGCACAGGCAGTGGATGGTCAGCACATGCACTTCCTGAATGCGCGCGGTCCGCTCGGACGGCACACACAGGTGTATGTCGGTGTCCGCGAGCGCTTCGTTGACCTGGCCGCCGCCCTTGCCCGTCAGCGCGATCACGATCATTTCGCGCTCGTGCGCTTCTTCGATCGCCGCAAGCACGTTCGCCGAATTGCCGGACGTCGTGATCGCCAGCAGCACGTCGCCCGGCTGGCCGAGCGCGCGCACCTGCTTCGCGAAGACCTGGTCGTAGGCGTAGTCGTTGGCGAGTGCCGTGAGCACCGAGGCGTCGGTGGTGAGGGCCAGCGCCGGAAGTCCCGGGCGGTCGCGCTCGAAGCGGCCGATCAGTTCGGCCGCGAAATGCTGCGCGTCGGCGGCCGATCCGCCGTTGCCGCAAGCCAGAATCTTGTTGCTGTTCGCAAGCGCCGCGAACATCGTATCGACGGCTGCCGCGATCGGCACCGCGAGGGTTTCCATGGCCGCGAGCTTGACGGCTGCGCTGTCGCGGAAGTGTTGTTGAATGCGTTCGACGGACATCGACTCTCTAATCTGTACTGCGTATATCGCGAAAAATCCGCGTGCCTGTATGCGGGTTGACGCAAGTTTAGCGCACTCGCGCGCGTTCTCCGCGCATTCAACTGCCATCGGCGCGGAAAGCGTCTCGCAGCCACACGAGGCACCCGCACTCGAAGGCAATCACGTCGAAGCGGCACACGGGAACGACATGCCGACCTTCGCACGCGCCCTCTGCGGCACGGCCGCGCGAGAGAAAGTACTTCGCGGCGCGCAGAACGCGCTGCTGCTTGTGCCAGCCTACGCTCGCCGCCGCACCGCCGTAACCGCGCCGCGAGCGCGCGCGAACTTCGACGAAAACCAGCGTGCCGTCCCGTTCGCGCATCACGAGGTCGAGTTCGCCGCCGCGGCAATGCACGTTGCGCGCGACTAGCACGAGCCGCTGGCGCCGCAGGAACGCGAGCGCATGCGCTTCGAAACGCGCGCCCGCCGCGCGCGATTCGGCGTTGGACTCGCGGCGCGCGTAAAAGTTGTCGGCGCGTGAAGACTGCACTGCAAGCGACACGCTTGCGCCCTCCGTCGCCGATACACGATGCGCGGATTTGCGTGCGCCATCCGAAAGTTTCTGCGTGGTGCTCGAAACAACTTCGCGCACGTCCGCACCTGCCGCTGTGCGTTCCTTCGCGTGGCACAATGTCGGCCTCCTTTCTTGCGCTCGCGCGTTTCGTGCCATGACGTCCCTCCTCGAACTCGCACAGGCCCAGCAATACCCGGCCGCCACGCTGTACGTCGTGGCGACGCCCATCGGCAATCTCGCCGACATCACCTTGCGCGCGCTGCACGTGCTCGGTCTCGTCGACCGCATCGCCGCCGAGGACACGCGCAACACCGGCCAGTTGCTCGCCCGCTATGGCATGACGAAGCCGCTCATCGCCGTGCACGAGCACAACGAGCGCGAGGCCGCGCAGCGCGTGATCGACTATCTGCGCGCGGGCGAGCGCGTAGCCTGTGTGTCCGACGCGGGCACGCCCGGCATTTCCGATCCGGGCGCGAAGCTCGTCGAGGCCGTGCGCGACGCCGGTTTCCAGGTCGTGCCGCTGCCCGGCGCGAGCGCGCTCGCCACCGCATTGAGCGCAGCCGGCGACTGGGTGACGACGTTCACGTTCGTCGGTTTTCTTCCGCCGAAGCTGAAGCAGCGCGCGAGCGCACTGCAGCCGCTCGCGGCGCACGAGCACGCGATGGTGTTCTACGAGGCGCCTCATCGCATCGTGGAAACCGTTCAGGCGCTTGCGGACGCGTTCGGGCCGGAGCGGCGCCTGTTGATCGGCCGGGAACTGACGAAATTACATGAGTCGCTCCATCGCTGCACCCTGGCCGAAGGGCCAGCGTGGCTCGCCGGCGATGCCAATCGTCAACGCGGGGAGTTCGTGCTGGTCGTGGAGGGCGCGAGCGGCGCCGCTTCGTCCGACGGCGATCAAGATGCGCTATTGCGCGTGCTGCTACAGGAGGTCCCCGTGAAGACCGCCGCGAAGCTCGCTGCGGCACTGACTGGGGCATCGCGCAACGCGCTCTACGCGCGCGCGCTCGAACTGAAAGGCGAGAAAGAAGCGGACGGAATAGCGGACGCAGAACCGGACGCAGAACCGGGCGACTGAAATGCAAAAGGGCCGCCGTTCAAACGGCGGCCCTTCCGAATCCGGCGCGGCGATCGGCGATCAGTTATCGCTGTTTGAGGCGACTTGCTGCGCCAGCGCGAGCTTCGCCTCGTCGCGCGAAAGACCTTCGATCTTCACGTTCGCGACGCCCGCATGCTGCAGGCCGAGCTTCTTCGCTGCCGCATACGAGAGGTCGATCACGCGCCCGCGCTTGAAGGGTCCGCGGTCGTTGATCTTCACGACGACCGATTTCGCGGTTGAGGGCACGATCACGCGCACGTAAGCGCCGAGCGGCAGCGTGCGGTGCGCGGCGGTCAGGTTGCCCATATTGAAGCGCTCGCCACTCGCGGTGCGGCGTCCGTGGAAGGCGCGGCCGTACCACGACGCGCGGCCCGTCTGGTGAAACGACGAGACGTCCGGGCTATCGCCGATCGGCTGGGCGCCGGCCAGCGACTTGTCGCCGCCGGTGCCCGATGCGGGTAGCGCCGAGAGCGCCGAACCATAGCCTGGCGGCGCGCCGAACGCGGTGTGCGCGCCCGTGGTGTGGAGGGCCGCCTGATCGGACGGACTCTGCGGACCGGGCGGCATGGCGCAACCGGCCAGCACGGACACGGCTGCGAGACTCCCGAGTCTTCGAGAAAGTCTGAGTTTCATAAGCTTGCCATCACAAGTCGAAACCCTTCGGCGTTGTCGTAGCACGCGGCTGAAAGGCTTCGGCGGCGCCAGGCGCGGCAACGCTCCTCTCGCGAATGACGAGTTCGAGCAGGCACCCGGATGCGACCCCTATTGGGTCGCCAACCGCTGGTTTTATTCCACGTCTGGCGCAACCTGTCCCCGGCAGCCTGACCAGACCCCACATGCCGCCATCGAACGTGATTTCACGACGTGACTTCTCGTTCAGGGGCGCCAGTGACACATGGCGCGCAGGAACGGCGGCGTAGGCCCCACCCAGCGTCACGGCAGCAAGGCCGTTGCAGGCGCGTGGCGCCTGGCTGGGCAAGACGTGCGGTGCCGGAAGGACCGGCACCTGATTTGCCATCGCTTCAGTCCGCAAAAAGGCGGTCGTCCGGCGACGGCACTGCTTGACGGCGATGCATCGGAACCCTTTTTCAAGCGGGTCGCATCGCCCAGTGAATGCACGAAAAACGTGTGCGTAGGGGCGCATTATACCCAAAATCAATTCCTGTCATCCAAGTTCGCCCCGAATCTCGATGATTTATATCTATCGGCGTAACAACGCCGGTTGCCAAGCCCCGTCCAGCGGGGCTTCCCGGTGAATGCCCCTGCCCGTACAGCCAGCTGCGCGACCACGTGACACGGCCGCTCGCGTGCGCCGGTACAATCGGGGCTTTGGCCTCGGCCCGTCATTCGGGCCACCCTGGGCCACCCCCGCCCCCCCTTTTCCGCGCGCAATCCAAACGCATGAAAGTCACGCTGATTCCCGTCACGCCGTTCCAGCAAAACTGCTCGCTGCTCGTCTGCGAAGCGACGCGCCGCGCGGCTGTCGTCGATCCGGGCGGCGATCTCGAGCGAATCGAGGCCGAGCTCGCGCGTCAGGAGGTGCAGCTCGAAAAGGTGCTGCTCACGCACGGCCACGTCGATCACTGCGCCGGCGCGAAAACGCTCGCCACGAAATTCGGCGTGCCGATCGAGGGGCCGCACGAGGACGAGCGCTTCTGGATCGACAAGCTCGCGGAGCAGAGCGCGCGCTTCGGCTTCCAGGCCGCCGAGGCTTTCGAGCCCGACCGCTGGCTCAACGACGGCGACACCGTACGCTTCGGCGACGAAGAACTGGAGGTCTATCACTGCCCGGGCCATACGCCCGGTCATGTAATTTTCTCCAGTCGTGCGCACCGTCTTGCAATCGTCGGCGACGTGCTGTTCGCGGGTTCGATCGGCCGCACCGATTTTCCGCGCGGCAACCATGCCGATCTGATCCGCTCGATCCGCGAAAAACTCTGGCCGCTCGGCGACGACGTCACGTTCGTGCCCGGTCACGGCCCGGTTTCGACCTTCGGTGAAGAGCGCCGCTCCAACCCTTACGTAGCAGACGGCGTACCCGGATGATGAATAACGTCGCCATCGAAGAGATTTACGTCAGCACCGACGTCGAGGCCGACGGCCCGATCCCCGGCCCGCATTCGATGTTGAGTTTCGCGTCGGCGGCCTTTACCGCCGACAAGCGTCTGATCGCCACCTTCTCCGCGAATCTCGCCACGCTCGAAGGCGCGGCGGCGCATCCGGTGCAGGCCGCCTGGTGGGAAACGCAGCCCGAGGCGTGGGCCGCCTGCCGCAAGGATCTGCAGGATCCGGCGGCGGCGTTGGTCGCTTACGTGGAGTGGGTTGAGGCGTTGCCCGGCAAGCCCGTGTTCGTCGCAATGCCCGCGGGTTTCGATTTCACGTTCATGTTCTGGTACATGATGCGTTTCGCGGGGCGCTGCCCGTTTTCGTGGTCGGCGCTCGACATCAAGACGCTTGCATTCGCCATGACCGGGCTGCCCTACCGCAAGTGCATCAAGCCGCGCTTGCCGAAGCACTGGTTCGACGAGCATCCGCACACGCACGTCGCGCTCGACGATGCCATCGAGCAAGGCGCGCTTTTTTGCAACATGCTCGCCGAGCTGCGTGCACGGGAGGCCGCGCGCGAGGCCGCCGACCGTGAAAGGGACGCCTCAGGGCAAAACGCCGCGCGGAACCCGGCAAATTAGGCAATCTGCCTCCTCAATGCCTGCGCGCATTGCGTTTCGTTTTCCTGGCCTCTAACATTCAGGAATACACCGACACCAACGGAGGCGCAGTTGACTCTCGATTCGTTCTCTCAAAAGATCCTGCGCCTGCTGCAACTCGATGCGCGCCGGTCGGTGCAGGAAATCTCCGATCAGGTGGGGTTGTCCAGCACGCCGTGCTGGCGCCGCATCAAGGACATGGAACAATCGGGCGTGATCCAGCGTTACACGGCGCTGCTCGATCGGGAAAAGCTCGGGCTGCACGTCTGCGCGCTCGCGCATATCCATCTGACGCGTCACACCGAAGGCGGCGTCGAGCAGTTCGAGCGTGAGATCGCCACCTGCCCCGAAGTCACCGAGTGCTACAGCACGACCGGGGAATCCGACTACATCCTCAAGATCGTCGCGCCGGACATCAAGTCATACGACACGTTCCTGCACGAGCGCATCTTCCGCATCCCCGCTGTCGCGCAGGTGCGCACGAGCGTCGTGCTGCGCGAAATCAAGTTCGATACGCAATTGCCGCTCTGAAGCGGCACGCCCCGCCCCGCCCGACGGCGCCGCTGCACCGCTATGTTCAACCCGCTGCGTTCAACCCGCCGCGGGCGGCGCGCTGGCGTGGTCGCGCGGCACCGGCTCCGCGCCGGCCGCATGCTCGACGACATGCACGACGTCGAGCCGGTTCGCGCCGATGCGCTTCTTGATCGCGTCGAGATCGACGCCGGCAACGCGCGCGATGTCGTCCCCGGCAGCCAGCGCCACCTGCACGGCAAGCCCGCCGCTCAGATAGTGCAGCGTCACCGATTCGACGTGTACGCCACTCTCGGCGAACACGTCGCGCAAGGTTTCGATCAGCACCTCGCGCGGCGGCAGGTTCGCCACCGAACGCACGTGCATGTCGTCCTCTGGGTCGACGTGAATAAGCGCATCGAGCACACGCGAATCGGTGAGCACGCGCTTGCGCGCAGTCTCCGCGATGTAGTGGCCTTCGGAGACCGAAATGTACGGATCGACGAGGATGTGCGCGTCCACCAGCGCGAGGTCGCCGGTCTTGCGCGTGCGCATTTCGTGGACGTCGAGCACGCCCGGCGTCGACAGCAGCAGCGCGCGCAGGTTGGCCGTGTCCGTTTCGTCGAGTGCGCGGTCGGAGAGATCCTGCAGCGCGTCCCAGCCGAACACCCAGCCCATGCGCGCCACCATGAAGCCGACAATCGCCGCCGCAATCGGGTCGAGCAGCCGCACGCCCGCGAGGCTGCCGACAATGCCGATCGCCACCACAAGTGAGGACGCCGCGTCCGAGCGCGCATGCCAGGCATTGGCGATCAGCATTTGCGAGCGCACGCGCTGCGCCTCGCGCAGCATGTAGCGAAACAGCCCTTCCTTCGAGGCGAGCACGAGAACGGCGACCACGAGCGCGCTGATATGCACGGGCGGAATGTCGCCGAGATTTGCGATACGCGTGCCCGCGCGCCACAGCATGCCCATGCCGACAGCGATCAGCAACGCGCCGAGAAAGAGCGATGCGACGGTTTCGTAGCGGCTATGGCCGTAGTTATGATCGGCATCCGGTTTCGCGCCGCTGTGCCGGTTCGCCAGCAGCACGACGAAATCGGAAACAAGATCGGCAAGCGAGTGAATACCGTCGGCGACGAGTGCCTGCGAATGCGCAATCACACCCACCGTGATTTGCAGCACGACGAGCACCGAATTGACGGCGACGCTCACGAGCGTGGTTATGCGCGCGACCCGGTGTTTATCTGATAACGACGCGACGGCTGGAGTGGGCATACGAGGAGAAAAGGGCGAATGCGGGAATATCCACGATTGTAATCGCGGCATCCTCGTTAATTCGAGACCACCACGAAAATTCCTTTTAAATCATATATCTACAGGAACGCGAAGCATTCGCATCAAGGCCGCCCGACGGCCGGATCGCAGACAGCAAAAAAGCCGCGCGTCATGACGACTTGCGCGGCTTTCGACCAGGCGGGCCCTTGGGATTGGTCTTCTTCAAGACTGGCCCCTGGTACTGCCCCTGAAGACTGAACCTCGGAACTGGCCAGGACCCGCCCGATGACTTACGCCGGTATTACTTCTCGATCAGAAACTTTTCACGGTCTTGACCAGCAATCCAGCGGGGCGGCTTGCCGCGGCCGGACCACGTAGCACCGCTTTCGGGATCGCGATATTTGGGGGCTACGCTGGCGCGCGAGCGGCTCGCCTTGGCGTTCTTGCCGCTGGCACGGCCACCGCCGAGTTCGGCAAGCGTAATGCCGTAATCGGCCATTTTTTGCTTGATTTCGTCAAGAACTTCGGCATATTCACGTGCCTTCGCCTCTTCAATCTGCTTCTCCAGCTTTTCACGCTGGGCGAGTAGTTCCTTGTAGGAAGACATAGTTACCTTTGTGGTTTTGGCATTTACGGCCACCGGTCTTGTGCCGGTATGCCGAATGACGGTTCTGTGCCCCGGAAAGTGGAGGCGAGATTAGCACAAAATTGAATATCCGTAAAAGTGTAAGGAATAAAAATTATTATAAGCCCGTAGTCAGAATAGCCCGGCCGCAACGTGGCATCCGGTACTTCTCGTCCACCGCTTACCTGCTTTTCATCCTTTTCTTATCCGATACAAATCAACACTTGCGCTTAATGGGGTGTTTGACGGATTATTCCCACCCTACTTAATTATCAATTTATGGAAATGTTTTGGTTCGGAAACGTCGAACATTTCATTTCATGCGAACTTTTGCGAATACGGTCGCTGCATCATCCGATGCAGGATGATGAAATTCAATTTTCGCGGGCCGGCACTTGCATCACGTCAAAAAATAATTCAGCTCCGATGGCGCTCGATGCAATCCGCTAACCCCGCGTACAGGGACGGGAGGTCCGGTTGCGGAGCGTCAAAGATAAAGCGCGTGCGCACGCCGTCGATCCGCAGATCGGCGCCGTAGCGGTCGACGCCCGCCAGTTCGAGCCCCGGCCGCCGCGCGGCATGCGCTTCGAAAAACGCGATCAGCGTGGTCTCGTCCTGTGCTGACAGCGGATCGAGCGTGTCGAGATCCGCGCCGTCCAGCCAGCCCATCGCCCCAAATCCGGCGATATAGCGCAAGCGCTCGACGTGCAGCACCCAGAACGCGAAATCGCCGAGATCGAGATAGCGCTGCGCGTCGGGGTGATAGCGCAGGTAGCGGCGCGCGACGTCTGCCTCGTCATCGGCATCGACCGACGCGAAGACACCGAGCAACGTCTCGCGCGGCGCGTTGAGCACGTCGCCGTCCGGCACGTGCGCGACGAGAAAGCCCGCGCGCGGATCGCCCTGCAGATTGCGGGTGTGCTCGGCAAGCCGGCTCACGAGGATCACCGGCCGGTGCAATGCATCCGGCGCGAACGGCAAGATGCTCGGATACGGAAAGCCATGCGGCTCGCGCGCGTGCGTCGCGAGCGTACCGACCGGAACCTGGTGCAGCAAATGGAGCGGAGCTTGAGCGGGTACCTTCATGGGTGGGTCCTCTGGCCAGGCGTTTCGGCCGTGCGGTGACGGCGGCGCTGCACCGGCGGCATACCGGGCGCGTAATCATATTAGTGCAGCACAGTTGTCGCAGTGCGGCAAGGCGTCGCGACCTTCGTTAGAATCAGCACTTACTTTCAGACACCTTCCTTCTTTCTTATCCGGAACTTCCTGTGTCCGATCGAACCGCAGAATCCGTCGTCGGCGGGCCCTCGCCCGCTGCCGCGCACCGCGCCCTGCCCGAGGCGACACGTCAGCGCGCGCGGCTTGCCACGATGGCGCTCTTCTTCATCGCCGGAATGATGTACGCGTCCTGGGGCGTGCACGTTCCGACCGTGCGCGACCGCTTTCATTTAAGCCCGGCACTGCTGTCGTGCGCGCTGTTCGCCGTCGCAGGCGGCTCGATCGCCGCGATGACGACGATCGGCGGCTGGATCGCGCGCGTCGGCACGCGCCGCGCGTGTCTCGCGGGCGGCCTCACGATGTCCGTGTGCGGCGCGCTGATCCTCGTCGTACCGGCGTTCTGGATGCTGCTCGTCGTGCTGGCGATGTTCGGCGTCGGCATGGCGACGCTCGATGTCGCGATGAACGCCGAAGCCAGCGCGGTCGAAGAGTCGCTCGGCCGTCCGATCATGTCGGCGCTGCACGGCATGTTCAGCCTCGGCGGCATGGCGGGCGCGGCGATCGGCGGTGCGCTGCTCGCACGCGGAATGGCGCCCGCGGTCCATCTCGCACTCGCGTCCGCGCTCGCGACGCTCGTGCTGCTCGCGTCGTGTCCGGTCGTGCTGCCGCACGTGCCGCACCCCACCCACGGCGAGCACGCGCGCACCGGCAACCGCTGGCGCACGCCCGCGCTCTGGGCGCTCGGCGGCATCGCGCTGATCGCCCTGATCGCCGAAGGCGCGATGTACGACTGGGCGACGGTCTATATGCGCGACGTGGTCGTCACGACGCCCGCGCTCGCGAGCGCCGCGTATGCCGCGTTTTCGGGCGGCATGGCCGCCGCGCGTTTCGCGGGCGACGCCGTGCGCAAGCGCTTCGGCGCGCCGCAGCTCGTCATGGCGAGCGCGTCGCTCGCATGCGCCGGGATGGTCGGCGTACTCGTGCTGCCGTTTGCGTTCACCGCGCTTATGGGTTTCACGCTGATGGGCCTCGGTCTCGCGAACATGATGCCGGTGCTGTTCGCCGCCGCCGCCCGCGTGAAGGGCATTCACGCGGCCGAAGGGCTCGCGCATGTCGCGGGCATTGCGTATTTCGGCCTGCTGTTCGGGCCGGTCGTGATCGGCGCCATCGCGCAGGTGACCAATCTCACGACCGGGCTCGCGGTCGTGGCGCTGTGCGCCGCGCTCATTGCGTGGGCCGCGCCGAAGGTGCTTGCGCGCCTCGGGATCTGAAACCCCGTAAAACCCCGCATCACAGGCGAAAAAAAACACGCGGACTTTCGTCCGCGTGTGTTTTCGTCTTGCTCTCATGCCGCTTGCGCGGCAGTCGAATTACATCTTGACGACGTCGAGCAGCGTCTTCTTGCCCGACTTGTAGTTGTACAGCGAGATCACGCCGTGCTTGAGGTCGCCCTTCGAGTCGAAGGTCGTCTCGCCGATCACGCCCTTGTAGTCGGTCGTCGGCATTTCAGCGAGGATCTTCGCCGGTTCGGTCGAGTTCGCACGCTTCATCGCGTCGACGATGATGTACACGGCGTCATACGTGAACGGTGCGTAGATCTGGATCGGCTGGCCGAAGCGCTTCTCGAACTTCGCTTCGAACTCCTTGCCTTGCGGCATCTTTTCGAGCGCCATGCCCGCTTCCGAACACACGATGTTGTCGGTCGCGTCGCCGGCCAGATCGGACAGCTTGTCGGTACAGACGCCGTCACCCGCGAGCACCTTCGCACGCACGCCCAGTTGCTTCGCCTGCTTGGCGAACGGGCCGCCGGTTGCGTCCATGCCGCCGTACATGATCGCGTCGGGGTTTTCGCCCTTGATCTTCGTGAGAATTGCGCGGAAGTCCACGGCCTTGTCGTTCGTCGCGTCATGCGACAGAACCTTCATGCCGAGCGACTTGGCGGTCTTCTCGAACTCGTTTGCGAGGCCCTGGCCGTAAGCGGTCGAGTCGTCGACGATCGCGACGCTCTTCAGGTTCAGGGTCTTGGCTGCGTAGTTGGCCAGTGCCGGGCCTTGCTGCGCATCGGTCGCAACGACGCGGTAGGTCGTCTTGAAGCCTTGCTGCGTGTAGGCCGGATTGGTTGCCGACGGCGAGATCTGCACGATGCCCGCATCGCTATAGATCTTCGAAGCCGGGATCGACGTGCCCGAGTTCAGGTGGCCCACCACGGCGACGACCTTGTCGTCGACGAGCTTCTGCGCAACTTGCGTGGCCGTGCGCGGGTCGGCCGCGTCGTCCTGCGCGTCGAGTTGCAGCGTAACTTTCTGGCCGCCGATCACGAGGCCCTTCGCGTTGATCTCTTCGACTGCGAGACGCGCGCCGTCTTCGTTGTCCTTGCCGAGGTGAGCGATGCCGCCCGTCAGCGGGGCGACGTGGCCAATCTTGACCACTACGTCTGCGCTAGCTGCCGTGGAAATCGCAGCGAACAGCATGGCTGCGGCGCTGATCGGCAACAGCTTTTGAAGCTTGATAGTCATATAAGTCTCCAGTTTCGAACCCAAAAGCAACGTAATCGTCCCGTGCTCCCCCGCACCGAACGTGTCGCTCCCCGTGCGGACGACCACGCAGGATGCATCGTCGATGCACCTGGCGAGCATGCCGGCAAGCCCGTTCATTGCGGACCGCCCGGTCATACTTGCGCGCAAGTGTAGGCGATCAAATTAAATGGGGGGATTTTTTTCAGATATTGGTATGAGTACCAATAGGCTTTCTACCCCCATCCTTCCGGCCCCTTAAAGATACGCTTTTACGCCTTAAATGCAGGGGCTTTCAATAGAGGCCGCAATCGATTAGAAAGCTTCCCGGAAGCTTCGGGCGCCTGAATTCGGGATATTGGAGTGATCGTGCAGCTGCCTGCCGCGAAGAACGGCATTTGCGTCGAGTGAAGTCGCCGGGTTTGTCATTCGTTCAATTAAACATTCGATTAATTATGTAAGCGCTCAGAGCCGCGTGGGCATTGGCCGTGCGGCGCGCCGCTGTGGCGAAAGCCCGTGCGAAATTGAATAATCGGATTCGTCAGGATCCTCACATAAGAACGTAGAACGCGCTTCAAGCGCGGCAGGCCATCGCCGGGGTGTGGCAAACTGTCCCGCATTTCGCGGACATGCAACCCGAACAGCAAGGAGAGCAACGTGAGCGTATCGACTCGATGGATCGACATTCCGGCCGGTAACGACAGCTTCGGCGGCTACCTCGCGCTGCCGAAAGGCGGCAAGGGCCCGGGCATCGTCATCGTGCAGGAGATCTTCGGCGTCAACGGCCATATTCGCGACGTCGTCGAGCAGTACGCGCTCGACGGCTACGTCGCCATCGCGCCGGACATCTTCTGGCGCACGCAGCCGCGCGTCGAACTGGAATATGTGGGCGCGGACCGCGACAAGGGCATCGAGCTGCTGCAAAAGACCAATGCGGCACTCGCCGCACAGGACATCGGCGCGACGGCCAAGGTGCTGCGCCAGATGCGCGAGTGCACCGGGAAGGTCGCAGCCATCGGCTATTGCTTCGGCGGCCGCCTCGCCTATCTCGCGGCGGCGAACGGGACGCTCGACGCGGCGGTCTCCTACTACGGCGGCGGCATCCAGAACGCACTCGACGTCGCCGACAAGGTGACCGTGCCGATCCAGTTCCACTACGCCGAACTCGACCACGCCATTCCGCCGGACGCGGTGGGCCAGGTGAAGGAGCGCTTCGCGGGCCGCGACAACGCCGAGTTCCACCTGTACCCGGCCGCCGAGCACGGTTTTAACTGCTCGGCGCGCGCGTCGTACAACCAGCACGCTTCAGCGCTCGCGCATGGCCGCACGCTGACGTTCCTCGCCGGGCATCTGCACGCCCACGGCGGCTGACCGGCATCGCTGGCGCTGGGTGACGGCTTCGGCTTCGGCTTCGGCTTCGGCTTCGGCTTCGGCTTCGGCTTCGGCTTCGGCTTCGGCTTCGGCTTCGGCTTCGGCTTCGGCTTCGGCTTCGGCTTCGG
>NZ_JAMXLH010000005.1 GCF_024281035.1 Paraburkholderia sp.
GATTGCCCGCCGAGGCGGTGATCACGCCGCGCTCGCGCTGGGCGGGCGTGAGGTGCGCCATCTTGTTGTAGGCGCCGCGCAGCTTGAAGGAGAACACCGGCTGGTTGTCCTCGCGCTTCAGGAACACACGGTTGGAGAGGCGCGCCGAGAGGTTCGGGGCGCGCTCCAGCTCGGTCTCGCGGGCCACGTCATAGACGCGGGCGGTGAGGATTTTCCGAAGGTAATCGTTCTGCGCGGTAGTGGGGGCTTCGACTGCGACGCGGCTCGGGTTGGCCGACATGGGTTGCTCCTGTGCTGACGTACGTTAAGCCAGGAGGCGGTAACAAAAAACCCGCCTCTTGGGGCGGGTTGTTGTTACTGCTATCAGATACGCACTAACCCACCATTCGAGGAATGGTGCGAATAATCAGTGCGATGGGAAATTGGCGGCAGCTCATGGCGGTAAGCATCGCCTGGGCACCTGTAGTTTGTCAATCCTGCACGCAAAATGTGATTCGTATATAAAACGTTATTTACGTAGTGTTTGATACATCTTAACGTGGAATGTACGCGGTGCCCGTCGCGAGCTACGATCTTGCCCCGAAACCCCGTTTTTGTCTGCCCGGCACAGGGTCAAATCGTGAAACATTCTACGAAATCCATCGTATCGCGTTGATTTTTAAATCATATCGCGCGCGATACGATCATTCCCTCTTGTTTCACGGATTCGACCCTGCGGCCGATTTGCACGTGAAACTACACGTTCTCGGGCGTATCCATCTCCGACGCCCATTGTTCGATCACGGTTTTGACACGTTCAGCGAGCCGTTGCTGATCCACGGGTGCGATGCCTTTGAGGCTGAGCTCGGCTCGTCCGTCGCCGAAGAGCTTGAGTTCGCCGAGCGCGACGCCATCGGGACGGTTGAACTGCACACGCGACTGGTAATGCGTCCGGCGCGGGCCGATCCGTCGCGCGCCAGCTTCAGCGGACGCGGCGGCCTCAAGCTTGCGAACACTCGCCTTCCCTTCTACGACCTGCTCGAGCCAATGCTCAGCGACGGTTGCACCCGCGCGGTCAAAAATCAGCTTGATATTGTAGGCATGCCCAAGCCCGACATCCTTCCTGTTCTGCGCCATCCGCTGCAGCAGAAACGACGGAAGCGACGTGAGCGAGATGACCTTGCTGATGTGCTTCGGATCCTCTCCAACGGCCACACCCAATTCGACCTGGTCGACGTAGATCCCATCGTCCAGCAGCTTTTTCCAGGCAAGCGCATCGTCGAAAACCGTCTGTTCCTCACGCTCCTTGTTCGCGTGATACGCGCGCAGGTACAGGTTCTGGTTATCGAGGCCATCGCGAATATCGGCGTCGATCGTCTTGTCGCCGCGCGAGCGAGCAGCGCGGATGCGTCGCTCGCCGTCCACGATGACGTACTTGCCCGGGAATTCGCTCAGGCGTGTCACCAGAATCGGTGTTATCTGACCTTGCGTCTCAAAGCTGCCGGCCAGCTCGTCGATCGTTTCAGCGCTGTAGAACGAGCGCGGATTGTACGGATTCGAGACAACGTCCTCGACCAGAATCTTGCTGACCGAATACGATCCGGGTGTCGATGCGTCCTCCACCGGCTGACTGGTGACTCCAGCGTCGCGTTGGGCGATGCTGACGACATCGGCTTCGGCAAGACGCTCTCCGGCCGAGACTCGTTCTACGGCCATGCCTGCCCGGACCTTGCTGGTGAAGTTGAGCTTAGCGGCCATCGACGGTCTCCTCCTCTTCCTGAACGAGAGAAATGATTTCGTTGTAGACCGCATTGATTTCGTCTTTCGCGATCTTCGTCCCGCGTACGCCACGAACGTCGAAGACGGTGCGACCCAGCGCGGCGGTCTGTCGATAAAGCTCCCGCTGCTTGATCGTGGAAGTGAAAACACGCACGTTGCTCTCAGCCAGTAGCGCACTCATTTGCGTGTGTAGTAGCGTTTTCGAATTCGACTTATTCAGCAAAATGGCGAATTTCCCCGCCGGATTTGCGATACGCGTCCGCTCGACCAATTCCATCATTCCTTCGCTACTCCAGATATCGATCGGTGACGCGTCGGTCGGGATGATCGTGGCATCGGCGACGGCAAGCACGCGCGCAGTTGTGAGGTCGTTGATGTTGGGGGGGCAGTCTACGATCACGACGTCGTAGTCGTCGGCGAGTGCCGCGACTTCTGGGCCAATCATCTTTTCCAGCTTGTGGATGCTGCCGACCCGGAAGGGAAGCGGTGTATCGGGACCAGCGGCAGCGCACCAACTCATGCACGATTGCTGGCCGTCGGCGTCGGCAACGTAGACCTTGTACCCTTCGGACTGAAACGCCCCGGCCAGATTCATGGTGGTGGTAGTTTTACCCACACCACCCTTTTGGTTCGCTACTGCTATGACCAGTCCCATTCGGTTCTCCATGCAATGTTCAATCCGCTGGCGATCGTCCTCACGCACTCTCCACGTGGAGACTCCGCGCGCCAAATGGGAGTCTAACGGGGCGTTAAAGTAAATTCTAGGTTTTCCGCTCAATCCGTTGCCGAGCCACAACCGTTTGGCCGAAAGGATAGGTTGTGGGAGGTTAATCGGGAGCCAAGAGTGAAGGAGTAGTGCGGATAGGATGGCGCCCGTGGCGATTGTCGAATCTCCACGTGGAGATTGTGTGTCCCGCAGTGCCACTTGTTCGGCAAGTAGGCGTGAGTGGTGGCGATTAACGTTTCAGTCAACCTGATTCGGATGTATGTGATCGAATTCAGATCGCAGACTTCGTCTGAACTAGACGCATGCTTACCGCCTCAAATCCGAACACGATTAGATTCAAATGACGGTTGATCGCGCGAAGGAACACCGTGCATCGGTGTCAGGTTGGCAATCGCTCTCTCCACGTGGAGATTCACTCAACACAACCTTCAAGGTCCGAGATTGTGCAACTCCGTGACTCCCAAATCAACTAGCGTACGAAATTGCCCAACCAAACCGCCAAGCATCACACCATCGGTTATCTGCTCAGTTATCTGCTCAGTTATCTGCTCCGTTAGCCTGTCGTCACGCCGATGCACAAATCATCGTCGTGAAATCTCCACGTGGAGACTCTACGTAGCCCGACAACACTGAAGGCACAAACGCGGCCATATCAGATATGGCCGGGCTCATGTTGGAGAGGGGAAATTAGTTTGAACGATCGTTCAAACGAGAGCGACAAGCAGCGTATATTTATCTGCCGCTGCTTATTCAGAATATTTCGTAAATCTTGGTGTTGTGCGCTGCCAATCGGCAACGCACTAGCAGGGCGGTCACCCGCACCTCACTCGGCGCGGGTTTTCAACGCAAGCTCAACATCAACGGCCACCTGGCCATCCACAGTACCCACACCCTGCTGACCGCTCAACAGGAATTCGAGCAGATCCGCGGCGGTCGGTTGACCCCAGGTATCGAGGACGACCCAGCGGAAGAAATTCGTCGATGCCATCTTGCTTGGCACCTTTGCCGTCGAAACCTTGAGCTTGTCCATCCCGACGGTCTCGTTATAGCGCTTGATCAGTGCAGTCTGATCGTCGTACTCAAGTTCGTTGAAGTACGAGCGCGCCTCGGCGATCTTGGCCGCAATGTAGCGATCCTTGACCTGATCCTGACTTTCGCGCACCTTGGCCGACTCGGCCGCAGTACCTGCCGCCGCATTGGCGCCCGGCAACTGGTAACCCTGCATGAGCGCCTTGCGGAAATAGGCTGCTACGTTTGCAAGCGGCGCAGCGTTCTTCTGCGCGACGCGCGCCGTGGTATAGGCGACCGCAGTCCGGATCTTCTCCTCGCCGTACTGTTTCAGCAAACGCTTCGCCTCGGACACCGGAATGCTGAATTTCGACATTTCGCCGATCAGCACCGTCTCGTTCGCACGCAATTCCTGCGAGGGGTCCGTCTCGGGCTTGCGGGTGACGCGAAACTGAAGCGCGACGACGGAACGTCCAACCTTGTGCTCGATGAGATCGAAGATGTGATCCGAAATCTCGTTCACTTCCTTGATGCACGGCACAAGCACACGGCTCTTGAACTGCTTGTACAGCTTGTACGATTGCGCCGAGGTATCCTGGCCAAGGATCAGATCCCTGAGCGTCGCCAACGGAAAGCGAGCCGTCATGCCGACTGCCTCGTAACGCACGACGTTCTCCCACAGCGCGAGCGAATGCGCCTTTCTGAACTGGCGCGTGATCCGCATATCGATCATCGCGTAGATTTCGGGGTTCAGCAGCTCGCCGCGAATCTGTTCGGAAAACGTGTAGCGGAGTACCGAGCGCTCGAGTTCGGCGCCGGCGAGCAGACCGGAGGCCTTCCAGATACTGCGCTTATCCTGCGTAAGGTAGTCCCAGTTGACGACCGTGCTGATCAACGAGTTGATCGTCTCCTTGACGTACTCCGTGTTGTTGCTGTTCAGATCGACGTCCTGCGAGAGGGCGGAGATCGTGATCTCGAATGACGAGCGGCCCGGCTCGAGCGAATCCTGGCGAATAGCGTTTTTGATCAGCGAGCTGAACATCTTGCGCTGCTGGAGGCTGATGGACCCGGACTTCGGCGCAATATGAATCGCCGGGACGGCCTTGCGAAACAGATCAGGCGGCTGGCCTTGCTGAAATACGAGTGCGCCTTGCTTGTCGGCATCGCCGGCATCGGCCTTTTTTCTTGCCATGTGATCCACGTTTGAAGGGAACCTGATCGGTTGGTAACTGTATACCAAGCGCCCCGGTGACTCAAGGCCGCAATCGAGGCCGTACCGCCGTACGACATTTTCGTGTCGAGCTGGTTGACAGGCGCTTCACAACCGCATGTAGCGGAGCCCCAAACCGGCCAGAGCAGCAACCGGAACGGGCAATAGACACTCCCATAAATGGGAACTTCCATGGGTCGTGTGCCCGACAAAGCTCCCATAACCGGTAACCAACTCGGGGAGAGTGAGTACGCACTCTCATATATTTCTCCACGAAGGTATCTGGATATGGGAGTTTTGGCGCGGACCACTTATCCACAAGGGCTCATTGCATCTCTCGTGGGATATTCCCCATCAATGGTTACCTGACGGTTGCCCCATAACTGGGTACCCAACTGGATGGGCACAGTGCGAGAATCGGCCACCAGCGCCGCTAGACACTCCCATATCTGGTCACCATAAGTCGCACCCATAACCGGTTACCCTTGAACGTTCGGCACTGGAGCATCCAGTCTGTACAAGGGCACCACGAAAATCCCCTCTGGGAACCTAACAGCCATGTCCTATATCGTTCCCATATCCGGCTACCTGGCGAACCTCCCATAACAGGCAACCTGACGAATGGCGCAGCCCTCAGGAAATAGCCTCTCAACGCGTTCAACGTCCCATGGAAGGCGACCTTTCGCTCTTCCCATAGCCAGCAACCTAAGCGTGTCATGGGCATCTGGACCATAGCGCGGCACCATTTCCCCATATCCACAGCCCCAAAAACCCATCCGCGGATACCGAATTCCCATATCCACAACCCGAACGTCCCATACCAGGTACCCGAAATCCCATTACGGGCGACCAAATCGCCCGGAAAGCCTTGCCAGATAAGGCTTTGCGCCGCCTAAAGGTTTACTAAAGTTGTTAAAGCGTTAAAGGTAAACACTAAAACCTGTGTCCGATGAGAAAGACGTCTCCCAAAACCGGGACCCTGTCGCCAGGTAAGTGGTCACCAACCTCAGTAACTCCCATCCATGGGTACCTTGGCGTCCTCACGCCGTTCGGCAGCGCCAACGACCACCCCTATAGAACCCTGATTCCTCATAAGCTACCTTTGAAATATCGCCCAAGGCATTGAATTCAAACCAAAACACCTCTATCGGGCTCCATCTATGGGAGCGCAGAGCGCTTGAAGGTACCGTGTTATGGGAATCACGTGCGGTGCACGACCTGTTTCCGGCATCCCTTGCCGGAAGGAATCGAAGAAGAAAGCAAGGTTGCCGACTCGTCGGCACGTAGCCCCCGACGAACCAGGGATGGGCATCGTCCCGGTTAAGGTAACGACTTCCCATATCCGGTTACCGATGTCAGGTCACCGACCATGGGAGGAAGTTTGCGCAAATGACGCATTTACGCGTCAGGGCTTCAAGGTCCACTGCGGCAAGACATCCGGTAACCTGGCGCCGTCGGCACAAGTACCTTGATCGCGCGCGGCAGCCGTACGAGAGGTGACCTATCGCCCCGTTGAGGCGCACGGCTCCAATGTATTTGCGCGGGGAAAATCGCCTTGCACGCGATTCGGTCGTCTGCGTCGCAGTCGCACGTGTCGGTGCTCAATCCTGTGTCGCATGACATACGGCTTCAACGCGATTACCTGCCGGATCGAACAGAAAGGCCGCGTAGTAGCTCGCGTGGTAATGCGGGCGCAGGCCCGGTTCGCCGTCGGAGCGACCGCCGCTCGCGATCCCGGCCGCAAAGAACGCATCGACCTGCTTGCGCGTTTGCGCCTTGAAACACCAATGCCGCTTGTTTGCGCCGATATCGCTCGTGTCGAGATAGACGGCGAGACAGGTGGACGCCGTGTCGTCCTGCGAGCAGCGTTCGCCATAGCCAAGCGCATTGGCACGGTCGTAGACCTTCGATGCGCCGAGCGCCGCCATGATCGCGTCGTAGAATCGCCGGGCGGCGTCAACGTCGGGTACACCGATTGATACGTGATCGAGAAGTTGCATGCGTTCGCCATCGTGGGGAGTCGAACCGGCTTCATTCTAGCTGGCCGCCGTCATCGCGCTATTCGCACAGAGGGGAGGGGACCAGATGATTTCGCACGTCGTTATCGGGATCAACGATTTCGATCGGGCTTTCGCGTTCTATTCGGCCATCATGGACGGGCTCGGGCATACGCTGAAGTTCTGCGAGCGGGATACGCCGTGCTCAGGTGTGTGGGCGGGCTGGATGGAACCGGGGACGCAGCGTCCGCTCTTCATCGTCGGCACGCCATACGACGGTAATCCCGCACAGCACGGCAACGGCCAGATGGTGGCGCTGCTTGCGCCAGATAGAGCCCACGTCGACGCCGTGTATGCCATCGCGCTCGCTCACGGCGGGACATGCGAAGGCGCCCCAGGCCTGCGGCCTCACTATCATCCTCACTACTACGGCGCCTACTTTCGCGATCCCGAAGGGAACAAGATCGGTGTTTGCTGCCACGATCCGGTAGCGCAATAGCGGACCGCACGCCATCTGAGCGAGTGCCAGTGCCAGCAGGTTTCCTTCGAGACGCGATTGCCCCGCATCAAGCCACAAGACGACTAATCGTTGCACTAACAACAGACCCGAATGAAAGAGCGGCGCGACCGAAGTCGCGCCGCTCCTTTTATCGATGCGGACAGTGCGTCAGAACCAGGCGTCTTGCGCGTCGAGCGTCGTGCGATCGAGCGAGGCGAGCAGATCGAACTGTGCGCCCGTTTTCGGCAGTTCCCACGCGAAGAAATACTGCGCGGCGGCCAGCTTGCCGCGATAGAAATCCGCCTCGTGCGTGACGGCCTGTGACAGCGCCGCACGCGCCACGAGCGCCTGTTCCAGCCAGATCCACGCCATGACGACGTGGCCAAACGCCTCGAGGTAGACGGATGCATTCGCGAGCGTCACCGCCGGATCGGTCGCCGACCACAGCTTCTGCGTGACGTCGACGAGGCGGTGCAGCGCCGCATCGAGCGTGCGGGCGTGATTGCCGAGCGCCGTGTCGCCGCTGGCGTGCGCGCGCCCGAGCGTAGCGCTCACGCGTTCGCCGAAGAGCTTTAGCGCAGCGCCGTTTTCGATGACGACCTTGCGGCCCAGCAGGTCGAGCCCCTGGATACCGTGCGTGCCCTCATGGATCGGATTGAGGCGGTTGTCGCGGTAGAACTGCTCGACGTTGTATTCGCGCGTGTAGCCGTAGCCGCCGTGGACCTGGATGGCGAGGTCGTTAGCGGCGAGGCACCACTGTGACGGCCAGCTCTTCGCGATTGGCGTGAGCAGGTCGAGCAGCAGCGTGAGGCGTGCGCGCGCGGCCTTGTCTTCGATCGCGTCGGCTTCGTCGATGAGCGCCGCGCAATAGAGATTGAGCGCGAGCGCGCCTTCCACGTAGCTCTTCTGCGCGAGCAGCATGCGGCGCACGTCGGCGTGTTCGATGAGCCTCACCTGCGGCGACGCCGGATCCTTGCCCGCTGCGCCCACCGGACGACCCTGCGGCCGGTTGCGCGCATAGTCGAGCGCATGCAGATAACCCGTATAGCCGAGCATGGTCGCGCCGAGGCCCACGCCGATGCGCGCGGCGTTCATCATATGGAACATGTACGCGAGCCCGCGATGCGGCTCGCCCACCAGATAGCCGATCGCGCCTGTGCGGCCGCCCGGCGCGTATTGCGTGCCTTCGCCGAAGTTCAGCAGACAGTTCGTCGTGCCGCGATAGCCCATCTTGTGATTGAGGCCCGCGAGCACGACGTCGTTGTGCTCGCCGAGCGAGCCATCTTCGTCGACGAGGTACTTCGGCACGATAAAGAGCGAGATGCCCTTCACGCCAGGAATGAGCTTGCCGTCGGGTCCGGGAATCTTGGCGAGCACGAGGTGCACGATGTTTTCGGCGAGTTCGTGTTCGCCGCCCGAAATCCACATCTTGTTGCCGCGTAGACGATACTGCGCGCCGAGCGCCGATTCGCCCTCGTAGTCGGCGCGCGTGGCGATATCGGAGAGCGAGGAGCCCGCTTGCGGCTCGGACAGACACATCGTGCCGTAGAAGCGGCCCGCGAGTTCGGGGCGCACGAACGTGTCGATCTGCTGCTTGCTGCCATGCGCGAGCAGCAGGTTCGCGTTGCCGATCGTGAGGAACGGGTACGCGCTCGTGCCCACGTTGGCGCCCTTGAACCACGCGAAGCCCGCCTTTTCGACGACGAGCGGCAGCTGCATCCCGCCATATTCGTAATCCTGGCCCGCGGCCATCAGGCCCGCTTCGCTGAACGCCTTCAGCGCGGCTTTCACCTCGGGGATGATCGTGACCGTCTTGCCGTCGAAGTGCGGCTCGTTCTGGTCGTTCTTCTTGTTGTGCGGCGCAAACAGATCGGTGGCGATTTTCTCGCAGGTGTCGAGCGCGGCGTCGAAGGTCTCGCGCGAGTGATCGGCGTAACGCGGGATGCGGATGAGGCGCTCGACATCGAGCCATTCGTAAAGCAGGAAGTTCAGGTCACGGCGGGAAAGGATCAGCGACATGGCGGCACGCTCGCGGTGGAAAAGATCGATTTCCACGAGCCTACACAAAATAGAACGAGCGTGCTATTGGGGAATGCTCCCGCCTGTGGGGGACGTGCTGTTTTCGGCCATCCCCCGCGAACGAGGCGACATCACCGGCGCTCGCCGGGATTTCGGTCGTCATTCATCGGCAATCTTTCAGTTGGCTTTGTTATTCCTTTTGCCATATATGCATATGAATAAAAGTGATAAAAGGCCGCCGAATCTGATTTGAGTCAAGTCCGGCGGCTATCTGGCGCTATGTAGGAAAGTTACTATGAGTAGGGCTAACCCTAAGCTCCAGGGCCCATCTGTGAACAAACAATAGAGTTCGACACGAGACAATATAGTTGGACACACGACAATAAAGATCGACACAAACGGCGTACCTGCCGGTATCCTCCTGCCTCTCATTCAACGGGGCATGCATGCGGGCACGACGTTTCAGAACACAACAGGACATCGAGCGGTATGTAGCCCAAGGCTATGGGCAAGGCGTCGGCGCGGACTACAATCCGTGGCTTCGTGTACAAGACGTTCCCTCACGTGGTCGTTCGCGAAAAGTCCATGGACTCAAGACAGGGCGCATCCATCATGTGCTCTCCGATCTCGAGTATCGCTACCTTGTCGCGCTTGAATTTTCGGAGCGCGTCGTCGATATCCGTGAGCAGTTCCCTCTTCTTCCTATCGCGCCAGTCCGGGAAATCGCCCGGCAGCGAGGCATCCGCTATCCACTTTATGCGGGGACAACGGTCCCTTTCGTGATGACGACCGATTTCGTCGTCACCGCAAGATCAGATGACGGTTCAGTTCGCGAATTCGCGCGGACGGTTAAATATGCCGACGAACTGGCACCCAGTAACAGGCTTTCTCGCACGCTCGAAAAGCTCGAACTCGAAAAAGCTCTTTGGGCACAGCGTGACGTGGACTGGAAGCTCGTCACCGAGGCGAGCATGAGCGCCACGATGGCAAGCAATCTCATCTGGCTTCGCGGTTGTGCGGAAATCGCACAGGAATTGCAAGACAGCAGCCTGCAGACCAATTTTGTCGAGGGTATTGCCGACGCTGGCACTCACGACAGGACGCTTTCGTCGCTGCTTCGCATGGTGAGTTACCGGCTACGCATGCCTTACCCGGACGCTGTCAGGCTGTTCAGGCATCTGGTCTGGCACAAGGTAATTCTCGTTGATCTCGAAACGCCGATGAAAGTGACATCGCAGGCGCCGCGGATACAGGTCGCTCCGAACGGTCCCGTTCGTTATAAGCGGGCAGCCTGACATGATCGAAACTACGACACTGCTCAACACGGTCATCGAGGCTCTGTCCGAGGGACTGCCGTTCGACGGCCTGGCGCGCATTCTCTGGATAGGTGGTCCTGCTGCACCGGCCACGCTGATTTCGATTTCGCCTACGCCCCGCAGGCCGTGGATCGTCGAAGCTGAGGAGGTTCTTGCGTGGCTTGAGCGGGGCGACGCGCGACGCGCCAAGCTCAGGTTACCCGGGTACATGCTTAGGGTTGAAGAGGATGTCTCACAGTCTGACCGGGAATCACGTGATCGCAACTGGAAACGTATTGCCGGCCTGGTCGAGACAGGCGTACCGGGAGAAATATTCGCTGAAGGTGCGATGGGCGCGCTCGTCGCAAGACATGCCGCAGCGACGAAAACACAGCGCAAGACCCTTTATCGATTGCTCTACCGGTATTGGATGTTTGGCCAGATCCGCAACGCGTTGCTGCCGAACTACGAGAACGCGGGTGGGCCCGGCAAGGATCGCGTATTTGCCCCTGGCAAGCGCCCGGGCCGTCCGCCTGTGCATGCTGCGCCGGTCGGTGAGCGTTGCGGAAAGGTCCTTGGTGAGGACGACAAGGGCTTTATACGGGTCGGGTACTCCCTCTACAGGAACAACGAAGTCGGGTCGATCGCGGATGCCTATCACCGAACCCTGCGACGATTTTACGTACTGGAGCATGTTGTGCCGGGCGCGTCAGCAGACGACCTCACGCTCAAACCCCTCGACCAGTTGCCCAGCCAACGGCAGTTCAGCTACTGGGGGAAAAAGGCGTTCGATGACCTGCTGGTCCATCGCTCACGCGTGGGCGAGCGTCGGTGGCAGAAAGATCATCGCGGATTGACGGGGCGGGCAGCCGACGGCGTCTACGGGCCGGGGCATCGCTTCGAAATCGACGCGACAATCGCCGACATCTATCTGGTGAGCAGATACAACCGCAACTGGGTTATTGGCCGCCCCGTGGTCTACGTTGTGATCGACGTTTTCTCGACCATGATCGTAGGAATTTTTGTCGGGCTGGAAGGCCCTAGCTGGAACGGAGCGCGGCACGCGCTGTTCAACGCATTTTCTGACAAGGTAGCGTTCTGTAGTGCGTACGGTGTTGAGATCGAACCGTCGGCGTGGCCGTCGCACCATCTTCCCCACGAATTGATGGCCGACCGGGGCGAGATGTTGGGGCAAGCGGCCGAGGGCATCGTATCCGGCCTCGGGATCGACATTACGATTGCGCCGCCATTCCGGCCAGACTGGAAATCGATCGTGGAGAGCCGATTCCGACTGCTGAACAAGACTGCGCAGATTCACTGGATTCCTGGCGCTGTCAGACAGCGAATCGCCGAACGCGGCGAGCGCGATTACCGCCTCGATGCAATTCTCGATCTGGAGGAGTTCACCCGCATCATGATTCGCAGTGTCCTGCACTACAACCATCACAGCCGCAGGCCTGAACGGCTAACGGCCGACATGATCGGAGAGGAAGTCGAGCCCTCACCGGTCAATCTCTGGCGATGGGGAATGGAACGCGGGCTCTCCACGCCGAATACGCAACCGGAGAATCTCGTCTACCTGCACCTGCTACCGCGCGAAAATGCGTCGATCCAGCGTGGTGGCATCTGCTTCAAGGGCATGTATTACTCGTGCGCCCTCGCCGTTGAGGAGAACTGGTTCGCCAGGGCGCGCCGGGACGGACGCCGCAGCGTAACGGTCTGGTACGACCCGAACGATACAACTCACGTTTGGCTTCAGGACCCGCAGCGCAACTTTATCCGCTGCGATCTGCTCGCATCAGAGGAGCGGGTCGCCGGCCGTCGTCTGGAGGAGGTTCTCGACATGCTTGGCATGACCGGAACGCCGACAACCGAGAACGCGTATGCCGCCCTCAACGACCGGGTCCGTCTGGACGCGCATATCGATGCAGCCGTGGGTCAGGCCCGCATCGACAAGCGCGCTGCAAAACCATCAACGCCTGTCCCTGATAGCCGTCAGGTTGGCAATATCAGGATGCATCGGGCTTTCGAAAAGGCTGCCGAGCGTCACCGCGCAAGTAACACGTCGCCGGTGGGCGGCGCTGATTCGGCTGGTAGTCCCGTTCCAGCAGAGGCAACCCCCGGCGTCGTCGATACCTATGCTGGTGAGCGCGGAGCGGAAGTGCTGGATCTGCTCGGTCGACTGCGTAACAGGGGCAATCGCACATGACAACGCCTGCTCGCCTTGTTGCCGCCGGATATATCGAGTCTCCCATCGTGCAGTATCAGGGCAATCCGCTCATCGAAGCATTACCGCCGATCCGCTCGGAGGCAGACGCCGCCGCGGCGCTGGCGCTGTTCCCGGAAGAGCCGGGGAGTGAGGTCGGACTGTCGAAGGAGGTCCGGCTACACTGCATTGACCGACTGCTGCAACTGGTTCAGCCCCTGCCAATTCACCTGGAGCTCGAATCTGCCCTGTCTTCGCTGATCCGTAGCGGATACGTCGGTCGCAATCCACTTGCCCACTCGACGTGGCGACACATGTATGCGCTTGCCCGCGGCCAAACGTCCGAAAGCAGCTTCCGGTCCACCGCCTCAACGCTAAGCGTCGTGGGACTGAGCGGCATAGGCAAATCGACAGCGCTGGAGTCCATTCTTCGGCTCTATCCACAAGCTGTTCGTCACCAGCAGTACAAAGGGCATGAGCTTGTTCAGGTGCAGATCCCCTGGCTGAAGATCGAATGTCCGTTCGACGGCTCGCTCACAGGGCTATGCCACGCGTTCTTTCGCGCCATTGACCGAGCAATCGGGGACGAACGATATGCCAAACGCTACCGATCAGCACGCGGAATCGTCCCACTTGTTCACCAGATTGAACAGATCGCGAGCACGCACTTCGTCGGCATGCTGATCATCGATGAACTGCAGCATCTGCGTGTGGCGAAGACGGGCGGCAAGGAAAACATGCTCAACTTTTTTGTGAACCTCATCAACAGCATCGGCATACCGGTTGTGTTCGTGGGCACAAATTCGATGATCGATCTCTTCTCCGATGTGATGCGCAACGCAAGGCGTGCCACGGGACTCGGACTGAGCGACTTCAGGCAGCCAACGCATGACGATCCGGCATGGGCACTCCTGGTGGATGCTGCGTGGCAGTACCAGTGGGTTCAGCATGTGGAGCCGATGACCGCTGAGATACGCGATGCACTGTACGACCTGACACAGGGCGTGACGGACATCTTGATCAAGCTGCTCGTGCTCGCCCAGCGGCATGCCATCCATACAGGCGAAGAGCGCCTGACGGTCAAGCTGTTGCGCACCATTGCGGACACGCGGATGCAATTGCTTAAACCAGCGCTTGATGCCTTGCGCAGCGGCGACACCCGGCGCATGTCGAAATTCGAGGACCTGCTCCCACCCGACAGCCAGATCGCCGCGATGATGGGCATGCTCGACCGGGAGACGTGCGTGTCGTCGCAGTTGTCGATGCTTCGTGATATCCGGCGACCGGTACATGCGAGCGCTGCGCAACCCTCGCCCGAAGCGTGCGAAATGCCCCAAATTCCGGCGACCAGCGCTACAACGGCAAGCGAGCGGATTCCGTCCGAAGCGCGCAGCCTTGCCGGGCATGAGGCGCCGCCGGCTGCCCTGCGAGATGCCGGTTGGCTGCTGGAAGACGCTCTGGAATTTTCGACGGCCTATGCTGCCTCCTAACCTTGATGCATGCACTATTGTTTTTTGTTCCGTCGCTGCCTGATGAGACTATCCAGTCGCGTGTTGCCCGGCATCACCTGCTATCTGGCAACCAGGGTGAGGCTGAAACCTTTCTTGATCTGTTCGACAGCATTCCGTTCGCGCTTGAGCAAATCGTGTCACCGGCGATGCTGCATCTTGCGGATCGCATGAGCGACAGTTCGTATGCGGCGCGACGAAGGCTTCTGGAACAGAATACCCTGTGGCCGCTGTTCGAGCCGTTTCTGGTCGACGGGCAACGATCCACAACGACTGACATTAGCGTTATGGTGAGTCGGCTGCCTCGGCGCGTTGTCGGGCATCACGGGGAAGCGCAGTTGTGTCCTGCCTGTGTGAAGGAGGACGTCCACGCATTCGGCATGGCTTACTGGCACCGAGCCCACCATGTGCCAGGCGTCAGCGTGTGTTGGCGTCACCGCGGGCGCTTGCTGTCGAGTTGCCCGCAATGTCGTCGACCGTTCCAGTTTCGCGCACGCCTGCTGCGTCAACCGTGGCACGCTTGCCACTGCGGCTGGCAGGTGACAGGGGTCGAAGACACGGGTGCCTCGGACATGCCGGGCATGCTTGATTACGCGAGTTTCGCCCATGATCTGCTTAACTACCCGTTGGGCCAGGTGGGTCCGCTGCGTGTGCGTGCTGCGTATCAGAACCGCATTCGCGAATTGGGCTTCAGACGGGGATCAAAGGTACAGGCAAAAGCGTTTCAGGAGCACCTGATCGGAGAGTTGGGTGACGCGTTTCTTTCCGCGGTGGATCCTGCATACGCCTCAAAGAGGATGAGCTTCTGGATACGCTTTACAGGTGGCGATAACTGCACGTGGGATATGCCGATTACGCGGCACCTGTTGGTGGCGATGTATCTTTTTGGTACGCGAGACAAGTTTGCGTTGGCCCTGCAACGAGTATCCGAGGAGGATGCGCTTCGTAGCACGAAGGCTGCCGAGTCCAATTCGGGGCGCTCTTGGGCATCGCCGTCCACACCACGTACAGCGTATAGAGGCAGGATACGGGACGAGTTATCAAAAAATCCAAAAACGACACTTGAGGACCTGTGGCGGAGGGCGAATCGCATCACATCATGGCTCTACGAGCATGACCGAAAATGGCTTGTTGAAACGCTGTCAACGCCGATAGCAACCAGAGTAGGTAAAACGTCGTCAGCAGAAGCCGTGTCTCCGGACGACGAGCGTTTTGCGGCGCACGTCGACGCGACCGCTGCCGAGTTACTTACCAGATCCGGCAAACCGCAACAGGTAACGAAGGCGCGTCTGCTCGCAGCGCTCCCGGTGCCTGTCGCCGACACTCCACGGTACCGTAAACGATATCCGGGCATGCTCAAGCGGGTTACCGACAACCGGGAATCGACGTGGCATTTCAGGGCAAGGCGGTTATGGTGGGCGTATGCTGTGCTGAGCACTCGGGGAAGCGCACCTCCGATGCTCGAAGCTGTCATTCTGTCTGGCGTAGGTCTGTACGCTGCCCAGGCTATCATCGAATACTGCGGATGGGAGCATTTGTTGCCACTCGCTGCAAATATCGATGTGCTGGGAAAGCTATCCGAAGTGGGAATTACGATCAAATGGGATGGTCCACCTGCGTGGCAGGGTCGAGCGATCGGTGGGCGTGCATATCAGCGTCGGAAATGAGGCAAATCGAGAATCTTCATCATCGACGGTCGGCGCTATTCGTCATGCTGCGGTAATTCCGAGCAGAGGGGCAGTAAATTTCGTATGCCAAATAAATATACGCCAACCAAAGCATACAAAAGGCATCGTTTTGACAGCACAACTTCAACGCCCTTGGTTGGCGTACTTTTCGTCGTCGAGTCTGTCAGGTACTTGCTGAAATATATGGCGCTGAAGCAGTGGCCATTGAAATTCTCGCGCCCTCCGTTGCAGTATCTTGAGGCCCTTGATACGGTATGTACCGGTTCCAATTGAGCCATTCATGCCGGCTCAACAAGGCATCGCGCCTTATGCGTGCAGCGCGGATCCATGTGCTATCTTTGCGCTTTAAACCATCGTCTCAGGCCGCGCTCAAGGAATCCTGCATGCCATTCCATACCTGGATACTGTTTGCAATCGCATACCTTGTGACGACGCTATCGCCGGGGCCGAACGTTCTGCTTGTTATCCGCAATACACTTCGTTATGGCAGTGTGGGTACTGTCACGACTATTGCAGGCAATCTCCTGGCACAGCTCGTCGTCGTTATCCTCGTCGCAATAGGCGTGGGCGCGGTACTTGCCGCCATGCCTCCGATCTTTGTCGGCATGAAAGTCATCGGTTCCCTCTATTTGGCATATCTCGGTCTGAAGCAGTTGAAACAAGCGGCAAGGCAACCAACCTCCATCGCTACCGCAACGTTCGAGCAGAGGACTGGCAAAGGAAGGATATTTCGGGAAGCGCTGCTTGTCTCAGGCAGCAATCCGAAGACCTTGATCTTCCTTTCCGCTTTCATGCCCCAGTTCCTCACTGCCAACCGCCCTCTGTCCCTGCAATTTTTTACAATGTATCTCACCATTTCCGCCATTGTTATGGTCGTGCATTCCACTTACTCCACGGGCGTCAAACGGCTTCATGGTCGTCTTGGCGCGACTCGCTGGGTAAGTGCGATCAAACGGCTGAGCGGGTTCATTTTTGTCGCACTGAGCGTGAAGCTGTTGACTGCGCGGCAGGCGTGACAGTTCTTGCTTGCACGCGGATTCTGCGCCTGGCGTCGACCATCTGTTTTCAGAGTAATGCCGACACAGATTACCGCGCCTCGGCCGAGGTGATAGCCTCGGGCACGCATTCCATGCAACATGGCATAAGACGATCCCAACCTGCTTGTCGCTAAGCCCGAAAGCGTTCGTTACGGGAAACAAACACCGATAAGGCATTCATTGACGGCTTCAACAGCTGACGGCAAACTCCCTACGTATGCAAGCGGTCATACTCCTCGCCATCGCGACTCACCATCGTGCGCATTCCCATTCCGGACTGCCGCTGGGGATGTCTGCGCGCTAGAAATTCGCAGCGACATGCGCTTCGAAGCCGCGCCGGTAACGACGGGGCTTTTTTGTTTTTGGCAGCCTCATTGTTTGCCGGCTCACCGAGAGAGCAAAATCGAATGACTTCTGTATCGAAAGCCTTCGCGACACCCATCGACCTGTACAGAGCGATATCACGCGTCTGGGCCGGCGACACGTCAAGTCCCACCGGCGCATGGTCACCATCGAATCCAGCTCAAAATCACTGCAGTGTGACGTCTCTCGTTGTCCAGGATTATTTCGGCGGTCAGATTCTCACTACACGAACGTCAGGTGGCACGCACTTCTACAATCTGATTGACGGCAAAAAGTGGGATCTGACAGTGAGCCAGTTCGCTGAACCGGTGCCGTACGAGGACACGCTGTCCACCCGCGACGAGGCATTGGCCGATACCTCGCAACAAAAATACGAGCTTTTAACGTCGAGGCTGGAAGGAAGAGTTAGATAGCACAAAATGCGCGTGAGATGTTCTGCCATCTCTCATCGCACCCGGCCGCCGGTGATGATCACCGTCGGCAGTGTTCGCAACTTCGGGAGAAAAGATTGTTGACGATATTGGTGGCGAGGTCGAACGTCGGCGCCTAGCCGGAAGGTGCAGGAGCACGGTAGTCGCACCTGCGCCCATGCGACCTTCGCTTTCGTCAAACACTATCGTTTTGTGCCGAAGTCTATTGTCTTTCGTCGGACTCTATTGATCGTTCACACCTACAACAGATCGTGGACAAGGGTGTTAGTGGGTGGCCGCGCTTACATCTGTTTTGTTCTAACCCAGTCCACCGCACGTCCGTCGGGCACATACGCCATACATTGCACTCACACGATATTGAACGAGGCACTCATGGAATTCGTTACCCCTGCCGAAGTTGCCGCCGTGATGAATTTGGCGCCAATTCCTCGTTCACTCGCGGAACTCGAGGCCCGAGTACGTGACGGTCTGCCAAAATCCGCACTTGCCATGAGCGTGCAGCACATCGCTACAGATGCTGAAACCCGCCGGGCGCTGCGCGCAAGCGTCGTTCCCGAGGCAACTTACAAGCGTCGTCGTGAACGACTCTCGATGGGAGAATCGGAGAAAACAGAGCGTATTGCACGCATCTACGCGACTGCATCATACGTTTGGGGAGACCCGGGAGACGCGCGCACATTTCTAGCCGCGGCTCACCCGCTACTTGAGGGTCGCAGACCGCTGGATGTCGCTCTGACCGAACTCGGAGCGCGCCGCGTCGAGGCACTTCTCTCGCAGATCTTGTACGGTCTACCCGCATGATGAGAATATTTCCCATCGTTTGCTAGGGATTCGGTGCGAAGCAAGAGCGGCGCGGCGCTTTGGAGGAGGTGGTCTCAATGGCCTTGGTCACCCGATGATCTACTGGGCCCACCTCTACAGAATTACTTCGTGAAGGAGTCCATGCACTTCTTCACAATGCATTCACGGCTACCACCCACAGAATCAACTCCCCTGCATATCTCCATGCATATGGTTTCAGCCTGCCACCTCTGCGGGCTTTTCTCTTCTGCGAGGTATACGGGCAGGCACGCCGCACGGACCTGTCTGGTCGTCTCGACGTTGAATCCGGGTGGAATTCCGGTATCAATAATCGACTTTGCTTGCGCCTCGTGCTGAGTGGTCCGACCGCCCGAACCGCAAATTCGCACGGGGCGCCCAGCGCGCAGCGCTGACGCGCGGCTGCGCGCTGGCGAATCTTCAGCACTACTTCCAGGCATACCTCAATCCGACCCACGCACCACGCGGCGCTCCCATGCCGAGGAACTGCTCGTTGGCCGCATTCGTGAAGTCAAACGTATGGCCCGGGCCGGTGAAGAAGTTTTGCCCAAGAACGCCGAAGCTCGAGTATTGCTTGTTGAGCAGGTTCGTCACCAGCGCGAACACCTGCAACTGTTTCGTCACGTTCCACGTCGCATCGAGGTCGACGAGAAAGTAGCCGGAGATTTTGCCGTTCACATCCTGATTGTCCTCGTCGCCGCGCGCGAAGATACTGCCGCGCCACGTCAGGTTCGTACCGAAATTGAGTTGCGAAATCGGCGTGTAGTCGAGCCGCATCTTCACCGTGTTCGCCGGGATGCCCGGAATGCGGTCGCCCGGATGCACGGTGATGTTGCCGTTCGCGTCCGCACTCGAATTGCTCCGGGCGCTCTCGGTCCACGTGGACTGGTAGGTCGCGTCCACATAGCTGTAGTTCGCGCCGACGCCAACCGGCCCCCACTGCGTGTGCGCGCCCAGCTCGAAACCCTGGCGCCGCGTCTTGCCCACGTTCTGGAAAAAGCCCGTGTTTGCGGCCGCCGGACTGCTGATGAACTGGATATCGTCATCGAGCGTGGTGCGGTACACCGCGGCGTTCCATGTCGTCGACGAACCGATACGGCCGCGCGCGCCGATCTCGAACGTTTTTGCGATCACCGGCCGCAGCGCCGGGTCGGAGAGGAAGTCGTTCGGCAGTGAGCACGGCGCGGCCGGGTCCGCGCACGCGAGTTCGATCGCGGTTGGCGAGCGCATGCCTTCGTTGTACGCTGCATACGCGGTAAAGCCCGGCACCGGATTCCAGTTGATGCCGAATGCCGGATTGAAACGCGAGAACGTGTGGTGGCCGTCCAGACCCGGCTGCTGACCCGTCTGATCGCCGATGTCGACGCTTGCAAAGTCGTAGCGCCCGGAGAACGTCGCCGACCACTGCTCGGTCAGCGCGAGCGTGTCGCTCAGGTAGAGGCCATAGTTCGAGTTGTGTGTCTTCGCATCGGTGTCGAGACTGAAGTCGCCGATGCCGATCGTCGCGCGCGTGGGCGTGAAGAAAGCATCCTGGGACGACTGCACGAAGCGCGAATTCGCGATATCCGCGCTGCCGCCGACAATGAACTGGTTCTTCATGCCGAGCACCTTGCCGAGCAGTGTCAGTTGCAGGTTCGCGCCATAGCTGTCCGTTGTTATATCGGACTTCTGGTTGGTGCCCTGCGGCGAGTTGGGATCGGTCGGGTCGAAATCGCCATTTGTGTTGCTGCTGATGTTCGTGTTGTCGTAATGCCGGTAGTACACGTTGCCGCTTAACTCGACGTTGTCGCTGAAATAGTGCTCGCCGTTCAACGTGACGAACGCGGCGCTATTCAGATTCTGGTCGGGGAACGTATACGCCTGGCGCGGGTTGTCGAGGAATGAGCGCGGTATTGTCTGCGAGCCCTGCAGGTTGTTGTCCGCCCCGCCGGCCGATAGCGACAGGGTCGTGTCCGAATCCTTATACCGGAGCTTGCCGAAACCCTGCCGGACACGGCTGCCATTGTGGTCGGCCCAGCCGTCTTCATTCGTCGCGTTGCCGGTCACGTAATAGTCGAGGTTCTGGCCGATCGTACCGCCCTGTTCGATCTGTGCGCTCTTGCGTCCCCACGAGCCGCCCATAATCTGCGCCTCACCGCCTGGATGGTCGCGACCGTTCTTGGTCGTGACAGCGAGCGCACCGCCCAGCGTGTTCAACCCAAAAACCGGATTCGAGCCGGGGATCAGTTGCATCGTGTCGATCGCCTGCTGCGGAATCAGGTCCCAGTTCACGACGTCGCCGAATGGCTCGTTGACGCGCACGCCGTCGAGAAACACGGATAGCCCCTGCGGTGTGCCAAGCACAGGCGACGCGGTGAAGCCGCGATAGTTGACGTCAATCTGGAACGGGTTGCCCTGTGCTTCGTTGATCGCGACGCTTTGCAGGTTCTTCTCGAAGAAGTCAGGTAACGCCATGCGATTCTGGTTCGCGATGTCGGAACCGCGTACCGTCTGCACGTTGGCAGGCACCTGCGTAAGCGGCGTGCCGATGCCGAGCAGCGGCGTCGTGCCGACTACGACGATCGGTGCAAGCTGGTGCACCGGTTCGTTTTGTGTTGGCGCCGTTGCAGCAGAGTCCGTGGCAGATGCGGCCGGAACTGTTGACGCTGCATCCGGCGCGGTGGCCTGCGCAAAAACGACTGCGGGAGCGCCAGCGAGCGCCGAGCCGAAGACAAGCGTGAGGCCGGCGCGCCGCCGGAAGCGGGGCCACGCGGGGTTGTGATTGTGTCTGGACATTGCTTGTGTCTCGTGTCATGTCATCCACACGCCGGCCTGGCGAGCCGGTAACGTGGTGACTGCTGTTGTTGTGAGCCGCATGCGTTTGGCTGAGTCTTGTACCAGGCCTTTCGCGTGCGGTGGGTACTATTCCCGAAATGACGGGACAGTTCAGTACGCAAGTGACGCATCCCCTCCTGGCATTGCCAGAGAGGGAGACGGGACGTCTTACAGTGCCTTTTCGGCGCCCAGTGACTTCGCACGATCACCGGTCTCACGTGCGTAGCCCGGACCAATGAGCGCGACGCAAGGAATGAAGAAGCTGTCGGTGCGATCCGCAATGCTCAGGTAGCCCATGTCGTCTCCGAAGATTATGTCGTTCTTCTTACACGGCCGAAAGCTTGAAGCACGAACCGTACCAATACGTGAAAGGCCGATACCTCAGCGGTAATCACGCGGGACACAACAGACGACTGCACCGATTCAACACATATCGCCCGGGGTACTGTTCCAAACCTTCACATATCACACGCTTGACCGACGCAACATCGGTTCAGAACGTTGCATACCGAACGGCTGAATACGTGGCCGCTGTCCAGGCGGCAAAAGGTCTGTTACGCATCGCGGACGTTGATGAGCCGCAGTGCGCCTTACCGTCTTTTTTCTGACGCGGTTCCGTGTCGGCCCGAAACAAGAAGCAGGCCGTCGATGACTGCCTGAAAACCGTCCGGCCAGCCCGGCGCCGGCGAGTGCAGCGAGAGCGTCGCGCCCGCGCCCTTCGCGATCGCGTTAACAATGGCAAGACCAAGCCCGCTGCCTTTCGTCATCGACGTACCGCGTTCGAATTGTTTCGTCAGGCGTCCGAGCACGTCGTGCGGCACCGCCTGTCCGTGATTTGTCACGCTGAACGTGCCGCCCGGTGACAGCACGACCCGTATCGGTCCACCCGCCGCGCCGTGATTCAGTGCGTTCTCGATCAGATTGCGTACAACGATGGCGAAAGCGTCGGGATCGATACGGGAGAGTGCAGGGTCTTCCGGCAGGTCGAGCTCGATTGAGCTCGCGTTCGCGGCACGTCGAAAGTCATCGATGACGAGCGACAAAGCGGGGCGCAAATCCTGCGGGGTGTCGGCAAGGATGCGCCCGTCCTCCGCGCGCGCGAGTTGCATCAACTTCTCGCTGATCTGCGACAACGCGCGCAGCGCACCCTCGATGTTCCGCGCCCGCTCGCGAAGTGGCGCGGACGGCGCTTCGGCGATCAGGCGCTGCGTCTGGGCGAGCGCCGCCGCGATCGGCGTGCGCAACTCGTGCGCACTGTTGGCGGTGATGTTGCGTTCGGCAGCAAGCGCGCGTTCGAGGCGCGTCATCAAATCGTTGACTGCGTCGGCGATGGGTGTCATCTCCACGGGCAGCGATTGCTTGTCGAGCGGGCTCAGGTCGTTCTGCCCACGTGTCGCGATACTGCCGCAGAAGCGGCGGACCGGCCGCAGCCCGGTGCGCACGATCAGCCAGATACCCGCGAGGCCGACCGGCAGAAACAGCGCGACTGCTCGGCCGACTGCGAGTGCGGCCTTGATCTCGGCATGCCGGCGGGCCTTGAGCGGCTCCGCGACCAGCAGTGACATCGTGCCCTCCAGACCGGTTTCCGCGTAGACCCGATGCGTCGCCGTCGAGACGAACCCGGCACGCAGTTTCGGCGGAAAAACCGTTTCGTCCGCGTCGTGCGACTGCAGCAGCGTTTTGCCGGTCGCATCACGCACGACGTAAGTCAGCAGCTCGTCATGCGGACGCACGGCTGCAATGCGTTGATTGTCGCTGCCGTCGGCGTCGCGACCGAGGATTTCCATCGCCGCAAGCGGCAACAGACGTTGCGCCGTCTCCTGCAGTGCGCTGTCAGATATTCGGTCGATTTCGTGGCGAAGCACGTGGAACGACGCAGCCGCGGCCGCGACCGACAGCACCGCGAGCCCGGCGGCAAGCGCCGTTGCGAGCCGGAGTTGCAGGCTGCGCGGCATCGCTATTCCCGCCTCAGCCGATAGCCGAGGCCGCGCACGGTCTCGATCGTTTCGGCGCCGAGTTTCTTGCGCAGACGGCTCACGTGCACCTCGATCGTGTTGCTTTCGATTTCGTCGTTAAACGAATAAAGGCTCTCTTCGAGCCTCAGCTTCGACAGGATCATCCCGGGGCGTTGAATCAACGCATCGAGGAGCGCCCATTCACTCGCGGTCAGGTCGATACGCTTGTCGCCTCGCATCACGTTGCGCGCCGCCGTATCGACGCTCAGGTCACGCAGCTTCACCAGCGGATTCGGATTGCCCGAGTAGCGGCGGGCAACCGCACTTACGCGTGCGGATAGCTCGTCAAGGTCGAACGGCTTCACGAGATAGTCGTCCGCGCCGGCATTGAGCCCGGCGATGCGGTTCGAAACCTGGTCGAGCGCGGTCAGGATGATGACGGACACGGTCGAGCCGGCCGTGCGCAGTTCGCGCAGGAAGTCCAGCCCGCGACCATCAGGAAGGAGCAGATCGAGCAGGATCAGGTCGTAGGTTGCGGCCGCCAGGTGACGGTGCGCGTCGGCGAGGCTGGCGACGAAATCGGTTGGGTGACCGTCTTTTTCTATCTGGTCGCGCACGGCTTCTCCGAGCCACCGATCATCCTCGACAAGAAGCACTCTCATTCGTTTGTCCCGATCCAATGTCTCAGGCGAATCTGCCACGCCAACCTGAAGCGAACATGACGAAGATTCTTTGCGTCCGCAAGCTTCGCTTCAGGTTTGGTGGTCATTGTAGAGCCCAGCGATCCGAACGGAGGATACAACGTCATGAATCATTCCCGGCTGGCAAAAGGCTTCGCCCTCGCATTGCTCGTCCTCACCGGCGCATTGTTTGTCGTCGCCGCCAGTCCCTTGATCCGCAGCGCGCTGGCAGGCGAGCGCTGTAACGCGCCGCTCGCCGACTGGAAACCGCGCGACGCCGTCTATGCAATGGCGCAGCAGAAGGGCTGGCGCATCGACAGGCTGAAAGTCGACGACGGCTGTTACGAACTCAAAGGGTACGACACCGACGGCCGCCGTTTCAAGGCAAGGCTCGATCCGGCCACGCTCGACGTCCTCCGCCTGAAACGCAATGACGAGGACGAACAGGGGCACGGCGGCGAACGCGAGCATCACGGTGCGGCACCCGACGGCACGACTACCGGCAACGCGGTCGATTCGCCCGTCGGCGCGCCGCCCGGCGGTTTGCTCACGCCAGGCTCGAAGCCCAGCGTGCAGATCCGCTGAGTCGGGCGGCTTCGCGACCCGCCACTCAGGCCGCGGCCGTCCTCACCCGAACCAGGAGATTACTGATGAAACAGGCATTGCCGATCGCCGCGACCGCAGCGATTGCCGGCGCGCTGGCCGCGCCATTACCCGCCGCCGCGCGCCCGGTGACATTCGAGACTCAGCTCGCGAACTATGGAGGAGACGGCGCCTACGTCGTGATGTACGTCACCGACCAGGCTGGACGCTATCAGGGCACGCTGTGGATGGCGGGCCGCCAGGCCAAATACCACCGGCATCTGCGCGACTGGTACCGCGCGACCGGCGGAGCAGCGCGGATTGACGGCATCACGGGCGCAAGCGTCGGCGCGGGCAGGACGCTGCGCGCAACGCTCGACGTATCCGACGCCCTGCTCGACGCCGGCTACCAGATCCACATCGACACGGCCGTCGAAGACATGAACGAAAACGCGTCGGAAATCGTCGTGCCGCTGTCGGCGTCCGGTGCAGGCAAGGCGACGAAGGGGCGGGGCTACGTGACGTCGTTTCGCTATTCGCTTTGACCGGTGGAGCATCCGATGCTGCGCAGACTTCATTCGGTTCCCGGCCTGATCGCCGCACTATTTTTCGTGGTGATCACGTTGACGGGTGCGGCGTTGTCAGTGAATCCCGTTCTTGAACGCGCGCGTCTCACGGGCGGACCGCATACACCGCTGAACGTCGCAACGCTCGCAGACCGCGTGAGCACCCACGTGCCCGGCGTCACGAAGATCGTGCGGCGGCCGTCCGGCGCGATCATCGCGTATCACGACGTCGATGGCGAACAGCAGGCGTCGGTCGTCGATCCATCGACCGGCAACGTGGTTGGCCCGTGGCGGCCATCGCCCGTGGTGCGCTGGCTGACGAACCTGCATCGCAAGCTTTTGCTCGGCGATGGCGGTCGACTCGCGATGGGCGTAACAGCCGCCGCGATGCTGCTCGTCGCGCTGTCCGGTCTCGTGCTGCTCGCGCGGCGGATGGGCGGATGGACACATCTGTTCGGCCGTATCCGCGGCAACACGCTGCCGCGGCTGCACAACGAAACCGCCCGTGTCGCCCTTGCCGGACTGACATTGTCCGCGCTGACTGGATTCGTGCTGTCGCTGACGACATTTGGCGTGATTCCCGAAGGCGGCCCTACACAGCCCCAGCCCACTCAGACAGAGCGCATTGATGCCGCGCGTCTTCAACCTGTCGGGCAAATCGCCGCGCTGCGGACGCTCGACGTAGCGGCGCTGCGGCAGGTGACGCTCCCCGTGCAAGGCGGGCCGGCAAGCTCGATCGAAGTGAAGACGGTTGATGGTGCAGGCTACATCGATCCTTCGTCGGGCCGATGGCTCGCCTGGCAGCCCGCGGATGGATGGCAGCGCCTGCACGCGGTCGTGCGGATGCTGCATACGGGTGAAGGGCTCTGGTGGTTCGGACTCCTGCTCGGCGCATCGTCGCTGTGCGTGCCACTTTTGGCCGTGACCGGCGTGCTGCTCTGGGCGCGCCGACGCCAGGCAATGCCCAGGTTGAGCGGCGCGTCGTCGCCGCGCGATGCGGATACCGTACTGCTGGTCGGCAGCGAGGGAAACAGCACGTGGGGATTTGCCGCGGCGCTGCATCGCGCGTTGACGCAGGCGGGATTGCGCGTGCACGTCGCGCCGATGAACGACATTGCGAGCGAGTATCGCAGCATGCGTCGTCTTGTCGTGCTGACTGCCACTTACGGCGACGGTGATGCGCCGGCGAGTGCCACACACTTCCTACCGAAGCTCACGCAGAGCGCCGCGGGACCGGGTGTCTCGTTTGCCGTGCTGGGTTTCGGCGATCGCCAGTTTCCGCACTTTTGTGGCTATGCAGCGGCGGTCCAGAGCGCGCTTGCCGCAAAAGGCTTCGATGCGCTGCTCGAACCGGGCACCGTCGACCGGCAGTCGGAGCCTGAATTCCGTGCATGGTGCGCGCGACTCGGTGAAGCGCTCGGCGTCGAACTCGATATCCGCTACACGCCTTCTCTGCCTCGCACGATGCCGCTCACGCTCGTTGCGCGCGAAGACTACGACGCCGATCCGCAGGCGTTGACGTCGGTGCTGCGATTCGTGCGTGCCGGTCGCAGGCGAACGCCGTGGATATGGCTCGCGAAACCCGGGCTGCCGAAATTCGAATCTGGCGACCTCGTGGGCATCGTGCCGCCCGGCAGCGCGTCGCCGCGCTACTACTCGCTCGCGAGCGCTTCATCGGACGGATTCGTCGAGATCTGCGTGCGCCGCCATCCGGATGGCCTGTGCTCGGGCTACCTGACCGCGCTGAAACCGGGGCAAACGATCAATGCGTTCGTCCGGCCGCACCCGCACTTCCGGCCGGGAGTGGGCAGTGCGCCCGTGATCCTGATCGGCGCGGGAACGGGCATCGGTCCACTGGTCGGTTTTGTCCGCCATAACAGCGCGCGACGCCCCATGTACCTCTACTTCGGGGCGCGCGATGCCGGGCGCGGCTTCCTGTATCGCGATGAACTCGCCGGCCTCGTTCGCGACCGGCGGCTTCTCGGGCTGACGACCGCATTCTCGCGCTCCGGCCGCCGGGCCTACGTGCAGGACCGGCTCATTGGCGATGCGCGCGGCCTGCGCAGCCTCGTTCTGCATGGCGCGCAGATCATGGTGTGCGGCGGACGCGGCATGGCTGAAGGCGTCGCGCGGGCATGGGAGCGCATCCTGGATGGCTCCGGCCTGTCCGTCTCACAGTTGAGAATGCAGGGGCGCTATGTCGAAGACGTCTATTGAGTGGTCGCCGGACACGCGAATGAATCGATGCCGCGTGAACGGAGCGACGATGGGTACCCGCTACGACGTGCAGTTCTTTGCCCCCCTGCATGTGGACGTCAAAGCACTCGCCGCGGAACTGGAATCAGCGGTCTGCGCCGTCGACAACCAGATGTCGAACTGGAAGCCCGACTCCGATCTCTCGAGGTTGAACCGGACCTTACCGGGCTGCTGGGCGCCCGTTTCAGCGAATCTCACGGCGGTGCTCGCGCGCGCACTCGAAATCGGCCATGAAACGGACAACGCGTTCAACATCGGTGTCGGTGAACTGGTCGACACGTGGGGCTTCGGCCCCGCGTCTGCGCGGCGGATCAAACCACAAGATGCACCGGGCCCGGCTCCGATCCGGCCCGCGAACGCCCTGCTCGAAGTCGATATGCGACAGTGCCGCGCACGCCGGCAGGCCGATGTCGGCTTCGATCTGTGCGGTATTGCAAAGGGATTCGGCGTGGACGAACTCGCGCGCGTGCTCGACGGACATGGGCTCGGCTCGTGGCTCGTCGGCATCGATGGTGAAATGCGCGCACGCGGACGCAAGCCCGACGGCTCACTCTGGGCGATCGCTGTCGAGGCGCCTGATTACGCGCAGCGCGCAACGATCAGTGTGATCGAGCTGGGCAATGCGGCCATCGCAACGTCGGGCGATTACCGGCACTGGGCGGACATCGACGGCATGCGTATCTCACATACGATGGATCCACGGACCGGTTCGCCGTTGCACGGCGAGATTGCATCGGTCACGGTTATCGCACCCAACTGCACGGACGCGGATGCTTATGCGACCGCGCTGATGGTGCTCGGCATGAAGGAGGGACGCGCCTTAGCCGTGCAGCGCAACCTGGACGCACTCTTCATCGTGCGTGGCGGTGGTGCGTTTCATACGATCGCCACCGGTTGCTTCGCAGATGCGACGCCTCCTTGAACCCAGCGCCGTTGCACACAATTGCTGAAACGCGAGAAGACGTCGAATGAAACTGCCTCGATCTGAGAGAGGCTGATGCCGCCACCGCGAATTTCGCCGTCGCCAACGGTGCTGGGGCCTCGATAACCATGAGTGATACCCACGGATCCGGTTTCGACTAGGCCTCAGTTCGGCAAGTGACTCCTCACGCCCGGCCGGCGTCAACGCCAGAACGAACCGGTGTTTCGGATCGGGCCTGGAACCGATCAGGTTCATCCTGTGTGCCACGATCTTCCTGGATCTTTCTTCGCACCTGAGCCTGTCAGCATTACGCCACATCAGTTCCTCGTCTGGATGCGGCACATCTTTTCCACGACGACCGGTCTGAAGCGAACATATATTGGGTATGTGCAAGGGCTTCATGCCGTCCGTCGTACGTACCATGGCCATTACGCGAGGTGATAGAAAAACCGGCAGGTGTGTTGAACTCGCCCAACCGCTTCGCAGGGATGCCTCCGGGGGCGAAGTCGTCAGCGCTGCGACAGCCGAAGCAACAATAGGCCGGGAGGCCTACGAGCTTCGAGTGAAAAGTGGGTTCCCATTTTTATTGTTCCCCGTCAGAATGCAACGCTCAAATCGTCGGTGGCGCATCGCGCGCCGGGATCGATCGTTGCTCAGGTGGTTCATTCACCAGTTTTGTTACGAACGGCTTTCGACCGGAGCAACGTTTCGATTCACCTGAAAATTACTGTACCGAACCTGAATCCGCGAGCATGAAAAACAGAGCGACCGTCGTGTGCTGGCAGGACGGCAGAATCCTCCTCGTCGAACGGGGGCGTTCACGATGGGCCTTGCCCGGCGGCACAATCCGGCGTGACGAATCCCCGGCGGATGCGGCAAGACGGGAACTGAGCGAGGAAACAACCCTCGCCGGGCTCGAACTCGGCTACCTGTTCCAGTTCGGCGGTCTGAGCAAGCGGCATTACGTCTTCTACGCAGTCGTGCCAACCGATGCGAGGCCCGAACCGAGCAGTGAAATCCTTCGATGTCGATGGTTTCGCCCCCGGAAAGTGGCCACGCTTCTCACCAGCGTACCTACGCGCGAAATCGTGAATCTCATTTTTGGTCACAAAAGCGCGACAATCTAGCCAACTGCCGTCTGCATCCAGTGCTCCGCCCCAGGATCGCAGATAAGTACATGGCTGGCTATTGAGATCGAGACCATGATTGGGAATTTTGAGATTCTGTCGCGACTGTTTATGGCGGCACTACTGGGCAGCGTGGTCGGCTTTGAGCGCGAAAGACTGAACTGGGCTGCCGGTTTGCGCACGCACATGCTCGTGTGCGTCGGGGCGTGCCTGATGATGCTGGTGTCGGCATACGGTTTTGCCGATGTGCTGGGCGAGAAGAACGTCGTACTCGATCCATCGCGGGTTGCGGCCCAGGTCGTATCGGGAATTGGCTTCCTCGGGGCAGGATCGATCCTGCTTCGGGGCGAAGTCGTGCGGGGATTGACCACGGCTGCGAGCTTGTGGTCCGTCGCTGGCGTCGGCCTCGCTGTCGGTGGCGGAATGCACACGGCCGCCATCGGTGCAACCGTCATCATCCTGGTAATTCTCGCGGGCGTGAAGCCGCTTGAGCGCCGCTTCATTTCTGTTCGGCAACAGCGCAACATACAACTACTGGTCGAGCGTGGAAGCGTGTCTCTGGACACCGTGCATCACACGCTCGGTTCAGGGAGCGTCCGGGTCAAGCAGTTCATCGTCCAGCAATCCGAAGACGATCCGGAACTCGACGACGTGCAAATCGCACTGTCGCGCGTGAGTACAAGTGAGTTCTCGGTGATCTGCCTGCGGCTCGAGAAGATGTCTGGCGTGCGCGCGTGCCGGCACGACCAATGAACGGGACAGACATGCTGCGAAGTTACGAATACAACGGCTTTACCCTGGAAGTTTCCGTCGAGGTCGACGTCAGCATCCAACTGGGGAAAGGGATGCAATCGGTGCCCGGATACGTGGCTGTCGTCAGAGTATTCAGGGACCGCAGTGCGGTGGCGATTTTCTCACCCTTGCGCTTCGGCGAGGTCCGCGGCCGAGCGTTCGCAACGGAGGCTGACGCGCTTATGGGTGGGTACAGCGCTGCGCGAAAGATTGTCGATGACCTCTTCAGTCACGAGCGGAACTGAGCCCCACTACGTATCGCAAACATAGTGCCAAAAGGCGGATCAACCAGATCGGCGCACGCGTATGCAGCTATTGCGAGGCCCGTTGATCGCCAGAGGCTTCCCATTTCTAATCAGGAGCGCCGTTTCTGCGCACAAGTAAGCCTTGGGAAAAACTGGCTGGGCGGGCGTTTTCCGGTGGCGCCAAATGAAACGCCTCTATGATGACCTCGGACTCGAAATCAAAGTCAGTGCTGCGGCGCAATACGATCTGGGCCGATTCTGACAAGTTGAACTACTACTCGGGATCTGGTTATTGTGTCGACCACGTGTAGGCAGGCACGCCCATTTTAGTTTCACATAATTGCGCGACACGGAGAAGCGAAGGCGGGGCGCACGAGTGGCAAGGACGCAGGCGCGCCGATGGGTGGCTTTTCCACTGGACGTCGTTTGATCGACGGTCTGCTACACAAAAGCCGCGGCTAGCAACGCACGCCCGCATCACCGGCCCGCTTCGCACGAATGATTCACACTTCCGCCCTCTGGACGGGACTGACTGTACACTCGCACACAAATACCACCGAAAATCCTTTGGATAATGGTGTGTGTTCATCGCGAGTGTCAGCAGCATTTGTGAACATGGAGGGCGGCGACACGCCCAAGCGTTTCAGGAAAACCGGCGGCACGACGGCACAACAGGAGCACGCGCATGCCGACGACATTTACGCTGATTGATCTGGCAGGCTCCGTCGCGCTTTTGCTACTGGGCACGCAGATGGTTCAGACGGGCACGCGGCGGGCTTTCGGCGCGGGGCTTCAGTCGCTACTCGCGCAGTCCCTGCGCAATCGGGGGCAAGCATTAGTTGCCGGTGTGGGTGCGGGGGCCGTATTGCAAAGCGGTACAGCAACGGGCTCGATGCTAGCCGGTCTTGCTGCAGCAGGTCGTGCTGAACTTGTTCCGGCGCTGGCCATCCTGCTGGGGGCGAACATCGGTGCGACGTTGATTGTGCAGGCGCTGTCGTTCGACATACCGGCCCTCTCGCCGACACTGATACTGGTCGGTATGCCCATGTTTCGAAAGACATCGAATACGCGGGCTCATGATCTGGGTCGCGCGTTCATCGGGCTGGGCGTAATGCTGTTTGCGCTGCACGAGCTGCTCGATCTCATGACCGACTACGAAGACGCGCCTAGCCTGCGCATGCTGCTGGGCGCCGCGTCGACCGTCCCGCTGGTAGATGTGCTGCTCGCCGCAAGCCTTAGCTGGGCCGCGGACTCAAACCTTGCTGCCGTGTTGCTGGTCGCGTCCCTCTGCGCCAGGAACGTCGTGCCGCCGAATGCCGCATTCGCACTGGTAGTCGGTGCGAATCTGGGCGCCGCGATCAAACTGGTGCTCGAATCGGCAGATCCAGACGATCCTGCATCGAGGCGGCTCCAGATGGGCAACCTTCTTATCCTGACGATCGGGGCCACTCTGGTGCTTGCCGCTCTCGGGCCGATCGGAATATTCATGGTAACCATCGAGGCCGACAACGGACGTGTGGTCGCGGACTTCCACACGCTGTTCAACGTCGTCCTGGCCGTGCTGTTTCTGCCACTGCTTTCTCCGTACGGCAACTTTCTCGCCCGCCTGATGCCGGCGTTTATCAAGGTCACGAGCCAGTCTGGATCGGTTCACGGTGACCAGCGGGGCAAGCCGCTTCCGAGGGGCACACGCGATCATGCATTGCGTCCGACATTGCGTCGCCTGGCCGATCCAGGTGAATTGCTGGTTGAGATTCGTCAGTATCTGCGAGAACGCAGCCGTATTCCCGGCAGAGACGTTCTTCACAAGGACATTCTGGATGGGATCGATTCCAACGCCGGCAATCCGCCGCCGGTGCACGAGGCAATCCAGCATGCGGAGGATGATCTGCGAGACAGCACCCAGGCAGAATCCCGAATACGCGACGGCGATACACCGGCCATCGGGCGTCGTATTTCCGGGTGCGGGCGCGATACGGTTGCGAGCACAACGAGTGACGGCGTGCGTACGCAGTACGAGGCCGCCCGATCGATCTGGTTGACGCTCCAGGACCTCCGTATAGTGCGGCAGGCGGAACCCACCGGGGAGGAGAGGCAGCCGGTCCTGACTAGCTACGTACAGGGGACCGCGCATCTGGACGACGGATATCTGTGTGTGATCGGAGAGCCCTGGACCAGGCAGCACGCCGTCAGCGTTACGTTTGCGGCCAGGGAACTCACTGAAGGGGATCATCGGGGCCTGCGCGAATGGCAGGATATATTGGGCATCACGTTCTCCGACATTCCGCTCGGTACGGCCAGACTTGGCTACAACGCTGCCGATCATGAGATGCAGGAGAACGGACGGTGGTGGGCATCGCTCCACGTTCCGGCGAGCAGCATGCAGGGTCTCATCGAGTGCATCGATGCTGCGCGTCTCACGGACGTCAAGCTCGGGCTGTCGCTGAAGAATCTTTATCTGCTCACACCGGAAGCTGCAAATGCACACGGTGACGCGTGCGTGTTTCTCCGACCGGACAGCGTCAACACAACCAGTTTGCCCGAAGTCGCGACAGGATATGTGACTCATATGGCATTCGAGCAGGCAGCGATCAGGCTTTGCGATCCTGATGGAGTACGCGCAAGTACCGATGACGCGCGGCCTGGCCGCAGCGGCATTCAGGAACTCGAGGCGGTTCGCACGCTTGATGAGAAAGTGGGAAGTCTGGTCGTCCTGGTGAAATGGCTTGCCGTACTTATCGTCGTGCTGCTTGTTGTTCTTGTATTCGCAAGGCGTTGACGGTACCCCAGTTGCATCGTTATTCCCGACGCATTCGGTGCGGCAGCAAATCGACTGCTGTGGCGATCAGTGCTCAGGGGGCTTCCAGGGAGATGGGTGAATTCGAATGGCGGCGGAGTAACTGTCCCGCCCATCGCGAACCGGATGAAGTAGTCTGGATATCCGTTGCCATGCTCGACACTGCGTGGTCCACGACAGATAGCTGTACGGGGAAGAACGGCGTAGGAGGTGGTGACCGGTACGCCCGAATCGGGCATGCGCCTGCGGTGCCAGTTCCTGTTTTGTACATGTCGGTTGCGTGCCTCGATGCTGACGGCTCACCAGGCTTCACCGATGGATGGCATCGCTTCTCATGGTTGCGCGACCACGCCCAGACCACACTGCCAGTTGAGGTCCCGGGTTCCCAGGGGGAAGCGTTCGCTAGCCTGTTTGGGACCGACAGCGATACCCAGGTCGATGATGGTACATAAAGAGGAAACCAACCGCACCGCGTGAGTTGTGCTGGGTGAGGGTATAACGCAGGCGGACGCGATGCGCGCGACGGGTGCCACGCGTGCGACGGCACCACTTCCCATCAGAATGCGAGCAAAAAATCTATCGTAGCCGTGCTCGCGAATTCGAGCGTCAAAATCAGCCTGAAGAACCGGCGGGGAAATGGAGGTGGGTCAATCGGCGTCGCGGCTTGCGTTGTGTCAAACACTATTGTCGCAAGGGCGATGGCTTTATGCGTGGAGAAGCCGAAGTGTCAAACTCTATTTCGCCAGTGAGTGTTCAAGCACGCGGATAAGCGACTGATTCTCGGGGATTGCCTGTGTCAAACTTTATTGTCGGTTCACACCATCGACCCGATGCGTCAGCCGTTGCAGGACAAGGCAATTGAGCGTTTCGGCCGTCCAACAACAACAACCTCTCACACCATGAATCATCGATTGATGAACGGGCTTGCCAGGAAACATGGAAAGCTTCAGGGTTGGGTCTTGACCGCACTGGCGATGCTTGGACCCGTTGCACTGGCCGCCACCGCTCAGGCCGCTCCCGCCGACGCCAATGCGGTCGCGCGCGGCGCCTACGTTGCCCGCGCGGGCGATTGCGTCGCGTGCCACACGGCGCCCGGCGGCAAGCCGATGGCCGGCGGCCTCGCGCTGACCACGCCGTTTGGCGCGGTCTATTCGACCAACATCACGCCCGACGAGACGACCGGCATCGGCCGCTACACCTTTGCCGAGTTCGAACGGGTCATGCGCAAGGGCGTCGCCGCCGACGGGCACAACCTCTATCCCGCGATGCCTTATCCGTCGTACGCGAAGATCGGCGACGAGGATATGCACGCGCTGTACGCCTACCTGAAACAGGGCGTCCCGCCCGTCTCGCAGGCCAACCGGCCGCTCGGCATCAAGTGGCCGTTCAACATGCGCTGGACGCTCGCACTCTGGAACTCGGCCTTCCTCGACGACACGCCCTTCGCGCCCAATCCGGCCCGTAGCGCGGAGTGGAATCGCGGCGCCTATCTGACGCAGAGCCTCGGTCACTGCGGCGCGTGCCACACACCGCGCGGCATCGGCTTCCAGGAAAAGGCGATGTCCGATGTGGGCGCCAAAGGCAGCCTCTTTCTCTCGGGCTCGACGGTCGAGTCGTGGCACGCGATCAATCTGCGCAATCTGTGGACGGAGGATGACCTGGTCACGCTGCTCAAGACCGGGCAAAACCGCTATACGTCGGCGGCGGGCGGCATGACCGACGTGGTTCATCACAGCACGCAGTATCTGAACGACGCCGACCTGAAGGCGATGGCTGTCTACATGAAGTCGCTGCCGGGCGGCGCGGACGCGCGTCCAGCCGTCGCGCAGACGGTAGCGGCAGAGCCCGCCGCGCTCTTCACGTCGAAAGGCGGACTCGGATACGCGCAGTTCTGCGCGTCCTGCCACCAGACTGACGGACGCGGTTTTTCGTCGGCGTTCCCGCCGCTGTCGGCTAATCCGGCCGTGCTGTCGGCCAATGCCGATTCGCTGATTCACGTCGCACTGACTGGCTGGACGTCGGCGCGGACCGCGACCTATCCGCGTGCCTACACGATGCCGGCCTTCGACCAGTTGTCCGATCAGGAGCTGGCCGACATCCTGACGTTCGTGCGCCATAGCTGGGGCGGCCATAACGTTGCGATTACCGCGTCGCAGGTCAGCAAGCTGCGCAGCCAGGTCGTTACGAGCCCTGCACGCACGCCGGCCTTCAAGACGCCGCGCTTCGCCGCGATGCTCGACGAGCCGAATGCGGCGCAGCTCGTGCGCGGCATGCGGTTGAACATGCAGACGAAGGCGCTGTTGCCGGATCATGTCGGCGATTCGCTGAACTGCGTGAGCTGCCACCTGAATTCCGGAACGGTGGCGCAGGCCTCGCCGTTTGTCGGCCTGTCGGCACAGTTCCCGAGCTACGCGGCGCGCGCCGGCAAGGTGATCTCGCTGGCCGATCGCATCAACGGCTGCTTCCTGCGCTCGATGAACGGCAAGGCGCTGCCGGTCGACTCCGCCGACATGAAGGCGATGGTCGCGTACTTCGACTGGATGAAGGGCGGCTATCGCATGAAAGACAAAATCGTGGGGCGCGGCGCGGGCAAGATCGATACCAGCCTCCAGCCGAATCTCGCGCACGGCAAGGACGTGTATTCGGCGCAATGCGCGTCGTGTCACGGCGCGAACGGCGAAGGCGCGAAGCGCGCGGACGGCGAGTACATCTATCCGCCGCTGTGGGGCGACCAGTCGTTCAACATCGGCGCGGGGATGGCACGGCTCTATACGGCGGCGGCCTTCGTGAAGAACAACATGCCGGTCGGCGCGCGCAACCAGTTCCCGCTGGCGCAAGGCGGATTGAGCGACCAGGATGCTATCGACGTCGCAGCCTACTTCACGACGCAGCCGCGCGCGGACTTCGCACCGAAGATCCACGACTGGCCGAAGGGCGGCAAACCGAAGGACGCGCGCTATTGAAGGGCATGCCGTCGCGATGAAGCGGGTCGCGTCCGCCGAACCGGAGAAGACTCAGCGGCGGGCGGATGCGAGATTCGATGCATTGACTCCCGTGAAGTCCAAAGACTTCGCGGGAGTCGAAACCGCGTGATGGGGCGCATGGGTGAGTGCCAGCCTGCGCCGCTCACGGTTCGAGCAGACGCTGAAGCCTGAACTCTTCGAGATCGAGTTCGGCTTCGATCCGGTGCAGCACGCTGTCCTGAATGCGGTTGTTGTCGTGCAGGCCGAGCAGCGCTTCGCGCGATTTCGACACCAGTTCGAGTTCCAGCCGCAACAACTTCGCGCGCCGTTCCACGTGCTCGGAGCCGGACACATGCGCGTTTTCATTGGAGCGCACGCGAACGCGGTATTCGTCGAGCATGCGTTCAATGCTCTCGCATTCGTCCTTCGGCGCCGTTTTTGCAATCTTTTCCAGCTTGATCAGGGCTGCGCGAAACGCGTGCGAACGCGCTTCGAATTCGGACATCGTCGTACGCTGCAAGGGACGCAAACGCAGCAGCCGGATCAGTGGCGCAAGCGAGAGGCCCTGAACGACGAGCGTGGCGAAGATCACGATGAACGTGCTGAAGATGATCGTGTCGCGCCCCGGAAAACTCACCGGCAGCGCGAGCGCAGCCGCGAGGCTCACCACGCCGCGCATGCCCGCCCAGCCGAGCACGACAGCTTCATCGAAGCGCCACGCGCGCACTGTCTTGCCGTGGCGCGCCGCGAGCTTCGACGGCAGCCAGATCGCGAAACCTACCCACGCGAGGCGCGCCACGATTGCGGCTGCGGTGGCCGCGAGCGCGACGCCGAGGCCCGACGCGAAAAGCGCGTTCTGCTCATGCATGCGCGAGAGAATGCCGTGCAGCGCGAGGCCGATGAGGATGAACACCAGCGCGTCGAGCACGAACACGATGACTTCCCAGGACGCCTCCGCCTTGACGCGCATGGGCGCATCGAACGCCTGATGCTGGTGGATGCCGAGCACGAGTCCGCAGGACACGACCGCGAGCACACCCGAGCCGTCCAGTTTCTCGGCGATCGCATAGCTTGCCCACGCCATCACGAACGTCAGCATGATGCTGAGCATCGGCTCGCGAAGACGCTTGATGAGCCACGTCATGCCGTATCCGCACCCGATGCCGACGGCCACGCCGATTACGGTCAGCATCGAGAACACCGCGAGGGCGCGCGGCACCGTGAATTGTCCGGCGAGCGCCGCGGCAATGGCCATCTGATACAGCAGCAGGCCCGACGCATCGTTGACGAGGCTCTCGCCTTCGAGCACGGTGACGAGCCGCCCCGGCAGCGGGAAGCGCTGGAGCATCGCCTTTGCGGCCACGGCGTCGGGCGGCGAGACAATCGCACCGAGCGCGAAGCACGCGGCCCACGGCAGCGTGGGCTCGACCGCGCGCACGGCAACGGCCACGGCGACGGTCGTGAACACCACGGCGCCCAGCACGAGCGAAGAGATCGTGCCGATTTCGCGCCGGAAGTCCTTCCACGCGGTGTAGAACGAACTCGACATGAGCAGCGGCGGCAGCACCGCTGCGAGCAGGAGATTCGGGTCGATATCGGGCGCGGGGCCGCCGGTCAGCGCGATGGCGGAGCCGCCGAGCAGCAACACGACCGCGGGTGCGATGGCGAGACGCTCGGCGAGCCACGTCAGCGCGCCAGCGCCGACGATGAGGACGAGCAGAGTATGAAAAAACGCGACGTTGCTCATTTCGTTCACCCAGGTATCGAGGTGCGGCCGTTCACGCGGCATGGGCCGCGTGGGGCCGACGACTCGCATACTAGCGCGGCTTCGCGCTGCGCGTTGTCAGAGTGGTCGCGCCTGCCGCGGCGCAATCGCGCCGGCACTCAAGGCCGGCACTCAAGGCCGCCACGCAGGACCATCGGGAAACGCGTACTGATCGAGCGAAGCCGCATGCATTTCGATGCTGTAACCCGCGCGTTGCGGCGGCATGTAATGTCCGTTGCGGATCACGACCGGATCGACGAAATGCTCGTGCAGATGATCGACGTATTCGAGCACGCGGTTTTCGAGCGAAGCCGACACGCAGATATAGTCGAAGAGCGAGATGTGCTGCACATATTCGCAGAGCCCGACGCCGCCCGCATGCGGACACACGGGCACGCCGAATTTCGCGGCCATGAGCAGCACGACGATCACTTCGTTCAGGCCGCCCAGGCGGCAACTGTCGATCTGGCAGAAGTCGATCGCCTTTGCCTGCAGCAGTTGCTTGAACATCACGCGGTTCTGGCAATGCTCGCCCGTGGCGACGCCGATGGGCCGGATTCGCTCGCGGATCGTGGCGTGGCCGAGGATGTCGTCGGGGCTCGTCGGCTCCTCGATCCACCACGGGTCGAATTGCGCGAGGCGCCGCATGTTGGCCACGGCCTCTTCCACGTCCCATACCTGGTTGGCGTCCATCATGAGCTTGAGGTTGTCGCCGATCTCCTCACGCAGGATGCGCGCACGCCGCGCGTCCTCTTCGATATTGCCGCCCACCTTCTGCTTGAAATGCGTCCAGCCGTTCGCGACGCCTTCGCGTGCGAGCCGGCGGATTTTGTCGTCGTCGTAGCCGAGCCAGCCCGCCGACGTCGTATACGCCGGATAGCCGTGCGCGAGCATTTCCGCTTCGCGCACGCTGCGCGTCTTCGCATGGCGATGCAGCAGCGCGATGGCTTCGTGCGGCGTGATCGCATCGGTGACGTAGCGAAAATCGAGGCAACGCACGAGTTCTTCCGGGCTCATGTCGACGAGCAGTTTCCACACCGGTTTGCCCTGCGATTTCGCCCACAGATCCCAGACGGCGTTCACGACAGCCGCCGTCGCCAGATGCATCGCGCCCTTGTCGGGACCGATCCATCGCAACTGGCTATCCGAGGTCAGTGCGTGCCAGAAGGCGCCCATATCCGCAGCAATATCCTCGAGCTTTTTGCCGACGATAAGCGGGGCGAGCGCGTGCGCGGCGCACACGCAGATTTCGTTGCCGCGCCCGATCGTGAAGGTGAGCCCGTGGCCGGTAAGCGGTGTCGGCGAATCGGTTTCGAGTGTCACGTACGTCGCCGAATAATCCGGCGCGGCATTCATCGCGTCCGAGCCGTCGAGCGAACGCGACGTTGGAAACCGGATGTCCTTGACGGACAGCTTGGTGATCGTGGTCATCGGGTCACGCTCCGGGGTGAGGGCCGCTGGACGGGCCGCTGCAGTGACGTGCTATGACATGCGCCATACCGCTTTACGCGGTGCGCGGGAAAAAGAAAAGGGAAGGGCCGTAGCCCTTCCTGATTCGTCGTGCCGTGCTCGCTGCGGATCAGTCGTAGAGCACTGCAGCGATCTTCGGATCGGTCATGTTGCTCTTGTCGTACCAGAAGAAGCCCGTGTCGATCTTCTTGGGCAGCTTCTCGCCCTTGAGCGCCTTCACGGCGGAATCGACGACGCACTTGCCGATGCCCACCGGGTTCTGGGTGATCGCACCGAGCATCAGGCCCGAGGTGATGTCGTCTTTTTGTTCCTTGCCGGAGTCGAAGCCGACCAGGACGACCTTCTTGCCGGACTCCTTGACGCCGATGGCTGCGCCGTCTGCCGAGCCTTCATTGGAGGCGAAAATGCCCTTTAGATTGGGGTTGGCCTGAAGCATCGCTTTGGCGATTTCCGCCGACTTCAGGTGATCGCCGCCGCCGTATTGCACAGACACGATTTTGATGTTCGGATGTTTGGCCTTCATCTGATTCAGGAAGCCGTCGCGGCGGCCGATGCCGGTGCGGCTCGTCTGGTCGTGCACGATCAGCGCGACTTCACCGGCGTTGCCGATGGCGTCTGCCATCTTGTCGGCGGCCAGCGCGGCGGCGGCGAGGTTATCCGTCGAACAGGTTGTCAGCGGGATGTCGCTGTCGACGCCGGAGTCGAAGGCGATCACGGGGATCTTGTCGGCCTGTGCGCGCTTCAGAAGCGGAATGGCGGCCTTGCTGTCGAGCGCGGCGATGCCGAGCGCCTGCGGCTTCTTCGCGAGCGCGGCGGAGAGCATGTCGATCTGCTTGTCGACCATGGCCTCGGTTTCGGGGCCCTCGAAGCTGATCCTGACGTTGTGCTCTTTTGCCGACTGTTCTGCGCCCGATTTGACGGCCTGCCAGAACTGATGCTGGAAGCCCTTCGAGATGAGCGGAATATAAGGTTCGTCCGCGCGCGCGAGCATCGTGCCGCCAACGAGTGCGCCTACGCCAACCACGACACCGACAAGTCTCCGTTTCAACATGGGGGTTCTCCTCTTGAGTGGGACATCAACCTTCTGCCGATGGGGAGCGCTTTCGTGCTGTCGTGCTCCCGTCCTTCTCTAGTGATCGTCCGGTGGAGCGTCAGAGCTTCTTGCGCCGCAGAATGTCGGCGTAGACCGCGAGGATGATGATGAGGCCGGTCACCACGATCTGCCATTCCTGCGCGACGGACAGGATGCGAAGTCCGTTGGTCAGCACGCTCATGATGAACGCGCCGATGATGGTGCCGAGAATCGTGCCCGCGCCGCCGCTCAGCGACGTGCCGCCGATCACCACGGCAGCGATCGCTTCGAGCTCGTAACCCTGTCCGAGCGCGGGCTGCGCCGAATTCAGGCGCGACGCGATCAGCAGGCCGGCCACGCCGCAGATGGCGCCGCCGAATCCGTAAATGGCGATCTTCCAGCGATCGACATTCACGCCGGACAGGCGCACCGCTTCTTCGTTGCTGCCGAGCGCGAACGTATAGCGCCCGAGCGCCGTGCGATTGAGGATGACCGAACTCAGGATGGCGAGCGCGAAGAGGATCAGCACCGCATTCGGAATCGGCAGGCTCGGCACGAGATAACCGATCAGCGAATCCTGCGAAATTCTGTAGAAGTTTTCGGTGTCGTTGAAATAGATCGGCTGGTCGGACGAGACGACGAGCGACAGACCTTTTAGCAGCATCATCATGCCGAGCGTTGCGATGAACGGCGGTATTTTCATTTTCGCGGTCAGCGTGCCCGAAACGATTCCGCACAGCGCGCCGGTTCCGATGGCGGCCAGCACGCCGGTCCACATCGGCAAATGCCAGTAAGTGAGAAACACGCCGCAAATAACAGCGGTGAAGGTCATCAGCGTGCCGACCGACAAGTCGATGCCGCCCGTGATGATGACGAACGTGCAGGCGATGGCGAGCACGCCGTTGACCGCTGTCGCCTGCAGAATGCCGAGCATGTTGTCCACCTGCATGAAGGCGGACGAGGCGAAGCTGAAAAACGCCAGCAGCAGGATCAGGCTGACGAAGGCCAGCATCTTCTGCACCGTGGCCGGTGCGAAGAGGCGCGATTTGAGGCCGGACGGCCGTTCCTTGTTCGCCAGTACCGAAGTATCCGATCGCAGTGTCATGAAGTGGACCTTTAGAAGATCACGCCGCTTTTAAGGTATCGCGTTGTGTGGCCAGTTGCATGATGCGCTCCTGCGTCGCGTCCTTCGCATCGAGTTCGCCGGTAATGCGCCCTTCGCACATCACGACGATGCGGTCGCTCATGCGCAGGATTTCCGGCAATTCGGACGAGATCATCACGATGGCTTTGCCCTGATCGGCGAGCGCGCGCAGCAGCTTGTAGATTTCGCTTTTCGCGCCGACGTCGATGCCGCGCGTCGGCTCGTCGAAAAAGAGGACGTCGCAGTCGCGTTCGAGCCACTTCGCGATGACGATTTTTTGCTGATTGCCGCCCGAGAGCAATCGCACCTGTTGGGTCGCCGCGGGCGTGCGGATCGCGAGCAGTTTGATGAAGTGCGCAGCGGTCTTGCGGATCTGCGCGCGGCGCAGGAAAAAATTGAACGACAGGAATTTGCCGAGGTTGGACATCACGATATTCGATTCGACATCCATGCCGGTCGCGAGGCCGAAATGCTTGCGGTCTTCGGAGAGATAGCCGATCCCGCGCGCCACCGCATCGCTCGGCCGCTTGATCGTCACCTTCACGCCGCCCACGAGGGTTTCGCCGGAATCGACCGGATCGGCGCCGAACACCGCGCGCGCGACTTCGGTGCGGCCTGCGCCCATGAGACCGGCGAAGCCGAGGATCTCGCCTTTGTGCAGGGCGAAGCTCACGTCTTTCACGAGCGGGCCGGCATTCAGATGCTTCACTTCGAGCGCGATTTCGCCCCTGCTGTCACCACCGTGGACAGAAGGGGCGTCGGACAGCTTTCGTCCGACCATCATGCTGATGATCGTGTCGATGCTCGTGGCCTGTGCGTCGACCGTCGCCACATATTCGCCGTCGCGCAGCACGGTGACGCGGTCGGAGATCTGCTTGAGCTCGTCCATCTTGTGCGAGATGTAGATGACGCCGACGCCCCGGCCCTTCAGTTGCCGGATGATGCGGAAAAGCTCGGCGATCTCGGCGTCGTTGAGCGCCGAGGTCGGTTCGTCCATGATCAGCACGCGCGAATCGAAGGACAGCGCCTTGGCGATTTCCACCATCTGCTGTTTCGCGACCGTGAGCGTGCCGACAGTCGCACGCGGGTCGATCTTGACGTGCATGCGTGCGAGGATGTCGCGCGCCTGGTCATTGAGTTTTTCTTCGTCGAGGAACACGCCTAAACGGCCGTGCGGCTCGCGGCCGATGAACATGTTTTGCGCGACGCTCAGGTGGTTCATCAGTTGGAGTTCCTGATGAATGATGCCGATGCCGACGGACTGCGCTTCGCGCGGACTGAGGAAGGCGACGGGCTGGCCGTCGTAGAGGATTTCGCCTGAATCGCGGGTGTAGACGCCCGCGAGGATTTTCATGAGCGTCGATTTGCCCGCGCCGTTTTCACCCATCAGCGCATGGACTTCGCCCGCCATCAGGTCGAACTGGACTTCGTGAAGCGCTCTAACGCCCGGAAAGCGCTTGCTGAGCCTGCTAACGGAAATGAGCGGGATCATGGCGCGGTTTTCACGACAAATTCCCGGCAGCAGGTGGCCTGGTCGGGAGGAGTGGGTCGAAAAAACGTCGGATATCGGTTCGTCGGGCATCGCCGGCATTTAAAGCTGCAATCGCAGCCTGTTGCCGGGTACCGCCAGGGTCTCCACAACCGATGTATGACGATTCTACGACTGAAGTCAGCCTTGGCTCAACCTAAGGTAATCGCCGATACGTCGCCGTTATGCCGCCCGCTGTTTTACCCATATGCAGCGCGCGCGATCCCACTATTTGTGTGTTTTTAGAGTTTGGGTCGCGCGGGACGCCATCGTGCGGCGCTGGCGGGGCCGACGTGGCGCCGGGGGGCGATTATGGCGCGCGTTCGCTGCTTGCGCTGCTCATGTCGACGCGCGGGCGTGCGTGGGCCCTGGCGCGTCGCGGACCGGACTCGGCGAACTGCCAGGCGAGGAGGCCGGGCACGTAAAACAGCAGATCGCGGACACGCCGCGTACCCGCGAGCGCGAGACAGGTCGGCGCATCGAAACCCATCAGCCCGCCGATCAGCACGAAGCCGCCCTCCTGAACGCCCAGGCCGCCCGGCACCAGGAACGCGACACTGCTCACGATCTGGATCAGCGCTTCGATCACGAAGGCCTGCGCGAAGGTCGGATTCGCGCCGAGGACGTACAGCGCAATCCAGATTTCGAGTGCGTAACCGAGGCACTGCAGCGTCTGCCAGATCAGCAGATAACGCACGATGACGCCGGTCTGCCGCCAGATGAGCTTGACCGACTGGTCGATCCGCGCCGATTTGCCGACGAGCTCATAAACCTTGCCGCTCGTGACGTGATTGAGCGTGCGTGCGGCGCGCTCGAATGGCCTGGCGTGCTGAACGAGCGCGAACAGCAGCAGGACGGGCGCGAGCGCCGCAACGCCCCACGCGATCTGTCCGGCCACGCGCGCCGTATCCGACGATGCCTGTTCGAGCAGAAAGCCGACCGCCACGAGCGCGAACACGAACTGGCTGATGAGCGAGAGCTGCATGTCGACGACGAGGCTCGCCGCCGCCGTTGCGGGCCGTACGCCGAGGCGGCCGAGCAGCCGGAAGGAAACCAGTTCGCCGCCGATGCGCGCAACCGGCAGGAGCGAGTTGATCGATTCGCGGATCCACACGAGCCGCAGCATCGTCAGGAAGGTGGGGCGCTGCGCCGGACGGATCAGCGTGCGCCAGTCCCACGCGTTGGCGAGCATCGGCAGGATGTGTGCCGCCGCGGCGAGCAGGAGGCCCGCGCCCGCGCCTTGCAGAAGGCGAAAGATCGTTTCGGGATGGTCGCGCCAGACGAGCCAGGCGGCGATTGCAAGGCCAAGCAGGGCCGCCAGGCGTCCAAGGTGTTTCATGAGTGGAGTTCCGCCACGCGTGTGGTGTTCATTCGTCGGTCAGTCTTCGCTTGATCGTCGCTCAGTCGTCGTGCAGCGGCGAGAGCAGGCCGTCGCCGTCCACGCTGAAACTGAAGCCGCGCCAGACCACGCGCGAAGACCAGAAGCTGGCGGCAAAAATCATGAACTGCACGATATCCCACATCGGCAGCAGCCACAATCCGCGGCAGCGTTCGCCGATTGCGCGGTCCGTCTGCCATTTGAGCGCGGCGCGCGCGAGCAGCGCGGCCAGTGCGAGCGCAGCGGCGGCCGGCGCGCCGCCCGAGGCCAGTACGGCGACGAGCGCGAGCGCGAACGGATGCATCAGCGTCGAGCTCAGATGGCCGGAGCGGTCGGCGGCCCGGATCGTGCGGCTCCAGCGCAGTTCGTGCGTGAAGAGCTTCGCAAAGGTGGTTTCCACGCACGCGTGCTGCACCGTGAACGGCGGAATGGCCACGCTCGCGCCTGTGCGCCGCACGGCTTCGCCAAGGGCGTGATCTTCGGCGAGATGATGCGCGAACTGCACGAGCCCGCCAATGCGCTCGAGCGTCGCGCGCGTCATTGCAATGGTCTGGCCGAAGCAGGGCCGGGCGAGCCCGATGGCGAGACCGGTCACGACGCCCGGCAGGAACTGATAATTCGTCAATGCCGCCGCGGCGCGCGGCCAGAAGCCCGGCGCGCACAGCCCGCGATAGACGCAGGTGACGAGCCCGACGCCCGGCTGCTCCAGCGCGCCGACGACATGACGCAGATAGTCGCGCTCGACGGTGACGTCGCTGTCCGCGAAACACAGCACGTCGTGTTCGGCGCGTTCGAGCATGTTGACGAGATTGGCGATCTTTCGATTCGGGCCGTAGAGCCGCGAATCCGCCACGACCGTAATGTGCGCCTGCGGGTAGCGCGCGCGCAGCGCCTCGACGGTTTGCAGCGCGGCATCGCCCGCGTCGTGAACGCCGAACAGATACTGCACGGGACCGGCGTAGTCCTGCTCGAAAAAGGTGGTGAGGTTGCCGATGAGATTCCACTCGTCGCCATGCAGCGGCTTCACGAAGGTGACGCTGGGGCACTGGGTCGGCTCATGGCAGGGCTGCGCGAAGAAGCGGCGCACCATCACGCTCGCGACGCAGCAGTAGGCGATACCGAGCGCCGCCGCCGCCGCGCAGACGAATGCGAGCAGCTTGAGTAGCGGCTGTGCCAATTGCTGGAGTGAGAGCGGTGACACAGCCCAAAGCGCGAGTGCGGCGACGGGTGCGATCAACAAGGCCACGCGCGCAGCGCCTGCCTGTCCCTTGCGTTTTCTCGCGCGTGTGACGTCCATCATGCGTCGCGCCGGCAGAGGGTACGGCGTTGCGCAAAACTGGCCCGGACAGCGAAACCGGCGCTGCCGTGGAACGAAACCTGCTGATGCAACCATTTCATGTGAGGAATGCCCCCGTGACGCGTGTCGCGAACCGGCCGGGAGTATAGGGGTCAGCATTGACGCTGATATGACGCTTAGGGGTCTAACGTGACCGGATTCGCACAGGCGCACCAGTATAGCGCCGGATCGCTCGTCTGCCGATTGAATCGGACACGAACGAACAAGCGGACGCGCCGCGAACCGTGCTCGAAGAGCACCGCGGTGCGTTGCTGCGAACCCGCGAGGCGGGCCTGCCGGCTGGCGATTGCGTTGCGAGACGCTCGATGCGCGAGCCTGCGAAGACGATGCGGGCGCAACCGATAACCGCAACCACGCTGACGCGTTTGAACGTGCATGAACGCGCATGAACGTGCAACGCGAAGGCGATAAACAACTCTGCGCGGCACGGTTCGATAGTCGACGGCTTCACATTGAGATCCGCTTCAATGCGCCGCACCAGGATAAACGCCTGGTCCGTCTTTCGAGGCGCCTGCGGATGACCTTCAAGATGATTGCCGTGCAACTTCGCAAGTATGAGGTCGCGCGCAAACCGTGGGGCGATCATAACGATCGAACATGAAGAAAACCTTAAGCTGATGCGCGCCCGTGTATGAATGCGATCAGGGCAGCAAGCGTCGGAAGCCAACGTCAATAGCGGGCGCCATATTCGTATTCCTCATTAAATGAGCGCGTTCATGCAATTCCGATTCCGCCGCGTGCCACATCGGCAATCGGCAATCGGATTGAGGTTGCCTGATATGGGTTGTCCGTCCACACCGGTCGGCGCGCCGCGTTCGAAGCGAAAACGCGTATCGTGATGCGCGTGTCGCTCGTGCCGTGCCGGACATCGGCGCGCCGGCCGCAAACAGGCCATAATCGCGCTTCCGGCCGTGCGGCCACCCGTCGCAGTAGCGCGGTGAGGCAGCGTGCTTGCGCATGCGCGGCGGTCGGCACGCTTTCTCACGAATTCACCCATGTCACCGCATCCGAAAACCTCTCGTCCGCTCGTCGTCGCGTCCGTCATGGCCGCTAGCGCCATGGTTGCGATCGAAGCCACCATCGTTTCCACCGCGATGCCGCAGATCGTCACGCAACTCGGCGGCCTGCGCCTTTATAGCTGGGTGTTCTCGTCGTTCCTGCTCGCGCAGACCGCCATGACGGTGGTGTTCGGCAAGCTCGCCGATCTTTACGGGCGCAAACCCGTCGTGCTCGCGGGTATCGCGATCTTCCTGCTCGGCTCGGTGCTCGCCGGTTACGCCGGGTCGATGACCGCGATGATCGTTTTCCGTCTGATTCAGGGCATAGGCGCGGGCGCGATCCAGCCGATTACGGTCACCATCGTCGGCGATCTCTTTCCGGTCCACGAGCGCGGCAAGGTACAGGGCTGGATCGCGAGCGTGTGGGCGATCTCGGCCGTGCTCGGCCCGATTGCGGGCGGATTCATCATTCACGCGTTCTCGTGGTCGTGGATCTTCTGGATGAACGTGCCGATCGGCATTGTGTCCGCGGCGGGATTCATCGCGTTTCTGCACGAGCACGAGCGCCATACGCGGCCATCCATCGATCTTGCGGGGGCTGCGCTCTTTACCGTGGCAATCGGCGCACTGATGATGGCGCTCACCGATGCGGGCGCCGCCGACAATTCGCGCGCGGTGTTCGAATTCGCGCTTTTTCTCGTGTGCGGGGCGCTTTTCGTGTGGCAGGAGCGGCGCGCCGCGGAGCCCATGATCTCGTTTGCGCTGTGGACACACCGGCCCATCGCCGCGGCCAACGCCGCGACGCTCTTCTGCGGGATGGTGCTGATGGGGCTCACGACCTTCCTGCCGATGTACGTCCAGGGCGTGCTTGAACGCTCGCCCGTGGTGGCGGGGCTGGCGTTGACCATGATGATGGTCGGCTGGCCGGCGGGTGCGACGCTCGCCGCGCGCACGTTCCACCGTGTCGGGCTGCGCCGCGTGCTGGTCGGCGGGAGCTTCTTCATGCCGCTCGGCGCCATCGCGTTCGTGTTGCTCAATCCGCACAGCTCGCCGGTCGTGGCGGCGGTCGGCTCGCTCGTGATGGGGCTGGGCATGGGCACGTCGAGCGTGTGCTCGCTCGTGCTGATCCAGGAGATCGTCAGTCCTTCGGAGCGCGGCAGCGCCACGGCGTCGAACCTCTTCTCGCGCAATCTGGGCAGCACGCTGGGCGCGACGTTGTTCGGCGCGGTGCTCAATTTCGGGCTGCGCCATACGCCGTATCTTCCGGCCGGTGGCGCCGATGCGCTGCGCCACGTGCTCGACGCGCCGGGCGGGCACGTGGCGGGCGATCTGTCGATCCGGCTCGCGCTGCATCAATCGCTGCACCTGACGTTTCTCGCGCTGATGGCGATTGCGCTGGCCGTGGTCGTGTCCTTGCTGTTCGTGCCGCCGTTCAAGCTGAGCGCGCGGCATCAGGTGTCCGCGAGCGAAGCGATCTAGCTGCACGCATCGCACGACACAACTCACACGCATAAAAGAAAATCGCCCTTGCGGTTTTAACCGCAAGGGCGTTTCGCATGTTTCGATGAAGCGAGGGCCGCTTGCGCGGTCCCCGCTACGAACGATGCTTACTTCGCAGCCGCTTCGAGCGCGGCGTTGAACGTCTTGCTCGGACGCATCACAGCGGTGAGCTTCGCGAAGTCCGGCTGGTAGTAGCCGCCGATATCGACCGGCTTGCCCTGCACGGCCGCAAATTCCGCGACGATGGCCGCTTCGTTGTCGGCCAGCGCCTTCGCGAGCGGTGCGAAGTGAGCGGCCAGTGCCGGCTCGTCCTTCTGCGCGGCCAGCTCTTGCGCCCAGTACATCGCCAGGTAGAACTGGCTGCCGCGGTTGTCCAGCTCGCCGGTCTTCGGCGACGGACCCTTGCTGTTGTCGAGCAGCTTGCCGGTGGCGGCGTCGAGCGTCTTCGCGAGCAGCTTCGCCTTCGCGTTGTTCGTCTTGATGCCGAGGTCTTCCAGCGACACGGCCAGCGCGAGGAATTCGCCGAGCGAATCCCAGCGCAGGTGGTCTTCCTGAACCAGTTGCTGGACATGCTTCGGCGCCGAACCGCCCGCGCCCGTTTCGTACATGCCGCCGCCCGCCATCAGCGGAACGATCGACAGCATCTTCGCGCTCGTGCCGAGTTCCATGATCGGGAACAGGTCGGTCAGGTAGTCGCGCAGGATGTTGCCGGTGGCCGAGATCGTGTCGAGACCGCGGATCACGCGCTCGAGCGTGTAACGCATCGCGCGGACCTGCGACATGATCTGGATGTCGAGGCCGGTCAGGTCGTAATCCTTCAGGTACGTTTCGACCTTCTTGATCAGTTCGTTTTCGTGCGGACGATACGGGTCGAGCCAGAACACGACCGGCGTGCCCGAGTTCTTCGCGCGCGCGACGGCGAGCTTGACCCAGTCGCGGATCGGCGCGTCCTTCACGAGGCACGTGCGCCAGATGTCGCCCTGCTCGACTTCCTGCGTGAGCGCTTCGAGGACTTCGCCCGTGGCGTTGTCGACGACGCGCGCCGTGCCGTCTTGCGTGATTTCGAAGGTCTTGTCGTGCGAACCGTACTCTTCGGCCTTCTGCGCCATCAGGCCGACGTTCGGCACCGTGCCCATCGTGCGCGGGTCGAATGCGCCGTTGGTCTTGCAGAAGTTGATGATTTCCTGGTAGATGCGCGCGAACGTGCTTTCGGGAATCAGGCACTTCGTGTCGGCCGGACGGCCGTCGGCGCCCCACATCTTGCCGCCGGCGCGGATCATCGCGGGCATCGAGGCGTCGACGATCACGTCGTTCGGCGCGTGCAGGTTCGAGATGCCCTTGGCCGAGTCGACCATCGCGAGCGACGGACGGTGCTCGTGGCACGCGTGCAGATCGCGGATCACTTCTTCGCGCTTCGATTCCGGCAGCGTTTCGATCTTCGTGTACAGATCGACCATGCCGTTATTGACGTTCACGCCGAGCTCTTCGAAGAGCTTGGCGTGCTTCGCGAACGCGTCCTTGTAGAACACCTTGACCGCGTGGCCGAACACGATGGGGTGCGAAACCTTCATCATGGTCGCCTTCACGTGCAGCGAGAGCATGACGCCGGTCTTGCGCGCGTCTTCCATCTGCTCTTCGTAGAACGCCACCAGGGCCTTCTTGCTCATGAACATGCTGTCGATGATTTCGCCGTCGAGCAGCGAGAGCTTCGGCTTCAGCACGATCGTCTCGCCGCTCTTCGTGACGAGTTCCATGCGGACTTCACGCGCCTTGTCGAGCGTGATCGACTTTTCGCCGTGATAGAAGTCGCCGTGCTTCATGTGCGCGACGTGAGTGCGCGAAGCCATGCTCCACTCGCCCATGCTGTGCGGGTGCTTGCGCGCGTAGTTCTTGACGGCGGCCGGCGCGCGGCGGTCCGAATTGCCTTCGCGCAGCACCGGGTTCACGGCGCTGCCGAGGCACTTCGAGTAGCGCTTCTGGATCGCCTTCTCTTCGTCGTTCTTCGGATCTTCCGGATAGTCGGGGATCTTGTAGCCCTTGCCCTGCAGCTCCTTGATCGCGGCGATGAGCTGCGGCACCGATGCGCTGATGTTCGGCAGCTTGATGATGTTCGTGTCCGGCAGCTGCGTCAGACGGCCGAGCGCGGCCAGATTGTCCGGCACGCGCTGTTCTTCCGTCAGGAATTCGGGAAACTCTCCGAGAATACGGGTCGCCACCGAGATATCGCTGGTCTCGACGTTCACGCCGGCCGGCGCAGCGAAGGTGCGGATGATGGGCAGAAACGCGCTGGTGGCGAGCAGCGGCGCTTCATCAGTCAGGGTGTAAATGATCGTGGGTTGCTGAGTACTCATCGGCTTCTTGGCGGGGTCCAAAAACGGGTTGGGAACACCACCGGCTGCGCACAGTCGGCGTAAACAAGAGGATTTTGCCTGATTTTGGGGCTCGGCGGGGCCGAGCCGCCGGAAAATTTCACATGGTGGGATGCGATATCGCAGTTTTTTAACAATTTCGACCCGAAATAGGGGGACGAAGGCGCGCGCGTTGCCTGTCGGAGCTGGGAGCAGACGAGTGTAGGTGAGCGCGTGCACGCTGCCGCGAATTCACGATCGGGGGATCGATCGTTTCGATATCGAACGAGCGTGCTTTTGCGGATCGGCGGGGCGCGAGGTTGTCAAGCCGGATCGATCCGGGTGCGGCGCGGCAGAGACCTCGCCGGAACGAATGCACCGAATCAATCGCACGTCGCACGTCGCTCGGCCTCGCGGCGAAAACATATTGAAAAGCCGGCTTAATCTTTTCTTCAGGCGTCGGCAGTAGAGTAGGAAAGGCACCGGAGCCCGGGCTCGGGCACTCGAAGGGACAGCACAGCCGCGGCCGCTTATTGCCGCGACAAGCTGTGCGCACGCATACCCACACTACAACCTGAACGTGCGCGCGTTCATCGCGAACGGGCGGGCCTGCACGGCAAACAAACACCGGTCACAGGTAATCGCCGCCATGGCGTGAGTCGTTGCGGCGATCGTTGGTTCACAAGCAATGCGCAACGAAAGGGTGGGTGAACATGTCCACCAGGTCATCGGCATTCTTGAGTCGCATCAGCACACGGCTGATCGCCCCGGCAGCGTTGAGCGTCGTCAGCATCGCGGCGCACGCTGGTTTCGATCATGTATGGGCGTACGACCAGAGCGGCATCTGGAACCGGAACGTCCAGCTCGCCATCGAGTATTCGGCCGTTGCCGTCACGGCGGGCGGCGCACTCTGGCTCGGCAACGACACCGAACTCGGTCACACGTTCTGGCAAACGGTGGATTCCGTGGCGATATCGGCAGTTGCCGCGCAGGGCATGAAGTACGCGTTTCGCCGTGAGCGTCCCAATAGCGGACGGGGGCCGGGCGCGTGGTTCGTGAAGGGCGGCGACAGCTTCCCGAGCGGAGAAGTCACGCTGCAGGCGAGCTTCGTCACGCCGTTCATCGTCAACTACGGGCGGCGCTACCCCTGGGTCTGGGCCCTCGAACTGCTGCCCGCCTATGACGCGGTGGCGCGCATGAAGGCGCAGGCGCACTGGCAAACCGACGTCCTCGCCGGTTGGGCGCTGGGCACGGCGGTGGGTTACGTGTCCACTACGTTCAACACACCCTTGTTCGTCCAGATCCTTCCGCACGGCCTGACCGTTGGATTTTCGAAGCGGTTCTGAGCGGCGTGCGGGATTTATCGGCCGGATTTTGTGCGCCCTGCCGGAAACCAGCGCGGCAGCATGGTGGTCAGGACGTCGTCTTTAAGGACGATATGGTGGAAAAGCGCCGCGAGCGCGTGCAGTCCGGCCAGCCACATGATCAGGTCGCCGAGCCACCCGTGGACCGATGCGAAGGTTGCGCCCGCACCATGTGATGCTGCGAATAGCGGAGAAATTTCGATTCCGGCGACGAGCGTCAGAGGATGCCCCTGGAGCCACGCGCCGGTAATGGCGGTCAGCGGAAGTGCAAGGAGCAGCAGATAGAGCAGCCACTGGACGACGGTTGCCAGCACACCCATCCAGCGTGGACCGTCCGGAGCCGCGGGGCGCGTATCGAAAGCCCGCCACAGCAAACGGATGACGGCAAGCGCGAACACGCACAGTCCTAACGTCTCGTGAAGCCGCCGGTCGAACTCGTGCACGGACGAGTACACGCGCTGTTCGGGGCCGCCGGGCCCGTAAATGAAGGCCACGAGGACAAGGATTGCAGTACACCAGTGGAAGAATTGCGCAATCGCACCGTAGCGCGTGCCGGAGCCTTTCACCATGATGCTGCCTCCTTTCCGGTCAGCCGCGCGTCAAAAGGGCATCTGCGTGAGTGCAGACCTCGCGGCGCGCAATCGGGTCACCATATTAGACCTCGATTTCTCGATGCGCCATGTCGTAGTTGGACCTCGAGCGCTTTTGATCGGGCCGGAGGGCGACGCGTCCACGCGGACGCGCGCGGCGGCAGTAACGGTGGTCCCTCGGCGCCGGCCCTGGTGCGGTGGACGTGGAATCGGCAACCGGCTGTTTGTTGTGTTTATCGTGTGGATGGGTTTGCTATCGTCGCTGGCGGATCGGGCCGTTCGATGGCGCACAACGAACAGGTCACCGCGAATGGGTCACGACGAATGGGTCACCACGGCGTCATCCGCTGCAGCACACGGTCGCGAAGGACGAACCGATGCAGCAGGGCCGCGCCGACATGCAGGCAGATCAACGTGAACAGTGCCCACGCCAGCGTGCCATGCACGTCGCCCATCGCATGACCGAACGACGAACCGGCGGACGAGAGCGCGGGAAGCGGGATAGCGCCAAGCAGGCTCACGCTCCAGGTGCGCGACGAAGCATTGATCCAGCCAAGCAGCGGGATGACGACCAGCAGCGCGTAAAGAGCGAAATGCGTGAGCCCGGACACTGCGCGCAAGGCGTGCGAGGACGCTTCTTCAGGCGGCCGATGCGTCGCGCGCCAGACAACGCGGCACGCCATCGCGGCCAGCAACGCGGTGCCGACAATCAGATGCCAGGCGATCAGTCCGACCGGTTGTGTGTCGCGATGCACGTCCGGCATCGTCCAGCCGATGACGAACTGCGCGCTGACCAGTGCAACGACGAGCCAGTGTAAAAAACGTGAGACGGCGTCGTATCGTGAAGTGGCTTGCATGGCGGTCCCGGTAGAAGGAGGTGCTTGATTGTCGGCTTCGACTGAAGGCTCCGATCCTACACAGAGACACTTAAGTTTTAATTAAGGAGGCAGTTTCTCGCGGTGCGCGTATTCGCCGTTGTGAATCGGGGCACTTTGCGCATCGTCAAGGTTGTCCGCCGCCGCGGGGAATTCGACGATCACCGCAAGGCCCCGGCCATCGAGGCCCGTTTCGAATTGCACGGTTCCGTTGAAGTACTGCGCGATGCGTTCGACGATCGACAGTCCGAGTCCGCTGCCAGGCGATTGCACAGCGTCGCCGCGATAGAAGCGTCCGGTAAGCCGTGCGCGCTCGGCATCGCTCACCCCGGGTCCATCGTCACGAACGGCAAGACATTGCATCGCGTCGCGCGTGAACAGCGATATCTCGATGTGCCCTTCGGGCGTGCCGTATTTGACGGCATTGTCGAGCAGGTTGTCGAGCAGGATGGCGATGAGCACCGGGTCGGCGTGAATGGCCCGCGCGCCCTCGCGCTTGACCGCAATCGCGATCGACTTCTCGCGCGCGTTCGCAGCGTGACGGGCGACGGCCTCGTCCATCAGTTCGCCCGTCATCACGGCGCTGGCTGGAATGCGCTCGTACTCGTCGAGCCGGGCGAGCAGGAGCAACTGCTCGGCGAGGCGGGCGCTGCGGTCGACGCCCTGAACGACGCGCTGCATGGCGAGCTGCTGAATCGACGGATCGTTCGCGGCCAGTGCGACCTGTGCCTGGATCTTGATGGCCGCGAGCGGGGTCTTCAATTCGTGCGCGGCGTCGGATGTGAATGCGCGCTCGCGCACGATCGATTGCCTTAGTTGCGACAGCAAGCGATTGATGGCGTCGACGAGGGTCCGCACCTCGGCCGGTACGGCGGCGATGCCGATGGGTTCGAGCGAATCGGCGTCGCGAGCGCGGATCGTGGTGGACAGCGTCTTGAGCGGCGTGAGGCTGCGACCGATCGCATACCAGAGCAGCGCTGCAAGCACAGGCAGGGCGGCGAGTACCGGCCAGACGATTTGCCAGGCCGTGCCGACCGCGAAGTCGCTGCCCGTGTTGGATGCCACCATCACCCGCACCGTCCGGCCGGTGGCATCGTCGTGCAGCGCGTAGAGGCGCCACGCGGTGCCGTCGATGTCCGCGGTCCAGGGCTGCGGCCGCACGCCGGTCCACGCGTCCTGCGTGGCGTCGTCCTGCGGGATGTTGGATGCGAGCGTGCTGCCGGTTGCGTCGAGCACCTCGAAGAGCACGCGTCGTGGCAGCACGTCGCTATCGGATTCGGCAATTCCCTGGTCGTCCGGTTTCGCGAGCTCGATCTGCACATTGAGGGGAATATCCGCGAACCGGTGCAGATCCGCGCGATCGAAGCGGATGATGAGCGAGGCGTATTCGACAAGCCGCGCATCCTCCCATTGCTGCACCTCGTTCGAGGCATGCCGGAAGCTGCCGAATACCGCCACGATCCAGACGATGCAGACGCAGGACAGCACCGTCAACGAAAGGCGATGGCGTATCGAGCGCGACATCATGGTTTTTCGATAACGTAACCAATGCCGCGAACGGTGCGGATCAACTCCGTGCCAAGCTTCTTTCGCAGGTTCGAAACGTGCACTTCGATCGCATTGCTCTCGACGCCTTCCTGCCAGCCGTAAAGCTGCTCTTCAAGACGCGTGCGCGATTGCGGCATGCCCTGATGCGTGAGGAGCTGAACCAGGATGGACCACTCTTTGGACGTGAGCGAGATGCGGCTCTCGTTGCGCGTGACGGTATGGGTGGTCAGATCGACTTTAAAGTCGCGCCAGACGAGCGGCTCGCCGCTGCGGCCTTGCGAACGCCGCACGAGCGCGCGGCAGCGTGCGAGCATTTCGGAAAGCTCGAAGGGCTTGGCGAGGTAGTCGTCCGCGCCGGCGTCGAGGCCCCGGACGCGGTCTGCGACCGTGCCGCGCGCGGTCAGAACGAGCACAGGGAGGGTGTCGCCCGCTTCACGCAGCGAGCGAAGGAGATCGTTCCCCGACCGGCCCGGCAAGCCAAGATCCAGCACGAGCAGCGCGTAGCGCGTCGTGGCGAGCGCGATGGCGGCGTCGCGCCCGTCGCGTAACCACTCGACGTCGTACCCGGCCTGGCGCAAGCTGATTTCCACACCGCTGCCAATCAGGTCGTCGTCTTCAACGAGGAGAATTTTCATGGACAAGTGACATCGCGTTGCTTCGGGGGCGCCCCGGAAATATTCATGCCGGTAATGGCGGTTTTGCGTTGTTTGTGATTGTATGCGAGTGGTCAGCGTGCAGGTACGCGCATTTGAGCCGTGCGTTTTTGTGCCGCGATCCGGTCGCTTCGTTTATTTTCGTCAAGCACACCGGATCGGATTCGCCAGCGCTCGTTCCGGTCATTATGCGGCCACGGCGAAGAGCGTTGGCGTCGAGCCGAAGATGCCATGAACAGGGGACAACGAATGGGGGAGCAGACGTCATGGCGGCAGTCGTCGTGTGTCGAGCGCACGCTGGAAGTGTTTCTGGCGTTCTTGCGGCTCGGGTTGACGAGCTTTGGCGGCCCGATTGCCCACATCGGCTACTTTCGACGTGAATTCGTCGAACGGCGTCGCTGGATGGACGAGGAGGCGTTCACCGATCTCGTCGCGCTCTGCCAGTTTTTGCCCGGGCCGGCCAGCAGTCAGACAGGCTTTGCGATCGGTTTGCTCCGGGCCGGATGGGCCGGCGGCCTTGCCGCCTGGTGCGGATTCACGCTGCCGTCGATGCTTCTGATGATCGCCTTCGCGATCGCGGCGCCGAACGTTGCGGGGCCAACGGGTGTTGCACTCGTCCATGGATTGAAGCTCGTCGCGGTCGCCGTCGTGGCGCAGGCCGTCTGGGACATGGGGCGCCGTTTGTGCGCCGACCGTCGCCGCGTCGCGATTGCACTGATCGCCCTTGTGTTGCTCAGCCTGCTCACCAGTGTGTATGCGCAGCTCGCCGTCATTGCGGCGGGCGCCGTGCTTGGCCTTGCGCTCTGCCGCACGCAGGCGAACGACGTCACGCCCGCGGCTTCCTACGGCATTCCCGTGTTTGCTGTGACCCGCCACGCAGCCATTGCAGCGTTGACGCTGTTTGTTGCGCTATTGCTGGGTTTGCCATTGCTGCACGAAAGCGGTGGCGCGCAGTACGTCCGCCTGTTCGAGGCGTTTTACCGGTCGGGCGCGTTCGTTTTCGGGGGCGGTCATGTCGTTCTGCCGTTGCTCCAGCAACAAACGGTCGCAACCGGCTGGGTATCGTCGAACGATTTTCTTGCCGGATATGGCGCGGCGCAGGCGGTCCCCGGCCCGCTCTTCACCTTCGCGGCCTTTCTTGGCTGGATCATGGCCACGCCGCCGAATCACTGGAGCGGAGCGCTACTGGCCACCGCGGGCATTTTCCTGCCTGGCCTGCTGCTCGTCATTGCCGCCGTGCCGTGCTGGCAGACCTTGCGCGCCCGACCGTCCGCCGCCGCGGCGCTCGCAGGCGTCAACGCGGCCGTTGTCGGCTTGCTCGCTCACGCGCTGTATGTGCCTGTCTGGGTCAGTGCCGTCTGGTCGCCGGTCGACTTCGCGATTGCGGCGAGCGCATTTTTCCTTCTGGTCCGCTGGCGCCTGCCGCCGCTGATCGTCGTTGTGCTTTGTATCGCGGCGGCCATTGGCACGGCGTTTGTCACAACGGCTTTTGCGCCGTGAGGTACGCAATGCGCTGGGCGTTGAATTGCCGGCCGCTTTCGACTAGTGGCCGCAACCGTGCTTCCATGAACTGCCGCTCTTCGGCCGTAAATCGCGTGTCGAATATCGACTCGAAGGAAGGCGCCAACGGATGCGGCGACGTGCGCAGATACGTCTGCCACGACGGCGCATCGTCGGTGGCGACATTGATGTGCAGTTCCAGGTGGATGTCCGTGAATCCGGTATCGATGGCGTAACGAACCAGATCGCGCTCGCCGTAATTCGTGATGGGCAGCGCCCGGACCTTTTCCTGCGTATCGGGAAACTGCGCGGCGCGACAGCGAAGCAGCAGGGCAAGAAACGGGTCGTCTGCGTTTTGCCCGCGCGTTTCCACTATCGTCTTCAATGCGCAGACTTCGAGCGCGTCGTCGCGCAAGATCGGTTCCGCAATCGAGAAGCGGCCGCCCGGTTTAAGAATCCGGAATAGTTCGCGCATTGCTGCCGGTTTATCGGCGACATATGCGAGCACGGCGCGCATCGTCACGGCGTCGACGGATTCGTCGGCGATGCCGTCGAGCCTGTCTGCCGAACCTTGAATGAATTCGCACTGGCCACGAACACCGAGCGTATCTGCCAGCTCGCTCGTGTGTTGCAGCAACGGCGCGGAGACATCGGTCATGATCACCTGCAAGGCGTCGCCCGCACGCTCGATTGCGCGAAATGCGACGAGACCATCGCCGGTTCCGATGTCGGCCAGCTTCATCCGCGGACTCAGGCGGACGAAGTCCAGCACACGATCGGCGTACTTCGTCGTCTCGGTGCGTATATGCCGCTCGTAAGACGCATCGCCACCATGACGATGGTGGAGCAGCCACTCGGACCAGATGTCGGTTGTCGTATCGTTCACGTTCGGCGGTGTCAGGTCGATCAGGATGCGCGCGGGCGCGGTGCGCGATCTTATAGCGAAATCCTGATGGAAACCTTAAGGCCGCTGCCGCAATGCGCGTCGCCTGAAGCCGGTCGCCCCAACCCCGCAATGTTTGTTGTCGTTTGTCAAAGCGAAGTCGTTGCAAACGCCTGTTGGCGTTACGCGGGCGGATGCGAGAGCCAATTCGGCCGTCGTACTGAAAAGCGCAGTTGGCGAATCTAATGCAACTAACTGTCAAGCCCGGCGTTTCCCGCCGAGTGACACACGCCGTGAACCTGTGAGTCGATCTGTCCGTACGCGCATTCCCGATGCGGCTCGGCAACGCGGCCGGCGCGCGTCTGACGACTGTCCCGACTGTCTCGACTGTCCCTATCCAGCAGCGGCCGTCTCGCGGCGCTGTGCGTGCTGCACCCGTGGAAAGCGCAGCCAGAAGGTTGTGCGGACACCGGGCTGGCTGTCGACGCCACAACGCCCGCCGTGACTGTCCATGATCGATTTGACGATGGCGAGCCCCAGCCCCGTGCCCGAAGCGGAGTTATGGCGGGACGGATCGACCCGGTAGAAGCGCTCGAAGATCCGTTCGAGATGCGCGGCGTGGATGCCCGCTCCCGAGTCCGTTACGGAGATTGTCGCGGCTTCGTTGTCCTCGCGGCAATCGACGAGCACCGTCGAGCCGTGCGGCGCGTGGGCGAGTGCGTTCGACAGCAGGTTGCTCAGTGCGCGCTGGAACAGCAGCAGGTCGGCATCGAGTTCGGCTTGCCCGCGAACTTCGATGGTGACGCCAGCGTCTTCGGCCACCGACTCGTAAAAGCCCGCGACGCGCTGTGCCTGCGCGGCCGCATCGATGGTCTTGATTGCGCCCAGCGCGCTCGCGTCTTCCGCTCTTGCAAGAAACAGCATGTCGTCGACCATCCTCGACAGACGCTGGTATTCGTCGATGCTCGACTCGATCACCTCCCGGTACTCATCGGACGTGCGCGGTGCGGACAGCGCCACCTGGGCGGCGGCTTGCAGGTTCGTCAGCGGCGTGCGCATGTCGTGCGCAAGATTCGAGGAGAACTGGCTCAGACGCGTGAAGGACTCGTGCAGTCGCTGTTGCATGCCGTTAAAAGCATGTTCGAGTTCCTTGAGTTCGCCCGATGTATCGAGTTCGGGCAACGGCTGTGCGAGGCGGCTTGAGGACAGTGCCTCGGCACGCGCGACGAGGCGGCGAAGCGGGCTGAGCCCCACCATGGCAATGCCGTAGGCGAGGCCCGCCGTGAGCACCACGCCGAGGACCTCGATCAACACGATTGTCCACGCATGGGCGCGTAACAATGCGGCATCGCTCGCGCCGTCGTACTGGATAACCACACGCACGAAGTTATCCGTTCCGAGGCGGGTGACGGCAACGAGATAGCGGATTCCGGACTGTCGCGGCGCGAGCGCGGTCGGCTGGCCGGCCTTCGACGACCGTGCCTCGGGATATAACGGAAATCCGCTCGTGCTGAGTAACCGGTTGCCCGCCATATCGAAGATCGCCATCTCCATGGTTTCGTGACCATGCAACTGATCGATCCACACCTCGGCATGGCGTGCCACCTCGTCCGTCGACTGCGCATCGGAAAGATGCGCCTTGAGCGCGGCCATCGTGCTTTCCATCTGTTCCGATGCGGTCGCATCGATCCGGCTTCGCAACGCTTCATAGAGCGCAATTCCGCTTAGCGCGAGCACGACGGAAGTCGGGATGACGATGAGAACCGTCAGCCTCGCGCGCAGCGTCTTCGGGAGAAATCGCGAGAGCATCAGGCAGCGCCGGCCCGCTGTTCGAGCACGTAACCCATGCCGCGCACGGTGTGGATCAGCTTGGGCTCGTAGGCATCGTCCACTTTCGAGCGCAGGCGCCGGATCGCGGAATCGACGACATTGGTGTCGCTGCTGAAATTCATGTCCCACACCTGGGAAGCGATCGTGGCCCGGGGCAGGATCTCGCCCTCGCGCCGCATGAGCAGCCACAGCAAGGCGAATTCCTTCGCGGTCAGGAGAATGGTGTCGCCCTGACGCGTCGCCTTGCGGCGGGTCAGGTCGAGTTCGAGATCCGACACACGCAGCGTGTTCGTATCGCGCGGGTGGCCGCGGCGCAGGATCGACTTCACCCGCGCGGTCAACTCGGCGAAATCGAATGGCTTCGCGAGGTAGTCGTCCGCACCGAGTTCCAGTCCCTTCACGCGGTCGCCGACATCGTCCCGCGCGGTCAGAAAAAGCACCGGCGTGGATCTGCTGCGCCGGAGATTGCGCAGCAGCGTCCAGCCGTCCTGCCCGGGAAGCATCACATCGAGGATCAGCAGATCGTAGTGTTCCGTCTCGGCCTGGTGCTGTCCCGAGATGCCGTCCTCGACCCAGTCGACGATATAGCCCGCCTCGGTCAATCCCTTCCGGAGATAGGAGCCGGTTTTTTGCTCGTCTTCCACCAGCAGTATTCGCATTACTGATTACCTTGAAATCGATCTCGCCTGCATCGCATCTAGCGCGGCGTTTCTTCACGTATGCCCCGAAGGCCCCGCGCCACGCGGGCGCCGAATGCGCCACGCAGCGAAACGGAGTGGCACACGCGGTACAGCACGGGGAGCACCAGCAATGTGAGCGCCGTGGACGAGAGGATGCCACCAATCACGACTGTTGCGAGCGGGCGTTGCACTTCGGAACCGGTTCCCGTCGCGAACGCCATCGGCAGGAAGCCGAGTGACGCGACCAGCGCCGTCATCAGCACGGGTCGCAGGCGGGTCAGTGCGCCCTCGCGAACCGCAGCATCGAGGCTGATCCCTTCCTCGCGCAGGTTGCGGATGAACGAAATCATCACCAGACCATTGAGCACCGCGACTCCGGAAAGGGCGATGAACCCGACTGCTGCGGTAATGGACAGCGGAATGCCGCGCATCCACAACGACACAATGCCGCCGCTCAATGCGAACGGAATACCCGTGAACACAAGCAGGCCGTCCTTCACATTGTTGAACATGACGAAAAGGAGGACGAACACCATGAAGAGTGCGAGCGGCACGACCACTTTCAGGCGTTCGCTTGCGCTTTGCAGTTGTTCGAACTGGCCGCCCCACGATACCCAGTATCCAGCCGGAATCTGCACGTCGCGTGCAATCTGTTCGCGGGCAGCGGCGACGAACGACCCGACATCGCGGTCCCGGGCGTTCGCGCTGACCACCACGCGGCGTTTGCCGTCTTCACGGCTGATCTGGTTCGGACCGGGCCTCACCTGAACCGTTGCGAGCTCGGCCAGCGGTACATAGGGCGCCTGCACCAGCGGGCCGCTCGTGCCCGCGGGCGCGGTGACCGGCAATGCGATCGGAATACGCCTGATCGCCTCGACGTCCGAGCGCAGTTCCTCCGGCAACCGCACGACGATGTCGAATCGCCGGTCGCCCTGGAAGAGCGTTCCCGCCTTCTGTCCGCCCACGGCGGCGGCGACCGTGTCCTGGACGTCCGTGACCGCCACGCCGTATCTGGCCAGCTTCTCCCGGTCGAGTTCGATCGTCAGTACGGGCAGGCCGGTTGTCTGCTCGACCTTCACTTCCGAGGCGCCCGGCACCTTTTGCAGCGCCGCGGCAATCTTCTCGCCGGTGTTGTTGAGCACGTCCATGTCGTCGCCGAAGATCTTCACGGCGACGTCGCTACGAACGCCCGAGATCAGTTCGTTGAAGCGCAACTGGATGGGCTGCGAGAACTCGTAGGCGTTGCCTGGGATCGACTCGAGCACGGCCTCGATTTCCGTGATCAGTTGCTCGCGCGGCTTCTTCGGATCCGGCCACGTATCCGTGGGTTTAAGCATGACGTACGCGTCGGAGAGATTCGGCGGCATCGGGTCGGCTGCGATCTCGGCCGTGCCCGTTCGCGCGAACACGCGCTCGATCTCGGGGACGCGCGCCTTGAGCGTGCGCTCGATCGTTTTCTGCATCTCCACGGACTGCGAGAGGCTCGTGCCCGGAATGCGCAGCGCCGCGACCGCCAGATCCCCTTCGTTGAGGCTCGGAATGAACTCGCTGCCGAGTCTCGTTGCGAGCGCAAGCGTCAAGCCGACGATCAGCGCCGCGCCAGCCAGTACCCGCTTAGGCCGGGCCAGGCCGCGCGCGAGGATGGGCTCGTAGGCGCGTCGCGCCCAGCTCATCAGGCGGTTTTCCTTCTCCTCCACGCGATTGCCGATAAACAGCGCGACCGCAGCCGGAATGAACGTGACCGTCAGGACCATGGCGGAGACCAGCGCCATGACGACCGTGACCGCCATCGGGTGGAACATCTTTCCTTCCACGCCGGTCAGCGCGAAGATCGGCAGATACACGACCATGATGATCAACTGACCGAAGATCAGCGCGCGGCGCGCCTCCCGCGATGCGCCGAAAACTTCGGCAAAACGCTCTTCACGGGTCAAGGGCCGCCCGGCCAGTGTCTGCGCATGCGCGAGCCGTCGTACACAGTTCTCGACGATCACCACCGCGCCATCGACGATGATCCCGAAATCGAGCGCGCCAAGACTCATGAGGTTGGCGCTGACTTTCGCGTTCACCATCCCGGTAAACGTCATGAGCATCGAGAGCGGAATCACGAGCGCCGTGATCAACGCCGCGCGCATGTTGCCGAGGAAGAGGAACAGGATGACGATGACCAGCACCGCGCCTTCGAGCAGGTTCTTCTTGACGGTGTCGACCGCCTTTTCGACCAGCACGGTACGGTCGTACACCGGCACGGCCTTCACGCCCGGCGGCAGCGAACGGTTCACGTCCTCCATCTTGAGCGCCACCGCTTTCGAGACCGTGCGGCTGTTTTCGCCCATCAGCATGAAGACGGTGCCGAGCACCACTTCCTCGCCGTTGGATGTCGCCGCGCCCGTGCGCAATTCCTTGCCGATATCGACCTGAGCGATATCCTTCACGCGCACCGGAACGCCGCCCACGTTCGTCAGGACGATGTTGGCGATATCGTCGACCGATCCCACCTGACCCGGCACGCGCACCAGGTACTGCTCGCCGCGCTTTTCGATGTAGCCCGCGCCCACGTTGTCGTTGTTCCGTTCGATTGCGCGCACAACCTCCGCGAGCGTCAGGCCGTACGACATGAGCCGGGTCGGATTGGGTGCGATACGGAATTCCTTCACGTAACCGCCGATGGAATTGACTTCGGTGACGCCGGGCACCTTGCGCAACTGCGGCTTGATCACCCAGTCCTGCAACTCGCGCAGGTCCGCGGACGTGTATGGCGTCCCGTCGGCTTTACGCGCCGACGTATCGGCTTCGACGGTCCAGAGGTAGATCTCGCCGAGGCCGGTCGAGGTCGGTCCCATCGCGGGAGCGATGCCGTCGGGCAGTTTCTCCTTCGCCTCCTGAATCCGCTCGTTCACGAGCTGGCGGGCGAAGTAGATGTCCGTGCCCTCCTTGAAGATCACCGTGACCTGGGACAGACCATACCGGGAGATGGAGCGGGTTTCGTCGAGATCGGGAAGGCCGGCCATGGCCGTCTCGATCGGGTACGTGATGCGCTGTTCCGCTTCGAGCGGCGAATAGCCGGGCGCGGACGTATTGATCTGCACCTGGACATTCGTGATGTCCGGCACAGCGTCGATGGGCAGCTTCTGGTAGCTGAACACACCCAGCGCCGCGATTGCCGCGACGGCGAGCATGACGAGCCAGCGATGGGCAATCGCGAAGCGGATCAGTCGTTCAAACATGGAACGTTCCTATGAACTGTGTCGAAGCGGCCAGTTGCTGGCCACCTGTGAATCGCATGCAATATCAGTGTTCGTCGACATCCCCTTTGCCGAGCTCCGCTTTCAGCAAGAAGCTGTTGGACGCCGCGTACTGCTGTCCGGGCTTCACGCCGCTCGTCACCTCGACGACGCGTTCGTCGCTGCGCCCGGTGCTGACCGCCTGGGCGACAAAGCCCTTTTTCGTCTGCACGAACACCGAGGGCGAGCCGTCGATTTCCTGGATCGCGTCGCTGCTCACGGCAATCGGCACCGATTGCTGGCCCGCCTTGACCGTGACGTTGACGAACATGCCGGGCCGCCACACGCCTTGCGGGTTGGTCAGCACCACGCGCGCAGGCGCCGAGCGCGTCTGCTCGCCGAGTAGTGCGCCGACGTAGGCGATGCGGCCCGCCGCGCTGGATTCGAAGGCCGCGGCATTCACCGTCGCTTCGCGTCCCACTCGCACGTCGTCGAGATGCTGCGCAGGCACCGCCATTTCGGCCCACACCGTCGAAAGGTCCGACAACACAAAGATGTTCGCGTCGGCCGCAACGGCCTCGCCGGACGTGGCGTGCTTTTCCACGATCGTTCCTGCGAACGGCGCGCGCAGTTCGTAGCGGTTGAGCGGCCCGCCATTGACCGGAGCATTCAACGCGAGCAGTTTCTGGCGTGCGTTCTGCGCGGCAATCTCCGCTTCGCTCAGTTGCATCTGTGCTTGCAGATAATCCTGTTCGGCGGAAATGCGCTCCTGCCACAGCGTCTTTTCGCGCTCGTAAGCGGTGCGTGCGGTGGCGAGCCGGCGCTCGGCGGTGAGCAGTTCGCTCCTGCGGTCGGCGAGGTCGGTACTCGCAATGACCGCGAGCAGTTGTCCCTTTTCGACGCGCTCTCCCGCGGAAACAGCGACCCGTTCGACGATCCCCGCGACTCGCGGCACAACGTGCGCGGTGCGGTCTTCGTTGAAGCGGATCTCGCCTGGCACCTGCACCGTCGATTCGATCTGTGCGGGTCCGGCTTCGGCCAGCGTGATCCCGGCGGTCTGGATCTGCTCCGGCGTGAGGGAGACGACGCCATCGCTGCGCGACCAGGCAAAGCTGGTCGTCTTGCCTTGCGACGCGACGCTGATCGAAGCATCGAAGACATGGGGCTCCGCGATCGGCCGGACCGATGTGTAGCCATCGGCGGAGGCGGCGAACCGCAGGTTTTCCGTTGTGCCGTCGATGCGGGTCAGCGTGCCGGAAAGCTGCGCGCCCGCAGCGAGGGGTTTGCCCTTGTGGCCCGGATAGACAACGAGGCGGGCATCATCGGGCTTCTCCGTGAATACGACCTCGAGCGTGAGATCGTCGGCGTGCAGAAGCGTCCCGCCGTGCGGGCCGGCATCTTCTGCTGCGTCGTGGCCGTGGCCTGCCGTTATCGCGGATGTCTCGCCATGGGAATGGTCGCGCGTGAGCGCGTAGACCGCGAGCGCGGCGCTTGCCCCGATGGCAACGGCCGTGGCGGCGACCACGATCTTTTTGCGTGGCATAGGATTTCCTTCCAGATTATTTGATTACGCGGGCGACAACGCCCGGCATCGGCGTACCCACGAGGCGGCCCAGCTCTGCGTAGGCAAGGTGAACGGCGGTCAGGGACTGCACGTAGCGCGACTGTTGCTCGAACAGCGTGCGCTGCGCGTCGAGCACGTCGAGGAAGCTGAATTTGCCGAGCTCGTAACCGCGCGACATGGCGTCGAATGCACTTCGTGCTGCGGGCAGCACATCGGTCTTCAGACGCTGCACCTCCCGGGCCGAGCTTTCGAAGCTCGCGTAGGCATGCACGAGCGCCATCCGAAGGGCGGCGTTTTCCGCGTCCATCGCAGCCGACGCGCTCTGCGCCTTGTGTGAGGCTTCGAGAATCGCGCCCTTGTTCGTGTCGAAGAGGGGCAACGGTATGGAGATGCCGACCACCGCCTGGTTATCGCGCACGCTGCCCGCGATGACGCGTTTCATTCCGGCGCTGACCGTGACGTCGGGGATGCGCTTCGCACGCTCGACCGATATCGCCGCGTTGGCGCGAAGCATTTCGGCTTTCGCCGCGCGTGAGAGCGGCGATTCGTTCAGGCGCGCGACGAGCGCGCTCAGCGGTTCCACCTCAGGCACGCGCTCCAGATCGCCCGCAACCGTGCGCCCGCGCAGTGCATCGCCGCCGGTGACGTTCTGCAGCTTCTCCACAGCGCTATCGACGCGGATCTTTGCGTTCTCCCGTTCGATTTGGGCGCCGACGGATGCAACGTGCGCTTTCGTTGCCTCGACCGGCGACACCTTTCCGGCACGCGTGCGTTTTTCCGCGATGTCTGCGGATCGGGCGGCGATGGCGGCGGCGTCTTCGGCAACCTGAAGCTGACGCTGCGCAGCGAGCAGTTCATAAAAGGCTGCCGTGACCTGAGAGCGAAGCGCGGCATCGCGATCTTCGAGTGTTGCGAGCGCTGCCTCGCGGCCGTACGACGCAACATCGAGCCTCGCGCGACGCTTGCCGCCCAGTTCGATGGCCTGATTGACGAGCGCCGTTGACGTGCGCTCCGTTCCGCCGAAGCCTTCCTGCAGGAACGACAGTTCCGGATTGGGGCGCGTGCCCGCCTGCATCAAGGTGCCTGCCGACGCATCGGCGTCAGCCCGTGCGCCGCGCAGGACGGGGTTTGCCTGCGCGGCGAGGCCGAGGATGTCGTTGAGCGACAGGGCATCGGACGACGGACTGTCTATGTCCGTGGCTTGAGCGGTGGGGGACTCGGGGACGTTACTGCTGGATGGAACCACTGGCTGCGCGCTGACCGTGGCAACGGCGGTAGTCAGCAGCAGCGTGATCAACAAGCGTGTGGGCATGCTGGAAGACAAGGATCGTGAATGTTGCGAGCGATCCTAAGGCTGCGGCGGAGTGCGAACATGACGGCCAGATGAGATTTCTGTCATGTGCCGCGGCGAGACGGAGTGATGTTTAGATATTCACAACTTTGATTGCGTGCGCCTGTATCGCTCTTGAGCAAGAAACGCAGGATTGCAAATTATCTGATCGATATCCTGGCGAACTATCCGACGCATGCCGAGCACAGTCGCCGTGCAGGCCCAGGCTGGCCGCGTCAAGCTGCCGGACAACAGACCCCGTAGCGCAAACGACCGTTCAAAGCGCTACATTGCGCGCAAATGCGGCGCATCCCGCATCCACGAGCGGCTCGACCATCTCGCGCCGCGCTTCGGGCAGGAAATCGCTCTGCCACAGGAAGCGGCAGTGACCTGGCCCGTCCGGAACGATCTGCATCGACGCGTGGTGATGTTCGAACTGGTCGCTCAAAACCGCGTAAGCGATCCGCATGCGCGTTTCGTCGATCGTGACGATGCGCTCCTGAATCACCGCGCCGTTAGCAAACGTGACGGTGCGTGTATCGCCGTCGAACGTGCAGTTCGTCAGCACGCCCGCGAACGCGTGGGCAGCGTTGCCCGGATCGCGCAGCGCGCGCCACGCGTGGGCTGCATCGGTTTCCAGTTCGAGTTCCCGAAAGAGCGAAGTCATCGCGGTCTCTCCTTTTCACGGCGTGCGCCGAACGGACCTGGCCGCATTGTGCTCGCGCCCGACGCGGCAATCCTGGGAAAAACTGCACCTGGCGTGCGCTCGCTTCGCTCGACGCGCCTCAGTGCGAATGGCGGTGGTGCACGTCCGGGAAATGCCGGTGACTGTGCGTCACGGGCGCGTGATGATGCGCATGGGTATGCGGCTCGGTGCCGTCCCAGTCGAAGTCGTGTTCGTGCTGGTGGTGCTCGTCGTGGCGGTGCCGGTGCGTGTGATCGAGCGGCTCGTGCGTGTGCTCGTGCTCGTGGCGCTCGCGCACGTGCAGCCACACGCCGAGCGCCATGAGTGCAGCCGCGAGCCAGAAGGTTGCCGCGGGACGCTCGGGCCACAGCGTGAGCGAAAGCGCCACGCCGAACAGCGGCGCGACCGAAAAATAAGCGCCCGTGCGCGCCGTGCCGAGATGGCGCAGCGCGACGACGAAGAGCACCAGACTTATTCCATAGCCCGCGAAGCCCACGGCCATGGCGCTGGCCATCCGGCCCGCATCGGGCCAGTGCGCGCCGAGCGCGAACGCGATGGCGAGATTCACGGGACCTGCGACGAGTCCCTTCAGGCATGCGACGACCATCGCGTCGTTGGTGGAGACCTTGCGGGTGAGATTGTTGTCGATGGCCCAGCACAGGCACGCTCCGGCCACGAGCAGTTCGCCCGGCTCGCCAGGTGTTATGCCCGTGTGAGAGGCGGAAAACGAAAGCAGGACGCCCCCGGCGACGATGGCCGCCATGCCGAGGAAGATCTGCGTGTCGACGTTCTCACGGAAACAGAGCCACGCGATCAACGCCGTAAAGACGCCTTCGAGATTGAGCAGCAGCGAACTGGCGGCGGCGGGCGCGGTGCTCAGGCCGAGCATCAGCAGCGCCGGTCCAGCAATGCCGCCCGCTGCAATCGCGCCGAGCAGCCAGGGCAATTCGGCGACCTTCAGGAGACTACCGGCGTGCGGCTCGCTTGCCTTGCCGCGCCCATGCCGCACGGCGATCGTGATAGCGAGGCCGAGACCGCTGCCCAGATAGAAAAGCCCCGCAACCATGAACGGCGGCAGAGCGCCGAGCAGGGCTTTCGCGAGCGGCGTGGTTACGCCGAACAGGGTCGCGGCGAGCAGGGCCGTGACGATGGCGTTCTGATGGGACTTCATGGTCGGGACGAAGCAGCGGTCGATGTGCGCGATTTTACGCGCGAGAGGCCCGTGTGGCGCCACGGTGCCCCGGCGGCGTGGCGCTTACTGCCGAATCAGCGCCATCATTGCGCCGAAACCCACGAATACGCCGCCGGTCAGGCGATTGAAGGCCTTCGCGACGCGGCGATTCTTGAGCGCGGCGCCGATGCGCGTGCCGCAACCGCCGTAGACGAGATACCAGCTCACCTCGACGACCGCGAACGTCGTGACAAGGATGCCGAACTGCGGCAACGTGGGCCGGCTTGCGTCGATGAATTGCGGCAGCAGCGCGGCGGCGAACAGGATCGCCTTCGGATTGCTGCTCGCCACGAGGAAGCCGTTGCGAAAGAGCGCGCCGGGGCGCCGCGCAACCGCCGCGACAGGCGACTCGGCTTCGTGGGCGCCGTCGTCGTGCACGGGCGCAATCCAGGCCTTGACGCCGAGGTAGACAAGATAGGCCGCGCCGATCAGGCGAAGGGCGTCGAACATGGCGGGCCAGGCTTTCAGGAACACACCGAGTCCGGCTGCGGACACCGAGAGCATCAGCACGAGCGCGGAGAGGCACCCGGCCATGCTGGCGCTGGTGCGGCGCAGGCCGTATTGCGCGCCGTGCGACATGATGAGCAGCATGTTGGGGCCGGGGATGGCGGAAATCACGAAGACGGTGGCGAGAAAGAGCCACCAGGTATGCAGACTCATGACGACGGCGGACAGAAGTGGGGCGGGACGGAGATTATGCCAGCGCCGGTGCTTTGCCCGCTGGTGCGCCGCAACAATTTCGAAACGTTTCAATCGTTAAATATTGTCAACTTCGGGCGATTGAGATTGATACGCAGGATCCGCTCGACCAGAATAAAACGATACGTGCGTGTGCGAAGGCGCGCGGCGGGTGGCTGGCGGTATGCGCGCAACGGGCGCGCAGGCGCCTTTCGACGGCGATGGAAGCTGACAACTGGAGGATCGTATGGGCATTCTGGACAAGGTAGGCGAGGTTGTAGGTGCAGTGGCCGCAGTCGAAGCGACGGAAAAGCTGGACCCGGACGCAGGCTTCCTGACGAAGGCTGCCGCAGCCGTCGCGGGTTTCGAGGGCGCGGGCAAGCTGGAAGAGGTGGTTGAAAAGAAAGAGGAAGAGAAGAAGGACGACGAGAACGCTCAGCAAGCCGACAGTTCCGATTCGCAGGCGTAACGGTTCGAGTTGGACGGCGCTGCGGCTCGCGCGCCGAACGCCAGAGATCGAAAGCCGCGGTTTTACGACCGCGGCTTTTTCCTTTTTTGGGAGCCCGGCGTATGCAGTAGTCCGACCCGCTGCGTCCTCGCCTGATTCGTGCGCTATTGATACTTTTTTCGACCTGATCGACGCGAAAAAATATATTGGACGTCTTACCGGCCCTCTCGCAACATTCCTTGTTTGCCGGCCCGCCGCCGCCTGAAACGGCGCACGGGCAGGCCCGGACACAACGCCGAACCCTGATAACCACAATATTCGAGGACACACATGCCTGACTATCGATCGCGAACTTCGACTCATGGCCGGAACATGGCTGGCGCGCGCGCCCTGTGGCGCGCCACCGGCATGAAGGACGGCGACTTCGGCAAGCCGATCATCGCCGTGGTCAACTCCTTTACCCAGTTCGTGCCGGGCCACGTTCACCTGCGCGACCTCGGCGCGCTGGTGGCGCGCGAGATCGAGGCCGCCGGCGGTGTGGCCAAGGAATTCAACACCATCGCGGTGGACGACGGCATCGCCATGGGTCACGGCGGCATGCTGTATTCGCTGCCGTCGCGCGAGCTGATCGCCGACTCGGTCGAGTACATGGTCAACGCGCACTGCGCCGATGCCATGGTCTGCATCTCGAACTGCGACAAGATCACCCCCGGCATGCTGATGGCCGCGATGCGCCTGAACATCCCCGTGGTGTTCGTCTCCGGCGGCCCGATGGAGGCTGGCAAGATCAAGTCGCCGGCCGACGGCCAGGTGATCGCCAAGATCGACCTGATCGACGCGATGATCAAGGCGGCCGATCCCAAGGTGAGCGACGCCGAGGCCGAGGAAGCCGAGCGCAACGCCTGCCCGACGTGCGGTTCCTGCTCCGGCATGTTCACCGCCAATTCGATGAACTGCCTGACAGAAGCGATCGGCCTTGCCCTGCCGGGCAACGGCACCATCGTTGCGACGCACGCCTGGCGCCGCGGTTTGTTCGAGCAGGCCGGCCGCCTGATCGTCGACCTGTGCCGCCGCTACTACCAGGAAGACGACGCGTCGGTGCTGCCGCGCAGCATCGCGACCAAGCGCGCCTTCGAGAACGCCATGGCGCTGGACGTGGCCATGGGCGGCTCCACCAACACGGTGCTGCACCTGCTGGCGGCGGCGCAGGAGGCGGGCGTCGACTTCACGATGACCGACATCGACCGCATCTCGCGCAAGGTGCCTTGCCTGTGCAAGGCCGCGCCCGCGACCGACAAGTACCACATCGAAGACGTGCACCGCGCGGGCGGCATCCTCGGCATTCTCGGCGAGCTGCTGCGCGCCGACCTGATCGACCCGGGTTGCGGCAACGTGCACAGCGGCACGCTGGGCGCTGCGATCGCGCGCTGGGACGTGAACGGAAGCACCGACGAGGCTGCGCACAAGTTCTATCGCGCTGCGCCGGGCGGCGTCGCAACCCAGGTCGCCTTCAGCCAGGAAGCCACCTTCAATTCGCTGGATCTCGACCGCGAGAGCGGCTGCATCCGCAGCAAGGAACACGCGTACTCGAAAGACGGCGGCCTGGCCGTGCTGTACGGCAACCTCGCCGAGAAGGGCTGCATCGTCAAGACCGCGGGCGTGGACGAGTCGCAGTGGGTGTTCTCCGGCCGCGCTCGCGTGTATGAGAGCCAGGACGATGCTGTCGAAGGCATCCTCGGCGACCAGGTGCAGCCGGGCGACGTGGTCATCATCCGCTACGAAGGGCCCAAGGGCGGTCCGGGCATGCAGGAGATGCTGTATCCGACCTCGTACCTGAAGTCCAAGGACCTCGGCAAGAGCTGCGCGCTCTTCACCGATGGCCGCTTCTCGGGCGGATCCTCGGGTCTCGTGATCGGCCATGCCTCGCCGGAAGCGGCGGAGGGCGGCACGGTGGCGCTCGTCAACGATGGCGACGCCATTCACATCGACATCCCTAACCGCAAGATCCACCTCGACGTCTCCGACGAGGAACTGGCGCGCCGCCGCGCCGCCATGGAAGCGCGCGGCGCGCGTGCGTGGCAGCCGGAGAATCGCGAGCGCGTGGTCTCGGTTGCGCTGCAGGCATACGCGGCGCTGGCCACTTCGGCTGACCGCGGCGCCGTGCGGGATCTCTCGCAGCTGAAGCGCAAGTAAAGGGCCGCGCTGTACGGTCGACAGCCATCAGGCGATAACGGACGACGGGACCGATATGCGAGTAGCGCATATCGGTCCCGTCGCCGTTTGGGCGATGCCGAAATCATTTGCACCGCATCGTATTGATGGCGATTGATGAGCGGCTTTTCTGGTTCCAGATAATTCGAATTGCAATGCATATTGCAGCTGGATGAGTGGGGCGATGAATCAAATCGGCAACGGCAGGATTCGGTTCGTTGCAGACTTGGGCCGCACTCTCACGCTTGACGGCGTGTGAAGAAACCGTAACCACGGGTAAGCGGAATCGTCGAATGACGCCCGGAAAATCGAGTCAGAGCGAGCCGTCTGCAACCGTTCAGGCCTGCTAGACTTAAAGTCTCCCGGTCAACCATGGAGGAAAACATGACGACCGTTTACGTCGTGAAAACCGGTGACCAGTTCCTCTGCGCCGCAGAGGATGGAGACATCGGCATGGCGCCGGCGACCGAAGATGCCAAGTGCTTTCTCTCGTATGAAGAGGCGGAAAAAGTCGCGCACGCGCACGCCGATCCCGGATACGAAATTGTGGCCATCGTCGTTACCCGGCACTAACGCTGAGTTCGCTGGACGCTCGCTAAAAGAGGGCGCCAGCATTTTTGCTGGCGCTTGCGTTAAAGCGACGACGCCCAAGCACCACGGCCGTCGTTTCAACGCAGGATTGCTGCATCCAATGCGAATCAAGGTAATTCGGCGTAGGGCAAGCCTGCGACGATCTTTGTGCTCGATCGAGAAGTGCGGTGCGGCCAGTTTCGGTCACGCGACGTTCTGGTCCAGCCTTGTTTTTTTCGCCGAACCCCAAGAATCAGCCCACTATAAAGTGCCTTTTACTTCTTCGTATCCAACAAAAAGGCTATAGCGTTTTGTAGTAAAGCGGATAACACAATACGCCGGATCATCGGGGCCGCTCCATTCGCTTCCCATGACCGGAAACCACATATCATTTTTGGTTTCGGGATCGGTCAATATTTCAGCCGTGCCCACAAGCGTTATGTTGTACTCGCTGGTGTTGACACACACGCTGGCACGATTGCAGTTTTTAATTCGCTGCGCTGAATCTCTATCAAGTGAAGTGGCAAACGTAAGCCATTTGATGCCGTCTGCTTTTGCGATGGTCAATGTGGAGGCCGTGGGATAGCCATCTTCATCGATGAGTGCAAGAGCAGCGTATCCCGCCATGCCGCCGCCAATATAGCCCGTTTTCGCATTAATTATTTCTGCTGCTTTGGCGACAATATCCTGATTCATTTTTCAGATCCTTTCTGAAAAAAGATTCCGTAGTGGATCCCGGGTTTCTCACCGCGGTAGAAACTGCTGGCACTCCGTATCGAACCAATAATTGACCAGGCGCTGCGCCGCCTGCAGATCGTCTGGATAGTATGGGTCGTCGTTCCATGGTGACGGGTTGTAGCCCGCTTTCCTCAGGGCCACAAGTTCGCTCTGGTGTTCCGCCATCGTCGGAGGCGCGTTGCTTCTAAGCGCGGCCAGATCACGGCACTCCGTTGGGGTCAGATGTGGCCCGCTTTGTTGCCAGCCTTGTGGCGCGGTGCCGACGGCACAACCGGTCAGCAGCAGTACCAACGCAGTAAGCGTCGAGCAATTTTTCGGGAGGTTTTCCATAATGCATCTCCACGCGTCTGATTAGCGTAACGCAAGCGGCGCGATGCCGCCGGTCACGCGTGACTTCCGCTTCTATTTTGCCTGAGGCCAGTCACCGGAAGAGGCGCACTGTACAAAGAGAAGAAAGCCAGGCGCCAGCGCCTTGAATGACCGGCGTACGTCAAAAAGAGAAGTCCGCACATCGGTTGTCGTGCGTCGCGGAAGGGGCGGTTTTTGCCGCCCCAATCGTCTGGACGCGCGGCGCACGATTAACGCTGCGGCAAGACCAGCGTCGGTTCACTTTGAGCCGCTCGCGAACCCTGCAGCGTAGACGTCCAAAGATCTCCTCGGGCCTGACGAGCAGTCATTCGGTTCGAGCGCACGCTGCCTGGCAGGCTGCGCTCGTCTGACCCAAAAGTTGCACCGGCAACGTTATAAATAGACTCCGTTCAATTGATACCTATACCCCGGTACCCTATCCGGCGTAATATAGCCCCCTACCGTATTCAGGAGGGGCCGTGAGCCATACGATTCGCGACAAACAGAAGTTGCTCAACCGGGTTCGCCGCATTAAGGGGCAGGTCGAGGCCATTGAGCGCGCACTCGAAGAAGAGCGCGGCTGCATGGATGTGCTCCAACTCATTACCAGTACGCGAGGCGCGATGAACGGCCTGCTTGCCGTGGTGCTTGAAGATCACATCCGAACGCATCTCGTCGACGCAGAGCCGGACGACGGGCACGGCAGCGGCACCGAGCAACTGATTGAGGTAGTCCGCAGCTACTTCAAGTAAGAGGAAACCATGAGCAGCTTTGAAAATTCCGCTTTCGGAGCGGGGCACGACCATATCTTCCTGGGTGCGGGCCATGAAGACAACGAGCGCAGGACCTGGATGGTGATTGCCCTGTGCAGCGCGATGATGGTGGCTGAAATTGTCGGCGGCAGTCTTTTTGGCTCGCTGGCGCTCGTCGCCGATGGTCTGCATATGTCGACACATGCCGGCGCGATGCTGATTGCCGCTTTGGCGTACACCTACGCGCGCAAGCATGCGACCGACAACCGCTTCGTATTCGGCACCGGCAAGCTGGGCGACCTCGCAGGCTTTACCAGCGCCATCGTGCTCGCCATGATTGCGCTGCTGATCGGATACGAAGCCGTGTCGCGCTTTCTCTCACCCGTGCCTATCCACTTCGGTCAGGCGATTCCTATCGCCGTGCTTGGATTGCTGGTCAATCTTGCGAGTGTCTGGCTGCTCAGCGACGACCACCATGGCCACAGTCATGGTCATGGTCACAGCCACGGACACGGCCATGGTCACAGCCACGAAGACGAACACGGTCACGAAGACGAAGTCCATCGCATCTCCGGCAGTACGGGCGTGATTGCTTTGTCGGTATTCGAAGACGGTGTACCGCCTGTTTTCCGCATTACGCCCGAAACGGCTTCTGCGAAGCTGAACGCCGATGCTGTTTCAGTTACGACGATTCGCCCCGATGGCACGCGGCAGACCTTCGCATTCGCCGATCACGGTGGCTATCTGGAGTCGACGGACGACATTCCCGAGCCGCATGCATTCAGGGCCATTGTCCGGTTGCCTGATGGTGAGCATCGGATTGCGTTCGAGGAGCACGAGCACGATCACGACGATGCACAGGCGGCCGCAAATCGTGACCACAACATCCGCTCGGCCTACATTCACGTCATTGCCGACGCGGCGGTTTCCGTGCTCGCGATCATCGGCTTGCTGCTGGCGCGTGCGTTTGGCTGGGTCTGGATGGACCCGCTTGCGGGCGTAATCGGCGCCCTGGTGATTGCAAACTGGTCGTGGGGCTTGATGCGCGATACGGGCGGCATTTTGCTCGACATGAATCTGGACAAGCGCATGGCCGAGAACGTCCGTCATGCCATCGAAGACAACGGCGACACCGTGCTCGATCTCCACGTCTGGCGCGTCGGGCCGGGGCACATGAGTGCGGTGGTTTCAGTTGTCACACGAGAAGCGCAGCGTAGCCCAGGTTTCTATCATGCGGTGCTCAAGCGGTTCAAGGGGCTGTCGCATTTGACGGTCGAAGTCAATCCGGCCCGCCCGGCCACGTGAGCGATGGCAGTCAAACTGCATTTCATGGAAGCGTGGTGCGCAGTGTTTCAGTGCATTCGACATTCAGATAAACGGTAACCGGGGAGTGGGAATGAGCTGTGAGTGTTCTCGGATTTCGTCCAATACGGCCGCCCAACGGAAGACGATCAAGATTGCGCTGGTTCTGAATCTGGCGATGTTCGTGATCGGTATCGTGGCGGGATGGCGTGCGCAATCGATGGGAATTCTGTCCGACGCGCTGGACATGTTGACCGACGCGGCTGCCTATGCGCTGGCGCTGATGGCATTCTCACGTGGGATGTCGTTCAAGCGGAATGCCGCCAGATGGACCGGCGGCATCCTGGTGCTACTGGGGGCGGGCATGATAGCCGAGGTGATCCGGCGCTGGTACGCGGGCAGTGAGCCGATCGGTATGGTGATGCTGGCCTATTCGGTTGTATCGTTCGCGGTCAATCTTTACGTCCTCGTGCAACTGGCAAAGTACCGGCGCGGTGAGGTTCATATGCGCGCGAGTTATATCTGCACGCGTGCCGATGTCCTCGCCAACATCGCGGTGTTCTTGTCGGGCGGCATCGTGCTGGCGACAGGCTTTCGTGCGGTCGATCTGCTGGCAGGGTTTGTCATCGGGCTCTATGTGCTGAGAGAGGCGGTCGAGATCCTGCGAGAGGCAAATGAAGCGGGCGCTACGATCTGAACGCGGACCTTGACGACTCAGACGTCATGGCCGGTCTCTCGATCTGCTGAACAGGGTGAGGATCGTGTTGGGAATGATCCCCGCACGGTTTTCACTTTCCGTGTTAATCCGGACTGAGGCGAGTGGAGATTTTGATCGCGCTGCGAGCGGACGCAAATGTGCCCGCTCGCAGCGCTATGCCGCGTCGTTGCTACGCAGCGATGTTGGCAGACGTGTTTTGCTCGTCGTGGTCATCGGCCGTGTATCGGGCCACAAGCGTCATCGGCCCGGTTTCGCCGATGTCGACGCGGACCGTGTGGCCGCTGCCTGGCGCGACGTCGCAAGCTTGTCCCTCGATGTTTTCCATGCGAGTCAAGGTCAGGTCGCGCGTGCTATCCGGCGTCACGATCTCCAGCGCGTCGCCAACGGTAAAGCGATTTTTCACGTCGAGCGTCGTGAGCCCGGTCGCTGCGTCATAAGCCAGCCATTCGCCGACGAACTGCTGACGCGCGTTGCCCGAGGCGCCGCTCAGGTAGTTCTGATATTCCTCGGAGTGATGCCGCTGCAGGAAGCCGTCGGTGTAACCGCGATTGGCGAGGCCGTCGAGGCGGCCGATGAGCCCCGCGTCGAACGGGCGGCCGGAGATCGCGTCGTCGATGGCGCGCGTGTAGAGCTGTGCGGTACGCGCGACATAGTAGTGCGACTTGGTGCGGCCTTCGATTTTCAGGCAATCGACGCCGATATCGACCAGTCGCTGCACATGCTCAATCGCGCGCAGGTCACGCGAATTCATTAGATACGTGCCGTGCTCGTCTTCGGACAGCTCCATCCATTCGCCGCTGCGGTTTTCTTCTTCTTCCAGCAGGTACACGCGATCCGCTGCCGCGTGGCGCGGCACGTGTTCGCCTTCAGGCGTGAGGGTGGATTCGGTCATGCGATAGCTCCAGCGACACGCGTTGGTGCAGGTGCCCTGATTCGAATCGCGGTGATTGAAATAGCCGGAGAGCAGACAGCGGCCGGAATACGCCATGCACAACGCGCCGTGCACAAAGACTTCGAGTTCGGTATCGGGGCAGCGTTGGCGGATCTCCTCGATCTCGTCAAGCGAGAGTTCGCGCGACAGGATCACCCGCGATACGCCGATCGAATTCCAGAAACGGATGCTGGCATAGTTGACGGTGTTGGCCTGCACGGAAAGGTGAACTGGCATGTCGGGCCACGCTTCGCGGACCATCATGATCAGTCCGGGGTCGGCCATGATCAGCGCATCCGGCCCAAGGGCTACCGCACCCGACAAGTCCTTGATGAAGGTGTCGACCTTGCGGTTATGCGGCATCAGATTGACGGTCAGGTAGAAGTGCTTGCCGGCGGCCCGGCACGCTTCGATACCCTTGCCGAGGAAGTCGGTGTTGCGGAACTCGTTGTTGCGCGCACGCAGGCTGTAGCGTGGCAGGCCCGCGTACACCGCATCGGCGCCGTATGCGAGAGCGTAGTTCAAGGCGCGTAGCGAGCCGGCGGGGCTGAGGAGTTGTGGGCGCTTCATGGCGTATGCCTGCAGGACAAAACCCGCAAGGATACCAGTGTTTCCTGGGCGTCCCTTGCGCCGGCCCGTGTCGGAGTGTGGCTTTTAGCGCGTCACGGATATCCGCTCAGACCCGGCTACAGGCGCCGCAGCCCGGTCACGGCTCTGATTCGTCGCCAGCGCGTTTGTCGATCAACTGCGCCAGTCGTTTGGTGTCGGCGTTCGTCCAGCCCTCGGGAGGCACAACGCTGGCCCAACCCTTGATGTATTCTTCGGACGAATCGTTGTGCCCGAAACCTTGCGGCACCTCGAGCTGGTTAATCAGATCGCCCACCGACTGCACGCCGGAGACGATGGGAAACCAATGCATGGCGGCAGGCACGTCGAAGCCGCGGGGCGGAGCCATCCATTGCGGTGGCTGACTATCCGAGTGTAGTAGCGTAGTCGGGCAACGGTTACGCGTTGACCCGATACCCATATCGAGAAATGCGAAGGATCGCTTCGAGTCGGCCTCACCATGCCGCCACCAATTGGCACCCGCGGGCACGCGCGACACCCGCGGACGGCCTATCATATCCACTCCATACAGATTCAGGCGCTATCGATGCAAACCTCGCCGATCCTTGAGTCCGCGTTGACCTGTCCGAAGTGCGGGGACGTGTCGGTCGTCGTCATGCCGACCGACGCCTGTACTTACTTCTACGAATGCCCGAGTTGCAAAGCCTTGCTAACTCCAAAGTCTGGCGACTGTTGTGTCTTCTGTTCGTATGGCTCGGTCAAGTGTCCGCCCATGCAAGACGGACACGCGTGCTGCGCAAAGTCTGTCCCTCAATCCGAACGCTGAGCGCCTGCTTTCCGAAAAAGCGAATGATTTCCAGCCGCCGCTGAGAAATCAGGTTGAAGCCATAGCGTTTAAGGAAGGCGACATCAACGAGGGCTACGGTCCTGCGGGTAACCGCTAGAATTGCGGTTTTAGCCCGGAATACGTCCATGTCATTTGCCTCGCTTGGCCTGATCGATGCGTTGCTGCGCAATGTGCAGGAGCTCAATTACCAGACACCTACGCCGGTGCAGGTTAAGGCGATTCCTGCTGTGCTCAGTGGCAAGGACGTCATGGCTGCGGCGCAGACCGGTACGGGCAAAACAGCCGGTTTTGCGCTGCCGCTGTTGCAACGGCTGGTACAACACGGCCCGGCGGTGTCGAGCAACCGTGCACGTGTTCTGGTGCTGGTGCCCACGCGTGAACTGGCCGAACAAGTGCTGCAAAGCTTCGTCGCTTACGGTAAAGACCTCGACTTGCGATTTCTGGCCGCCTACGGCGGCGTGAGTATCAACCCGCAGATGATGAAGTTGCGCAAAGGCGTGGATGTGCTCGTTGCCACGCCGGGCCGTTTGCTTGATCTCAATCGCCAGAACGCAGTGCAGTTCGATCAGGTCCAAACGCTGGTGCTCGATGAAGCCGACCGCATGCTGGATCTGGGCTTTGCACGCGAACTCAACGCCGTCTTTGCCGCTTTGCCCGCTCAGCGCCAGACGCTGCTGTTCTCCGCCACGTTTACCGACGATATCCGCGCCATGGCGGCGAACATTCTGCGCGGCCCGGTCAATATCAGCGTCAGCCCGCCCAATGCCACGGCCAGCAAGATCAAGCAGTGGGTGGTGACGGTGGATAAAAGGAACAAGCCCGACCTCTTCATGCACCTTGTGGCTGAGAACAACTGGGAGCACGCGCTGGTGTTCGTCAAAACCCGCAATGGCGTGGATTACCTGGCGGGCATGCTGGATGAAGCGGGCTATGCGGTCGACACGATTCACGGCGATAAACCGCAACCCGCGCGCCTGCGTGCGCTGGAGCGCTTCAAGACCGGCGAAGTAAATATGCTGGTCGCCACCGATGTGGCTGCGCGCGGGCTGGATATCGACGACCTGCCGCTGGTGATCAACGTTGATCTGCCCATCGTGGCGCAAGACTATGTGCACCGCATTGGCCGTACCGGCCGCGCGGGCGCAAGCGGTGTGGCGGTGTCTCTCGTGTGTGCCGACGAAGCGCCGCAACTGGCCGCGATTGAAGCGCTGATCCGGCAAACGCTGCGCCGTGAAGAAGAGCCGGGTTTTGAAGCTGAACACCGCGTGCCGCAAACCAGCGCGACGGGCGAGCTCATCAAGAAACCTAAAAAACCCAAGAAGCCCAAAGTGCCGCAAGCTGCATCGGGCGCCATGCAGGTGCCCGGCAAAAGCCAGCAAGGTGGCGAAAACAAACGCAAGCCTGCGGCGCAGCGTGCTGCGGGCGCGGGTAAAGGTGCGAGCTTGTCCGGCGCTAACCCATTCAGCGTGCAAAAGCCGCGCGGCAAACCCGCGAGCAAGCCAGCGAGCAAGCCAGCGAGCAAGCCAGCTGCGGGCTCACGTAAGCCGGCTGGTAAACCCGCTGGTGGCCGCGGTAAACGCCAACCCTGATCCGTGGGGACGAGTAACGCCAGCCCTTGAACAGGCAGGCGGGTAATTGTAGCGGCTTGCATTTGAAACCGGCCGTGCTTGCAATCGACGCGGTTTCCTGCTCGAAATAACTGCAACTGACAGAGGCCGCGGGCTCGGATTATCTGCAACTGTGCTTGCATTCAGCCCGCCGTGCTTGCATTCCATCGTCGCGTGCTCACATTATCTGCAACTGACGGGAATCAGATCGGCAGCCCAGCACCGGCTCTGGAAGTCAGCCGGCGTGAGCGATGATGGTCGGCCATTTAATCCTTGTCTTCAACCGAAAACTGAAACGGGATCTCTGGATTCGTAAATCTAAGCCGTAGTTGGTTTGGAAACGGGACGGAGACGAAGCGCTGATTCTCAAACGAGTAGTACGACACTAGCAAGCCAACGCGGGATTCTTGTGCATCATCGAACAGGTAACTGTTCTTCGGAAAGGCAAGCTTGCCGTCCTTCGTTGCCACTACAGCCCGACATGACGAAAGTAAACTTGGCAGATGCAGAAATTTGACCTTGCCCTTCTGTGCCAAGGGATTGATCAGCAGGTAGATTTGCGTGTGTCGATCGGCCTCCCCCGATCCTTCAGTAGTGGCTTCCAAACAAAGGATCGCGGGATGGTCAGTCGTCCGCGAAGCAAGGAATACGTCTGCACCAAATGGATCGATATACGATGGATGTTCGCCGGCAAAGGTCATCGCACTTGCAAATCGATAGGTTCTACCGTTAATCGTTAGGCGGTTCTCGGCGAGCATGACATTTATTGTTTTTCCGTCTAAAGCGGTTTGCATTTCCGCGTAAGTGCCCTTCTCGCCTTGGTACGAATAGATAGCGTTTCTATCGTACTTGATCGGATTTCTAAACACGGTCCCAGGTTGCGCATCGTAAAAGGCAGCATAGTTGTCGTAGGTCTCGGCTGCACGGACGCCACTGGCAAACGCGACCAAAGTCGCTGCAACCACGAAAGCAGATTTCATCGGTATGCCTTGCCTCCAGTCGCTTTCAGATAATCCGGATTGTGCTGCCAGAACACGGTGCTACCATGCGCGGCGGTCGAAACCCATACAGAATCGTAGCGTCCGCGCTCGCCACTTTCGACAATTTTTCCAGTCTTCTTGTTTCGAACGTACCAGTGCGAAATGTTACTGATCCGATTCTCTGGTATTCCAAGAATATTATGGGAAGGATCTCCCCATTTGAATCCTTTTCTAACCTTCGGATGCATCGCGTAGTTGGTCTTGAAGTCGAGGCCGTCCCACCAAAACGCGCCGTTCGACGGGTCTGGCCTCTCGTTGGCCAGTGCCTTCTGAGCCCAATCGACCGCCAGCTTCATCCCCGGATCAAGCTCAATTTCGCTGTCAGGGGTGCGCATCAATTTGTTGAACCTGGCGTTCGAGCCATTCCACGCGAAGGAGTAGTTCGGGTCCGCTTCGCGCAGTTCGGACACGGTTTTTCCGCCCCAAGCCCGACATCGATTGGCCGTCGCGAACGCGATGCCACCGATTTCCTGAGGATCATTTGCCGTGGAGGCTTCCCCATAGGCAATTGCAGCAAGCAGGCGCACTTCTTGACTGATCGCGCCGTTCATCGCACATCCCCCTCGAACCACGCCACAAATACTAAATTTGGGTGGTCCTTCACCGAGAACGCATGCGTTCTCCCGCTTTCAAGCGCCGCGTCGTAGACGAGAGCCTGACCGTCGCTCGAGAGCTTGTAGGTCATGCCTTCGACGGGAGCCCCAGTCTTCGCATCAACAATCTCGAAATAATGTTCGAGGTCCTCGTCTGCGTCCTGTGTCGCCAGCCCGCGCGAACTGGCGTAAGGAGCGACCAGAGCAGCCGCCTCTTCAGCCGTGAAAGTCATCGACATGCCGCGCTCAGCGTAGAAGACCGGCGGCGGATTGCAACCGCAGACGTTGATGTCGCCGCTCAGTGCCCATTGCTGGCCGTTCGGACCCGTGCCGGGCCAGCGCGGCCCTTTCGGCGCGATGAACCCCTCCTGCTTGCAGGCCGTGCAGTGGGTCTTCATGTAAAGCGTGGCGATATTCACCCTCGGAGGCGGGTTCGAACAGGTCACACTGTCGAGACCCTCGGTGATCACCGCGCTCCCGGCGTGGTCGCCCCGCGCGAGGAAATAGCGAATCATGCGCCCCTCCGCGTCAGCCGTTCACAGTCGAACGCTTCACGACGACGAACACGGTGGATGAGGCCATGCCGTTCCGCTCAGGGCTATCCGTGATGATGTCGCCGTTGTCCAGCTCGCTACCGACGAACGCCTTCGGGACGTAATCATGATTGTCAGCCAGACCCAACCCGCTCGCGATCCGGGCGGTTGTGCCGTCCGGGTAGTGAACCAGGTCGCCGATGACAGCCGTCTTGCCCAAGGCAACGCTCACCTCCCATGTGCCAGACGGCTCGCACAATACGCCACCGCGCGCGGTGGTCGAGCCGCGCACGGCCAACCGGTAGCGCGGCGGCGGCGGCGGCACGTATGCCGGATCGAAAAGCCCTTTGACGCCCTTGGCGTCAGGTACATCGATCCCCCAGGAATTCTGAAGAGTCTCCACGATTCGATCGCCGTTGCTGAGACCACTGCCGACCAGAGCCATGGACTTGCCGTTATCGACTGCGTATTCGCCCGCGCCGTCAGTAATAGCGGCTTCGCTGCCATCTTCATAGGTCACCACGTCGCCGACGCGCGCAACGGTCAGACCCGCAACCGTCAAGCCGCTTGTCGCTTTCGTAATGCGGCCGCCACGCTCAGTCCGCGCCCCGATGGTCGCAAACAGATACTTCGGCTTGGCGGCGGAATCGGGCTGAACGTCTTTTTCTTCTGCAATGCGTGGCATAGCCAAAGCTCCTTACAATGATTGTTGACTCCAACAAACGATGGTTTGATGGACGCCTCCGGGCCATGATCAGGATAACTAAAAGAGCCGCATAAAAGGCGTCCGAAATCGGCCTCCATCTTTCAACGTCCGACTATACTGGATTTTCATCGGCCAAACGGGAATTCGTATGTTGATAGGCTACGCACGGGTTTCGACCGACGACCAGCATCTCGACCTGCAACGCGATGCGCTCGCGAAGGCGGACTGCGAGCGCGTGTTCGAAGACACCGCGAGCGGTACGAAAGCCGAGCGGACCGGGCTGACAGCGCTGCTCGCGACGCTACGCCGCGGCGACACTGTGGTGATCTGGTCGACTCGACCGGCTCGGCCAGTCGCTGAAAGACCTCATTTACCTGGTCGAACGGTTTGACGCTGCCGGCGTCGGTCTGCACAGCCTTCAGGAGAGCATCGACACGGCGTCGATCGGTGGCCGCCTCGTGTTTCATCTGTTCGGTGCGCTTGCCGAGTTCGAACGCAACCTGATCCGCGAGCGTACCCAGGCGGGCCTGTCGGCCGCCCGCGCTCGCGGTCACAAGGGTGGCCGCAAGAAGCGGCTCGATCCCGGGCGCGAGCGCCTGGCCCTGCAGCTTTATCACGAGCGGCGGCATACCGTTGAGGAAATCTGCCGGTTGATGGGCATCGGCAAATCCACGCTCTACAACTATCTGACCGTGGCAGAACGCAATGCCCAGCGGGCGGCGTAAGTCGATTCCGCCCGACTCGTTGATGCAATTGCGGCAGCGGCTCGACCGCCTGCCGCACAAGAGTCCGGAGCGCGCGGCCCAGGTTGCTGCCGTCGCCGATCTGTACGGTATCTCGACAACGACCGTGTATCGCGCGTTGCACCGGGTCCAGCAGCCACGGTCCGTCCACCGCGCCGATCACGGCAAGCCGCGCGTGCTGCCGCAGGCCGAGCTCGAACACTATTGCGAACTGTGATCGCGGCGCTAAAATTTCGCATAACGAACAAGCAGGGGCGGCACCTGTCGACACTGCGAGCGAGCGAGCTGCTCGAAGAATACGGCGTCGAGACCGCGCAAGGGCTCGTCAAGGCCCCAAGTGGCGTGCTGCACGTGCCGACGATCAATCACTACCTGTCGGTGCTACCCCTCGATCAACCACACCTGCTGCGGCAACCGCCCGCCGTCCGGTTTCAGGCCGAACACAGCAATGACTGTCGGCAGTTCGACATGTCGCCATCCGACCTGAAGCATATCGAACGCCCTTCGTGGGTCGACCCAGCGAAAGGCGAGCCCACGTTGATGCTGTTCGGTGTGGTCGATGATCGCAGCGGCGTCGCTTACGAAGAATATCGCTGCGTGTACGGCGAGGATGTGGAATCGGCGCTGCGTTTCCTGTTCAACGCGATGGCCCCGAAGGCCGATCCAGCGTTCCCGTTTCAGGGGCTGCCGAAGATGATCTACCTGGACAACGGCCCGGTCGCGAAGAGCCGCGTGTTCCAGAGCGTGATGCAGGCTCTCGATATCGCGTGGCAGACGCATCTGCCGGCCGGCAAGGATGGCACGCGCACGACGGCGCGCTCGAAGGGCAAGGTCGAGCGCCCGTTTCGCACCGTCAAGGAAGCGCACGAGACGTTGTATCACTTCCACAAACCCGAAACGGAGCAGCAGGCGAACGAATGGTTCTTTCGCTATCTGCTGCGCTACAACGCCCAGGAGCATCGCTCCGAGAAGCATTCGCGCATGGACGACTGGCTTGCGCACCTGCCAACCGATGGCGTGCGCGACATGTGCACGTGGGAGCAGTTCTGCCGGTTCGCGCGTGAACCCGAGCGACGCAAGGTCGGCATCGATGCGCGCGTTTCGATCGACGGCACGGCCTACGAACTCGAGCCCGACATGGCCGGCGAGTCGGTCGTGCTGCTCTGGGGCCTGTTCGACGACGAGCTGTACGCCGAGTTCGACGGCGAGCGCTTTGGGCCTTACCACCCCGTGTCGGGACCGATCCCACTGCATCGCTATCGTGCCTTCAAGCGCGGGAAGGCCGATGAGCGTGCCGATCACATCCGCGCGTTGGCCGACCAGCTCGGACTGACGATCGCGGCGCTTGCCGGCGACGATGTCCGGCTGACGCCGGTGGCAACGCCGCCGGTTCCGCTGCCGCATCAGCCGTTCGACGCCGACGCGCACGAATACCGGTTCCCCAATGCGATCGCGGCCAAGCTCGCGATCGCCGATGACCTGGCACCGCCGCTCGCGAAACTGTCATCGCAGGACCGGCTGTTCATTGAGCGGGTACTCGCCGAGACCTGGTGCGCCGGGTTGTCCTGGCGCGCGTCCGCGACTATTTCCGGCACCGTAAATCAGGGGAAGGCCATGCGAGCTGAAGTGATGCAGCACTACAGTCGTCTGGCGGTCCCGCTGAACCAGGCGGGCTACTTCGAAACCACGCATCACCAGCAATTGATGAAGGACATCAAGGGTGCGGTCTTCGAGGGACGGCTGATCGCGCTGTGTGGCGTCGTGGGTTGCGGCAAGACCGTGATGTTGCGGCGGCTTCAGCAGGCGCTTGAGGACGAGAAGCGCGTGACTGTTTCGAAATCTCTCGCGATCGAGAAGCATCGCATCAAGCTAGCAACGTTCATCGCAGCGCTGTTCTACGACCTGTCGATCGAGAAGCAGATTCGCATTCCGACCCAGGGCGAGAAGCGAGAACGCGACCTTCGCGAACTGGTCCGAAAGAACAAGCGGCCTGTCGCACTGTTTGTTGACGAGGCGCATGACCTGAACGGCAACACACTGGTCGGCCTGAAGCGACTGATGGAACTGGTCGAGGACGGCGGCGGCAGCCTGTCCCTGATCCTCGCCGGACACCCGAAGCTGCGCAATGACCTGCGGCGCGCGACCATGGAAGAGATCGGCTACCGCACCGACATCTTCTCGCTCGACGGCATCGCCGGCAGCCAGCGCGAATACCTGTACTGGCTGATAGGTGCGTGCGCGGCCGACGGCACCGACGTCGAGTCGATCCTCACCGAGGACGCGATCGATCTGCTGGCGACGAAGCTGCGCACACCGTTACAGATCCAGCTCCATCTGACGCTCGCGTTCGAGGCTGGCTATCAGACGGGTGAAAAGCCCGTGTCGGCTGCGCTGGTCGAATCGGTGCTGTCGCGGCAGCATGACGATCTCGAACCGACGCTGACACGCCACGGCTATCGCATCAAGGACCTGGTGGAGCAGTTCGACGCGAAGCCGGCCGAAATCAAGGCACTGTTCAGCAATTCGCTGGAACCGGAGCGAGCGGCCACGCTGCGAGACAAGATGCTCGCGGCCGGACTGACGATCTGAGCTCCGTCAGTTGCAGATAATCCGAGCCCGCGGCCTCTGTCAGTTGCAGTTATTTCGAGCAGGAAACCGCGTCGATTGCAAGCACGGCCGGTTTCAAATGCAAGCCGCTACAGGTAATGGCGTACTGAATCCAGGATCCGTAATAACTTCGAGGCCGAAGGGCCGTTGAACCTAGATCCCTCGACGCAGTGCGTTAGCGACGACAACGAACGCCGGAGTCGGCTGGCGGCGGCTGGGGTAATACAGGTGAAACCCGGGAAACGGTGCGCACCAGTCGGACAGCACCCGCAATAGCTGCCCGCTTTCGAGCTGCGATAAAATCCGTTGTTCGGGAACGTAGGCGAGACCGACGCCAGCAAGCGCGGCTTTCGTCGCCATCGTCGCGCTATTGAAGACAAGCTGCCCTTCGACGCGCACGTTCAACTCGCGCTCACCCTTCCTGAACTCCCACGCGTAAATGCCGCCGGCCGTTGGCAACCGGATATTGATGCAGTTATGCGCCGTCAAATCTCGTGGCGTCTTCGGCTTGGGATGCGTGGCGAAATAACCTGGCGTGCCGACGACGGCCATGCGCACGTCGGGGCTGATCCGAACGGCAACCATGTCCCTGGCAACCTGTTCTCCGAGCCGCACGCCTGCGTCCAGCCGTTGTTCGACGATGTCCGTGAGTCCGTTGTCGACGACGATTTCAATCGTTATGTCCGGATAGTCGGGCAGAAGCCTTTCGATAACCGGCCACAGAAGCAGTTCTGCCGCGTGTTCTCCGGCAGCAATGCGCACAGTGCCCGCCGGTGTATCACGCAAAGCGCTGAGTGCACTTAACTCCGCCTCGATCTCGTCGAGCCGGGGGCCGACCGACTGTATCAGCCGCTCGCCCGCTTCCGTTGGTGCGATATTGCGCGTTGTCCGCGTTAAAAGGCGAAGTCCGAGCCGCGCTTCCAGGTTACGCACCGTCTGGCTCAGTGCAGACTGGGAAACGCCGAGTTTCGCGGCCGCCCTGGTAAAGCTGCGCTCGCGTGCGACGGACAGAAATGCAGAGATATCGGAGAGATCGGAGCGCGCCATTTATAAGCCCACCTTCTAGCTTTATGCGGATTTTAGCTCTTTATCGCATGAAGTCGTGTTGCTACATTGAACGTCACGGCAACTCATGCAAGGAGCACTCATGCGGATCACCATTGCTGAAAGCCAGAACGGCAGTCCGGTCGACTGGATGGAGAAGGTTATGGACGAGCAGTATCAAGCGGGCGTCACCGCAAGCTAAGGAGCCGGGAAATGCAGAAACGTATTCTTGGAAAGAGCGGACTTGAAGTTTCGGCGGTCGGTCTCGGCTGCATGGGACTGAGCTATGGCTATGGGCCTGCAACGGAGAAGGCCGACGCAATCGAACTCATCCGGTCCGCCTTCGATCAGGGCGTGACCTTTTTCGACACCGCCGAAGCCTATGCGCAGGGCGCGAATGAAACACTGCTCGGCGAGGCGCTGGAGCCGTTTCGCGATCAGGTTGTTATCGCAACCAAGTTCGGCTTCGAAGGCGGCGACGTTCAGAAGGGTGTCAATAGCAGGCCGGACAATATCCGTGCGGTGACGGACGCGGCGCTCAAACGGCTGCGCACGGATCGCATCGATCTGCTCTATCAGCATCGGGTCGATCCAGATGTGCCGATGGAAGAGGTCGCCGGCGCCGTGAAAGACCTGATTCAACAGGGCAAGGTCAGGCATTTCGGCATGTCGGAAGCGGGCGTCGAGTCGATCCGCCGTGCGCATGCCGTGCAGCCGGTCGCGGCGCTGCAGAGCGAATATTCGCTGTGGTGGCGCGAACCGGAAAAAGAAATCCTGCCCCTGCTCGAAGAACTCGGCATCGGTTTTGTGCCCTTTAGCCCGCTCGGCAAGGGCTTCCTGACTGGCGCGATTAACGCAAACACCAGCTTCGACAAATCCGACTTCCGCAATGTCGTGCCGCGCTTCTCTGAAGACAACCGCAAGGCCAATCAGGCGCTCGTCGACGTGCTCAAGCAGATCGCCGCGAGTCTGAACGCGACGCCGGCGCAGGTCGCGCTTGCGTGGCTGCTCGCACAAAAGCCGTGGCTAGCGCCGATCCCGGGCACGACAAAGCTGCATCGATTGAAGGAAAACGTCGGCGGTGCTGCGATTGAGCTAACGCCCGGCAATCTTGGCGACATCGATGCGCAGCTTTCGAACATCCCCGTGCAAGGCGAGCGATACCCTGCACATCTTCAGGCGCGCGTCGGCAGGTAACGCGTCTTTAACGTGCTGATAAGCGCTGGCAAGCATCCGGAACGACATCATGTCTTAAAACATCGCACGCAAGTTTATCGTCATCACCGGCGCGAGCAGCGGGCTCGGCGAGGCCGCTGTACGGCGGCTCGCGGCGGACGGCGCGAAGCTCGTACCAGGAACTCCGAATCGTGTCGACGCGCGGTGTACGCAAACGCTCCGGTAGGGCCGCCGCCGACAACGTTGCTCACACAACGTCAGTCCTCCCAGTCGCGCCACTCGACGTCGTATGCATCAAGGTACGCCGCTACCGCAGCACCCACGGTCGGGAAGAAATGGGCCGCACCGATCTTGTCGAACAGTTCATAGCGGGATAACAGATCCTTGACCGGGCCCTTCATTTCCGCGAAGTTCAGGTCGATCCCGCGCTCGCGCAGGAGTTGGTGGAGATCGTCCAGGACGCTGGCCGCGGTGACATCGATGTCCGTGACCGGCTCAGCCGCGAGGACGAGCCAGCGCGTTGGTGTACTGGCGTTCGAGATGGCCTGTAAAACGCGATCACGAAATATCTCCGCGTTTGCGAAAAAGAGCGGCGCGTCCCAGCGGTACAGGAGAAGCCCCGGGATGCAGCGAGCCTGCGGATGACGCACGACGTCGTGATAGCCCTTGCGTCCGTCTACGCGCCCCAGCACGGCATCGTACGGGCGCCACGCACGCCACACGAACGCAAGCAGCGCGAGGGCAACCGCAAAGAAGATGCCATGCACCACGCCGACCAGCGCGACGCCCACGAAGCAAACAGCCGACTGGACGAACTCGCTCGGCCGCAGTCGCAACAGGCCGGCTACGCTTCGCACCTCGAACAGCCCGGCGCCAGCCGCCACGACCACGGCTCCGAGCGCGGCGGTGGGCAATGAGCGAACCAGCTTCGGCGCGAACAAAAGCAACGCGCACACACACAATGCCGCTACAACGCCCGTCAGTTGCGTCTTCGCGCCCGACGATTCCGCAACGGGCGTACGTGATGCGCTGCTGGTCACCGGGAAGCCCTGCAGCAGGCCGCAAACGATGTTGGCCGCGCCGAGGGCGACCAATTCCTGATCGCGATCGACATTCCCGCCGCTGTCGCGCGCCGCGAAGACGCGCGAGAGCACGCTGATGTCGGTCAGTGAGATCAGTGCCACGGCGGCCGCACCCGGTAACAGGGCAATGATGTCGTCGAGCGGCACGAGCGGCAGCGCGGGCGGCGGCAGTCCTTGCGGCAAGCTGCTGACGACAGCTACATGCGCGCGCCTCGCAAGGTCAAACCACTCGACGACGGCTGTTGCGCCCACAACAGCGATAAAAATGCCCGGCACGCGCGGCAACCACCGCTTGCACGCGAAGATGATGAAGAGACAGGCGAAGCCGAGCATGCAGGTCACGCCGTTGACTGCGCCGCTGGCGACGCCGCGTACGAGGCCGGCCGCGCCCTCCACGAGACTGCTGCCGCCGACGTCGAAGCCCAGCAGCTTCGGCGTCTGGCCAATCACGATCGTGAGGGCGACACCGTTGATGTAGCCGTCACGAATCGGCTTCGAGAGCAGGTCCGTGACGAACCCGAGATGGAACAGTCCAACGACGACGCAGAACGCGCCGGACAGTATCGCGAGCATGCCGGCGAGCGCCATCAGACGTTCAGGATGTGCGGCTGCGAGCGGAACGACAATCGACGCGATCAGCGCGGCGAGGCCCGAATCGGGCCCGAGAACGAGCAGGCGGCTCGGCCCGAACAGCGCGTATGCGACCATGGCCGCGATCGTTGCATAGAGCCCGCTGATCGGCGGCAGGTGTGCAGCCTCCGCGTAGCCCATGCCGGCAGGCACCACGATGGCCATCAGGACGATACCGGCAACGATGTCCTTGATCAGCCAGCGAGGCCGGTATCCGACGAGCACCGCGATGCCGGGAACGCGGCGCAGATAGCGCCGGTCCTGCACGCCGGCGGTACCCGATCCGGCGGGCGAGCGACTCAACGCCTCGCTCCGGTGCGGAACGGCTGGCGGCGATTTCCGGTCACGCAACGCGACTGCATGGACGCACCTCCGTTGAAATGTCGCACTGCGCCATGCCGGGCGAGAAGCGGCATTCCCTACGATAGCGCACCCTGCAGGCAACAGAGGCGCAACGCGTTGAGAGCAGCGTGCGAATAACGAAGTCTGTGTCCGGCTGGAAGGCGTCCGTCTGCCCCTGGGCGCTCAGGCGGCGTCAATCCGGTCGAATTCAGGCACGTGCGAAATGATTGGCTTTTGTCAAAGCCAGTCATTTGCTCCGGCTGACAATAAATGTGGCGCGCATGGCGTCGCGAAAGTGTCCTGGCTCATTGCAGAACGCGATATAGCGACCTGGTTTGAGCGTGAGCCGTGCAGTCACCGTCTCCCGGGGATTGAGATCCTCAACGCCTTGCAGTTCTCGCAGGCGTGCTTCGTTGACCTGCTGCGTCTTTTGATCATAAGGCAGCGCCGCGCCGGCTTCGGACCACGGCAAAATCATGAATTCGTGCTTCATCGTGCGCGATTCATTCAGGATCGTGAACTCGACCGGCCCGGCTGGTACGGTGGACGGCATCAAAGTCAACGACATGCCAGCACTTGCTCCGTCTGAAAGGCGGACCTTCACCGCGGCAGGTTCGGCAGCAAGTGCACCTGCTGATGCCGCGACAAGACAGACAGTCAACGTTATTTGAAACGCGTTCTTCGTCAGCATGATCGCTCTCCCGTTCGACTGCAATAATTCCGCGTGTCCGAGCTACCACTGCAGGCGCGACGCCGGTTGATCCGATTGCCGTTGACGCAACACGGCGGAACGTATCCTTTCGGCGCGAAAGCTGCCGCGCTCCACATATGGATTTGGTGATCAAGGTACGGCTATCTGGCTTAAGGTTGGCTTATGACCGCTGTCGATTCCAGATTCTCGAAGTACAACCAGGGAATTTAAAAAATATAATAGAAACGGCGAGCGGTGGAATCATCACTCGCCATCGGGCGCAGGCCCTCGCGACATCGTGGATACGATAAACGGTGATCGGTCACCCTTATGGCACGGTCCTCAGGTCATTGAGAAATTGCGTCCGACGCGGGGGATGAGCGGAGCGTTAACCGTGGCTTAATTCTGCGGCATCAAACTGTGATTACTGGGAGAAAGCGTTCCAGCTCGCCCGGAAGGGCTTAAACACGGAGGTATTTCTCATGAACACGATCATCAAGGCGCTTGCTCTGGCGCTTGCTATCGCCGCGCCAGCCATGTCGTTCGCTCAATCGACAAACGGTCCATTAACCCGCGCGCAGGTCGAACAACAATTGATACAAATGAAAAATGCCGGTTACAAGTCGAGCAAGAACCAGTATCCTGCGGATATTCAGGCTGCCGAGTCGCGCGTGGCCGCGCAACAGGCCACTGCGTCCAATTCTGGTGCGACTAGCTACGGTGGCGCTGCGATCGGCACGTCGCAAACTGGCGACCGTGTTTCGCGTCGCGCGTGGAATGACGAGTACCGTCATCACTGAGGTACCGAGATTAGAACGAGAATATGCGGATACTTCTGGTAGAAGACGATGAGTTGATTGGAAGTGGTTTGCAGCAGGGGCTGCAGGGCGAGGGCTTCGCTGTGGATTGGGTTCATGACGGCGACGCGGCGTCCCTCGCCTTGCGAACGACATCGTACGGGCTCGTCCTGCTCGACCTTGGCCTGCCAAAACAGGACGGGCTCACCTTGCTTACACGGTTGCGCGAGCGACGCGACGACACGCCGGTCATTATCATCACCGCCCGCGATGCCGTTCCTGATCGCGTGGCCGGTCTCGATGGAGGCGCCGACGATTATCTCGTCAAGCCATTTGCTCTCGATGAATTGCTTGCTCGCATGCGCGTTGTGAATCGACGGCAGGCAGGTCGCGCACAAACAGTGTTACTGGCTGGATCGCTTCGGCTCGACCCGGCCCAGCATCGGGTCTGGGTGCGCGACGAGGAGATATTCCTCACGACCCGTGAGTTCGCGCTGTTGCAGGAGCTGATGCAGGACCCGAATACAATCGTCTCCCGCGAGCAGCTTGAAGAGCGCCTTTACGGCTGGAACGAAGAAGTGGAGAGCAACACGATCCAGGTACATATCCATAATCTGCGCCGCAAACTGGGCACAGGGGCGATTCGTAATGTACGAGGCGTGGGCTACAAGATGGGAGAGATTGAGTGATATCTCTGCGTCGGCGTCTGCTGATCTGGCTGCTGCCCGCCGCGCTGCTCGCAGGATTGCTTGCCAGTGCAGCGACCTACTGGGGAGCACTCGGGGAACTGGACGAGCTACTCGACGACCAGCTCAAGGGCATTGCGCAGCACGTCGTGGTCGAACCCGATGGACGACTCTCGTTGAGAGGCATGCAGGGCGCCAACGAGGACCGGCTTTCCGGACAGCACTCGCACGCGGTGCTGCTTCAGGTCTGGCGTGGATCGACGGCCGTGTTCAGCAGCGACCGCGATTCGCCCCTGCCGCCGCCCACGGGCGCCGGGTTCGCCGATCTCTCGGTCAATGGCCAACTGTGGCATTCCTATGCCACCCGTAATGGCGACGTGATCGTGCGGGTTGCCCAGGCGCGGCGGGCGCGCTGGGAGGCGGTGGCAGAGATTGCGATGCATCTGCTTTGGCCCGTGCTATCGCTGGTGCCCGTGCTTGCGCTGTTTTTGTGGTTTGGCATCGGCTACGGTTTGCGGCCATTGCGAAAGATCGCTGCCAATCTGAAGCGACGCGACGCGAACAATATGCATGCGATCGGCACGGCGACCATGCCGGGCGAAGTCATACCACTGGTCGATGCAATCAACGATCTGCTGTGGCGTCTTGATCATGCGTTTACGGCCCAGCGTCAATTCATCGCCGACGCGGCGCACGAGCTTCGTACGCCCATCATGGGACTGACGCTTCAGGCCGACCTGCTGCCACGCGCCGCGAGCGCCACGGAGCGCGACGCAATTACCACACAGATTCGCGCAGGCACCGCGCGCCTTGCCCATCTCGCAGAGCAGTTGCTGACACTTGCCAGACTTTCGCCCGAATCGCCGGCTCCCGTCTTCAGCGAGGTCGATCTGACCGCACTCGCGCGGGGCGTGATCAGCGACCGCGTGCGGTACGCGGAGATGAACCAGATCGATCTGGGATTAGTTGCGTCGGGTGTTGTGAAGACAACGGGCAATGCCGACAGTCTTCGCATCCTGCTCAACAACCTGGTCGACAACGCAATTCGCTATGCAGGTCCGCAAGCACGCGTCGACGTCCTCGTGAATCGCGAAGATGGCTGCGCGACGCTCAAGGTATCCGATACCGGTCCCGGTATTCCCGAGGAAGACCGGGAGCTTGTTTGGGAGCGTTTTTATCGCGGCAGCGGTCATGCAGCGTCGGGTAGTGGACTGGGCCTGTCGATTGTAAGACGCATCGCCGAACAGCATCGAGCCATCGTCTCGCTCGGGAGCGGAGAAAACGATCGAGGGCTGGTGGTGGGCCTGCGTTTCCCGCCGACTACACCGAGTGTCACGGAGCAGGGAAGACGGCACGGCGCGATAGTCAGTTAGCGGCTGCAGTGTCAGGCCGTCTCAGGCCGTCCTTGGTCGGTTTATTCTTTTCGCATCCTGCGTTGACTATCAGCACAAGTAGCACAAGTGGCGCAGGTCAAAGCGGCGTGAGACCCGGTTCATGCAGGAACGGTAATTCGAGGTGACCCCCGTAGAATATTGACAATTGCTTGTCACGCGATAACACGAACCATGCGCTTTCGCTCACTATTTCGCTCGCCCAGCATGACGCAGCCGGCACAGCAGTCAACCGGATCTATTCATAGGACCGTCGATTGCAAACGGTTTGATCATCCGGAATTTCAAATTCGGGTCTCCGATCCTGCCATTCCCGCCGAGGATATTAGTTGGCTATTACGTTTTTTTGAGCGAACAGTCGCGGATGGCGAACGATTCCATGTTGGCGAGACAGTACAGATCGGCTGGATGCTGACGAAGCTCGAAGCCGGAGCGGAGAACTTTCTGTGCGTCGCAGAGCCCGATATGAAGGCGATTCCAATCAAGTTTGTCGATTCGGTCGACAACACGTTGAAGCACCTGCGCAATCAGAAAGATGTGGTTGAGAGCATTGCGCCAATACTGAGTCCGGATTTCCCATCGCTACAGCAGAGTGTGGTGGTCCATTCGGATTACAAAAGCGCCAGTCGTCTGCTTCTGACTCGCAATCCCGCTCACAAAATGGACTCCGGCTGGTCGCTCACAGATCCGGGTGACGAATTTGGTTCACAGAACCCGTCACGGAACCACAGAATTTCGCTATATCAGTTGGGTGTCGACAGGCCAGACTTGATCAAATTTTTTGCCTTACCGCCAGGCCTGCATGTCCGCCTCGATGATCTTCAGATTCATATAGCGGGCCCCGGAGGCGAGATTCAACCAGTAGCTGGCTCGTATCTTGAAGCGTTGAAAAAGGCACCGCATACAACATTTCACTGAGTGATTGCTTTGGGGCGGCTGCGAGCCAAAGCGTCGGGCGGTAGTCGGCTGCCATCAACGGTCAATCAACCTGGTACGAAATCGCTCGGCTTTCGATCATCAGGACCGGATAGTTTCGGATGATGTGTATAGAGGGAGGGCTTGATATAGATCATCAGGTCGAAGTCGCCCAACGAGGACGATCACGGTACCTTGTAGTCACCCCCGTATGCGACTGGCGGTGCTCCGAGCAAGTGCCAGAAACCTGGCGTCAAAACGGAAGATATGATCCGACCGATAACAATCTATAATTTTTGCCGATACCAAAATCGATCATGAAAGTGACAATGCAGCTTCCAACTTTCGGCATTGCGTTCTCTATCGCCTTCCTGTCGCTCAGCGGCATTAGTCAAGCAGCTCAGTCTGCTGATCCGGTATCAACACTCCGTGCTGATCCTCAACAAACAACGCCACCGCAGTGGGTCAAAGCGGTACCACCATACCCTTTAACACTGTTCTCCAAAGCTGAAGTGGATTTGAGCTCCGTTAAGCAAGGCGACAACGGTCAAATCACTGCGTGGGAAAGAGACATCTACGAGAAAATTCAGGAACCTTCGACTGACGCTGCGTTCCAGCTTCAGTGAAGCTCATTATCTAATCGATTGCAATGACGGCAAATACACCTATCTAGCGGTGAATACTAGAAGAGCGAATGGAGACTTGGTTAAATCCGTTCCAATGCCCGAGTTAATGCAGGAAAATCTGGCCGATGTTCCGCCTGATTCATTGATTAGTGCTGCGGTGACTCTCGCCTGTGCGCAGGCAAAGACGAACTGGCCTAATGATCAACACTATGACTTACACATTAAGCCCAAGGATGTTGTCACGCTCACAAAGCTTACCGCAGAAGAAAGAGAGAAAATAGATCAAGCGATAGTTCAACGGAGAAAATCCGACGAACGTAATTCCCCCTTCGTCGAACCGCTACTGACCGCACAAAATGGTAAAAACGTATGCCACGCGATGGCCGGATCTGATGGAAACCAATCTTCCTATGAGTTGTGTGATGCGCAGGGCATGTTCTCGCATGATGTCTATAGCGTTCGAGTCGGGGGAATTCCTCTTCTTCAAGGGATCGATGACAACACGACCAAAGGCATCGACGGTATATTTTATGGCAGTCCGATTCGACTTAAATGTGAACCGGTCAATCAGTTGGCGGATGGCGTCACGAATAAGACTATAGAAGGTGCCATTCAGGCCGATCGAACGTCGTCGAAAAAAATCTCGTTCGATGATGAATTGAAGTTCACAATAATGGCCAACGTGGTCGAGATTGGAAGGCATTGCACACTGAGCAATACAGATGGGGTCATGGCAAAGCTTGACGTTGTTTCTCCATAATGAGCCTGGTTTTGGCAACAGACGTCTTGCGCAGATGCCCGCAATCGAGAAAGCTGGAAGTCTCTTGCGCGTCGGATACGGAAGTTCGGGGGGCGAGTCGGGACGGTTGATCGCCGTTGGACGACGAACTTCCGGGTTCGGCTGTGTCCATGTGCCGTCCTGGCAACCAGGATGATGTACTCCATGTTTCCGAGTCACGCCGCGAGTCTGTGCCGCGGCATGCAACTTGTATTATTTCCACTTCGACCCGATCGTCTCGAGCCCCGCTTTCTGCAGGTCTTCGGGTACCATCACAACACGAAACTCACAGTCGGCATTGAACGTAAGAAACCACGGCTCCGCGAATGCTGGAATCTGCGATGGCTCATCAAGGTTGATGACGAGGATGGCTCCGCGTGCACCGCTTTGCTCAGTAAAATAGGCCGCCTCCGGTTTTGCTTCTTCGAGTATTTTTGCCATCACATCTCCGATGGTGCCGTCTCGAACGAAAGCATTGAATGGCTCGTGGGGAATTCGTATGTTCAGAAGCATGCGCATGGTCACTCTCCTTGCCCGACGTCCCGAAGGAACTTTTCAAGCATAGTCGATCTTTCACGCACTTTTAGTGATTTGGCGATACACGACCTACCCTTCCCGCGCGTCGGTGTGCAATGTCTCTGAGAATCGAAAACCAACGAATTGAGGCGGGGATCGACAGCGGCGGCGGCCCAATCTCAGCGAGAGCCGTCCGGGTGAGCGCGCGGACGTGCACCAGGAATTGGCGCCGACCGCGGCCCGATGCGGTCGCCCGAATTCGACCCGTTCCGGCCGTCGCCCACTTCCTGGCGAATGACCGCTACTGATCGGCAAGAGGTCAACGGTCCCTACAGGTTGCGCAGAAACTCAATCACGGCGATGTTGACCCGGTCCGGGGCTTCCTGTTGCAGCCAGTGGCCCGCTCGTGGAATGATTTGAGAATCGCGTAGATTGGGCACCAGCTTCGGCATCGC
>NZ_JAMXLH010000006.1 GCF_024281035.1 Paraburkholderia sp.
TGATGCCGTAGGCGGGCTCGCCCTTCGCGGCGATGGCGGCGACGGTTTGCGCGGCCGCGTCGATGGCGGCGTAGCTCGCCGGATCGAGTTCGAGTTTCACCGTTTCGCGCGCGATCTGGCGCAGTTGCGAGAGGGTTACGTGGCCAGGAGTCAGTTTAATCATCACAGGAAAGTTGTATGGACAAGGTAATGCCAGCGTATCGAATCAAGCTTGTCTATACAAGTTAAATCATCTCCACGTATACCCTCAGGCGATTCGTCTGATACCTGTGTTTAATAGCTTTTTTCTCGCTTTTTTCTCGCGTGCCAGCCATACCCATCAGTGATAACACTGATTGTTGACTATCTGGCCATCACGATATCTTGTATAGACAACTAGCAGAACCTACGCAAGCACGCCGCGCCCTCGCCCGGCACGTGTCATTTCATGGAGGACATCCGCTCATGCTTTTTCAAGGCTTCGGCCCATTACTCCTCGCGGGCACGTGGGAAACCATCAAGCTCGCGGTGCTTTCTCTCGCGGCGGCATTTCTGCTTGGCCTCGCCGGGGCTGCGGCGAAACTCTCGCCCAATCGCACGCTCCAGCGCATCGGCACGACATACACGACGTTGATCCGCGCGGTACCCGATCTTGTCCTGATGTTGCTGCTGTTCTACAGCATCCAGATCTGGCTGAACGACCTGACCGACGTTCTCGGTATGGATCAGATCGACATCGACCCCTTCGTGGCCGGCGTCATTACGCTCGGATTCATTTACGGCGCGTACTTCACCGAGACCTTTCGCGGCGCCTTTCTCGCCGTTCCCCGAGGGCAGATCGAAGCCGGTTTCGCATACGGCATGAGCGCAAGGCGTGTATTCACACGCATCCTTTTTCCACAGATGATGCGCTTCGCGCTGCCGGGCATCGGCAACAACTGGCAGGTCCTCGTGAAAGCAACCGCGCTCGTCTCGATCATCGGTCTTGCCGACGTGGTGAAAGCCGCGCAGGACGCAGGCAAGGCCACGCAGGCGTTCTTCTTCTTTACGCTCGTCACCGGCGCGATTTATCTCGGCATCACCACCGTTTCCAATCTGGCATTGCACCGACTCGAAAAGCGCTATTCGACCGGTGTGCGGAGGGCTGCGCTTTGATCGAACTCCTTCAGCAATACTGGCCGAACTATCTTTACAGTGACGGCTTCAACTACAGCGGCCTCGTCATCACGCTCTGGCTGCTGGTTGTTTCAATCGCACTCGGTTTCCTGCTCGCCGTGCCGCTGGCCATTGCGCGCACGTCGCGCAATCCCTTTGTATCGCGCACGGTCTGGCTCTATACGTACGTGTTTCGCGGCACACCGCTTTATGTCCAGTTGCTGATTATCTACACCGGTATTTACAGCCTGCACTTCGTCCACTCGCATGTATTGCTCGGCGGATTCTTTCGCAGCGCGATGAATTGCACGCTGCTGGCGTTCACGCTGAACGAGTGCGCCTACGCCACCGAGATCTTCGCAGGCGCGATCAAAGACACCGCGTACGGCGAAATCGAAGCGGCGCTTGCCTATGGCATGTCGAAATACAAGCTGTATACGCGCATCATCCTGCCGTCCGCGTTACGTCGCGCGCTGCCGTCGTACAGCAACGAAGTCATCCTGATGCTGCACGCCACGACTCTCGCCTTCACCGCGACGGTGCCGGACATATTGAAAGTGGCGCGCGACGCGAACTCCGCCACTTACATGACGTTCCAGGCATATGGAATCGCGGCTGTGTTGTATGCGGCGATTGTCTTCGCCCTGATATGGGTTTTCCGGCGCACGGAAACACGCATGCTGGCTTACCTGAAACCGCAAGGGCACTGAACCCCGAGCCGCCCTGTTGGAGTGTATTGAGAATGTACAAGCTGATTGTCGATGACTTGCACAAGAAGTTCGGCGAAAACGAAGTATTGAAGGGCGTATCGCTCAAGGCGAAAGCTGGCGACGTGATCAGCCTGATCGGTTCAAGTGGCTCGGGAAAAAGCACGTTCCTGCGTTGCATCAACTTCCTCGAATCGCCCTGCTCCGGCCAGATCACGCTCAACGGCGAGCAGATTCGCACGACGGCCGACCGCAACGGCGGCCTGCGGGTGAGCGATCCGAAACAATTGCAGACGATGCGCACGCGCCTGTCCATGGTGTTTCAGCATTTCAACCTGTGGGCGCACATGACGGTGCTCGAAAACATCATCGAAGCGCCCATTAGCGTGCTGGGTCTGAGCCGCAGCGAGGCGGAAGACCGTGCGCGTAAATATCTGACCAAGGTGGGTCTTTCAAACGGCGTCGAGCACAAGTATCCGTCGCATCTATCCGGCGGCCAGCAACAGCGCGTAGCGATCGCACGCGCGCTGGCGATGGAACCGGAAGTGATGCTGTTCGATGAGCCGACCTCTGCGCTCGATCCCGAACTTGTCGGCGAAGTGCTGAAAGTGATGCAGGCGCTGGCGGAAGAAGGTCGCACCATGATCGTCGTCACCCACGAAATGGGGTTCGCGCGCAATGTGTCGAATCACGTCATCTTCCTGCACCAGGGGAAAATCGAAGAGCAAGGCGATCCGCGCGAGGTGCTGAATACGCCACGCAGCGAGCGGCTGCAACAGTTTCTCGCCGGGCGGCTGAAGTAAGTATCAGCCGATGCGAACGGAGAATTGCGCGGCGGGAACGATAAGCCCAATCATGCCTGGCGCGTGAGGATTGGCACGCGCGCAGACGCCTGGCGAAACTGGCCGAAGCCGAAGCGGATCTCGGCCGCGCCGGGCGTGTAGACCATCCTCGATTCCTGCTCCTTCAGCTCCGCCGGGAGTGCCGGGTGCGCGGATTCGTGAATTTCGCACCTCGGCGCAACCTCGGCCCCGGCTACCCATACTTGCGTATCCGGCCGATGGCAACCTGAGACAGATCGTCAAACAACGTGAAAATCTGATCCTGTCTGCGTCATCAAAAAAATTGCAGAACCTCGTCATTGCGATTTAATAAAGGATCACTAAGATCCCGATCTACCGGTCGCCCGATCGGTACACGCTACGTCGCGCCGATCGTGAAGTTTGTCGCACACATCATCGGCGCACTGATTTCCGCTCCCTCCATTCCAGGCATGCCGACCGAGACGCGAGTCGCAGTGGCATCGCCTACATATTTTTTCGCATACCTTATGACTTCGAATTCGCCCCGACCTCCGCGCAGACGCTTTCTCACCGCAGGAACCGCGATGGCCGCAACGTCCGCCTTGAGTGCGTGCGGCGGCAACGACGTTTCGGCCACGCCTGCGCCTGCTACAGACGCCGCACTTCAGGCACAAATGACCGGCAAGCTGAGCGCGCAACTCGGTGACGCCACAACGGTCAACGCAATTGTTCCGGTCATGATGGACGTCGGCTTCACGTGGTCGCTCCCGTCGATTCCGGCCGCGCAGATTGATTCGATCGTCGCGTACAGCTTCGGCAATCGTCCGAATGCCGCAAGCGGCAACACGTCGAGCACCGGCGGCAACCAGAGCGCGCTGCCCGATCCTGGCCCCACCAACGAAGCGCTGGCCGATTCAGTTCACCGGATCTACCGGTTGAAACCGGTCAAGATCTACGCGCAGTGGGAAATCGCGCGCTTCCTGGTTTCGAAGTACCGGATGGGCACCGACGTGCTGACCTCCATTGAGCCGATCGTCGCAAGCGACGGCACGATCGTGTATCTGAGTACGGTTGGCGTGGCGCTCGAGGCCGTCAAGCGCGCGGGCGGCGCTGCGGCGATGGGCAACGTCGCGGTGGTCGGCCATCGCGATCACGCGAAACGCTGCATCCTGACCTCGCAACAGGCGGGCATGAAGGCATTCGCGGCGAAGGAAGTGCCGCTCCCGGCGGCGTATGACACGCAGTCCGGCCAGCCGTGGACGCGCAGCCGCAGCCTCTATCTCGTGCACGACATGTACGCGCAAATGAACATGCAGTCGATGCTTGCCGCGAGCCGCGCATTTCCGAACGGCTGACGCTATCCGCTTCACACAGAACACGAACGATCATGCAAACTCGCCGCCACTTCCTGGCATCCGCGCCCGCGCTCGTCGCGGCGTGCGCCGTCAGCGCCCCTGGTTACGCCAGCGATATCCCTTTCTCCGATGCCGAGCTGAAGCGTCAGATGCTCGGCAAGCTGACGAACGAACTGAACGATCAAACCGTCGCTGGCACCGAATCCACGTATCTCTTCAACACGTTCTTTTCGTGGACGCCGCCGACCGTCGACGTCGACCGGATCAATACGATCGTCGCGTACAGTTTCGGCAACCGCGCCGCGGCCGGCGGCGCCGCGCCGACGCCTTGCCCCGTGAATGAACAGATCGCCGATGCAGTGTTTCAGCTTCGCCAGAAAATCTCCGCGCCGATCTACGCGCAGCAGGAAGTCGCGAACGTGCTCGCGGCGAAGTACTCGATGACCGCTGGCGTCACGTCGATCGGAACACCCACCGGACCGGGCAGCCTGGACGTCAACGTGCCGACGCCAGACGGCGTCGCTGCCGCGATCGTCAGGCATGCCGGCACGGCTGCTGCACTGGGGAGTGTGGCTGTCGTTACGCACGCGGATCAGGCAGCGCTCGCCATTCAGATGTCGCGTGGAGCTGGAATGAATGCCGCGGCGGCCAACGGACTGACGCTGCCGTTGGCGTATGACGCGTCCGCGCAGCAATCGGCGCTTCGCCGTCGCGATCTCTATCTGCATGGCAACCTGGCCGCGCAGTTGGCGATGCTGCGACTAGCGCTCATTAATCAGCAATACCCAAACGGGTAAGCCCGCATCGCGTTTTCTGCACGAGGGCCCACCAGAAGCCGCGCGCGCGTAGCGAAGCCGCGTGGCTGGCCGAGACGGGCAGTGCATCATCGGACCGGCAATATCAAACTGATAAAGATAATGAATTTCTCCGTTAAATCGCCTGGTCAAGGTGTTTTGGCGAAAATTTCACGAATTCCGGCCGACCCTCAATACTGTCTCCGGCGTGCCGCGCCACCCAACTTTATGGCGCGTGCGCAATCGATATCTCGGTCTTTGTCCATCGGCTTAAACTCGCGCGTCCCACGTTGCAACGTCCTATCGCGGCCACTTTTCGTACGCTTTTACGCATAACGTGTAGCTTCAAGTTAAATGCCTTGGCAGTCCCGTTTGAGCGGGTGTGCGCCAACGGCCGGGAAATCCATGAAAATTCCCTACTTGAGGACCAATGGCGGCGCGGCGATTGGCGCAATCGTCGCCACATCGTGCGGGCTACTGGCAGCCGTCGCGCTGGTCGTCAGCCATGATGTGACGCTCGTGCTGGGCGCTGTTACGCGCGCTGGTTGGAGCATTGCGGCAATCGTGGCGATTCGCGCCGTGATCGTCGTGTTCATCGGCGTTGCATGGGGCCGCGTGGTCCGTCCCCTGTCCCGGCAACGCTACGGCGTGTTCGTGTTGCTTCGCTGGATACGCGAGGCGATCAACGTGCTCCTGCCGGTAGTGTCCGTTGGCGGCGATCTGATTGGCGCGCGGCTCCTGACCTTCTGGGGCGTGGCAGGCGGACTCGCGGGCGCCTCCATCCTGGTCGACCTGCTGGTTCAGGCCTTTGCCCAGTTCCTGTTTACCGTTGCGGGATTCGGGCTCCTCGTGGCGGGCGGCCGCGGAGGTGCGCTGATAGAGTGGTTGTCGACCGGGCTGGCGGTGGCAGCAGCGGCGCTCATCGGCTTCTATCTCGCGCAGCGCTTTTGGCTGTTTGCGCTGATCGAACGCGGCTTGTTGGCGGCGGCGCGCTGGTTGAAGATGTCCTTCGGCGAACTCGGACTTCACGACAACCTGCAGCGCATCCACGCAAACAGGGCAGCGCTGCTGAGCGCCGTCTTCGTCCACCTGACTGCGTGGTTCATCGGCGTAACAGAGATATGGGTCGCCCTCACGTACATGGGCGCCAAGCCGACCCTCACAGAAGCGATGGTGCTGGAAAGCCTCGGTCAGGCCGTGCGCGATGCGGCCTTTCCGGTGCCGGGCGCATATGGCGTACAGGAAGGCGCTTTTCTGCTCCTCGGGCGTATTTACGGATTGCCTCCTGAGATCGCGCTCGCGCTGTCGCTGATCAAGCGGGTGCCCGACGTCGCACTGGGACTGCCGGGGCTGCTGGCCTGGCACCTGCTGGAAACGCGCCGCCTGCTTTCACGGCGCCGCGCAGTACCGGAGGACGAAGCCGCGCGGAATGCTTTCCCGCAATCCCGTTGCTCAGACAACCAGTCGGCTGGCGTTTCGACGGTCGTCCAGTCAATGCCAACCGCCACCCTCCCGGGGCCTCCGGATTTAGCGGACAGGAACGTCAAGCCCGTTAGCTCATGGAACGAATGGGATCCGCTCGAGGAGGTGATCGTCGGACGGATCGACGGGGCGATCATTCCGCCATATCACGTCGGCGTCACCTTCAACGTGCCGAGCGTCACGGCAAGGCTGCATCGTTTCGTCGCCGGCCGGCGCTATCCCCGCTGGATGATCGATCTGGCGCAAAAGGAACTCGACGCGTACGTGCGCATCCTTGAAGCGGAAGGCGTAACCGTGCGTCGGCCTGACGTTATCAACCATCGTGTCCGTTTCGGCACGCCTTCGTGGTTTAGCCACGGCTTCTGCGTGGCCTGTCCGCGCGACAGCTATCTGGTGATCGGCGACGAGATCATCGAGACGCCCCTGTGCTGGCGTTCGCGCCACTTCGAGGGCGATGCCTATGGTGCACTGTTCAAGGAGTATTGTCATCAGGGCGCCCGTTGTACTGCGGCACCACGGCCGCCATTGACCGACGATCCGTTCGACCCGGGCTACCGTATTTCCGGCAAGTACGAGCCATTGCGCTACATCGTCAACGAATTCGAACCGGTATTCGATGCCGCCGATTTCACCCGGTGTGGCCGCGATCTGTTTGTCACGCGCTCCAACGTGACGAACCGGTCCGGCATCGAATGGCTGCGACGTCATCTGGGCGACGGTTTTCGCATTCACGAAATCGAAACCCACTGCCGCCAGCCGATGCACATCAATTCCAGCTTCAATCCATTGTGTCCCGGCAAGGTTCTGGTCAACCCCGATTGCATCGACGTAACCCGACTGCCGCCGATCCTCAAGAGCTGGGATGTGCTGATCGCCCCGCGCCCCGATCCGGTTGCGGGAATCATGGCGAAATTTTCGATGTGCAATTCGTGGACCAGCATCAACACGCTGATGCTGGACGAGAAGCGGGTGATCGTGGATGCGTCCCAGCTATCGCTGATCAAGGCGTTCAAGGATTGGAGATTTGAACCGATCCCGTGCGCTTTCCTGAGTTACAGACCGTTCGGCGGCGCCTTCCATTGCGCGACGCTCGACATTCGCCGTCGCGGGGAACTGCAGTGCTACTTCTGAAGCGTCGATCCGTTCGGGTTGGCGGCCGGTAACACAGCCACCGGGCGAGCGGCGAACAGGTGCATTCAGCGTCGTGCGCGACGCATGCTGCTCGACGTCATCGCGAACCGTTTTAGTTGGCCGTCTTGCGATTTCCGGATCATGGCAATGTTCTTCGAAACTCCAATCCAATCCCATACATGGGGGTGACAATGCAGCAAGAATGCAGATGAAACTATTTGGAAACGAGTCTTGCGGCACCGAAAAATCTTTCATATGATTGGTTATCCTGATGAACCATGTTAGCCTTGTTACATAAATGTTCACGAAAACTTCATTGGCAATCTTCCGAGGTGTTGATGATGGTGGTATGCGCAGCGTAAGTCGGCGCGGGTATACCAAGCTTCAGTGAACCGTTTACGCCATAGCACTGATGGTTCGGTTCGATCTGGCGAGGCAAGGCCAGGCTCCTGGTAACCAGTTGCGCTGGCAGGGCATTGGATACCCTTCCCCGAAGCGATCGTCGCCCATCACCTTGAGTTAAATCACGAGCGCAAGGTATCTCTATAGAGATTTATTTTCGATGTCCTATAGGATTTACGCTCACAAAGCATAATTTTTTATTGATTTTAAATGTTTAATAAATCAAGAAATGCTCTGGCTCGGTATTATCGGTTTTGGCGCGACGCGTGTTGGCCTGCTCAAACTCCGCAGCGTCGCGCACACTTCCGGGAACGTTGTGCCGATGCACCGCGGCAACCCGGTTTCGATGCGCGGTGGAAGAGTCAAATTGACGCGCTTCACTGGAAGTTGCGGATTTCTTCCCCGAACGACACGCAAGCTGGTAAAAAAGCGCGCCGTGCAAGGGTTTTCGCTTCCAGGATTATCCTGTAGCGTTGCGCTACGCCGATGTCGGCCGCTCAGACCACGCGCCTGCCAGGCTCGCGCTGGCCGCGATGCAGCGCCGCAGGATGCCGACAGGCAGCGGGCGCGCGGTGAATCCCGGTCGTGCAATTGCGATACGACGCATGATCGTTGCACCCGTTGCGGGACCGATATCCCGCCACTTAATCACGTTTTCTCAACCTTGAACTGGAGATTGAGCGATGCACCGCACCTTCCGCCAACTCGCTATCGCACTGCCGCTTGCCGCCACCTCGCTTGGTGCTTCGGCTGCCGCCATGATGGTTTCCGACTGCTGGATCCGCTCGATGCCGGGCGAGATGCCCTCAGGCGGCTACTTCAAGCTCATGAACATGAGCGGCAAACCCATTGATCTGGATGGCATCCACACCGAAGCGTTCGGCATGTCCGCGCTGCACCAGACACAAACGACCGGCAGCACCTCGAAAATGGTGCCGATCGAGAAGGTGACGATTGCGGCCAATAGCACGTTCGCCTTCGCGCCAGGCGGCTATCACGCGATGTTCGAGAAGCCGAAGGCGCAGCTCGCGGTCGGCTCGACGGTGCCTGTCACCTTTAAGTTCAGCGACGGCGAAAGGATCGAGGCCAAATGCGCCGTAAAGAGCGCGACCGGCCAGTAAGGCCGCCGTACGGCTGCGAACGCGCGGATCAACGCAGCCCGGCCAACGACTGATCGAGTGGGTCAACCCGAGAAATACGCAGATTAACGGCGGTGCATACGATCCCGGTATGCCGGTGAAGTCGCCGTAGTAAAGCGGTTGACCTTTTTATTCTCCCCTGTCCAATTCCGCAATATGCCGCCGAGGCTTGTGTCGTTTCGCTTACCACCCGTCCCCTCATCGATGTTCAGCGTCATCCTCGGATTGTCCGGCCTCGGACAATCCTGGCGAGTCGCAGAGCATCTTTGGGGAATCAGTGCGCATGTCGGCGAGGACATCCTTGTTGTGGCAACGGTAATTTGGGCGAGTCTCCTGTGCGCATATATCGTCCACGCGATTCGCCGTCCGGATCTGATGCGCGCGGAGTTCGAGCACCCTGTTGCAGGCGGGACACCCGCCCTGGCGGGCATCGCCACCTTCCTGATCAGCCAGGCTGTCACGATCTGGTCGACAGCGTGGGCGTGGGGATTGCTGATTGCCGGCATTTGCTGGCAACTCGCGTTCTCGGCATGGCATACGGGCACGCTATGGCGCGGGGAGCGGCGGGCGGAAGACACGACACCGACGCTTTACCTGCCGACCGTAGCGGGCAGCTTCACCAGCGCCGCAGCGTTCGGCGCATTGAATCAGCCGAGCTGGGCGTGGCTACTCCTCGGCACCGGCGTATTTTCGTGGCTCGCGTTGGAGCCGCTGATAATCCAGCGGCTCTGGAGCGGCCACTCCCTGCCCGTCGCACAACGTTCTCTACTGGGTATTCAGTTCGCACCGCCCGTCGTTTGTGCGGCGGCCATTCTGGTCGTCGCACCCGGTACGCCGCAGGAGTGGTTGCTGATGCTGCTCGGCTACGGACTATTTCAGACGCTGGTGGGACTCAGGCTGAAATCGTGGCTGAAGGAGCAACCGTTTGGGTACGCATGGTGGGCCTTCAGCTTCGGCGTAGTCTCGGGAACCGTGGTTTGCCTCAAGCTCGCCGTTCGTGGCGTGCCTTCCGCGATATCGCTTTCCTGGCCCGTGTTTATCGGCGCGAACCTGTTTATTGGCTATCTCAGCGTGAGAACAGCGTGGCTGGTTGTCAGTGCAACGATTGTGCGTGAACATCCTAGCGTGCTCTAACCACGTGGCTGCGCGTTGCGCAGCCGTTCGATCTGCGCGAAAGCGACCGCGTAAGCGGCAAGCGTCCGTAAAAGAGGTTCAAGCGCTGTCGCGCGGTACGACCGTGTACTCGATCTTGACGGTCCGGGTGCGCGGCTGCCCCTCCTGCTCGATCGCACCGAGCGCGGCCAGCAACGCGTCTCCGGCACGGAGCCCGATTCCATAGGCATCCACGGAAATCGTCGTGATCGTCGGGTAGCTGCACCAGGCGACCTCAAAATCGCCGAAACCGGCCACCGCGATATCGTTCGGCACCGACAAGCCGCGTCGATGACATTCCATGATTGCACCGAAGGCCGACATGTCGCTCACGCACATCACGGCGTCCGTGTCCGGCCATGTTTCGAGCAAGGCACCGAGCGCCGGCGCGCCATGACTCATCGTGACGGGTGATTCGCCAACCCGGATCACCCGCGGCTCGCCAAGACCGAGCGCCTTGACCTCGGCCACATAGCCGCGCATCCGGTCGAGACCGCGCCGGTCGAGTTCGCCCGCGCCGCCGAGAAAACCAATGCGCCGATAACCCTTGTCGTGCAAATAACGCACCATGGCCCGCGCGGCCTTCGAATTGGAAAAGCCCACGCTCATGTCGATCGGATCGCTCGGCAGATCCCACATTTCCACAACAGGGATATCCGCGCGTTTCAGCAAGGTGCGGGTGGCCTCTGTGTGATGTCTTCCGGTGAGCGCGACGCACCTCGGCTGGTAGCGCAACATCGAACGCACCAGCGCTTCCTCCTGCTCGAGCCGGTAGTCGGTATCGCCCAGCAGCAGTTGCAGACCATAAGGCGCAATCGCCGCGCTCAGGCCGCGCACAGTATCGGAAAAATTGGAGCTGGCGAGCGACGGCACCAGCACTGCGACGAAATCGGACCGCCCCGAAGACAACGCACCTGCCGCCGCATCGGCCACGTAGCCGAGTTCGTCGATTACTTTCTGGACCCGCTCGCGCGTGGCTTGCGATACGTTGCCGCCCGCGAGCACGCGGGAGACAGTCATTTTCGACACCCCGGCGAGCCGGGCGACATCCGACATGCGAGGCGGTGCAGAAAGCGGGTGATCCGGCGAAGCGCCCATGAACAAAAGCCGTGAGGTCAGTAAGCCCCTATCATACCGGGCGGCCCGGCGCGCCGGCGCGCTCGCGGTTAAGCGCGTGCTTCACCCGAGCACCGCAGTGCATACCGCCTGCGTTTGCCCCTTCACGGGCGAGCGGAACGTAAACAACCCGCCCGCCGATGGCTGCTCGCTCAGTTGCGCCTGCGAGAGGCCCTTGCGGGCCGTCGTGGCGTATACGGTGCACAGGTCATCGCCGCCGAACGCAAGCTTGGTGACGTTGGAGCACGGAAACGCGATTTGATCCACCAGCACGCCAGCCGGAGAATATCGTTCGATGCGTGCGCCACCAAATAGCGCAATCCACACGTAGCCTTGTGCGTCCACGGCCATGCCGTCGGGATATCCGGTGCCCGAGATTGCCGTGAACGTGCGTTTGCCGCTTAGCGTTCCATCGCTTGCGACATCGAACGCGTACACGACCCGCTTCACGGTATCGCCGTGGTAGAGCGTGCTGCCGTCCGGGCTCATCGCAGGGCCATTGGTAATTACATAGCCGCTGTCCCGCTGCACGATTTCGCCGCTGTCGCCCACCATGTACAACGCGCCGCTGGGATCGACCTCGGCATCGTCCATCGTGCCGAACCACAGGCGTCCGCGCGCATCGGCATAGCCATCATTGATGCGGTTGCCCTGAAATTCGCTCTCCACGTGCTTGAGCAACTCGAATTCGCCGGTTGAAGGCGTGAACCGGTGAAGGCCGCCTTGAACGCCGCACACAAACGTATCGTCCGCGTACGGCAGGACAAAACCGGTCTGCGCCGGTGCGTCCCACGTACGGGTCTCGCCGGTTGCAGCCGAGAAGCGATGCAGCTTGCGCTTCTTGATATCGACGAAGTACACGGCGCCTTCGCTGGCACGCCAAATAGGCCCTTCGCCCAGTGCGGCCGCAACGGGCCATACGCAAACAGGTGTCATCGAATTCATCCGCCGTACCAGCCCGCATCGACAAAGTAATCGCGCCCCGAGCAGCGGGCCGCGTCGTCGGAAGCAAGGAACAAAGCCATGCGCGCCACGTGCTCCGGATCGATACGCTCGCGCAGGCATTGATCCGAGACAATCTTCGCTTCGCTCTCCGGCGACTGCCAGAGCTTCATCTGGCGCGGCGTGCGCACGGCACCGGGAATGATGCAGTTCACGCGAATGCCGTGCACACCGAGATCGCGCGCGAGCCCGCGCGTGAGTCCTTCGATGCCCGCCTTCGCGGTCATGTAAATGCTCAGGTTGGCCGTCGCCAGATGCCAGGAGATCGAACCCAGATTCAGGATCACGCCGCGCCCAAGCTTGCGCATGCCATCCGCAACTGCTTGCGCGCAGAAAAACTGATGCCGCAGGTTCACTTCCATGCGCCCGTCCCAGTAGGCGGCGCTCACATCACCCACTTCATTGCGGTCGTCGTTGGCGGCATTGTTGATCAGCACCTCGACCGGCGTGCCGCTCGCGGCGATGTCCGCGAACGTGGCGTTGAGCGCGTCAATGTCGCGCAGATCGCAGCGGCGAAACAAGGGGGGATGCTGCGCGCCGCGGAGCTTTTCCTGTAGCGCGAGCGAGTCGTGCTCCGCCACGTCCAGAAAGAACACGCGCGCACCTTGCGCGGCGAACGCCTCGACCATGGCGGCGCCTATGCCGCTGCCACCGCCCGTGATTACGACGGTTTTGTCCACGAGGCTCGGATAGATTGCGTACGACATCAGATAGTCCAGATTTCCAGATCGTTACGAGTTTCAGCTTGCCAGCGCCTTCGTGCATCGCACGACGCGGCGCGCGAAAGCACTGGCATTTTCCTTTCAGTTTTCGAGGACTTCGACTTCACTGACCATGCGCCAGTTACACTCGAGCGTGCGGGTTTCGCGGCCGGCAACGGTGAGCGTCTCGCTCAAATGGATGTCCCGGCTCGAGCTGCCGATCATCAGATCGAAGTCGCCTGGTTCGACGATGCGCTCGCCTCTTCCATCGGTGAAATTGAGCATGTCCACCGGAATGCGCACGCGTACGCGCGCCGAAGCGTTCGAAGCGACCGGAATTCGCGCAAACGCCTTCAATTCGCGCACGGGACGTGATGACGAGGCAAGCTTGTCGCGCACGTAGATCTGCACGACCTCTTCGCCATCGCGCGCACCCACGTTGTTCACGGTGAAGCTGAATTCAAACGTGCCGTCTTCGATCGCGGCTTGCCGCGACGAGAGTTCGAGCCCGCCATACTGGAATTGCGTATAGCTCAGGCCGAAACCAAACGGATAGCGCGACCCGAAGTGATACGCCACAGGTGTGCCGGAACTCTTGAGGCGGTGATTGTAGGTATAGGGCACGGCACCGGCGCTCTTCGGCACCGAAAGTGGGAGACGTCCACTGAAATTCGCCTTGCCGGTAAGCAGTTGCGCAAGCGCTTCGCCACCCTGCTCGCCGGGTGCGAACACCATGATCTGCGCGGCCACCCGATCTTCGAGACCGCCGAGATTGTAGGGACGGCCACCGGTCATCACCACGACCGTCGGCGTGCCGCTGTCGACCACGGCGGCGAGCAGCGCCTGCTGAACGCCGGGCAGCGTGAGGCTATCGGTATCCGAGCCCTCACCCACCGTGCCGGACTGGAAGAGTCCGGCCAGATCGCCGACGAACACGATGGCAACCTCCGCCTGCGCGGCCGCGGCCACCGCTGCGGAAATGTCCGCCGTATCGCGGCTGATCAGTTCGTCGACCTTGTCGGCAGACATGTCCTCCAATGCGACATCGCCCGGAAACACCGGCGCTCCTGCGCGCCGTTCCTCGATGATGTGGCAACCGCGTGCATGAATCACCCGGTCTTGCCCGAGCAAATCGCGTAATGCCTGCAATGGCGTAGTCATCGCCAGATGCGACTGCTCACCGCTATTGATCAGATGCACCGGGAAGCTATAGCCCGCGAGGAGCGCCAGTGGATCGTCGGCGGTCGGTCCGATCACGGCGACCCTCGCGGCACTATCGAGCTTCAGGGGAAGCACGCCGTCGTTGCGAAGCAGAACAGCGGATTGCAGCGCCACCTCGTGAGCCGCAGCGGTCGCTTCGGCTCCACGCAGGTTCACACGTTCGGGGTCGGCGTAGGGATGTTCGAACAAGCCGAGGTCGAATTTCGTACGTAGCACGCGAGCAACGGCCGTATTAATGGTGGCCTCGCTGACTTCGTCGCGTGCAAGCGCTTCTCGCAGATGCAACGCGCACTCGTGCCCCGGCAATTCGACATCGAGACCCGCGTTGAACGCGAGCGCGGCCGCTGCAGCCGCGTCGTGCGCCACACCGTGGTGACTGTAAAGCAGATTGACCCCGGCATAATCGGCCACGATCAGACCGTCGAAACCCCATTTCTCGCGCAACACGCCTTCGAGCAGCTCGCGGTTCGCGTGGCACGGCACGCCGTCGATATCGTGATAGGCCGGCATGATCGAACCGGCATGCGCGAGTTTGACCGCCATTTCGAACGGCAGCATGAAGGTGTCGTTGAGTTCTCGCGGACCGACATGCACCGGCGCATGATTGCGCGCGCCTTCACTGGCTGAGTGCGCAACAAAGTGCTTGAGCGTAGCGAGCAGATCGCGCCGCTCACCCTGAAGCCCGTTCACATAGTGGCAGGCCATCACACCCACCAGGTAGGGATCTTCGCCAAACGTTTCTTCGGTGCGCCCCCAGCGCGGGTCGCGCGAGACGTCCAGCACCGGGGCGAGACCCTGATGGCAGCCGATAGAGCGTGCCTGCTCCCCGATAATCTTGCCGACGCGGCCGATCAGCTCGGCATTCCACGTCGCCGCATAGTTCAACGGCGAGGGAAACAGCGTGGCGTCCTTCGTCATCAGCCCCACGAGGCATTCCTCGTGCGCCATCGCCGGAATGCCGAGGCGCGTGTTTTCCACCACCTGCCGCTGCAATGCATTGAGCGCTCGCACGCCTTCCTTTGGTTCGACGATATGTGTACCGAGCGGGCGCGTCACCTGTCCGACACCGTGACGCAGAAGCTGTTCGATCGGGACCCCCGCGTCGCGCTGCGCGAAATCTTCGGAACGCGGCTGGTGATTTCCATCTGCCGAAAGCTTCAGCCACACAGCGTGAAGCTGTGCGATTTTTTCATCGATCGACATGCGCGACATCAGATCGGCAACACGCGCATCGGTCGAAGCGGCGGGGTCCCGATAGAGCGGAATTTCGCTCGTGTGCTCAAGCGACATCAAAAGGACTCCTTTAGATTGAATCAATCGTGCAATCGGCTTTGTTTAGACAAAATGATTTCTGTTGCGCTGGCTCGCGCAATCAGTGCAGGCGTCGCATTGCGAAGTCGCGATCGTCAAAAACGTGGCAGGCATTCGCGGGCACCGCGAGCCTGACCTGCTCGCCTCGCGCGAGGCGGCTATCGCCCGCGAGCTTGGCGATCAGCATCGCGTGCGTGCGATGACCGCCTTCCACGTGCACGTAACTGTGCTCGCCCATGTGCTCGACCAGGCGCACCGTGCACTGGATCGACTGGGCACCGCGTTCGTCGCCCGCAAGCGTCATGTGTTCCGGACGCACGCCAACCGTGACGGTCATGCCCGGGGCAGTACCTCGGCCATCGACATCGGCGCGAATAATTTCACCCGTCGTGAGTTCGATTTCGATGCCGCTCTCATCGACAGCGTTCACGACGCCCGGCAAGAAGTTCATTTTCGGCGAACCGATGAAGCCCGCGACAAACCGGCTCGCAGGCCGGTGATAGAGGTCGAGCGGTGCGCCGATCTGCGCGATGCTGCCATTGCGGGTCATGTCGGTACCGGCCCGCAGCAACACGATCTTGTCGGCGAGCGCCATGGCTTCGATCTGGTCGTGCGTGACATACACCGCGCTCGCGCCGCCGAATTCGCGATGCAGCCGCGCAATCTCGGTGCGCGTCTGCACGCGCAGCGCGGCGTCGAGGTTCGACAACGGCTCATCGAAAAGAAACACGCCGGGTTCGCGCACGATCGCACGGCCAATCGCAACACGCTGGCGCTGGCCGCCGGACAACGCGGCCGGCCGTCGTTCGAGCAGCTGTTCCAGTTGCAGGGCCTCGGCTGCGCGGCGCACCTTCTTGTCGATCGTGACTTTATCCACTTTGGCCTGGCGCAGGCCGAATGCCATGTTCTCGAACACGCTCATATGCGGATACAGCGCGTAGTTCTGGAACACCATCGCAACCTTGCGCTTCGCAGGCTCGACTTCGTTCATCCGTTGTCCGTCGATACGCAACTCACCGTCGGTGATCGATTCGAGACCGGCAATCATGCGCAACAGCGTGGACTTGCCGCAACCCGACGGCCCGAGGAAGACGCAAAACTCGTTCTTGCCGACTTCGAGATTGACGTCGCGGATCACCGGGTGACCGTTCGCGTAGGACTTTTGTACGTTAGAGAGAGAAATGCTTGCCATATCGTTTTATGCGAAGTTCGGTGTGCCGGTCACGCGTGCCGGCACGATGCCAGGCGATGTGCGATGCGGTTAGCCCTTGAATTCAGCCCTTGAATCAAGCCTTTGAAATCAACCCTTGAGCGAGCCGGCCATCATCCCCTTGATCACGCGCTCCTGACCGAATGCGTACGCAACGATCAGCGGCAGCGACGTGAGCGTGAGAACGGACAGCATCGAGGGTATGTTCGATGCGTACTGCCCTTGAAAGTCCCAGATCGCGAGCGGCAGCGTGCGGTGCTCGGACGTCGACGTGAGGATGTACGCGAAGATGAACTCATTCCAGAGACCAATGCCGTTAAAGATCGCAACCGTGGCGAGCCCCGGTCCCGAGAGCGGGAAGAACACGCGCCAGAAAATGCGAAACGGGCTGCAGCCGTCCAGTTGCGCGGCTTCTTCAAGCTCGCGCGGAATCTGGCGCATGAATTCGGTCAAGATGAAGATCGACACCGGCAGACTGAGCGCCACATAGGGGCCGAACAGCGCAAACGGCGTGTCGTAAAGACCGAGGTTGCGCGTGAGCAGATAGATTGGCACAAGCGTTGCGTGCAGCGGCACGATCATGCCGGCAACCACGAGTGCAAACAGCGTTTTGTTCAGCGTAAAGCGCAAGCGTGCAAACACGTAGGCCGCCATCGCACTGATCAGGACGATCAGCAGCACCGACACGCCCACCACGAATACGCTGTTACGGAAATACGTGAAGAACGGCCCTTGCAGCACAGCCGCATAGTTGCCGAAATACAGATGTTGCGGCGGCGCCCAAACGGGCGTCGAGAAAGTCTCTTCCTGGCTCTTGAAACTTGACGCGACCATGAAAATAAACGGCAGCGTCGTGACGGCCAGCCAGATCAGCGCAAGGAGGGGAATTCCCACCCGGGGGAACCGACGTTTCTTGTTCATGGTTCAAACCTCGGTTGCATAACGGCGGGTGAAGCGCAGCGATACCGCGGCCACCGTGCAGACGATGAGGAACATCGCCGAGCCGATGGTGCTGCCGTAGCCGAGCTGGAACGAACTAAAGACCGTGCGGTACATGTAGGTGGCCATCAACTCGGACGAGCCTTCGGGGCCGCCGCCGGTCATGACGTAGACGAGATCGAAGTAACGCAGCGATCCGAGCACGGACAAGAGGACAGCCGTACGCACCGTGCCTTGCAGATGCGGCAGCTTGATGCGCCAGAAAATGGTCCACTCGGACGCGCCGTCGAGGAGAGCGGCCTCGTTGACCTCGGCCGGCATCGACGAAAGCCCGGCGAGGAACAGAATCATGTAAAAAGGCGCGTTCTGCCAGATGATCACGGCGATGGTCGAACCCAGCGACAAATGCGGGTCGCCCAGCCAGTCCTTCGCGAGGCTGTCGAGTCCGAAAGCCTGCAGCGCGGCATTGAGCGGGCCGAAGTTCGGATCGTAGACGTTCTTGAACAGCACGCCTATCGCCACGCTCGACATGAGCAGTGGCAGAAAGTAGAGAATCTTGAGCACGCGCGAGCCACGGCCGGCCTTTTCCAGCAGCACGGCGAGTGCGAGCGCGACGGGAAGCTGAATGACGATGGATGTGACAGCAAGAATCACGTTGTTCACGAGCGAATGCCAGAACACCGTGTCGTGCGCGAGATGCACCCAGTTTGAGAGCCCGACAAAACGAGCCGTGTTGCCGAGGCCGTTCCAGTCGAGCAGCGACAGCCGCAAACTCGAAACGAGCGGATAAAGCAGGAATACGGCCAGCAAAAAGAGTGCGGGCGCAAGAAACACGACCGTGACGAGCGCTTGCGATGAAAAGCGCAGCCGGCGTTCAGGTGTAGCGGAAAGTGCGATGTTCACGAGCTTTTATGCCGGTCGGCACCACGCGGCGCCGCCGGACTTTCCTCCAGGGCCAGAAATTAACCACCCTTCTTCGAAGCGGCTTCCATTTGTTCTGCGGCAGCCTCAGGCGTCAGAGACAGACCGAACAGCTGCTGCACGGTGTCCTTGTGCAGTTCGCCAAGCGCGGGCGGCAGGGCCTGGTCATACCAAAGCTGCACGCTCGGTGCCGCGGCGAGCTGAGTCTGCAGACGCTGCAGGAACGGATCGTCGATCTTGACCTTGTTGACCGGCGGAACCTTGTGGTCGCCCACGCGATCCTGCATCGCCTGATCGTCGGTCAGGGCCTGAATCAACTTGAATGCTGCGTCCGGTAACTTGCACTCGGTCGAGATGCTCAGAAAGCCATCGCCGACGGTGCCGATCAGATCGCGCGGATCACCCTTGCCGCCCGGCAGGCTTGGGAACGGGAAGAAATCCAGGTCCTTCGAGAACGCCGGATCTTCGTTCGCGATCGTCGAAGCTTCCCAGGCGCCCATCAGTTCCATGGCGGCCTTGCCCGAGTACAGCAGACGGCGCGAAGCACCCGAGTCGTAGTCCAGACCATTGATGCCCGGCGCAAACGCGCCAGCCTTCACGAGTTCCTGAATACGCTTGCCGGCTTCGATGAATGCCGGATCTTCGAAGCCCTTGCCCTTGCCCGCGAGCGCGTCCTTCACGACTTGCGGACCACCGATGCGGTCGACGAGATACATGTAGTACATCGAACCCGTCCACTTGTTCTTGTTTGCAAGCGAGAACGCCGCAACGTTATGCGACTTCAGCACATTGACGACGTGCATCAGTTCGTCCCACGTTTTCGGCGGCGTGATGCCGTACTTCCTGAAGACTTCCTTGTTGTAGAAGATCACGGCGGCCGCTGCGTTTTCGGCTGCAACGCCGTAGGTCTTGCCGTCGAACGTCGTGACATCCCACGACGCCTTCATGAAGCGGTCGCGATATGCCGGGTCTTTTTTCAGGTACGGCGTGAGGTCAACGATCTGACCGGATTTCACGTACTCGTGCAGGCCGCCGCCGCCCCAGTTCTCGAACACACATGGCGGCTGATTCGCACCGAATGCAACCTTCAGCTTCGTCTTGTAGGCCTCGTTCAGAACGTGCGAGTTCTCGACCTTGTAACCGGGGTCCGCCTTCTCGAAGCGATCCGACGCGTCGCGAATGATCTTGCTCGACGACGTATTGGTCTGCTGGTCCCACGTCGTGATGACTTTCGCGTCTTGCGCGTAAGCACCGGCCGATGCGGCGGCCAGCATTGAGCAAACCAGCGCCACTGCCCCTGCTACCGGCCGCGCCTTCGAAAGAACCGCATATGCCATCGATACGTCTCCTCTCATGAAGTTATTGGCACTACGTTAGCCTTAACGTTACGGGATGTTAGTAAAGCCGATCTTCTAACGCTATCGGGGTTAACGTGATCCGCATCCGGCAACCCGGGCACATCGCCGCCGATTGGCTAAACCCCGGCAATTGCAGTGTTTATGTGGCGCTACTCGGCGAACCGGGCAGCGACTTTATGTTCTGCTAGAATGGCTCGACAATTAACGATAACGCTAACGCCCAACACGGCGGTCCGCCGTGCGGAATTTTCAGAACAGGTTGCCAGGCAATGACCAAACAAAATCCGACACTCGCGGACGTCGCCCGTCTTGCGGGTGTCTCGCAGATGACCGCGTCGCGCGCGCTTAACGGGCGGCCCGGCGTGTCGCGCGAAACGCGTGACGAAATCGCCAGGATCGCGTCGGACATCGGCTATGTCGTGAATCGCACCGCACAAAAACTTTCGGGCGGCCGCAACGGCATCATCGGCATCATTACGCCGACGCTCGACACGCAGTTTTCCAGCGAACTGATTCTGGGCGCCGGGCGTGCAGCCCGTGCCGCCGGTTGCGAAATCCTCGTCTACACGGTCTCCGACGAAGACCGGCAGACGCACCACGACGTGCTGGGGCTGGTGCGCCAGTTTTCCGATGGCTTGCTGGCAATCCTGCCGCGCGAATCCCTGTGTCTCGATTCCCTCGCGAATACGAACCTGCCGGTGGTCGTGATCGACCAGCGCGGCACGCTGAACCGCTTTCCCTCCGTGTCGGTCGACAACTACGGCGGCGCGCAGCTCGCCGTCGATCATCTGGCCGAACTCGGCCATCGGAGAATCGCTTTTCTCGGCGGCAACGACGCGATCGAAGGCGTGCGCGACCGTCAACGCGGCTATCACGACGCGCTTGTGCGCCACGGACTGCCGCACGATCCCAATCTCGTGGCCGTCGGCGATCTCTCGCAAATGACGGCGTTCGAGGTCGCATCCGGGCTGCTCGAACTGCCCGATCCGCCCACCGCGATCTTCACGGCCAACGACCAAAGTGCATTTGGCGTGATCGCCGCCGTGCGCGAGGCAGGTTTGCGCGTGCCCGCCGACATTTCCGTGATCGGCTTCGACGACATCCCGATGGCCGAGCAGTTTCATCCTGCGCTCACCACCGTGCGCCAACCGTTCCAGCAGATGGCAAGTTCCGCGGTTAATACGTTGCTCGCCCAGATTGCCGGTCTCGACGCCGCTTCGCCGCGCATCACGTTTCCTGCGGAACTGGTGGTCCGCGATTCAACGGGACCCGCGCCCATCGCACAACGGCGTGCAACCGCAGCGCAGTCCGCGCGCAAGGGCCGCCTGCATCGCGTCGGGCACTGACCGGCTGCGCGTCGGCGCTGCTTCAGGCGTCACCAGACGGCGTCCAGATAAGTCAACGCCCGCATTCGCTCATCCGGCGTGACGAGCGCGCCGCCGAGCGTGCGGGCGGTAGCCGCAATCAACCGTTGATGCGAGCTCAGTTCTCGCGACATTGAAGCGGCGCGAACGGCAATAGCGGCATCCACCGGCACGAGGCGCACGCCCTCAATCGAGGCGAGCGTCGAAAACCAGCTGCGCGTGTCCATCGACAGCGCAAGACGACCGTCATCGACGAACTGCGCCAGTTCCAGCATGGAGATCGTCGAAATCAGGATTTCGCCGCCGTTCAGCTCGTTTTCAATGGCTTTTAGCGCCGCCCCGCTCAGTTCGTTCGCCCCGCTCAACCAGTAAACGAGTGCGAGGGTATCGAGCGTGATCATCCGTTGTCGGCCTGTTGCGCCTGCGGCTGCGGCTCGACGCCGCTCTTGAGATTGAGGTGAACGATGGAGGAGCGCAACAGGTCGAGGGGATTCTTGCGGCGGCTTCGATAGGGGCGGATTTCGACGGTAGGTTCGCCGCGATCCGTGACGACCACCGTCTCGCCCAGCATTTCGACATGCCTGAACAATTCGCATGCCTTAGCTTTGAATACTGCCTTCGAAACTCGCTTTTCCATCGCCGATCTCCACCTTCCAAACCTGTTTTACGGGATTACACCAGTCAGCGAAGCTTGCTGCCGGCGCTTATACGTTATCGGTAACATCCGCACGATATCATGCGATTGAGCATAGACTCAAGAACGTTTTCACAGGGTATTCCCGAGAACCGGTTTGACTTGCCGTCCCCGGTTTGATTGAGCCGTCTTTCAAGTCTGATTACTGGAAAAATTCGGGAAAAGTTCGGGAAAAGTTCGGTAAAAGCTCGGGAATACCAGGGGATAACCCGTGGTTGTACCCGATCGTGCGGCAGGCGTAACATGCTCGACTGTTATCGGTAACATGTCTTAACGCTCTCTCACGCCGGCCACTGAATCCGCAAGCGAATGGCCCGGCCAGTCAGGGCGAACACAGGCGAACCCACCTTCCCTTTTTCCGTTCAAGAGATGACCAAGATGTCCGATTGCAAACCGCGCAGGCTGAGAAGCCAGAACTGGTTCGACGACCCGGCGCACGCAGACATGACCGCGCTCTACGTGGAGCGCTTCATGAACTATGGCCTCACGCGCGAGGAATTGCAGTCGGGACGTCCGATTATCGGCATCGCACAGACCGGCAGCGATCTGGCGCCGTGCAACCGCCACCATATTGAACTCGCGCAACGCGTGAAGGCTGGCATTCGCGACGCCGGCGGCATTCCGATGGAGTTTCCGGTTCATCCGCTCGCCGAACAAAGCCGCCGCCCGACTGCCGCGCTCGACCGCAACCTCGCCTACCTGGGTCTCGTGGAAATCCTGCACGGCTTTCCGCTGGACGGCGTGGTGCTCACCACCGGATGCGACAAGACCACGCCAGCCGGCCTGATGGCGGCGGCGACCGTGGACCTTCCTGCCATCGTGCTTTCAGGCGGACCGATGCTCGACGGCTGGTATCACGGCAAGCGTGTCGGCTCGGGCACGGTGATCTGGCATGCGCGAAACCTACTGGCCGCGGGCGAGATCGACTACGAAGGCTTCATGGAGCTGACCACTGCGTCCGCGCCCTCCATCGGGCACTGCAATACGATGGGCACGGCGCTTTCGATGAATTGCCTTGCCGAAGCGCTCGGCATGTCGCTGCCGGGCTGCGCGAGCATTCCGGCCGCGTATCGCGAACGCGGCCAGATGGCCTACACGACCGGCAAGCACATCGTCGGTATGGTGCGTAACGATGTGCGCCCGTCGCACATCATGACCCGCGAGGCGTTTGAAAACGCGATTGTGGTTGCGTCCGCACTGGGTGCGTCGACCAACTGTCCGCCGCATCTGATTGCGATTGCGCGTCACATGGGCATCGATCTGAGCCTCGACGACTGGCAGCGCCACGGCGAACAGGTGCCGCTGCTCGTCAATTGCATGCCGGCCGGCGAATATCTTGGCGAGAGCTTCCACCGTGCGGGCGGCGTGCCCGCCGTGCTGCGCCAGATCGCGGCAGCCGGCCTGCTGCACGAGCAGTGCGCGACCGTGTCCGGCCGCACCATCGGCGACATCGCCGCAACCGCGCCCGAAGCCGATCGCGAAGTGATCCGGCCGCACGACGAACCGCTCAAGCACCGCGCAGGCTTCGTCGTGCTATCCGGCAACTTCTTCGACAGCGCCATCATGAAGATGTCCGTCGTGGGCGACGCATTTCGTCAGACCTATTTGAGCGAACCTGGCGCCGAAAACACCTTTGAAGCGCGCGCAATCGTGTTCGAAGGTCCGGAGGACTATCATGCACGCATCGACGACCCCGCACTCGAAATCGACGAGCGCTGCATCCTCGTGATCCGGGGCTGCGGCACCGTGGGATATCCCGGCAGTGCGGAGGTGGTCAACATGGCGCCGCCCGCCGCGCTGTTGCGCCGCGGGATCGAATCGCTGCCGTGCATGGGCGACGGGCGGCAAAGCGGTACGTCGGCGAGCCCTTCGATTCTCAACATGTCGCCGGAGGCGGCGGTGGGCGGAGGTCTTGCGCTGCTGCGCACCAACGATCGCATCCGCGTCGATCTGAATGCGCGCAGCGTCAACGTGATGGTCGACGCGGACGAACTCGCGCGCCGCCGCGAGGAGGCGCGCTTCGACGTGCCGCGCTCGCAGACGCCGTGGCAGGAGCTTTACCGGCAAATGGTGGGGCAACTCTCGACAGGCGGCTGCCTCGAACCGGCCACGCTGTACCTCAAAGTGATCGAGGAACGCGGCGACCCGCGCCACTCGCACTGATACAGGGGCAATCATGGCAAGGCGCCCTGTTGTCGCCTTGCCGTGCGCGCCCGCCAGATATTCGACATGAATCGCGCCATGAACCGCGACATGAACCGCGGCGTTCGCCGCAACGGCAATGCACTTGCAACATCGGTAACGCCACGCTGCGCAGTTCAACCTCTCCACTCTCTGCCCGATCGACCCATGAACGTTTCCAACCCTTCCGCCTGTCTGCCGCAGGACCTCGAATCCGCACTGCTCGTCGGGCGCGTATGGCGACACGGCGATAGCGACGATCGCAGCGAAGGGCCCAGTGTCGTTGTCGTGCGCAACGGCCAAGTGTTCGACATCACGCGTACGGTGCCGACCACCGCCGATCTGTTCGACCGCGCCGATGTCGTCGATATCGCCCGCACGGCGCAGGGCGAATCGCTCGGTCCGGTCGGCAAACTGATCGAGGCCAGTCTCGCGGGGCAATCCGGCAGCGGTCCCGTTCTGCTCGCCCCATGCGACCTTCAGCCGATCAAGGCATGCGGCGTCACCTTCGCCGTGAGCCTGATCGAGCGCGTGATTGAAGAGCAGGCAGGCGGCGACCCCGCGAAGGCTCACGAAGTGCGCAATGCCATCACCGCGCTGATCGGCACCGATCTGTCGAAAATTCGCCCCGGCTCCGACGCGGCCCTGCGTCTTAAGGCCGAACTCGAACGACGCAATGCGTGGTCGCAGTACATGGAAGTCGGTATCGGACCCGACGCCGAGGTCTTTTCGAAGTCGCAGCCGATGTCGTCGGTGGGCTTTGGCGCCGATATCGGCCTGCATCCCGCATCGGTATGGAACAACCCCGAGCCTGAAATCGTGCTGGCGGTCAGCAGCAAGGGCGTCGCAGTCGGCGCGACACTCGGCAATGACGTGAACCTGCGCGACATCGAAGGCCGTTCGGCGCTGCTGCTCGGTAAGTGCAAGGACAACAATGGCTCATGCGCCATCGGCCCGTTCGTGCGCCTGTTCGACGAGCGCTTCACGATCGACACCGTACGTCAAACAAGCGTATCCCTGCGTGTGGAAGGCAGCGACGACGCGTTCGTGCTGGAAGGCATCAGCCACATGAGCGAAATCAGCCGCGATCCGCTCGACCTCGTCGGCCAGACCTGCGGCAGGCACCACCAGTACCCCGATGGCTTCATGCTGTTTCTCGGCACCATGTTCTCGCCCATCAAGGATCGCGATGCGCCGGGCGGCGGATTCACGCATCACCTGGGCGACGTCGTGACGATCTCCGCGCCGCCGCTCGGCGCGCTCGTCAATACAGTGCGCCTGTGTACCGAAATCGCGCCGTGGACATTCGGCGCACGCGCGCTTTACCGCAATCTCGCACAGCGCGGGTTGCTCGGGGTGGCTTGAACTCGCCCGACGTTCGTTGCGGGCTCAACGCCATAACGACATGACATTTTTTTGATTTTCCATTCGACACCATGAACCAGTTCGCCAATTTCATCGCCGGGGAGTGGCTTCCGGCGGAACGGGTCAAGCGCAACGTCAATCCGTCCGATCTCGACGACGTAATCGGCGAATTTGCGCAAGCCGACGCCGACCAGACACAACGTGCCATCGCCGCGGCCCGCGCGGCCTTTCCGAAATGGTCGCACAGCACGCCGCAACAGCGCTTCGATCTGCTGGACCAGGCCGGCAGCGCAATCCTTGCGCGTAAATTCGAACTCGGCAAACTGCTCGCGCGCGAGGAAGGCAAGACGCTCGCCGAGGCAACTGCCGAAGTCGGCCGCGCCGGGCAGATCTTCAAGTTCTTCGCTGGCGAAGCGCTGCGGCTCGGCGGCGAAATCGTGCCTTCGGTGCGGCCCGACATGACCGTCGAAACCTCGCGCGAGCCGATCGGCGTCGTGGGCCTGATCACGCCGTGGAATTTTCCGATCGCGATTCCCGCGTGGAAAATCGCCCCCGCCCTCGCCTTTGGTAATTGCGTCGTCATCAAACCCGCCGACCTCGTGCCCGCCAGCACGTGGGAACTCGTGAAGATCATCGCGCAAGCCGGTGCACCCGCAGGCGTGATCAATCTGGTGATGGGAAGCGGCTCGGTGGTCGGCGAAGCCCTCGTTCAGTCGACGGATGTCGACGCCATCAGCTTTACCGGCTCCGTGGCAACGGGTCAGGCTATCGCGGCCAAATGCGTTGCGCTCGGCAAGAAGTTCCAGCTCGAAATGGGCGGAAAGAATCCGATGGTCGTCCTCGACGATGCAGACCTCGATATCGCCGTGGAGGCCTGTATCAACGGCGCGTTTTATTCGACCGGCCAGCGCTGCACGGCATCGAGCCGACTGATCGTGACGGCAGGCATTTACGATCGCTTTATCGAAGCGATGAAAGCGCGCATGAGCACCCTGCGCATCGGCCCCGCACTCGACGCGGCGACGCAGATCGGCCCGGTCGTCGACGAAAGCCAGCTCGCACAGGACGAGCGGTACATCGCGATTGCGCGCGACGAAGGCGCAACGGTATTCGGCGGTCAACGTGTCGAAGCCGCGACGAAGGGGTTTTACCTGGCGCCCGCGCTCGTCACGGAAACCACGTCCGCCATGCGCATCAACCGCGAGGAAGTCTTCGGCCCGGTGGCATCGGTCATCAAGGTGAAGGATTACGAAGAAGCACTGGCTGTCGCGAACGATACGCGCTTTGGGCTTTCAGCCGGTATCTGCACGACGTCGCTGAAATACGCGGCGCACTTCAAGCGTCATGTTCAGGCCGGGATGGTGATGATCAACGCAGCGACCGCAGGGGTCGATTACCACGTTCCGTTCGGCGGACGCAAAGGTTCGAGTTACGGACCACGGGAACAAGGCAGCTATGCCAGGGAGTTCTATACGGTGGTGAAGACCGTCTATGTCAATCCAGGCGCTGTGTAAGCGGCATTAACGACGTTGCCAGCGGGACAAGACGCGTGAGCGTCGAATCCTGTGGAGCCATCGCGGTGCCGTGACCGGCACCGCCAGTCAACCGGGGCGGACGCCACATGATCTGGCTCGCCAACGTGATTCTCGTGTTGCACGCGCTGATCGTGCTGTTTATCGTCGGCGGCCTGATCGCGATCTGGACCGGCGCAGGCTTGAAGCATGCGTGGGCACGCAATCGCGTGTTCCGGACATTTCATATCTTCGCCATCGGTATCGTTGCCGCCCTCGCGGTTCTCAATGTGCCGTGTCCGCTTACCGTGCTGGAAGACTTTCTGCGCACCGGATCGGCTGGCCCGCAAGGTTTTATCCAGCATTGGGTGAGCGCGTTGCTCTATTACGATTTCCCGGGCTGGGTGTTCACGGTTCTTTACGTTGCGTTCCTGCTCGCGGTCGCCATCACGTGGCGCCTTGTCCCGCCCAAACCCCGCTTCTGACTGGATTACGTTTCGCTCACGCATCAAAAACCACGCAATTAACGTCCCATTAAGTGGTCATGCTGCCGTGCGCCTTGACATGCCGTTTATCGATCACCTAGCCTTTTCGAGTCAGGGCGGTACGGGCTGGTCGATGGGGGAGACATATGAAAAGTATGCAGAAAGTCCTGTATCCCACGGCAATTGGCATGCTGATGACGCTCGCGTTATCGACACACGCGCTGGCGTCGGGCCCGAAAGCGGTAAGCGGCCCGGGCGCCGATCCGGCATGCTTCAAGCCAGAATCGGCCAGCACGAAATTCTTCCAGTGGCCAGCCAATCACGGCCCCTACCGCATTGCGCTCGTCAATGGTTTCATCGCCAACGACTGGCGCGTCCAGATGATCCGGGTCGCCAAGGCATATGTCGCGCAGCCCGCCGTCAAGAAGGACATCAAGGAATTCAAGGTCGTCTCCGTCGGCCAGGACGTGGCCGCGCAGATCGCCGCCGCGAACAATTTCATCGATCAGGGTTTTGACGCGATCATCGTCGACGCGAATAGCTCCGCCGCATTCAAAGGCGTCGTGCGCAAGGCCAATGCGAAGGGCGTGGTTGTCGTCTCGTTCGATAACGTGATTGACGACCCGGAACAGATTTCGGTCAACGTGAACCAGCATGGCCTCGGCGAAATGGCGGCTACGTTCCTGCTGAAGCAGGCGAAGCCCACGGGCGACCTCACACTGCTGCATGTCCGCGGGCCGTCCGGCCAGCCGGTCGACCTCGCCCGCAATCAAGGCTTTCATGAAGTGCTCGACAAGTCGGGCCGTAAAGTGAAAGTGGTCGACGTGATCGGCAACTGGGCGCCAGGCGACGCGCAGAAGGCGACCGCCGACGCGATCACCGCCGGGGGCGTTTTCGACGGCCTGTACGTTCAAGGCGGAACGCAAGGTGCGGTTCAGGCAATGCTCGATGCCGGCAAGTTCAAGGCGCCGATCTCGGGCGAAACGGAAAACGCCTATCGGCTGCTCTGCAACAAGGCCAGCCTGACCTGCCAGTCCGGTGGCACGGGTCCGGCGCAGAGCGCGGTCGCAATCAAGACGGCGATTGCTGCGCTGCAGGGCAATGTAATTCCGCAGGCCATCGCCCTGCCCACCTCGGTCGATTACTCACCGTTCGTAGCGGGTAAAAACGTCTTCCCGAATCTACCAGGCAGCTTCTTCGCCGGCAATAACTTCCCGAGCTGCAATATCGGCTTCTCTGCCGAAGAAATCGCGGCGCAGTCCGGTACGAACAACTGAACGGGAAAACCGCGCCACGACCGATTACTGCGCCGGGCAGGACGGAGACGCACGAAGATGGCTGAAGGAACGCCGGACCCACTGCTGCGCGTAGAGGGTATTTCGAAACATTACGGCGGCGTTCGGGCGCTGGAGGACGTGCAATTCTCCTGCCGCGCGGGCTCCATTCACGCACTGCTCGGTGAGAACGGCGCGGGCAAATCGACCTTCATCAAGATCCTCTCCGGCGTTGTGCAGCCAGACAGCGGGCGCATCTTTCTGGGCGGTGCGACGGTTAGCTTCGCCACACCCAAGGCCGCAGCAGATGCAGGGATCGCCTGCATTTTTCAGGAGCTGTCGCTGCTGCCCGATCTCACGGTGGCCGACAACATCTGCATTGCCGGGCGTCCGCGCCGGTTCGGGAGGATCGACCGGGCCGCCGAGCGGCGGCGGGCCGAGGAGATGCTCGCGCTGATTGGCGGCGACGACATCCATCCCGCCGCACCCGCAGGCAGCCTGCCTCTGTCGCGCCAGCAGATGGTCGAAATCGCCAAGGCGCTCGCGCGGCAACCGAAAGTATTGATCCTGGACGAGGCCACCTCGGCCCTGACCGCCGCCGACGTGAGCAAGGTCTTTACGCTTCTGAAACGCTTGCGCACGCAAGGAATGGCCATCATCTACATTTCCCACCGGATGCATGAGATCGCCGAACTGGCCAACGACTGCACCGTGTTTCGCAATGGCCGCTACGTCGAGACGTTCGCCGCCGGTACGCGATGCGATGACGCCATCGTCGAGATGATGATCGGCCGGGAATATTCGAGCGCCTTTCCGCCACTCGGAGGAACCGTGCGCGAACGCAAACCAGCGCTGTCGATCCGCCATCTCTCGTGGGCCGCCGCGTTGAAGGACGTGTCGCTCGACGTGCATCCGGGCGAGGTGGTCGGCCTCGGCGGGCTCGACGGCCAGGGCCAGCGGCAGTTTTTGCTGGCGCTCTTCGGCGTGCTGATAGGCGTTGCGGGCGAGATCGAACTCGACGGCAAGCCGGTCAAGATCGCAAGCCCGCGGCACGCAAAATCGCCCGAACTCCGCCTGGCCTTGATTCCCGAGGACCGAAAAAACGAAGGGCTGATGCTGCCGATGACCGTGCGCGAAAACCTGTCGTTCGCCGCGCTCGATTTGGTGAGCCGGTTTGGCCGGATCGACCTTAAAGCCGAATCGCAGTTGATCGATGCAATCGTGCGCCAGCTGGGGATCAAATCGGACGGGCTCGACGGTCCCGTGGCCGCGCTTTCCGGCGGCAATCAGCAGAAGGTGGTGATCGGCAAATGGTTGATGACGCAACCGCGCATCGTGCTGCTGAACGACCCGACCAGAGGCATCGACGTCGGCACGAAGCAGGAAATCTATCATCTGCTGCGGCGGCTCGCGGAGCAAGGCACGGCGATCCTGTTCTATTCCACCGACTACGATGAATTAATGGGCTGTTGCGACCGTGTGGCCGTCTTTTACGATGGCACGGTCACGCGCATGCTACAGGGCACGGAGCTCACTGAGCACAACCTCATCGGCGCGGCGCTGAACCTGACGTCGACGGCCAATCACTCCCCCAGCCATCGCGGAGCATCCGGATGAGCGCCGACGGGAACGGATCATGACGGGCATCGGAACGCGCCTTCCTGCGCGCAAACGGCACGACGGCACCTGGCGCTACTGGCTGGCGGCGCAGCGCGGAGCACTGATCGCTGCGGCGATCTTCGCCATCATGTTCGGCGTTTACGGTGCCGCCCAACCGATGGGGCTCAGCGTCGACATCGTCAACACAGCAGCCAACAAGGGCGCACTGCTCGCGCTGGTCGCCATGGCGCAGACGCTGCCCGTGCTGACCGGCGGGCTCGATCTTTCCGTGGGCATGATCTTCATGCTGGGCAATTGCCTCGCATCGACCATCGTCACAGGCAGTCCGGCCGTAACGGCGCTAGGCATCGTCGGCGTACTGGCCGCGGGCCTCGTTTGCGGCTTCGTCAACGGCTTGATCGTCGTGTATGGCCGCCTGCAACCGCTGATCGCCACGCTTGCGACCAGCGCGATCTATTTCGGCATCGCGCTCGCGCTGCGCCCCCAGCCCGGCGGCGATATCAACGGCGATTTCGCCGACTGGATGACACGCTCGACGTTCGGCGTTCCCTCCTCCGTGCTGCTGATCCTCGCCGCCATCGTGTTCGTCTGGATGCCCTACCGGAACTCGACACTCGGGCGCGCCGCCTATGCAGCGGGCTCATCGGAGCAGGCCGCGTATATGTCCGGCGTGCCGATTGCACGCGCCAGGCTCAGCGCCTACACGCTCGCCGGGTTGTTCGCCGCGCTGGGCGGGCTGCTGCTGACCTGCATTACTTATTCCGGCGAGGCGCGCGCCGCACTCGGCGGCGACTACACATTGAATTCGATCGCCGCGCTCGTGATTGGCGGCACGTCGCTTTTTGGCGGCTCCGGCGGGGTAGTCGGCTCCGTCTTCGGGGCGTTCGTGATGCGCACGGTCGGCGATCTGCTCATCGTCTTCAACATCAATCCGGTATTGCAGCCGCTGTTCGTCGGGGTCGTGCTGCTGTTCGCGGTCAGCCTCGGCTCACTGCGCCTGCTGCGCGTGCGCAACAAGCTGGACCTCTTCCGGTAGGCCCCATGCTTCGCTTCAAGCCAAAGATCGACGCCGCGACGCTGACCGCCTTCGGTTGCATCGCCCTGCTGCTCCTGTTGGGCGGAGCCGCCAAGCCGGGCTTTTTATCCGTTGGCTACCTCGTCCAGCAACTCCAGGTCGCCTCTTTCCTCGGCACCATCGCAACCGGGGAGATGATCGTGATCCTGATGGGGCAGATCGACCTGTCGATCCCCTGGACCATCGCCATGGGCGGCATGATGGCCACGGGTGCGTCGGGCATCCTTGGGCCCGCCCTCGGCGGGCCGCTCGCGATCCCGTTCGGGATCTTCTGCGGTTTTCTCGTCGGCGTGGTGAACGGCCTGGGAGTTGCCTGGTTGCGTGCGCCTTCAATGATCTTTTCGCTCGGCATGAATGCCGTCGCCCAGGGCCTCATGGTCTATCACACCGGCGGCTTCGCACCTCAGGATCGGGCCACCGGTTTCATGATCGCTGTCGCCAGCGGCCAGTTGATCCCGGGCATTCCGAATCCGCTGCTTGTCTGGATCGCGCTTGGCGCGGTCACGGTCTACATGCTCACACGCACCCGGCTGGGCAGGCAGATCTACGCGATCGGCAATCGCGAGCGGGCCGTTTTTCTCTCCGGCGTCGACAGCCGGCGCGTCATCCTGATCGCGTTTGCGCTGTCCGGCGCCTGCGCCGCGGCGGGCGGCGTACTGCTTGCCGGCTGGGCGAACCGCTCGTATCAGGCGATGGGCGACCCGTACCTGCTGCCGACGATCGCAGCCATCGTGCTCGGCGGCACCAATGTGCTTGGCGGCCGCGGCACCTATCTCGGCACCATCGCAGGCGTCATCCTGATCACGTTATTGCAATCGATTCTGTCCGTGCTGCAGCCGCAGGACTATTTCGCGCAAGTCGGCATCAAGCTTCCCGCCGATGTGTTCCGCCAGGTCGTATTCGGGCTGGTGATCATCGTGATGATGATGCTGTACGGCCGCGAAAGACTGATTCGCTAGCGCGGCTCGCTGCCGTTGAGGCCTGATGCGCCATCGTGCGCAGACCCGCGCCACGATCGTGACGTTGGCCATTCTGCGGTGGAGAGGACAGGTGAAGCGAACGACGCCGGACACCTGACCGATAAAAAAAAGTCAGTGCGCGGATAATACATTTGCGGAACCCAGCGAGTTCTCTCGCACAACCAACAACTAGCGGAGTTCATCCATGATCTTCACGAACGGGTTTACGTTTGCAAACTTTATTGTCGATGTGTTTTCGATTTTCATGTTCATATTGTGGTTCTGGCTGTTCATCACGGTCGCCAGCGATTTGTTCAGCCGACACGATATTTCCGGTTTCCTGAAAGTAATATGGGTCATTTTTCTCATCGTGCTCCCGTATATCGGCATATTTGCCTACCTCCTTACGCAGGGCAGAAAAATGGCCATGCGCGGTCAGGAGCGAGCGCAAAAAGCACGCGACGAATTACGTCAGGTCGTCGGGTTTAGCGTCGCAGACGAAATCGAGAAGCTCGATCGCCTGAAGACGACCGGATCGCTTACGGAGGATGAGTACAGGCGGCTGCGCGCCAAACTCGTCGCCTGAGATCAACCGGGGCTTGGACGAGACTGCTGTTGAATAAAAGGTGTGCCTTCACGTTTCGGGTGCAGCGGCGTCGCCAGCCGACGCTGCTCTCCTGATGAATGCTTGCACTCGCACCTTGATCCTTGCGAACGGCCACATGCAATCACGAAGTCCTTTCTTCGCCGATTTCGTCCGGCACACACGAGGCGTGACATATCAAGAAAAGGCAAGTTGCTTGTAAGTGCCACCCGCAGAGTCCTTTAACACCATTGAACACTATTGATTCGGTTTCGTCTGGTTAGCAAACTAAATTCTGGATATCGCAGTCGTGACGTTCAAACGACTTAAACGATTGTGCGTATCTCATTTGCATAACTGCCGATACCTATGGCGCGCGATATCAATTTCGATTCGCAATTCACCGGCAGCCGGGACGCAATCGCGCTTTAATCAATGTATGGCCGCCCGATCATCGGACAACACGAGCACCTGATTTGAGGCTCGCAGATAGTCGAGCTAAACTGTCGCGAGCAGGAGACCCGCACCGCTCAAGGCGGATATCGGTAAATAACATCTACTTCACACGCCATGGGTTGATGCAGTTGCCCGACTGCGCGCTATCACCGGCAACACGATATGAACGGCACTACCTACTCACTTTCCAATGAGGTTCGGTCATGAAAAGCCAGCTTGTTCTTTCTGCTATCGCAGCACTTCTCGTCAGCGTTGCCGTACCCGTCATGGCGCAAAACGCGCCGGCCCCGAACGAAAGCCAGGGCACCGGCCAGCAGCAAGTCATGCCGACCATGCCGCATCAGGATTGGCACGAAGGGAAACGCGTTCCCACCAAGTACCGCCACTACAACTTCGTCATGAAAGACTGGAAGAGCCACGGTCTGGACGCACCAGGTCGCGGACAAAAGTGGCTCGGCGTAAACGGCGATTACGTGCTCGTCACGACGAAGGACTGGAAAATCGCCAAGATCGTTCCGGGCACGACGCAGTAAGCTCACGCAGTAAAGTCACTTCGCTCGTTCAAATGCCCTGCCCCGGAGTGCATTCAGCCACTCCGGTCTCACTCTGCAATCCGGCGTCCCGCAACCGCGTGCTTACGGCATGCGCCGTACCCGCACCTTGTGTGCCGGTCCCATCGCTGAAATTGTGCACTAGCTAACCGGCGGAACGTCTTCCCGCGTCAACAGCAACGCGAGCGGCCGCGTCGAATCGAACGCCGTGAAGATGATGGTCAGCACCACGGTTCCCGGCACGGCGATAAATGCCCCGGCAACACCCCACAGCGCGGTCCACGCAGCAAGGCTCATCAGAATGACCGCGGGACTGAGGTTCAGCGACCCGGCCATCAACCACGGATCGACAATATTGCCCATCACGAAGTTGATCGCCGACAACGCGATGGCAAGCATGGCCGGCTCGCTCCATTGACCAAACTGGAGCGCGGCCAGCAGGGTTGGAATGACCACGGAAATCAGCGACCCGGCGTACGGCACGAAGTTCAGCAGCACGATGAGCAAGGCCAGCAATGCGGCAAACTCCAGATCGATGAAATGCATGCAGATCCAGCTGAGCACCCCGAGCGCCACGCCAAGCAACGCCTTCAACGCCAGATAGGTGCCGATTCTCGCGTTGATCGTGTCAATGACCCCATCGAGATCGGCCTTGCCCCGCATGACCGTCAAAAGCTTTCTCCTGAATCTTCCATGCTCGATCATGAAGAAAGCCGTATACAGCATCACCACGAACGTGGTGGCCATGATCGAAGAAATCGACCCAAGCAGCGAGGTGATAATCGCCTGAACGTTGACGGTGCCGAGCAGTTCACGGCGAAACGCTGTCCATGTCGGTTCCGTTTCGATGTGCAGCAACGCCGCGAACTTGGTCAACAACGCGAGCAGCGTCGCTTCGTACTTCGGCGCCACGGCCACCATCCGGTCGCTGTCGATGAGCAAAAGCTTCGCCGCCAGATACACGGCAATCAGGATGAGCACCGCGGCGCTCCAGTAACGCGCACCTGCTCGAAGACGTTTGCCAACGTGCGGCAGGCGCCGGAGAATTTCCGCAAGCCCGAATATGACGTAGCAAGTGATGATCGCGAAAGCGATCGGCGCCAATACCGGGCGCCCAATGAAAAGCACCCAACCCGTAATAGCGCTGATGACGACAAGGCAAGTGCATGTGATGAGATCCTGTTTCATGGGCCCTTTTTGGCAAGACCTCCTCTCAACCGCCGGAACCTCAGGCAGTACGAGAATGTGTGGGTACGCGTCATGAAGTCCGCTGCAATTCACGCGCGACGCACGCAAACACCGACTGCAATTCAGCTATGCCGCCGCTCATTATGAACCACGTTTGATCTGTGCGAATACAACCTGCCATTCATACTGCATGCGGTAATTGTTGATCTGCGTCGTCTATTAGTCGCGCACTCTAAAGAGGGCTTCGATTGCATTCCCTCTCTTGTCACTCCGCAGCGTTCATGCCATCCTGCCGTAGACGCTGAGAAAGCGAATGCAAACGAAGTTCAACGTATGTAAGCAAACCTCGATAATGCGCGTCGCGCTTGAGAACCAGGAACATTGACCATCGAATGCGATTTTCCGCTAACGCGAACGATGCCGTGTCACCGGCGTAGTCGCAATTCAATAGCTGAAGATATGAAAAACAGTTCCTTCTTTACGCGGTCCAGTTCTGCGCTTCTTATCATTGGCGGTATCATCTGTATCGTAGTGCCGTTCGTTTCGAGTTCGTTCATCGGCACGCTCTTCATTGCACGAATGCTGCTGTTCTGCGGCATCGTGCATGCATTCAGACTCATCGCCACGCGCGGTACATGGCCGATCATCCGTGCCATTCCGCCCGTTCTCGTTCCGATCATTATCGGCTTGCTCATTTTGGTCAACAACAGCAATCGTGCACGCGGTCTCACGGTCATACTGATGATCTTTTTCGTGCTCGACGGATTCTTCAAGATCGTTGCATCCATCGAATCCGGAACAGGCCGGATCAATGTTGTTTCGCTGATTAGCGCCGCCTTGTCGTTTTTTCTCGCCATTTTTCTTGCGTCGATATTTCCATCTGCGCCCATGCAGCTGCTCGCGTTGTTTCTCGGCCTGGATCTCATTTCGATGGGTATCGCGCCGACGCAACGCGGCTTGCCCAGACGCACTCAACGATAAGCTCCGCTTGAGCGGACCGCTATCGCACACGCCGCCAGCGCGTGACAGGCGCGACGTGTCACCATTCGCCACCGCGACAACCGGTTACGACTATTCGTTATTCGCACCGGGCAAGGATGGATCGAAACTCCGCGTGCCGCCTGCTGAATGCTCGACCATCGCGCGAGAGATCAATTCCCTCGCTTCGCTGCTCGATGCGTCGATGGTCAGTGCGCGACCGGCGTTATGCCACGCGCAAACCCACTGCGCCTGACGCATGCATAACCGCGCGTAGCCAAGCATCGCATCGCGCTCCTGTTCGCGCGAAACCAGTTCATGTTGCATCTGTAGCGCCGCGCCGTTGCCAGGCTGCTCCGCAAGCACATTCATGACGGCCCTGCGTGCCTGGGAAAGATCGTTCTTGTCGAGACTGGCACGCGCAATGGCGATATTTCTGGCGACGTCGGCCCGCATGTTCGCATCGGCTCGCCTGGCAAGTACTGCGCGTTCGGCGGAAAGACGTCGCTGCGTAGCGGCGTACCGCTGCGCGGTATTGGCGTGTGTCTCGCGATGTGTCGTGCTGGGCGATGCAGGTAGTGGCTGGCTCGGGGGTGCGTCGACCACTACGGTCGGCGGCGTGAGCGTAGCTGGCACTGCGACAACTTGAGGCACAGACGCACCTGGCGGCGCGAGTGCCTCCTGAGGCGCAGATGCCTCCTGAGGCAAAGACGCCTGCGGCGGCGTAAGCGCTTCTTGCTGCGCAGGTGCTTGTGGCGGCGCTGACGCTTGCGGCGACATCAGCACGGCCCCACCTACCTCATTTACAACATGGGGCGTTTCCGGTTCGGTGCGGTGCAAGATCCCATATGCCGTGATCGCAAGCGCGAAGACGACCACACTGCCAAACGCATAGAACTGTGGCCGCAGGTGATGCGTCGCAAGTTCGCTCGCGTCCGCTGCACGAGATTCGCTTGATTGGTTCGCGCCGCATTGGGGGCAGAATTTCATCAACCGGTTAATCCTGGCCCCGCAACGGAGACACTGCTGCGGACCAGGGCCGGCTCGACCAGGTTCGTTGAACATAGAAACGTTACGGCTCCGGTAAATCGAACGGGCTGCCGCGACTAAAGTGCGCATCGCGGCGGGTGACGACATGTCGCAACATCGGTGCCTGATTTTTCAGATCATTGAATCGCAGGCGAATGTGGACGGCAAGCGCAAGACAGGACACGGAAACAGCGCAGCCGCAAGCCATTCCGGATTCCAGGCAGCGTTTCTGCTCAATCTGCGCTGGTGTACAATTTGCCGATTGAAATAAACGCGTTGTGGGCTTTGCAGGCGGGCGTTCCATGTTTTTTTGCGTCCCGGCCCCACTCGCAGTACGCGATTGAACCATTCAGGGACAACTCGGGGACTATTCGGGATCCGTTCCGATTTCACGTAGTTTTCGTGCGGTTTTCGGGTTCGTGGGATGCCTTGCCGGCCAGATATTCGCGAGCAAAAGCGTTGAGCCTGCCGGGCAGTCGCAAGCTGTGCGTGGAAGCAAAGAACGCAGGAATGGGATTCGATTTGGTGTGCCCAAAATGTACTTTTGCCAGTGCGGCAACAAGACAGCATCGCATTGACGATCGGCACAGGCACCTCCGAAGTGGTGCGCACCTGCCTGTTCGAATCTGATTTGAGAGAGGTTCCCGGATGTCTGCCGACAGTAAAAAATTGCCGCTCGTCTATTCATGCTCCGGCTGCTCGAGTGCCGCGCAGATGGCCAACTACGTAGCGTTGCAGCTAGACCGTCGCGGCGTAGCGGAAATGTCGTGTATCGCCGGCGTCGGCGGAGACGTCCCATCCTTGTTGAAGGTGGCCCGTTCCGGCCGCCCTATCGTCGTGATCGATGGTTGCCCGCTATTTTGTGCGCAAAAGTGCCTGGAGCGGCACGGCATTGCGCCCAGCGAACACGTTCAACTGGCCGAGCGCGGCGTGAAGAAGCGCTTCCACGCCGATTTCGATATGCAGGAAGCCCAACTAATTGTCGATCAGGTGACTGAATCGATTAAATCACTCAAGGCAGATCGCATCGGGCAGTAGCCTGAAGCACTCGAATTCCGCCTTTGCGGATTCTGCGCGCGGCGCAGCGTCAATGCTGTCCGCCGCGCCGCATCGCCGGCTAATGCATCTCGCGGCCCGGCATTTCGTTTGACACAATATTGGCGACCATATCGGCCGTTGCTGCGGAAAACGTCCAGCCCAGATGGCCATGTCCGGTGTTGTAAAAGACACCGTCTCGTTTGCCGCGCCCCACACGAGGCACCATGCGCGGCAACATCGGACGCAAGCCAGCCCACGGTATGACGCGCGAAGTCGCGACGCCGGGGAAATACTCGCGCACCCACCTCACCAGAGGCTCGATCCGGTCGGCGCGAATGTCTCGATTGAAGCCGTTCCATTCGGCCGTTCCAGCCACTCTGAACCGGTCCTCTCCAAGCCGGCTGGTGACAATCTTCGCCTTGTCGTCATGCATGCTTTTCCACGGCGCATTGTCGCGGCTTTGCTGATCGTCGAGACACACCGTGATTGAATATCCTTTCACGGGATAGATGTTGACGTGGTCTCCCAAGACCGAAGCGAAGGCACGGCTTTCAACGCCAGCGCATATCACTACGCCGTCGAACGTGGACTGGATGGTTTCTGCGCCCTCCTCGACACCGAGCACCACTTTTCCCGAGCGTTCGTGCGCAATGGTTTGAACGCGCGCGTCGTAGTGAAAGTCGACGCCAAGGCGCGCACAGGCATCGGCGAGACCACGGGTGAACTTGTGAATATCGCCGGTCGAATCCGACTCGGTGAAAAATCCCCCGAAAAATTCGCCATGCAGCGTCGGTTCGAGCGAACGGATTTCATCCGGCGTCACCGGGCGACGCTCCAGACCACCCTCGCGCAACAGTGCGTCGACCTTCGACGCCACCTCGAATTCGTCGCGGGTCGCGTAGAAATGAAGAATGCCGCGTTTCTCGTGATCGAACTCGATGCGCTCGCGCTCGGCAATCGAGAACAGATGATTCCGCGCAGCGAGAGCGAGACGCACAGCTTCGATGGTGTTGTCGCGATAACGGGGAATCTCCTTGAGAAATTCGCCGATCCAACTGTATTTGTGCCAACTGGGGCGAGGATTCATCAGGACGGGCGCGTCCTGCGTCAACATCCAGCGCAACCCCTTGGCAACCGTTGCGAGGCTGTTCCAGACTTCGGCATTGCACGCCGATAGTTGCCCGCCATTGGCAAACGAAGTTTCCATTGCCGCATAGCGGTGACGCTCGAATACGGTGACCTCAAAGCCGCGTTGACAAAGCGCGTATGCAGTCGTTACGCCGGTCACGCCGGCTCCGAGGACAGCAATTTTTGACATGGGACATGATCCGGCGTCGAACGGGCCCCGGAATCGTTGAGGTTGGAAAGTATCAGGCCGATGCCGGCATCACAGCGGTATCGCCGAATTGCAGCGCGTAGTTTGCCTCAGGTTCGGCGCTCGGGATAGGGGTTGGTGCATCGCACCGCGACACTTTCCGATCACCCGCGCCCCAGTGCTCATGGCGCAAAGATTGAACAGAAAAATACAGATCAGACTCGCGTTTTCGAGCCAGATGTGGCATTGGATCGTAGTATCAGGACAAAATCGCTTTTAACCTGAATCCGTTCGACCTCCCGGCAATGACCTCGCCCCCACCCGCTTCGCGCGCCAGTCTTCTCACCTGGCTCAAGAGCGTGTTTCGCTCGCTTGAGCGGTACAACTATCGCGTGTGGGCGGCCGGTGCTTTCGTCTCGAACGTCGGCACGTGGATGCAGCGCATCGCGCAGGACTGGCTCGTGCTGACCCGGTTGACGCAGCACAGCGGCGCTGCGGTCGGCATCGTCATGTCGCTCCAGTTTGGCCCGCCGATCATTCTCATGCCGATCGCCGGCATGGTTGCCGACCGCGTCGATCGCCGCAAGTTGCTGCTGGTGACGCAATCCGCCATGGCGGCGACCGCCATCGGCCTTGGCGGACTGGTGGTCACGGGACGGGTCACGCTCGGGTATGTTTATCTATTTGCCGCGCTCATGGGATGCATTAGCGCATTTGATTCGCCGGTGCGCCAGACCTTTATTGCCGAACTCGTCGGCGATGAAGATCTCGCAAACGCCGTGGCATTGAATTCGACGTTGTTCAATAGCGCGCAGCTTATCGGCCCGGCGGTCGCTGGCGTGATGATCGCGGTCATCGGCACCGGATGGCTTTTCTTTATCAACGGCTTGAGTTTCATCGCCGTGCTGGCGTCGCTTTTCAAAATGCGCGTCAGCGAACTCCGCCGCCTGCCCCGCGCCGCGGCGTCCGGCGCGGGCATGGCCGACGGCCTGCGTTACATACGGCACAGACCCGATCTGCTGATCGCGCTGACGATGCTGTTTCTGATCGGAACCTATGGGCTGAATTTTCCGATTTTCATTTCGACGATGTCGCTCTCCACGTTTCATGGCGGACCGCATTTGTACGGTGCGCTGTCTTCGGCGATGGCGGTAGGCTCGGTCGTCGGTGCGTTGTTTGCAGCCGGGCGCGAGACGCCGCGGCTAGCCGTTCTGGTGGTCAGCGCGCTGGCCTTCGGCGTCGTTTGCACGCTCGCTGCGGTAATGCCCAATGTCTGGTCGTTCGGCATTGTCCTCGTGGCGCTCGGCGCCGTCGCGCAGACCTTCACAACCTCGACCAACAGCCTCGTTCAACTGCAAACGCAGCCCGCCATGCGCGGACGCGTCATGGCCATCTACATGGCCATCTTTCTCGGCTGCACGCCGCTGGGCGCGCCGCTTGTCGGATGGGTCGCCGATACGCTCGGCCCTCGCTTCGCGCTCGGCGTCGGCGCGGCATCGGGTTTCATTGCCGCTATGGTCGCGCTGGTTTATCTACGTCGTCGCAAGATCGAGATGTAAATCGGGCAGCAAAAGCGCTACCCGCTCAATCCTTCACGGGATCGGTCACGAATCCAATCTTCGCGAGACCGCCGCGCTGCGCAGCCGACATTAACTGCGCGACCTTCTCATATGCAACCTTCCGGTCGGCGCTCAAACGCAGCACGGGCTGCGGCGTCGCCTGCGCGGCCGATGCGATCTTTGCGCCCAGCGCGGCACTGTCGACCGGCGCGCCGTCCCACAACACCGTGCCGTCCGCCTGAATCGACACGTCGACCTGCGCGGGTTTCGTGTCCTCCTTCTGGCTGCTCGCATGCGGCAATTCGATCTTCACCGCGTGGCGGATCACCGGAATCGTCACCATGAATACAATCAACAAAACCAGCATCACGTCGACAAGCGGCGTCATGTTGATCTCATTCATGAGACCGTCGTCATCGTCGCTCGAAAAGGTGTTCATTCCCATCGAAAGCCTCCGTCGTCATTGGCCGCGCGTGGCGACGCGCAAGTTGCCCTTCGACGACGCGAGCCGCGCGCCCGTCACGAAGTACCCATGCAGACTGTGCGCGAAACGATTCAACTTCGTGACGACGCCCTTGTTCGCACGGGTCAGCGCGTTATAGCCGAGCACCGCGGGAATCGCGACGAACAGGCCGAACGCGGTCATGATCAGCGCTTCGCCAACCGGCCCGGCGACCGCGTCGATCGAACTCTGTCCCGAGGCGCCGATCTGCAGCAGCGCGTGGTAGATGCCCCACACGGTGCCGAACAGGCCGACGAACGGCGCCGTGCTGCCGATCGATGCGAGCACCGCAAGACCGCCTTGCATCTTCGCGATTGCGTCGTCCATCGTGTCTTTCAGGCAGCGTGTGATCCAGTCCGAAAAATCCATTCCGTCGTGCAGATGCGGCTGCGTCTGGTGATGGTGCTCGGCAGCTTCCTGGCCCGATAATGCAAGCGCCAGAAACGGATTGCCCTCGCGACCGCCGTGGCCGAGCTTCTTCACGCCATCCGTGAAATCGTCCGAATGCCAGAACGCCCGTTCAGTGTTTTTCGTGAGCCGTGTCAGGCGCACGACGTTCCACCCTTTCACGACGATCACACACCAGGACAGCACCGACATGATCAGCAGCGTGATTGCGATGCTGCGCGTCACGAAATCCCCTTGCGCCCATACGTGGGCGATACCGTAGTTCTGCATAGTCATTCCTCTTGGTGGTTCACGAATCTGCTGGATTCGATCGCGCTCAGTCGCGCAGGCTGAAATTAAAGGGCTGCGTGTACGCGGCGCGCACCGGCTCGCCGTTTTCCAGATACGGCTTGCATGCGCTCTCGCGCATTGCGGCGAGCGCCGCGTCATCGAGGCGGCTGTAGCCGCTCGTTTTCTGCAATTCGACGTTCTCGATTCGCCCGCTCACGCCAACCACGAAGCGCACAAAGGCGACACCGGCCTCGCCGCGCCGCTTCGACAGCATCGGGTAATCCGGCTGCACGATCCGGCAGTCGAGGTGCGAAACGCTTTTTGGCGCGTTCATTGCCATCGTCGGCTTACCCGCTGCAGGCGCCGCCGCGACGGCGGGCGCCGGAGCCGGAGACGATTCGGCGGGCGCAGTCGGCGTCGGCACGGCGGACGCTTCCGCCTCGACGGGATGTTGCGACGGTGCCTGCGCGAGCGGCAGCGGCACGGATTTCTGCTTCGGCTGAACCCGTGGTTTTTCGCGCGTGACGGGCGGGGAGGATTTGGGCGGTACAGGCGTGGGCGTCGACTGAATTGCGGGCGGCGCAGCAACGAGTTCGGGCGCCAACAGTTCGGCGGCGATCGTCTGCGAATTGAGCGCGACCGGCGCGGCAGCGTCGCGCCGCCCCAGCATGAACACGATCGACGCGGCATGTAGCGCCACTACAAGGGCGACGGCGGTGACGACACGGCGATCCGTTCGGGCGGCGAAGAGCATAGGCTGTGTACTCACTTCCTGATGATGGCGGGGCAATCGGCAACCGTTCCGCTGCGTTCGACGTAGAAGCATCACCGCGCTGCAAACCATCGCTCATGCGCGATGAGGGCACCGTAGACGACACCAGCGGAAAAACTTGTGCAAGCAACGAAGTAGACGAGCCCCAGTGCCCAACCATGTCCCGCAGACACCAACAGCCACAGCGCCATGAACAGGGCACTCCATCCACTGCCTCGAAAAACGCCTGACGCAGCACGGGTCAGCGTCTTGCCGAAAACCGCTTCCTGATGGCGCGCCATCGCCAGGGCGAGGCAGGCAAAAGCCAGTACGCAGAGGAACAGGACGTAAAACAGGACATAAATCGGCATCACGCGTCCTGCGGCTGTGAGACAGCGGCGCGCGCGCGCGTGATCCGAACGCGGGGGCGATGCCGTGCCACACGTAACGCGAGCGTCGCATGCAATGCGGCAAACGCCCACATCGCCAGATCGAAGCCCGCGTACACCCAGTCGCCGGTAGCAACGCTGCACCAGAATGGGCGCGCAGTCGTCAGCGCATTCACCACAGGCACGAGCGCCAGCAGCGTCGCCGCGCACCACAGCAATCCGATCCATGCGCGCTTCGCCGGGCGGACGAGCGCAAACAGCAATGCCGCGCCCCAGACAGCGAAGAACACGTTGATCTCCGCATCGGAACGATGAGTCATCGATACAGGCAACAACCGATTGGCCCATAGATAGCTGGCCATGGCGACGGGCAAACCCGCGATGACCGCAACATTCAGGCGCTCGACCAGACGAAAACCAAAGTACGGCCGCTCGGGATCGAGTAGACGCTGGCGGCGCTTCACGGTCCACATCACGAGCCCGGTGCCGATCATGGCCGTGCCGCCGAGTCCGAGGGTGAAATAAAGCCAGCGTAACGGCAGATTGCTGAACCGGCCTCTATGCAGCGCGGCCAGCACGCCGCGCGTTTCAGCCGCTGCGCCGACGCTTTCCTTCGCTTCAAGTAGCTGGCCGGTCGTGCCGTCGAACAGCAGATACTGTGGACTCAACGAAACGCGTGCAACATCGCCGCGCGAAACCGCCACGCGCGCACTCGCGTCGCCCGGGTTCGTCACCGTCACGCGCTGCACATTATTCGTGCCCCAGCGAAGCTCGGCCTCGCGCACCATCGCATCGACGCGCGCAAGCGGCGCCGCGATGCGTACGGGTTTCCCGGGCCGGATGGCAGCGCTCAACTGCGCGGCAAGCGCTTGCTGCTGCGCGGGCGTTTTCAGCGCGGCCAGCGCGCCCCATGGCATGTAGGTCGTCATATGCATGACGAGACCCGTGTACGCAATCATGAGATAAAACGGCAGGCCGAAGACCGAAAGCGCGCTATGCGCGTCGAGCCATGATCGCTGCCCTTTGCCCCAACGGAACGTAAAAAAGTCGACGAAGATCTTCTTGTGCGTGATGACGCCGCTGATGATCGCCACGAACATGAACATCGCGCACAGGCCCGCGAGCCAGCGGCCCCACAGGGCAGGCAGGTAGTAAAACTCGTAGTGGAAACGATGGAAAAGCGTGCCGCCGAGCGTTTCGCGCGCAACCAGTTGCTTGCCCGTGGCCGGGTCGAAGATTGCGCTCTGGAGCGTGCGCTCGCCGGATACCGCGCCAGGCGTGCGCCAGAATGCGGTGGCTACATTGCTGCGCTCCGTCGGCAGCCGGATGCTCCATTGCGCACTGCCTGCCGCCTGCGTTTCGAGCGCATCGGTCACCCATTGTGCGAGCGCTGCCTGATCGGGCGCACTCCGCAAGCGTGCAAGCTCGGGCCGCATCCACTGCGAAATCTCTTCCCTGAAATAGCTGACCGTGCCGGTCAGGAACATCGCGTAGAGCAACCAGCCGAGCAGCAGGCCAGCCCACGTATGAAGACCTGCCATGCTCTGCCTGACGCCGCGCCCGTGCAGTTTGATCGCGGCGCGGCTCACAGCAGTTCGACTCGCGCCGCGGCCGATGCGGCCAACCATGCCGCCAATGCGAGCGGCGCCGCTGCGATCACAAGTCCCGACCACGCACGCAACGGACTGCGCGCGATAAACACTGAGATCGCAGTGCCCGCATACACGAGGAAACTCAGGAGCGTGCCCGTCAACACGGCTTGTGGCGCCGGAATCGGCAACAGAAGCGCGGCTACGCTCGCAAGCGCACCGAGCACGTAGCCGCCGATAACAGCACCGACGATGCGCGCGATGAGCGGCCCCATGCGGCATAGCCGGTCGAGCATATCGCGATGGAGTGGCGTTTCGAGGACGGACATAACTGCAGGGGTGGGATCTGGCTCGCAGGAAAGAAGGACAACCGCGTAACGCAGCGGCTATCGAAAGATTTTTGTAATGTTAATGGAAATGAGAATCATTTGCAAGTGAGGCGCGCACGGGGCCACATGCTGCATCAGCGTGTAGCGCACGCATTGCCGGTAACGATGTCGGCTGCCAGACCCGCAAGGCGCAGGTAGCAACGCGCCCGAAACGGTCGATTCGAGAATCGCTGGTTGCTTCACGCAGCCGCCGGGCGCGCAAGCGAGGCCGGCGTTGCGCGTCGTGTACGTGGGGGTCGCCCTTGCATCGGGCGTGCGGGGAAAACGCGGACTGCCGCAGACTGCCGGGAACTGCGGTAAAGCTGGCCAGAGACGGCCAGCTCCCTTCATTCGCTCGCGCCCGCTATCCGGCTTCGGGGCGCCAGCTTCGATCGGACAACTACGCCGTCATGCCGTCACGTTTTCGGCGTTCACCTTCGACACCACGCCCGTCTTCGCGTCGTAACGGTAGCCCTGCTGTTCGAGCTGTGCGCTGATCGCTTCGATCACCAGTTGCTGCTGGAGATCCTTGCGCAGCAATTGATGCTCCGGATTGACCTGGCCCAGTTCGGCGGCAAGACGACGGCTCAACGATGCTTCGCCTGCGCCACGTGCAAGGACGACGATCATCTTCTCGTTGGCCTGGGTCAACTGCTGCTTCAGCCCGTTTGCATACTCGGACCATTTCTTCATGTTCTCGCGTGCTTCGGCAATCGCAGCGGCATGCGTCTCCGCCTCGCTGGCGAGCTGAGTCTTGAGCGCCTCGAGCGCTTGCGGATCGATACCCGCTGACGACGCCTGATCTGCACCGTGCACCTGTTCGCTCGCCGCCACGCGCTCGGCGAGTTCGGCCGCCTGTTGCTGGGCGGCTTCGGCCTGTTGTTGAGCGGCTTCGATCTGCTGCTGGACGGCTTCGGCGTGTTGCTGCGCGGCTTCGGCCTGCTGTTGAGCGGCTTCAGCCTGCTGCTGAGCGGCTTCGATCTGCTGTTGGGCGGTTTCGATCTGCTGCTGGACGGTGTCGGCGTGCTGCTCGGCGGATTCGGCTCGCGCCTGCGCTTCGGTCAAGCTCGCCGAGAGCCGCTCGATTTCCGAAGCCGCCACATGGCGCTCATCGGTCAGGCTCGCAAGCTGCGCCTGCGCATTTTGCAGATCGAGTGCAGCGGCATCCCGTTCAGCGTGCGCTCCGGCGGCCTCTTCCCGCTGGGCCGCATGCGCTTCCTGCTCGGCCTGCAGCGCCGCACGGATCGATTCCAGCTCGCCTTCGAGACGCGCAACCGCTTCCGAATGCGCAGCTTCCAGCGCCGCGCGCTCCGATTCGCGGTCCTCGTTGGCAACCACCGGCTGGGCCTGAGCGCTCGCCGCCGCGTCTTCGTCTGCGATACCAGCCGCAAGGGACGCGCGCGCCTCGCGCTCCGCAGCCAGTTCCGACGTCGCGCGCTCCAGTTCCGCTTCAAGCGCCGAAACGCGCTCCGCGAGTTCCTGGGCACGTAGTTCCGCCGCATCGATCCGTTGCGCCGCGAGCGCGATGTCCTCTTCCGAGCCTGCCGCCGAATCGACCTTCGCCTCGTAGGCACGCGTCAATTGATCCAGTTGACCCTGCAACGAATCGAGCTCCTGGACGGTGCTTTGCAGTTCAGCAAGCGCGTCGTCGCGCTCGCTGCTCGCATCGTCCACGCGCTGGCGCATCGCGGCAAGGCGCCGCGCCACCGCGCGTTCAGCCTCGTCCTGCGCCGACGTCCACAGCCGGTCGAGCGCGTCGCGCATCGTATCCGTCACGGCTTCCGGCAACGCCGGACGCTCCACGACCTGCGGCACCCGCGGCGTGCGCGCTTCGCGCCACTTGCGCAATGCGGCAGACACCGCGACGACCGAGCCGGTATGGACTTCGGACCAGATGGCCAGTGGAGAGATCTTCTGGCCTTCGTCGGCCATCCGGTCCGCGATTTCAGCAATCAGTTCGTCCGTGATCGTAACGTTGCTTGACATATGTGCCCCGACAAAACGCGAGTAGTGGTGGATACGTTAAGTTTTGCAACTGGCGGGCGCGCTTTACGGCCCACCTTGCGAATTTAGCGATTGTCGGGGATCGGCCTCGCGCCCGATCGACCGAATAGCCCGGATTACGGGCAGGTATTCATGCGATTGCGCTGCATCGGCTCGAACGCCGCCGTGGCCGGAAACCGGTGTTACCGGCGATAACAGCCGGCTCTCGATCTGCGGCAATCCCGCGCGTGGCTGACCGGAATATTTCGGGTCCGGATCGCCCGGTGCACGCGGCCCGTGGCCCGTAAATGCAGCGGATTTTGTCGTTCGCAATGCAACTGTGGTTCCGCGGCAAGCCCGGTCCGGCTTTCCTCTGGATGCCCAATGATTACCTTGCGATGAACTGAAACCCGGAGAGTATGGCGTTGGCGATTATGGAAATTCCACGTTCTGTTTCAAAACGTGAAACTGGTTGCGATAGCAAACATATTTACGCGGCGCCCGAGGCCGGAAAAGTGGTTAAAATCGTCGGCACCGTCACGTAAGGTCAAGGCAATCGAAAATGAAAAGAATCGCTTTGCTGTTCGCCTGCGGTATCCCGGTTATAGCCATGGCACAATCGATCGGCGCGCCGACGGTGAAGGCGGGCGACTCCTGGACGTACGTCAATACGGTAGAAACGGGCCCGAATGGATGGCGCCAGACGCGTGACGCGATCACAGTCCGGCGCGTAACGGATTCGCATATTTATATCTCATCGAAACCAGTCGGTTCCAGCACCAACGGCAACGAAGTCATCGTCGATGCGGACTGGAGCCGGGTGCGCGAAATTAGCGGAAACCAGGTCGTCGTCAACCGGCCGCTGGCGTTTCCGCTGACAACTGGCAAAGTTTGGGAACTGCAGTACACGGAGCCGCATCCGAACTCAAAGCTCAGTTCGGCGACGTGGACGACGAAATACAAGGTCGTCGGGTATGAAGACGTCGAAGTGCCCGCAGGCAAGTTTCACGCTGTGAAAATCGAAGCGGAAGGCGACTGGCGTGGCCAGATTGCCCCGTCGAATACGGTCGTCCAGGCAGCGCAGGCGCGACCGGGGCAAACGACGCTCTTCACGCTGGCGCAACACGTCACGCCTGAAATGGCAGCCGGCAGCACCTATAAAGCGTTCTGGTATGTGCCTGAAGTCGGCCGCTGGGTGAAATCGGTGGAGGAGTATTACGGCAGCAATGGCGTACGCACCCAGCGTTTTACGACCGAACTCGAGGCCTACAAGCCCAGCGGTTCATAACACGCGGTTCGTCATTTGCGCCGAGCGGCAAACGCAGCCGTTTATGGACTTCCAGCTTCTCCTGCGCCGTCACGGTACGTCGTGTCATGCACGCACCCGGTACGTTTCAGATCTGCGCAGGTTACGCATCACTGCGGCTGCGCAATTACCACGCGCGTCCTCGCGCACATGAGGCTGTTCGAATCGGTGGCGCAATGTATCGCGACACAGCCCCTCCGCGCCACGTCCGGCCTCGCTCACGTGGCGTAGTCGAAAAGCTGTAGCGGACACAGGTGGCCTGCCGGGCAATCAGGCATGCCAATAAACTTCCGCCACTTCTGTCACAATAGCGCTTTGCCATTTCGCCGCCGTGCCGCTGGCAACGCACCACTACTGATCTTCTCGTCAATGCGCATCTTCGGAATAAGCCTCTACGTCATCATTGCCCTGTTCTTTGCGATACATGCCGTTCGCAGCCGACAGAACATGTATTGGCTGATCATCCTGTTTCTCTTCCCCGGCCTTGGCAGTCTGGTCTACTTTTTCGTGATTTACCTGCCCTCCCTGCGCCAGTCGCGTGGCGCAACGGCGGCAACGCGGGCGATCACGCAGTTCGTCGATCCCAACCGGGCGGTGCGTGAGGCGCGCACGGATTTCGATCGCGCGCCGACCGTTGCGCATCGCATGCGGCTGGGTGCCGCGCTGCTCGATGCGGGCAATGCGGCCGAAGCGCTGGAGCATTACCGCGCCGCAGCCAGTGGGCCGTTCTCATCCGATCCGGCCTTGCTCGAAGGGTTGGCGCGGGCGCAGTTTGCCAACGGCGATGCTTCGGCCACGCAGGAAACGCTGGAAAAACTGTTCGACGTTCACCCGATCGCACGCCGGCAACCCGTTCCCGCCTTGCTGTATGCGCGGGCCCTGGCGGCGGTGGGTGCGAGCGGCACACGCGCTGCGTTCGAGACGGCGCTTTCCTGCGCCAGCGACGCCGCGCCGCGCTGCCTGTTCGCCGACTGGCTCGCGGCGCGGCCCGACGAAGCCGATCGCAAGCGCGCGCAAGAGCTTTACGCCGAGATCGTGCACGACGCGAAGCATTGGCCACGCCACGCGCGCGACCATAACAGCGAGTGGCTGCAGCGCGCGCAGGCCGGACTGAGCCGATAAGCGCTGCCGTGCCCGGCTCTCGCATGCGGATGGGCCGGGCAACAACGTCCTGAGAACACGGCGCGCCCGCGCAACGCGCTCCTCAAAATCTTCCCAACGGTAGACTTCGGCAAGACGTCGAGAAACTCAAACTGGCGCGATACCGGCTAACCCAGTGCTTCCCTGACGAAATCAAGCCGGTCCTGTCCAAAGAACATGTCGTCGCCCACGAACATCGTGGGCGCGCCAAAAAGGCCCCGCGCTACAGCCGCCTCCGTATCCTGCTTCAGCTTTTCCTTCACCGCGGGGCTTTCGGTCAGTTGCAAAAGAAGCGACGCGTCGAGACCGCCCGCCTCGATCACCGCACGGACGGTGGCCGCGTCGGCCATGTTTTGCGGCTGCGCCCACATCGCCCGGAACACAACTTCGACGTAGCGCAGGAACGACGCTTCATCCTGCATCTGCATGCCTGTTGCACCGCGCATTAGCGTCAGGGTGTTGATCGGAAAGTGCGGGTTGTGCACGAACTCGACGCCATAGCGTCGCGCGAAACGCGCGAGATCCACTTGCATCCACGCTCCTTTGGCGGGAATGGCCGCAGGCGACGTATTGTTCGTCGCCTTGTGGATCCCTCCCAGCAGGACTGGACGGTAGACAAGCTGGGCGCCGCTCTGCGCCGCGAGCGCTGGAAGCTGGGTCCAGGCGAGATAACTCGCGGGACTACCGAAATCGAAATAAAACTCGACTGTTTTCATTTTCAAATCCTCCATGGCACTGCCTTGCCGTTTTTCGATGCCAGCCGTTCCCGAGATTGCACCGAAACCATAGATGAACCTTCTTTAACTGAACGACGGTTATGCTATTCTCGTTTGCCATTCAGTCCGGAACCGACCATGCGCTATTCGAGCTCTCACAAAGAAGAAACGCGACGCAAGCTCATCGAGAGCAGTCGCGCCATCGCGAAAGAAGACGGCTTCGCGTCCACGGGCATCGACGCGTTGATGGCATCGATCGGACTGACGGGCGCCGCGTTCTACAACCACTTCCCGTCCAAACAGGCGCTTTTCGAGGCGCTCGTGAGCGAGGAAGCCTCCAACAGCGCCGATCTTCTCGCAACCGACGCTAGCGCTCCCGATGGAGATCTGGCGAAGCGTCTGCGCAGCTATCTGAGCACGCATCACGTTCAGCATCCCGAGTCGGGCTGCGCGCTGCCGACACTCGGCCCGGAAATCGCGCGTGCCACGCCCGCCGCGCGCGCCGAAGTCGAGAAGTCTCTCAAACGTATTCAGAAGAGCTGGAGTTCGCAGATCGACAACCCGGAAGCCGCCTGGGCGGCGATCGCCCAATGTGTCGGCGCCCTCGTGCTCGCTCGCACGGTTGCAGGCGAACGCACGCGCCGGGACATACTCGTTTCGAGCAGACGCTTTCTCGCAGAGGCGCTGGGCCTCGACAACCTCAAGTAACGTTCGCATTGCTTGGGCGTGTGCGTGGGCGTGGGCGGGCGCCGAAAAATTACCAGCGCTCCATGTACGGACGCAGATCCAGCTCGAACGTCCATGCGTCGCGCGGCTGCTGGTGCAGATACCAGTAGTTTTCCGCGATGTGGTCCGGATTGAGGATGCCGTCCTGCTCCTTCAGCGCGTAACGCTCCGGAAACGTCGTGCGGATGAAATCGGTATCGATCGCTCCATCGACGATCACGTGCGCAACGTGGATGTTGCGGGGCCCCAGCTCTCTGGCCATGCTTTGCGCGAGGGCGCGAAGAGCATGCTTTGCACCGGAGAAGGCCGCAAAATCCGCCGCCCCCCTGACACTCGCGGTTGCCCCGGTAAACAGGATCGTGCCGCGACCTCGCGCAACCATGCGTTTTGCCACTTCGCGACCGTTCAGAAACGCGCTAAAGCACGCCATCTCCCAGATCTTGAAGTATTTGCGCGCCGTCTCTTCCAGTATGCTGCACGGCACGTTGGCGCCGATGTTGAACACCATTGCCTCGATCGGACCATGTTCGGCCTCGACACGTTCGATCAGCGCGACGACATCCTCCTCCTTGCGCGCATCGCTGCCATAGCCGAATGCCCGGCCACCCTGCTCCCGGATGCGGTTCACAAGCGGCTCCAGCTTGTCCGCGGAGCGGCGGCTTACGCACGCGATATAGCCTTCGCGTGCGAATCTGGCGGCGATCGCCCCGCCCGTGGCGTCGCCTGCGCCAATTACGAGTGCGACCTTGGGCGTGGAATTGTCTGACTGCATTGTGTCTCCTCTTATAGAACGATCGTTCAGTAAACGAACGTTAATTATATGGATGCGCGTTGTCAATCATATTTTTCCTTGTCATGTACCCGCAAGGTACCGGCCGCCAGTCGCGTCATCGGACTGAGAATCCACACGCGTTCCGGTTGCCGGCAGGCGCCAAAAGGCAGATGCTCGGTCGAGAGCGCATGCATCCGGGTTTGGCGACTTTATGTTGGTGCGGCAGTTGTCGTGGCGCACCAGCCCGTTGATGTCCAGCACGCCCGAAGCGGAGGCGCGGTGCCGCCCGACATGCGCCGACACGCAGGACGACGACACGATCGACATTACAGGGGACGAAACGTACCCGCTCACCTGAGCGGTGCGCGGTCACGACCGCGAAGAAGCCTTCCGAATTGTTCTCTTTCTCGAGAACACAGTTGAAGCGAACGCAAGATTTATCGGACGGACGGTAGAGAGCAGAATTATCCGATTCCCGTCGAATGAGAGGCTTTCCGCCATGACCGCAACATCCGAAGCGAAGAACACAGCACTCGTCCTCGAGGCACTCGACACGCTGTTCAACAGGAAAGACTACGAGCGAGCCGCGCAGTTCTGGTCCGACGCCTACGTTCAGCACAGCCGTCACGTTCCAGCCGGGCGGGATGGGCTTTTCGGCCTCGTGCGATCGCTCAGCGATATCCGTTTCGAGTACGACATGGTGATCGCCAAAGACGATTTCGTCTGGCTGCACAGCCGCTACACCAGTTCGGCCGCGCCCGCCGCGATGATTGCCGTGGATATCCTGCGCATCGAAGACGGCAAGCTCGTCGAGCATTGGGACGTGCTGCAGGATGAGCCGACGCGCAGCGAGTCGGCTGGCGGCTACCCGATGTTCGGCAGCACATTCCCGGGGGAGGAATAACGCTTCCCAATCAGCTTGACAGGCGAAGCCCATGATCGTGGCCATGCATAGCGGCCTCGCCGTGCGTGGGCTCACCCACAGGATCGATGTGCGTCATGACGTTCAGCACCCGATGTTTGTCGACGAGCTCGCGCTGCACAGCCGCCGCGATGTCGTGAGCCTCGACCAGCGACAACCGTGCATTCACTTCGAGGTGAACGTCGACCACGATCATGTCGCCCATCTTGCGAGTCCGAAGGTCGTGGAAGCCCGCGATGGCGGGCATGGCCGCCAGCGTCGCTCGAATAGCGGCGACTTCGTCCTCGTCCGCCGCACGATCCATCAGGTCGTTCAGAGCGGCCCACGCAAACTGCCAGCCCATGCGGGTCACCATGACGCCCACAATCAGTGCCGCGACAGGATCGAGAATCGGATAGCCGAGCAGACTGCCAATAATGCCGAGCGCGGCGACGAGCGATGACGCAGCATCCGAGCGCGCGTGCCAGGCATTTGCGGCCAACATGCTCGATCGAATGCGCTTCGCCACGGCGAGCATGTAACGGAAAAGCGATTCCTTCGCGACAAGCGCGATGGATGCCACCCACAAAGCGGCCGCGTGCACGCGCGGTATCGCCGCCGGATTGCCGAACTTCACGACGGCGCTCCAGAGCATTCCACCGCCCACCACGAGCAGGAGCAGACCCAGAATGAAGGACGCAGCATTCTCGAAACGCCGATGTCCATAGGGATGGTCTTCGTCCGGCCCCTTCCTGCTTTGCCGGCCTGCGAGGAGGACCACGAAATCCGCCACGAGATCGGAAAGCGAATGAATACCATCGGATACCAAAGCCTGCGAACTCGCCACGACACCGATGATGACTTGCGCGAACGAGAGGACCAGGTTTGTGCAGACGCTGACCACGATGCTGCGCTGGGCCGCGGCGTGATGGTTGGCTTCGATCGAGTCTTTAACGCTCATGGATGTGGCTCCGCATGTCTCCGACTGCATGCAGAGACTAAAAAATCAGAGCGCGGATTATCACACAACCAAACAATAAAATCATGCAACTCATTGATTTTTATGCAATCTTTGAATGACAATAATTCTCGCTCTCTTTTCTTTTAATTGTCTGCGCGATACCGCGCCCGTCCATCGCCTGTTTGGCGCGCCATAAATGAAAATCGGGCTCCGGGATGGCTCCGAGCCCTCGCGGCACGGTCCGGCATTCTCGCGGCAGACTCGTTCCCGGCGCCGCGAATACTGTGCCATCGTGCGCCGCAACGCTGATCGTGCGATTCGTATTTTGAAGTCTCTCGACGTCGATGCCTGAAAACCGTGGCGCCGCCCTGCCCCAAACCGGTGTTCGGGCAGTGGGCAGAGTGGCCACGCCAGGCAGTGTCAGTGAGCGAGCTTCTTGAGCGCCGTCCAGATGGCAGCGGCAACGCCGGACGATGCGTGTGAACGCGCGTCAAGCGCGAGCATGTCGTTGTAGTACGTGCGAGATTCTTCGACGTGCGGGAGCTGCGAAACGAGCAGAGCGAAGTACATGGTGATTCCTCCAATAGCTTGAAACGTGGCGCCTTCGACCAGGCCCGCCTTCGTTTCCGCTCACGCGAGGCGAAGTGCTCGCGCGGGTGAAGGAACGTATGTGGCCAGGTGGTCAGGCGAAGTGAACGGTGTTCGGCAAGAACGCGCGTTGAGTCGTGCAAGGGCAAGGTTCAGGGTCGGGCATCGTGAACTCCTGTGTCGTTTGGGTCCGAATCGAAAATCGACGGACGTGTTAAACCGCACGCCGGATCCGCACGGCATCCGGTGCACAAAACGGCGCGAGCAAGCGGCGCCGCGAGCCAACGGCTCAATGCGAAAAATCGTCTGGACGAATGTGCGTGACAACACACGCGTCAATGACGGCGGTCAATCGAAAGATGCGCGAGGAAAGAACTGCGGAAGCTACTGCGGCGCGCACCGTCTGCCTGCTGGCAGGACGGCGGCTAAGGAAGATTCAAAGCGGGCGTCGTGCCGGTCAGGCAGGAAAACGGATCGAAGGTCGACTACTGCAACTGTCCAAGGCATAGGCCCCTTTCGTGAAAACAGGCGAATTCTAGTGACGGCGCGCGAGCCGAGTCAACGTTTTTTCGAAGTTTTTTCTTTCGAATCCGTTATCCGCCGTGGATGCGAATCATTTCTTTCACCTCTTCATACTGCCTTTACGCAGCATGGGTTGCTGCATTCGCTGCGTTGCACACGACCGACGCAGCGAGCGCTCGCGCGCTGGGATTGCAGGCCATCGGGTCGGGATCGACAGTGCGTTCGATGTCGCTTTTAAGCGACTAAGCACTGCGTAGCAATTTTTACTTGCGCGTTCACAAACGGCGCGCATAGAATCCGCCCTGTCTTCCAAACAGGAGAGTCCCTCGTGGACGCAAGCTCTAGCAGTCGATCTTGTAAGCCGGTCCATGCCGGCCCCCAAGCTGCAATCGCGCGTTAGCGACACCGGATTCCCCGTCCCGCCGCTGACCCGGATTGCCCCGGGGCAGCGCGCTTCTTCCCAGGCCGCCTTTGCGGTTTGTCCGTAGCACGCTCCCTTTTTTGCGTAAGCTTGCCGACAGCGTTCACTCGCTGAACAAGCGGCGCTTTCCGAACGTTGCCCGGCCTTGCCGGGCCAGACGGGAGTTGAATCATGCATAACGAACGGTTTTTACGCCTCTCGCGCGCTTACCTGCTCGCGTCCGGGGCCATTGCATCGCGCCGGGAATGCGACTGGAATGCGCTGCTCTGGGGGCACGCAAGCGTGCACACGGGGCAATCAGTCCAACGCGGCACGTCAATCGCAGCGCTCTGGGCGACATCAGCACGCAACGTTCGCGGCACATCATGGCCCGCCTGAGCGGGCTGTCGTCGCGAATACGACTTCCGCAAAGCTGCAAATCAACCGCAAGCCGGCGACAAATGCCTTTCAGCTTCGGCACCGCTCATTCATCGGTTCGTTTCACCAGAAGAAAACACCATGCTTTCCATTGGCACCCTCACACCAAACGACGACGGCATTGACACGCGGTGCCGCTTCGCCCCGTTTTCGCGCCTGAAGCCAGTCTGCATAGCCGCAACGCTAACACTTGCACTGGCCGCTGTTGCAAGTGCTCCCGCTCACGCGCAGTCGGCGTCATCCGACCCGGCAGCAGCAAACCAGGACGCCGCGCCGGCTGGTTTCCGGGACCGTTCGAACCTGCTCGGCGACATGGGTGGCCTGCGTACGCTATTGGGCAACTACGGTGTGACATTCAATGTGCAAGAAACGAGCGAGCTCTACGGCAACTTCTCCGGCGGCACCTCGAAGGGCGCTTCATACAACGGCGCCACGCAATTCGGACTTAACGTGGATACCGGCAAGGCGTTCGGATTGAAAGGCGGCACCTTTTTTGTCGATGCCCTGCAGATTCACGGACACGGCATCACCGCAGCACGCCTGAATTCGCTGCAAACTGTGAGCGGCGTCGAGGCGGAAGCGACGACGCGCCTGTGGGAACTCTGGTACCAGCAGTCGCTGGGCGACAAGTTCGACGTCAAGATCGGCCAGCAGAGCCTCGATCAGGAATTTATCGTCAGCCAGTACGCCAGCACTTTCGCTAATGCGGCATTCGGCTGGCCCGTGCTGGCTGCCACTGACTTGCCCGCGGGCGGCCCCGCCTATCCGCTGGCATCGCTCGGCGTGCGCCTGCGCGTCAAGCCAAGCGATTCGATGACGCTTCTCGGCGGCATCTTCGACGGCAACCCGGCGCCGGGCAACGGCGACCCGCAGCGGCTCAACGCCAGCGGCACGCAGTTCAACCTGCACAACGGCGCCATGATCATCGGCGAGATCCAGTACGCGATCAATCAGCCTTCGACCGGGGACTCCGCTGCAACACAGCCGGGCGGGCTCCCAGGCACCTACAAACTAGGCTTCTGGTACAACAACAATCGCTTTGCAGATCAACATCTCGACACGAATGGCCTCTCGCTCGCGAGCCCCGCGTCGAACGGCGAGCCCGCCATGCATCGCGGCAACTTCAGCGTTTATGCCATTGCAGACCAGATGGTGTGGCGCCCGCGTGCAGACAGCCCGCAATCGCTCGGCGTGTTCGCGCGCGTAATGGGCGCGCCGGGCGACCGCAACCTGCTCGACTTCAATCTCAATGCCGGGGTCGTGCTAAAGGCTCCATTCAAGGGTCGCGACAACGATTCGGCCGGACTCGCTCTCAGCTACGCGAACGTCAGCGCAAACACGAGCGCACTCGATCGCGACATCGCAACTTTCCAGACGCCGCGCTATCCCGTGCGTACGGCAGAGACGGTAATCGAGGCGACGTATCAATACCAGCTCACGCCATGGTGGCTGCTACAGGGCGAACTCCAGTACATCTTCCATCCGGGCGGCGGCATCGCCGATCCGAATAACAACGGTACGCGGGTGCGCAACGAGGCCGTGGCGGGATTGCGCACCGTCGTGACGTTCTGATCCACCGGTTCGGATTGATCGCGCGCAACCCCACGGGCAACGACCGCCGTTTATTGTGGAGACTTCCCCGAAAGGCTCCTGGCGTTGAGATCGATGCCCGTGGATTTCACAAACTCATCCATTGAATGCCATCGCACTGTTCCATCCGGGCGACCGAAATTTAGATCGCGCTCGTTCGGTTCGTCATTCATCGATGCAGGGACGGCACCACCCGAGGCTTTCCAGGCAACAGCAACCAGCGTCTTCTTTCCCGTTGCCGACACCTTCAACACACGGATCCACGCCGCATGCTCACCCGGCGCAGAGGGGCTACCCGACTGCACATCATCTTCAATCGAGCTGCGCGGCGCCCATCCCACCAGCACGATCCCCGTTACCTTCCCTGCCGGATCAAGTTGCTCCTGACGTTGCACGCGTTTTCCGAGAAGTCTGAATCTTACCGAGGGGATATGTGAGTTAGCCCGGAAGTATTCGGCAATTACCCAGTTGCCGCCGGAAGAGACGATCGGTACATCCCGACGACGATTGTAGCGGTAGACTTCCTTGAGATTTTTCAGAACAGAACGCGGAACGGTAGCATCGGAGAAATAGTAACGCGCCGGTTTGAAATCGTTTGTTTCGGATCTGATGGAATTTTCACGATTCATATCCAGCGACAGTTGCCGAGGCTCGACAACAAGCGATAGCAACTTGTTTCCGTCGACCCGCGCAAGGAAAGGCGGATGAGATGATTCGACGGATTCCGGGGACGCGTTCGCTGCTGCCGCGACTCCAAGTGTCGTAACGATGATGGCAAAAACCCGAAGGCGCTTCAACACGGTCAAGCAACGGAAGAGATTTTCAGGAGACAAGGATTTCTGGTCCAACATTCGGTGGCAGATGTTCACAGCGCAAACACCTGCTGCTTGATCTGTGTGGATGGGATTCTCAACTCGCAGTACGCTCAGGTATAGATCGGTGACCCGATCGATCCGTCGCCGCTATTTTCTTTGATTGCCAGTGACATTTCAATATCCTCAACGACATGAAACATGTCGCACTCCAAAATATGTGAACTGGATTCCAATAGTTATAAATATTAAACATTTCTGAAATTATTGACCGCGTCGCGAACCGTCGTGACGCTCCGATGACTTTAAAGCAACGCCCCGCGATCAAGCGCGCAAGAACGAGACACGGGCAGCCCGCGCAAGCGGGCCACGGATGCTTCAGGCATTGCTCGCGCAGACTGATCCGATGAGGATCGGTTTCGCAGAAACGGGCGAATTACTGACCGGCTACCGGCTCGCGTGCCACGACGTTGCCTGCATTGCCATGCCACTGTGACCGGATCTTTGCGATTACCGGAATCGGCAGCGGACAGTAGTCGAGCGCCTCACTGCTCGATTGACCATGCAGCAGCGCCCAGTCGAAGAACTTTAGCGTTTCCTCGGTGTGGCGCGCATCATCGGGCCTCGCCCGCACAATTGCATAAGTCGCCCCGATCACGGGCCATGCGTCCTTCCCGGGCTGATTGGTCAGGAACTGATGAAGCGAACCGGACCAGTCCGCGCTGGCAGCCGCTGCATTGAACGTCTCGGCACCTGGCTCCACGATGGCACCCGTCGCGTTGGTCATCGCTACGTAGGTCAAGTGATTCTGCTTCGTAAAGTCCCATGCAACATAACCGATTGCACCGGGCAAATATCCGACGTAAGTGGCAACACCTTCGTTACCCTTGCCGCCGATGCCGAGCGGCCAACGCACGCTTACCCCTTCCCCGACCCGGCGTTTCCATTCAGGATTGACCTGGGCGAGATAGTGCGTCCATATCAAGGTTGTACCCGAGCCATCCTGACGCCGTACCACGGCGATGGGATTGTTCGGCATTTTTATCTTCGGATTCAGCCGCGCAATGGCAGGGTCGTCCCAGTACAGAATTTTGCCGAGAAAAATGTTGGCGAGCACCTCGCCCGTCAGCATCAACTGGCCCGCCTTGATACCCGGAAGATTCACGACAGGCACGACAGCGCCAATCGCAGTCGGGAATTGCACCAGGCCCGCCTTGTTCAATTGATCGTCGGTAAGCGGAGCATCGGATCCAGCGAAATCGACCTGGTGGGCGATGACCTGCTTGAGTCCGTCTGACGACCCCATGGGGCGGTAAATGATTCTGTCTCCGCCGGATTTCCGGTACTCATCGGCCCACCTCGCGTAGAGCGGGGCCGCAAAGGTACTGCCGGATCCGATGATATCGTCGGCGTGTGCCGTGACCGGGCCGACGCAGCACATCAAAGCGGCAGCCAATATACCGGGTAGTTTCACGAGCGTCTCCAGTCAGATTATTGTGCTGCGCTTGCCTGCATTTACCTGCGCTGACCGCATCGGCGTCAATCTGCGCCGGGCCCAAGGGAGGCCGAAGTGTTTCTGCGCGCGCCGTGGCTCCGGCGCCGATTGGACGCCTGCTCGACACGGGGTTACATCTGGATTCGCCGTGTTCAGCGCGGACGCTGACGTGGGCAGGTATTCGGCCGGTGACCCGCACGCCGGGTAAAAGGCGCGTGCGCGGCGAACCTGTCGCGATATCCGGTTCTCGATCGCGCGAAGGTAATAAGCTGCAAACCTTTATCGCTGAAACGATCGCTTATGGCTGCTTTTGCGGTGTCGAAACGTGAGACGCTATACAAGAAGATAATTAGCCCGCATGCTCGCCCTAACGGCAATATCGTGGACTGTCTTGATCGCTCGCTGACCGATCGATCGGCGTCTCCGTCGAATCAGATTCTCTAGCCACGATAGTTCCCGACAATGCATGCAGGCGTGCGCTACCGCACATTCGGAGCTAAATAGCGATCTGAATCGTATAGAAACTTTCACATGATCTGTGATAGTCGGCGCGCGCGGATCCCGCGTTTCCGAGGGCTACCTGAAAATGCCGGCGTTACGCGCGAAGCGCCACAATAGTGGTTATCGGACATCGGCACCCGGCCGGTCCAACCGAGCCGGATCATGTCAGTTGCGCAAAAAGGGAGAACACCATGGTGACCCTATCCCTTCCAGGCGGTACGACAATCGACGAGATTGCGGACCGCATCTATCGCATTGCCACGCCAGTCGAGCTTCCTGGCGGCGCTGGATTTTCGTTCAATCAGTACCTGATCGACGACGACGCACCGCTGCTCTTTCACACCGGTCTACGCGCACTGTTTCCGGTTGTCGCTGAAGCGGTTGGGCGGATCATGCCTGTCGATCGCTTGCGCTATATCGGTCTTTCGCATTTCGAAGCCGACGAATGCGGCGCACTCAATGAATTTCTCGCTGTCGCGCCGCAGGCTGAACCACTGTGCGGCCAGATCGCGGCCATGGTCTCGGTGGGCGATTTCGCCAACCGGCCACCGCGCGCACTTCACGACGACGAAACGGTCTCACTCGGTCGGCACAGCGTGCGCTGGCTCGATACACCGCATCTGCCACATGCCTGGGAATGCGGGTTCCTCATGGAGACCACGTCGGCAACGCTGCTCTGCAGCGATTTGTTTACCCAGAGCGGTTCGCATCACCCGCCGCTTACCGAGGACGATATTCTCGAACCCAGCGAGGCATTCCGTCACAAGATGGACTACTTCTCACACACGAGAAATGCCCGCGCCATGCTGGAACGCCTCGCTGAGTTGCAGCCTGCCACGCTCGCCTGCATGCACGGCAGCGCCTGGCGCGGCGATGGTGCGGTCTTGTTGCGCGCGCTCGCCGATAGCGTTGAACACGGCCAGCCTTCGGCCTGAAGTGCCGCTTCGGGGTGCAGCGTAGACCGCGTCGACATCGAAAGCATCGGCGCTTTCCATGAAGAGGTCGCGATGGAAAAGATACCTGACTGGTTTCAGCAATTGGAATGGTCGAAAATGGCCAACGTCGCGGTCGTCAACAACGATCGCGGCATCATTCCGGATTTTCCGGGTTGCTATGTATTCATGGAGTTCGCAGAAACACCGCGGCCAGGCCGCGTCTTATACGTTGGGCAGGCCAGCACCAGCTTGCGGCAAAGGTTGGCCTCCTACCTGGTGAGCATCCGCACGACAAAGACAAAAGCACGGCATAAAGGGAAAAGCTTCGTGCTCGAAGCACGCCACACGCATACGGATCAGGGGGTATATCTGCAATGGGTCGAGTATGGCGGCAATAAGCACGACATCGACATTCTGGAAGCAAGCCTGATCAACTACCTGAATCCGGCCGCGAACGACCGCGAGGATGATACGCGCCATCCGTTGCTTGGAAGCAGAGATCGATTGCACCCGGATTTGCTGCGCCAATAAACTGTTTCATCCGGATCATCCGGTCCGCTGGCATTCGCCATGCGATCCGGCGAGCGATTTTGAAATCGCGCCAGATCGGCACCCTGCACCGCTGTCGCGTCCGCGCAGCACCGCGTTGCCGCAGTTATGCCGGGCACAACCACGCCATATATCACGCTATGATATATCCTTGGTGGCAGTAGGGTGTCTCCGCTCAGACATGGCGCAACCGTGTATGCTGAGATCTGTAAGCCCCGTTATCTTTTTTGACATTCTCATCTCACCAAAAGTAACGTTCGGGGAGACAGGCGTCAGCCTTCTCCCCATTTTTCTTTGCCAACGGGTACCGCCTATTGAGGCTGACGCAGCCTGAAGTGAACAAAAACAGACTCGCTGCGTAGCAGGGGCTCAGGATTGTTTCTCGGCCCAAGGCGCCTGTGTTACCCCGGCGCACGACTTCCGGCTACTGAGATTATTTCGGCAACCTTGCTTGCATTAAGCAGGGGCTTCAAAATGTGCCCCAGGGATTGTCAGGCAAAGTCTGCACAACACGCTGCCAGAGCGCCGGATCAATTCGGTATTTGCTATAGATTGCTGAGGAATCGTGGTTGAAAAACAAAACCCGGATTGGGATCCAAGGTCCGACGCCGTGCTTGAGGACCAGATTGCTGCCTATGACGATATGCGGCACCGCTGTCCGGTCGCACACAGCACGTATCTGAACTGGTCGTTTTTCAAGCATCGGGATGTGATGCGTGCCCTTCACGAGCACGAGACGTTCAGCAACGCCGCATCCAGCCACCCCTCAGTGCCTAATGGCATGGATCCGCCCGAGCACGATTTATACCGGCGAATAATCGAGCCGTATTTCAGCGCGGCGCGTATGCAGGCGTTTGAGCCGATATGCCAAAAGATTGCAATTGCGCTGGTGGAAAGTCTTCCGCAATCCGGCGAGGTGGAGTTCATGTCCGCAATTGCCGAAGACTTTGCATTACAGGTTCAGTCGGCTTTTATGGGTTGGCCCACTGATTTGCACGAGCCGCTTCGCCGCTGGACGCGCAAGAATCACGAGGCGACGTTGGCGCGGGATAGAGCGGCACTTGAGGATGTCGCCTATGAATTCGACGGCTATATCAAAGCACTGCTGGCAGACCGTCGTTCCGCCGGCATAAATGCGCCGGACGACATCACAACCAGCCTGTTGCGAGAACAAGTCGGCGATCGTCTTATCAACGACGATGAAATTGTCAGCATCCTGCGCAACTGGACGGTGGGGGAGCTAAGCACAATCTCTGCCAGCGTCGGCATTCTGGCGCAGTATTTGGCCGGGCGCCCCGCTCTGCAACAGGAATTGCGCGAAAATCCCTCGCTGCTGCCTGCTGCGATTGATGAGATTCTGCGCATTCATGCGCCGCTTATCTCCAATCGCCGGATAACGACCCGCGCAGTGGAAATCAGCGGCCAACACCTGCCTGCTGGCGCACGCGTCACGCTGATGTGGGCTTCGGCCAACCGGGACGAAGCGGTGTTCGGCGATCCCGATGAGTTCCGTCTGGATCGCGATCCGGCAAATAATCTCCTGTACGGGGCGGGCATTCATGTTTGCCCGGGTGCGCCGTTGGCCAGGCTGGAGCTACGGCTTATCACGGAAGAACTCCTCAAGCGCAGCCGGATCGAGCTGGTACCGGGCAATCCACCGGTAAATGCCGTTTATCCCGCCAGTGGATTTTCCACGCTTCCGCTAAGAATTCAGCGCTGAACGGTGTTTGTGCGCGAATGGAGATTCAGACCGACTGTCCTGCACGCTCCGATTCTGTGCAGGTGGTCGGCGCGACAATAAACCGGCCCGCGGCCTGGTTGCGAATCGCAACTAATATTGATTGCGATTTGCAACTTTTCTGGATTGCTCATGGATCTCATCGACCCTCCCGCCAAAACCCGCGAGGCGACCATCCTCGAGCTACGCACTTTCTCCCGCAAACTGGTTCGTGAACTAGGCTTCATGCGCGCAGCCCTGGCGGATAGTGATCTGGCGCCTTCGGCGGTTCACGCCGTCCTCGAAATCGGGGTGTCGCCGGGCATCAGCGCGAAGGACCTCGGCAACATCCTGCAGCTGGACAAATCGAACACGAGCCGACACGTTTCGCGGCTCGAAGCAGCCGGAATCGTGGAGCGCCGCGTCTCGAGCGACGACGCGCGCGTGATCGAGCTGTACCTGACCGCCGAAGGGAAAAAACGCCGCAAAAAGATCGATGAGTTCGCGACAGAACAGGTGGCGAATGCCCTGCGTCGCATGGTTCCCTCCGACCAGCGAGCCTTGCTGAATTCTCTCGGGCTGTATGCCGATGCACCGGTGCAAGATAACGTTGCAAACGCGACGACCGCGGAACCCGAGGCTACGCCGATTTTCAAGGGCTACCAGCCCGGTTGCGTGGGCGATATTGCAAGCCTTCACGCGCGCTTTTTTTCGCAGCGCCTGGGGTTCGGCGCTTTTTTCGAAAAGAAGGTTGCGATGGAACTCGCGGAGTTTGCGGGCGCATTGCCAGCTGAAGATAAGGCGCTTTGGCTCTACGTCGAAAATGGCCGCACGCTCGCTTCTCTTGCAATCGACGGAGACGCCCCCGCACAAGTCGCACATTTGCGATGGTTCATCGTGGACGATTCCTTACGCGGTTCCGGTATTGGGCGGCAACTCATGACGCACGCAATGCGCTTCGTCGATGAGCAGCAGTTCCGCGAGACGCACCTTTGGACATTCAAGGAACTGGATTCGGCTCGCCGCTTGTACGAAGCGTTTGGCTTTACGCTAACCAGCGAATCCGAGGGAGAGCAATGGGGAGCGAAAGTCAGCGAGCAACGTTTCTGTCGACTACAGCCAGGTCGCCAGGCTTCAACTGGTTCGCTCGTTCTACCGCACGCATGAAACGCTTACCCAGGTCTGGATGGCATCGTTATAAGTGCGCCCATCCTTCACGATCAGTTATCGTCAGCAACTATTGCCCGGGCTTCCCGCCTTGATCGGAAAGTGCCGTCGCGCTTTTGCTTTGCGTGCGGCTCACCAGCGCCATGGCAATACCCCCCAGAATCGCAGCGGACGCGACCACAAGGCGCAAAGTAATTACCTCGGACAATAACGGCACGGCGGCAAAAGCGGCTATCGGCGGCACTGACAACTGCACCGTCGCGGCACGCATCGCGGACAGCCCTTTCAGCGCCGCATACCACAGCACGTAGCCGATGCCCGATGTCACCGCACCTGATGTGATCGCCAGCGCGATGCCAGCGGGGGCAGCGTGAAAGCGGTTATGAAACAAAAGACTCAAAACGAGCGCCATGGGAGCCGCGCGCAGGAAATTACCCGCCGTGGCCGCAAGTGGATTCGCGACGCCGCGGCCGCGCAGCGAATACACGCCCCAGGACACGCCCGCCACGCTCATCAGCAAGGCACCTAAAGGCGTTGGCGCAGTAATGCCAGGCGACACCAGATAGATGAGCCCCGCAAGTGCCAGCGCGAGCCCAAGCCACGCGCGCGGCGCGAACTGTTCGCCTGCGTGCAGGCCGGCGCCGAACATCGTCAACTGGACTGCGCCGAACAGAATCAATGCGCCTGTGCTCGCGCTCACTGTTAGATACGCGAACGAGAAGAACGCGACATACAAAAAGAGCATCGTTGCCGCGATCCAGTCCGCACTCGCTCGCGGCGCTCTGGCCGTACCCGAGCGCGTGAGAACCATGAGCATTACCGCACCCGAGACCAGCCGGATACTGGAAAAGCTCGCCGCATCGATGCTGGCGTGCTGCAAGGCCAGACGGCACAGCAGCGAGTTGGAAGCGAAAGCGACCATCGTGGCACTCGTGAGCAGCACGGTGCGCGCAGCGGGCTGACTTTGGTCCATATCCGCACCCACGGGTTCGACGAAGCATCAGGTATGGCTGGCCACGAGCAGTGCCGCCCAGACAAGCATGGCGACGCCGCGCAGCACCAGCGCGTAGCGCACCGCGTGCAGGAAGATGCGTCGATTACACGTGGCTCCGAGCAAGCTCGACTCAGCCTTCGCGTGCGAAAGCGCGTGCAGTGTGGTCGTTAGCGCCGGGGCGCTGATCAGGCGTGAGCCACGCTGGAAATGATGGCGTGAAGTGGACAATGCGCGCAGCCGTATGGATCACAAGCAGGCGCTGTAATCCTGCAATGTGAAAACGGCGTGTCGCCTTTAATTCTAGAAAACCGCAAAGGGTATGCAAGGCCATTCCGCGCACTCGACAGCCCCACTTGATTCCGGGGCGATCGGCGCGCTCTTCACCACAAGCCAGGATTGTTCAGACCGAACGACGCGTGGCAAATCTGAGCAACCGCCGACGGGTACGTGGCTGTCTATCCGATATGGACACACGTATCCGATCTCCGAGTATGTGCGTATGTGCGCTACGTACTACGGCCTTTGGCTCATAGCCGCGGACTGCCAGGCCGCAGGTCTGAAAAGTGCGATTTTTTCAGTTGCAGCGTGGGCACGCGGCGCCTGAACCTGCATCCGCAGGCGGATGTTGGCGTCGACTCCGACATAAGCCCCTTGGTAAAACCGTTGTGTTCACAATTTATCCGCATGTCTCACTGCGTTCCGTTATCGTGTCGGCAGACACGCACGCCATCCATTTTCTCGAGCCGCGCGCAGATGGCCAGGAACTCACTTTCGCTCACGCGCGACAATGCGATTTGCACGTCGTCGAGCTCCGGATCGTCTTCGGATTGCTGGACGATGAACTGCTTGACCCGGACGCTCCCCGAACCGAGCGTGTGATGTACGGTGTCCAAAGATACGCTCCCGCGTTCGACCAGCAACTGTACGTTGCGCTGTAGCCGGACGGAGATGAAGCGGCGTTCGAGCGGCTTGAGGCCCGCGAGAATTGCCAGGATGATGACGGTTGCACCGATGGCGGCCGTGTACATTCCGCCACCGACGGCAAGGCCGACGCCAGCGACGGACCACAGGCTGGCTGCAGTGGTCAATCCCCGCACGACTTCGCCCCGAAGCAGGATCGACCCTGCCCCGAGGAAGCCAATTCCCGATACGACCTGGGCCGCAACGCGTGATGGATCGAGCGCGACGTTCTTCTCGCCCAGCACATCGGTAAAGCCGTATGCCGACACCAGCATCATCAGGCAGGCCCCGACGCTCACCAGCATGTGCGTGCGCAAACCCGCAGCCCAGTTCAGTCTTTCACGCTCAAAACCGACGACGCTACCCAGCACTGCGGCCATGAGCAGGCGCTCCAGAATTTCAAAGTTTCCTATCATGGTCTCGGCCCCATCTTCCTGGTCGAATTAGTCAGTCAATTCGGATAGCTGCGATCCTGGAACAAGGCACCGGATGCGGACGATCACAGCGTCTAGATTGTGGCGTCTTTATGACCAAAAATGAGATTCACGATTTCGCGCGTCGGCACGCTCGTGAGAAGCGTGGCCACCTTGCCGGGCCGAAACCATCGACATACGAGGATTTCGTTGCCCGGTTGGGGTCGGGCGTCCCGTGGCACGACCGCATAGAAGACGTGATGCCGCTTGTTCAACCCGCCAAACTGGAACAGATATCCGAGTTCGCACTCCGAAAGGGTCGTTTCCTCGCTCAGCTCGCGTTTCGCGGCATCGATCGGCGATTCGTTACGCCGAATCGTTCCACCGGGCAACGCCCACCGCGATCGTCCCCGTTCGACAAGAAGGATTCGGCCTTGCCGCCAGCACACAACGGTCGCTCTTTCTTTCATATTCGCGAGTTCGGACACGATGCTCCAGTCTTCAGAGTGAATCGAAACATTGGACAGTTTGAAAGCCTGTGGTAACAAGACAGGTGAGTGACGAATAAGAAGCAACGTTCGGGCCCGGCGCACGACTTTCTCGTAACAATTTCCCGGGCACGGCATTTGACGGGGAGAAAAAAACATCAGGGCCCAGGTGCTCTCGCTCCCGACTCATACGTAACCAACCCTCCTCCAGATGGCGTCACCGAGATTGCTTGCGCGGGCTACGATCCGCTGGCCTGCTTGTCTTTCACTTCGTCTGGTGGCCGTGACACGTGCGAAACGAACGGCGTACAGCTTTCGTTCGCATGCGATCTATGTTTTGGGCATACCGGTCGTCGCGTGAAAGCGGTACAGCATGCAGATCAAAACTGATCTGAAGTCGTTCTCACAAGACGTTGACAAGTTGACATTTGATGCGTGCCCGCAATTGTCGCCCGCGCAACACTTCATGCCCTTTGGATTGACGTATTCACTCATGATTGACCAATGTCGATCCACGCGTTGGAGCGTGTCACGAAAGAGTCACTGTCCTGTATTTTCAATTTGTTGTTCGAATATTCAAAGTAGTCAGACAATGGCAATGACGGCCCCCGTGCCGCACCGTAAGGAAATGTAACCACCTCAGAATTCAGTGGCGTTAGTTAACATTTGCTGGTTAGAATGAAAATTCTAATATCTGCTTTATGTAGTTGCATAAATCACAACTTTAGTAATTGAAGACGCTCCGCCAGCGTCGCGGCAGATGATTCGACTGCCGCGCTTTAGTCTGCAGTCGCGATTCTGAAATCAGTGTCGCGCAAGATTTCACGTGTCGCAGATCAGGTGAGGAAGTTCCGATTCCGGTCGATTCGTCTCTCATCTAATTGGTCATACTAATAATAAACTTGAAAGTAAATTCCGTACCAAGAGCAATCTGAAAACCATAGGCGTGCGCGATCCATCAGGTCGGGTGGTCGCCACCAATATTCCCGGAGAGGAAATCAACGTGTTTTCGTCTAAAGACCTGATGCAATTCTATGGAGCGAATATTTCGCTCTTCATTTCACTGGCTTGCGAGGCATCTGATGGGGTGCAGAAGCTCGCGGAACTGAATCTGCAGGCCGCACACTCCGTGTTGGCGGATAGCGTTGCACGTCTGCGGGAAATGCAGTCCGACGCCGCAACCGTCGATTGGCCGGGTTCGCCGTTGCGCCTCGCCCAGTTCGCTGTTGGGAAATCACTCTCATATCAGTTGCATGCCTATGACATCGCGATCGCGACCGAAACCGCCTCTGCGAAGATCATCGACGCGCACTACGACCAGTTCGCCCGCGACTTGCTAGCCCGTGTCGAAAGCTGGGCAACGCAAACGCCAACGGGTTCGGAAACCACTTTCATTGCCGTGAAATCGGCGTTTTCGACGGCGAGCGACGCGGCGGAAACGATGCGCAAATCGGTTCGGAGTGTCGTGGAAGGCATGCAGGCCAATGTTTCCGCGATGATCGCGGGAGCCAGCAGGACAGTTACGTCGCACTCGGACACGCACGCCTGAAAGCAGTGGGCATCTGAAATTTTTAACGGTGCGCCTGCGCGGCGGCATGTCGTAGTTCGTCGGCGTACCGGGCTCTACTCGCGCAATACCACAAGACTACAAAAACCCGCGCGGCTCAATCAAAGCTGTAGCCATTGCCTCCCAGAACGCGGCGGCCGGCGACACTTTGTGCTAACGCAATGACGGGTGATACGAGGTGGCCAATGGGTATTCATGAACCTCTCAGCGATTAAATTCACGGATGGAAACTATGACGAAACGCACTGTTGTAGTGACGGGCGGTATGGGCGGTCTTGGAGAAGCGATCAGCACGAAACTGCACGATGCTGGCTATGCGGTTGTGGTGACGCACTCGCCGAACAACACCGGCGTAGCCGACTGGCTGGCGAGCATGGAAAAATCCGGTCGAAATTTCCGCGCATACCCGGTTGATGTTTCCGATTACGACTCATGCCAGCGCTGTGTGGCCAGCATTCAGGCCGAAGTCGGTCCAGTCGACATTCTGGTGAACAACGCCGGGATCACAAAGGATATGACGCTCAGGAAGATGGACAAGGTCAACTGGGACGCGGTCATTCGCACCAATCTCGATTCGGTGTTCAACATGACCAAGCCGCTATGTGAAGACATGGTCACACGCGGTTGGGGAAGAATCGTCAATATCTCGTCGGTCAACGGTTCGAAAGGGTCCATCGGCCAGACCAATTACGCCGCGGCCAAGGCCGGCATGCACGGCTTCACGAAGTCGCTGGCGCTCGAGGTTGCGCGCAAAGGTGTGACCGTCAACACGATCTCGCCGGGCTACCTGGCGACAAAAATGGTTACGGCAATTCCGCAGGAGATCCTCGATTCGAAGATCCTGCCGCATATTCCGATGGGCCGTCTCGGCAAGCCGGAAGAAGTGGCATCACTCGTCCTCTATCTGTGCTCGGACGACGCTGGCTTCGTGACCGGCTCCAATATCGCGATCAATGGCGGGCAGCACATGCAGTAACACGATGCGCGCCGTCCGGTTCGTGCGGGGACGCGATGCTAACCCGCATGATCTATTCGCTTCCCCCTGTGGTTCCGTGAGAGGAATGAGTCATGAGTGAGACCTGGTTGGGTTTGATCATTGGAGGGTCGGCCCTTGGTATCGGATTTTTCATGGTGATTGTTCACTATCGCCATGAGCGGATACGGGCAGGAATGCTACGAAATCTCAATCATCACGAGTAGTGGCACCCAACGCGCGCGTGAATGCGGCCGCACTGGCGGTGCGGCCAATAGCGCGAACACAGCTGAGAAAGAGGTGGTGAATGACACCCGATATTGCTGCACTATTAACGTCCACAGGGCACCACATCACGGTTCGGGCACTGAGCGGCGGCCTGCGCGTCGCCGCAGTCTGGCAGGTACTGATGCCGGTGGCGCGTGACGTCGAACGTGTCCGGATTGTGGCCAACGGAAAACTTGGCTTCGAGGACATGACGATATCGTTCGCCGAAACATTCGCAGGGTCGCTGAATACGATTCTCGGGCAGCTCAAGAAGATGGCGTGGGTGACCACCGCGGAGCTTGATTAACCGGGACACGCCTTTCGCCCGTACCGCGGCGGACGCTTTTCCGCTAACAGCACATGTGGAATTTCCACTTGTGCGCCAGCGAAATACCGCCGGACCAAATTTACGACGTTCGACATCATCGCGCAGATCGCCGACAATCATCGGCAGGAAGTCGACATCCGTCATGCGATGGCGATCCACGTTCCCGAAGCTGGTAAATCCAATGGCAATTCCGCGGCTCGTCGCAAACCTCTCCAGACAAACGTTGACGTTCATACGGGACGGAGAAACCGTGCGGACCTATCCAGTCTCGACAGCGAAAAACGGCGCTGGCGAACAAATGGGAAGCGGCTGCACGCCTCGCGGCCAGCATGTCATCAGGATAAAGATCGGCGCCTCCTGTCCAGTCGGCACCGTTTTTGTCGGCCGTAGAGCAACGGGTGAAATCTACTCAACCGATCTCGCGCAACAGTTCCCGGAGCGCGACTGGATATTGACCCGCATTCTCTGGCTACGCGGCTGCGAACACGGCAAAAACCGGCTAGGCGAAGTAGATACGATGCGACGTTATATCTACATTCACGGTTGCCCTGACACTGAACCGATGGGCGTGCCCGCTTCTCACGGTTGCATAAGAATGCGCAACGCGGACATCGTGGAGCTGTTCGATCTGGTCGAGTCAGGAACACCCGTTTTCATCGAACAGTAAGGTGCAATGTTGCCGCCGCATCGAGCAGCCGTCCGGACAAACGATCACTCGACAGGCGGACCTGGATTGCTGACAATCTGCCCATAGCCACATCGATCACAGTCGTTCACAGACGCTCACATCAGCTTTCGCTTGAAAATAGTCAGATATCGTCGCTGTACGGAAGAACTACTCCAAGGGAGACGGCAATGCTGAAGGCTATTTTGGAAGGTTCGAAGATCCTTGCGCTCGTGGCACTGCTTGTGGGTGCCGTAACGTTCAATTACCACTCCGAAGGCAAACGTTATCAGACCTGCGACGAGAATTCCGGCGGGCTGTACTGCGGGCTTCAACACACGTGGGACACGTTAAGAGGGCTTCTCGATTGATCGGAACAGGCATCAGGCCTCCTCGTTCGCGCGGAGGAAGCGAGGCACGGACGCCGCCGTCCGTGACCTGGCCTGAGCGCTTCGGTCAGATCTGAAGCGCCGCTCCGGGTCGGTCAGAGGATCCCGTCATCGCCAATCCAGAAGCGCTATCTTTCGCCCTGTCAGCATCGCTAACCTTGTCGTTTTCCTGCAAAAAATAATGCGATTTCAAGGCAGATTTGAAATATCGCTATTACGCGGGGTTATTAAACGGCTGACATTGATCGGCGTCAATTCCCGTAAAGCCCCGTGCGGCGGACCTCTCACGCTAACGGCACTGCGTGCGCGCAGCCCTGCCATCGAGCGGCGCTGACCGTCGCGGGCCGTGGGCGCACTGCATCATTTCTATATACTCGGCAACTTTCCTTCAACGAGTTTTCGCGACCTTTCGTCCGTACTGCGAACGCCGGCTTCACCGGCGTGCCGCCCTTGCGAAACAAGCGCGTCCGACCCCGTTCATCATGTCCGATCTGTCCACGTCGTTCGGCGGCACGCCCCGCCGCCTCGCCAACATCAATCCGAAGCCGCTCACCATTGCGCTCGCGCTCGTCGTGCTCGGCGCGATCTATCTTGCGCAGACAGTCAGCGTGAAGCAGGCCGCACTGTACGTCCTCGGCGCGCTGCTCGGCATCACGCTCTATCACGCCGCGTTCGGTTTCACTTCCGCATGGCGCGTGTTCATTGCCGACGGCCGCGGCGCCGGGTTGCGCGCGCAGATGCTGATGCTCGCGATCGGCGTGCTGCTGTTTTTCCCGGCACTTTCCGCCGGCACGCTGTTCGGTCATCCGGTTGTCGGCGAAGTGTCGCCCGTCAGCACATCGGTCGTGATCGGCGCATTCATGTTCGGCATTGGCATGCAACTCGGCGGCGGCTGCGCCTCCGGCACGCTGTTCGCGGTCGGCGGCGGCAGCACGCGGATGATCGTCACGCTGATCGCGTTCGTCATCGGCTCGGTGGTCGGCACGGCGCACATGCCGTTCTGGGCGGCGCTGCCGCATCTCCAGCCGATCTCGCTCGTGAAGACGCTCGGCGTCGGCCCGGCAATCGTGCTGAACCTCGTGGTTTTTGCGGCAATCGCCGCGCTGACCGTGCTGATCGAAAAGCGCCGTCACGGCCGCCTCGTGAATGACGTTGAGCGCGCACCGAACGCATCGCCGTGGCTGCATGGCCCCTGGCCGGTGCTCGCCGGCGGCGTCGTGCTTGCGGTCCTCAACTTCGTGACGCTCGCGCTTTCAGGCCATCCGTGGGGTATCACGTCGGCGTTCGCGCTGTGGGGCGCCAAGGCGTTCTCCGCGATGGGCGTCGACGTCGCAAGCTGGCATGTTTGGAGCACCGGCCCGAACGCGGCCGCCCTCGCCGCACCGATCAGCCACGACGTGAAGTCGGTGATGGACATCGGCATCGTGATCGGCGCGATGGTTGCAGCTTCGCTCGCTGGCCGCTACGCGCCCGTGTGGCGTCTGCCGCTGCGCTCGCTGATCGCGGCAATCGTCGGCGGTCTGCTGCTCGGCTACGGCGCGCGCCTCGCGTACGGCTGCAATATCGGCGCGTACTTCAGCGGCATTGCGTCAGGCAGCCTGCACGGCTGGCTGTGGCTCGTCGCGGCATTTTCCGGCAACGTGATCGGCACGAAGCTGCGTCCGGTGTTCGGTCTCGCAGTCGAGCGCGTGAAGCAAACGGGCTGCTGATCGGAGCGGTTTCGACCATGAGAGCCGCGCGATGCGCGGCTCCCGGCGCTTTTCCATTAGATGGCTAACCGTTTCGGCTCTTCAAAATCCGGGACGACATCCCGATCGCGCCGATCCTTTCCTTTAATCGATGCGAGCAGGGAGGCAAGGACGATCAACCCGCCCCCGATTGCCGCAAGCACAGTTACCCGTTCCCCAAGCCATACGCTCGCAAACAAGGCGCCAAAGACAGGCTCGCTGCCCATCAGCAGCGCGACGCGTGTTGGCGTGCTGCGGCTGACCGCGTAGTTCTGCACGAAGAAAGCAAACAACGTGCAGCCCGCGACCAGATAAATAACGATCATCCAGAAACGCTCATACCCGGCGAATGCAGGCAAGGGCTGCCATTCGGATCTCGCGACGCTCAGAGCAAGCACGGCGCAGCCGAACGACACAACGCCGGATTGCACGGCCGTCATCGCTAGCGGAGAAACGGCGTTGACCTGCATGACGCGCTTCGTTGCGCACACATTGATTGCGCGTAACAGCGCGGCAAGCACCACCAACGCATCACCAGGGGTGAAATCGAATCGGCCGCCGCCGAGCAGAAAGGCGCCCAGGAGGGAAAGCCCGGCGGCCACCCATTCGACGCCGCGCGGCCCGCGCCTGAGCCATGCCCATTCGACCAGCGGCGTCATCACCACGCACAGGCTGATCAGAAACGCCGCATTCGACGCGCTCGTTATCCGCACGCCGAACGTTTCTGCCAGAAAAATCCCGAGCAGTACGCACCCTGCGCCGACGATCCTGCCCCACTGAGAACGCGATAATCCGCGCATCGACCACAGCGACGGCGACAGCAGCACGAACGTGATGCCGAAGCGCAACGCGAGAAGGCCCAACACCGGATAGACGAGCAATGCGCTTTTCACCACGGCGTAGCTCGTTCCCCAGATGAAAGCCACAACAAGCAGTAATAAATCGGCCGATGTACTGATCCGAAAACGCATGACGAGCCTCCCGTAATGAATGGCCCTCATTGTCCGATAATGCATTGGCAGCGATAATCCTGTCGACCGGAACATCTTTTGTGCATCCGACGCATAAATAAACCAGAAACGCAGGTTAGCCTTGGTACGTCCATGACACCGACCGAACTTCTCCCGTTGCTGCCGGATCTCGCGACTTTCGCGCAGGTGGTCGAGTCCGGTAACTTCTCGTCGGCAGCCCACCCGCTCGGCACCACGCCCTCGACCATCAGCCGGCAAGTGCAGCGGCTGGAACGCGCACTGGGCACGCGACTGTTCGAACGCTCGACGCGGCGCATCAGGCTAACGGAGTCCGGCATGCAGGTTTATCGCCACTGCCGGGAGATGATCGACGCGGCGTCCGGAGCCGTCGATGCGGCAAGTCAGTTGACGGCACAACCACGCGGCCGGGTCAGCATCAGCGCTCCGATTTCGCTGGCGAAAAGCCTGATTCACCCGAAGATTCCAGGCTTCTTGCGTGCTTACCAGGAAGTCGACGTGCAGGTCGTATTCGACGATCGGGAAATCGATCCGATACGCGATCACGTCGATCTCGTCGTGCGGCCCACGCCGACACCACCGCAAGGCCTCGTGGCAAGACAGCTCGGCACGGTGCGATGGCTGCCGTGCGCCTCGCCTGGCTATCTGCGCGCACGCGGCACGCCCGCGGTTCCAAACGAGCTCGCGCAGCATGATTGTCTATGTCTCGGCGATACGCCGGACGACAACCGGTGGACTTTCCGGCAAGGCAACCACACACAGACCATCGAAGTCAGAGGCCGCTATATAGCGAACGATGTGAGCGCACGGCGTGAAGCCGCGCTGGAAGATTGGGGCGTGGCAAGCCTGCCGGAGTTTGCCGTTGCGGACGATCTCCGTGCCGGCAGGCTGGTACAGGTGCTGCCCGCATGGTTGTTCGAGCCACGCGCCTACAGCGGGCCTGTCTGGTTGCTGTATCCGCCGAACCGGCTCATGCCGCCGAAAGTGCGAGCGTTAATTGACTGGCTGGTGGAACAGCCCGGTTGCTAATTCAGTCGCCGATTTAGTTGAATCCGCACGCCGAAAACCCGATACAACGCCGTCGGCATCCCCTTCGAATTAGCGCTTACTACGATCGAGTTGGCTACCCGCTTCCAAGGCGCTCGCCTGAACGACCGTCGAAGTATGAAACCGTACCAGTCTGTGCATCGAGCCAGACTGATGTGCCCACATCAGGAGGTATCGTCCATTGCGTGACCAGTACCGGGCTGCCGCCAACCGCGCAATGCATTACATAGTGGCTGCCCAAATCGTCAACCGCCGTCACGGTTCCTGTGAACGCACCGGACACCGGGCTGGCACGGAGATTTTCTGGGCGGATGCCAATTTTGACTTCACCATGCTCCGGCAGGCTTGCCGGATCGGGCAGAGGGAGCGACACGAATTGCCCGTCCGCGAGTCGGATCGAATGACCGGAGAGCGAGGCCGGCATGAGGTTCATCGGTGGCGTACCGATGAAACGGGCCACGAATTCATTGGCTGGCCGATGATAGATTTCAGTCGGTGTACCGACCTGCTCGACACAGCCCTGGTTCATCACGATAATCCGGTCAGCTAGCGTCATCGCCTCGATCTGGTCGTGCGTAACGAAGATCGAGGTGCATCCGAGCTGGTCATGCAGCTTGCGAAGTTCTACGCGCATGTCGTTGCGCATGCTCGCATCGAGGTTCGAAAGAGGCTCGTCGAACAGCAGGACATCCTGCTGTCGCGCAATTGCGCGACCGATCGCGACTCGCTGGCGTTGCCCACCCGAGAGCTGTGAGGGCAGACGATCCAGCAGATGCTCAAGCCCGAGCATCGTGGCAATTTTGCCAGCGCGCGAAGTCTGTTCCGCCGAAGACAAGCCAGCCAGTTTCAGGCCGTAGCATATGTTCTTGCGCACCGTCATATGTGGATAGAGCGCGTAGTTCTGGAACACCATCGCGCAACCCCTATCCTTGGGAGCGGCCCGGGTCACATCCCGATCACCGATGCGAATCTCGCCGGATTTAATTTCCTCGAGGCCGGCAATCATTCTGAGCAGTGTGGATTTTCCGCAGCCTGACGGGCCGAGCACCACAGTGAATTCCTGGTGCAGGAAGTCGATGTTCACATCTTTCATCAGATGCGTCGAGCCGTAGGTCTTTGCAAGGTTGCGGACCGAGATCGTCAGCGGTGCGGTCGTTCCTGTCATTTTTCTGCTCCAATAATGCCTTTCACGAGCCATTTCTGCATCAACGCTACGACCAGGATGGGCGGCGCCAGAGCGATGACGGTCGCCGCCATCATCAGGTTCCATTCGGGAAGCTGCGAGGCATCGGTCGGTAGAAACTTCACGACACCGAGCACCACCGTGCGCATGTCCTGCTGATTGGTCGCGACGAGCGGCCACATGTAATCCTTCCACGTGGAAACAAACACAATGATCCCGAGAGCAGAAAAATTGGCCTTGGACAACGGCAGCAGCATGTCGACGAAAAAGCGGATCGGGCCGGCACCGTCCATTTTGGCGGCTTCCAGCAGTTCAGCCGGAATCGTCCGGTAGAACTGGCGGAACAGGTATGTACCGGTGGCAGAAGCGACCAGCGGCAGCGACAAACCGGTGTATGAATTGAGCAGATTGATCGTCGGGATCGAAATCCGGATGCTGGCGATCGTCTGCAGCGCATGATCGAGACCGGTGGCGGCGAGCACAGCGCGGACCGGCTCAAGGAGGTCCGCGGCCACTGCATAGGTCGGGATCACGCGTACTTCCAGCGGCAGCAACAGCGTGATGAGCACGGCGGCAAAGATCACGTGTTTGATGCGCGAGCGGAAGAACACCACGGCATACGCCGTGAGCGCGGAGAGCAGCAGTTTTCCGACGACGACGATGCTTGCGACCAGGAAGCTGTTTAGCAGCAGGCGACCGAAGTTCGCACGTCGTTGCACTTCCGCGAGATTGGCGATGAGTTGCGTGCCCGGCACGAACGCGACGCCATGTTCGATCAGTTGCCGATTCGACACCGAAGCCGAACATAAGGCAAGGTAGATCGGGGCGAGTGCAAAGATCAGGCCGATCGCGAGCACGATCGGGCCAAGCACGCGGACAACGGGGGCTTTCTCACGCACGGCGGCCCCCTGGTTGCTTTTGGCGGTTTGCGAGCATGGACTGGACGATTGTCACCGCAACGATAATCACCATCAGGATGACCGACAGCGCCGACGAGCCGGACAGGTCGAGGCCAAGAAAACCATCGGCATAAATCTTGTACGGGAGAATGTTGGTCGCCCCGGCGGGCCCGCCCCGGGTCAGCGAATCGATCAGGCCGAAGCTATGGGTCAGGCTGTCCAGGGTGCAGATAACGAAGACGAAGACGATTTGCGGCGCAATCATCGGCACCTGGATGTCGATAAAGCGTCGAGCCGGACCGGCACCATCCATCGCGGCCGCCGCCAGGTAGTCGTCGGGGATCGCACGTAGCGCAGCGGTCAGGATCACGAAGCAGAACGGCATTTGCATCCACGCGAAGGCGGTCGCAACGAAGAGCAATGCTTCCCACGGATGCTGGTTGGGCGACCACGCGCCAGGCCAGATCTCATTGATCACGCTCATGGGGCCGACCACGGGGTTCATCACGAACTTCAGAATGATGCCAACGACCGCTCCGGCGACTGCGTACGGCCACATCATGAGATTGCGGTAGAACGCACTGCCGCCAAGCAGATATTCGCTGAGTCCCGCCAATCCCAGCGAAATACCGACTGACATCGATACGGCGAGAACGGCAAACAATACCGTGGCGCGGATCGATTCCCAGAACGCCCAATCGGTGACGATGCGAGCATAGTTGTCCAGACCGACGAACACCTCGCCGTTGCCGAACGGACGAACCAGATGCACCGACCAGGCGATGGCCTTGAGCGCTGGCCAATAGAAGAACAGGCAGATCAGCAGCAGTTGAGGTAATGCGATGAGCAGAGGCAGCCGCCATCCCTCGAACAAGGCGTGTTGTTTCATCGAAATTTCCTTTCCAGGTCTGTCGTATCCGTCAAGGTTTCGCGTACATGCGCTGGAAGCGTTCGAGCAGACGATTGCCCTGATCCTGTGCACTCACCAGTGCGTCGGCCATGCTTTTTTGTCCGGCAAAGGCCCGTTGGGCCTCTAGCTGCCAGGCCATCCGGATTTGCGTGAAGAAGCCGAGCCGCGCACCATGCGAAAAGTCCGACGTGGGCTGATCGAGTGAAGTCAGTGCCACTTCGAGATGTCGCAGCCGCGGATTGCCGTGTGCATCAGACGCACGCCATGCTGCGACGGTCCCGGTCGTTCTCAACAGGAAACCAGTCTGCCCAGCGAGCTTCATCTGATTGGCCGGCTGGTTGATGAAGTCGAGGAACTTCGCAATGGCCCGGTAGGTGTCGCGATCGAAGCCCTTCATGATCCACAGGGACGACCCGCCGATCACCGTACTGTGCCGCGGCACGCCGGAGAAATTCGGCAGCAGGCTGATGCTGGCCTGAATACGGCCCATTTGCTGGACGATGCCCCACGCGTACGTGGAACCGATCGACATCGCACATTCGCCGCTTGCGAACGCTTGAGACTGACGGCCCACACGGGTTTCGGTCGCCTCGACGATTTCGCCGCGACGATACCCGTTCAGGAGTGCGTTCATGAGTTCGGGGTGCCGGCCTGATGCAAAGACGAGTCGTGCGTTCAGTCCACCCGCGCCATTTCGCAGTGACGCGATTGGCTCACCGGCCACCGCGCCGGGCTGTTCAAGCATTTGCCACGGGTCGATGTCGATGACGGCGGGGCAGCCGATCCCGGCAGCCTTGAGGCGTGCGGCGTCCCGAAGGAATTGCTCCCATGTTTGGGGTGGTTGTGCAATTCCTGCGCGGCGCAACAGGGCATCGTTTGTATAGAGCACGATCGTCGATACCGCAAACGGCGCGGAGTACAACTCGCCACGCTTATCCCCGTAATAGTGGCGAATGGCAGGAAGGTAGGATGCACTGACGTCGCCATTGCCGAACTCGCGCGCCAGATCGGCATACGGGACTGTGGCGTCGCTGAGCAGCATGTCGTTCGTGCCGACATCATAGATTTCGGCGAGTGCGGGCGAGCGATGCGCGCGCCAGGCGGCAATCAGTTGACGCAGATTCGACTCGTAGCCATTCTGCCCGATGCACTGAACACGGTCGGCTGACTGGCTGGCATTGAATGCGTCGCACAGTTGTTGCACGACCATGCCCGCCTTGCCGCTTTGCGCGTACCAGAAATCAAACTGGGCACTATGGCAGACCGCAGGCAGGGACAGGAGCATCCCCGCGCCCACGGCAAGGCTTGCAAGCGATCGGGCCGCGTGTGCTCGCACGTGTTTTACGCTTCCCATGTTCAGCAGGATTGCAGGCGTGCGCTCGCTTCCCCGATAAAACACTGGGTTTCGAACGCGAACATATCGTTAAACGTACAAAATTCAGGCGCACCGAGTTCGAAGGTACCGATGCGTTCCGCCAGTTCGGCGACCACGTCCAACCAGAGTGCGCGGTAACATGGCGTCTCGTCGTCCAGCTCCTCGATTGGATATGAAACCGTGGTGTGAAAGAGATAGGTTGCGTGATCCGGCGCAGTGATGCCGAAGCGTTCGGACATCGCATCGCGCAGCGCTCTCAGCCGTTGCTCGCTTTCCGGTTCCGGGACCAGCGTCAAGGAGGTCAGCGAGGTTTGAATGCCACTGGAGCCAATACGGATCCGGAATGGCGCATCGATAAGCAGGTCGAGCGTACGAAGGCGCTCAACCAGAAATTTCGTGCCGTCGTTGATCGAGGCATCCGCAGGCAAGTCCTTCGGCCAGTGGCCCGGGCCGCGTCTCTCGTCCAGCATGCAGTCGAACACAGTCATGTGGTAACTCGACGGCGGCAGGAACGTGAATTTGTGGCCAAACGGACTGATCCTGACTCGATCCCGCACCGTCATAAGTCCGCGCGACAGGACGGTGAGCATGGGGATGTGGCAGATGATCGTATTGCCGGGGAAACGGCGTACGCTGCCGTCAATGTTGAACTTCTTGCCAATATGATGAGTTGGTGTGCCCATGAAGGAGAGACCGGAAAACGGTCTGAAATTGCGGTGAAGTGCCCAATATTACTACCCGTAATGTGTATTAATTGTGGCAGGCAGTATGCGATTGGGCACGCGTCCGGGGCGAGCCGAGGCGGTGGGCGCCCGGGCGCAGGCCTACAGGAAGAAGGTGTTTTTCAGCGGCGTCACTGCCGCACCGATGACGGTGGCGTCACCATTGGTTTCGCTCAAGACGAGCTTGGGAAGGGCTGGGCCGACGCCATTGCGGTGTTCCCAGAATTGCACGCGCTCGATCAGCATATTGCCGAGCGTCGGCGGCAAGAGTCCCCCGAAGACGATCGCATCAGGATCGAAAAGCCCCGCGAGCGTGTTGATGACGCGATCCAGTGCCGGGAGCGTTCGCTCGATCCAGGACTCAACGCCGGGCCACTGTGGATCAAAACGCATCCGAAGGTCTTCGATCGAATCGATGTCGATACCATTGGCTCGCAACTCGGCAATCAGGAATTTCAGTGCAGGCCGACGCCTGGATTCCTCCTTGTCAAACTTCATTTCTCCGGCATTGCCGTGCGAACCAAAATAGGGTTTGCCGTTGAGCACGACACCGCCGCCGAAGCCATAGGAGAAGTTCAGGTAGAAGAAGTTGCGCGCCCATGTCCCGACGCCAAGGAGGCTTTCGCCAATCGCGGCACTGCTTGCGTCGTTTTCCATCCAGACCGGCAGTTCGAAGGTATTTTCCAGTATTGTCTGGAGATCGGTCAGCGACCAGTCCTGAAGTGGGACTGGCGCATTGACGTGCTTCCGGTCATGAACGAAAAACCCTGAGATCGTGAAGCCGATACCCATGATGCGCGCCCGATCGACTGAGTTTCTCTTCACCAGTCGGTCCATCGCGTCACGCAATGCCGTGAGTGAGGCATTGCGGCGGAGCGGTGGAATCCTTAGACGAATTTCCTCGAGGATATCGCCGCCGAAATCCGCGAGGCAAAGCGTCATCGAATCGGTACTGACCGAGATGCCGATGGCGTAAGCAGCGGTGCGCTCGAGTTCGATCTGCGGACTCGGCTGGCCGCGCCCTTTCCTGATTGCCTCGCCTGCGACGAGCAACCCGCGCTCCATCAACTGGTCAACCAGGCGGTGAACCGACTGCTGGGACAGGTCGGTTTCGACGGTCAAAGCCGCCCGGGAAATCGAGCGGTGCCGCCGCACCGCATCCAGAATGATCCGTTCGCTGGGCGAAACGGTGAAGCCTGTCCGCGCATGGCGTTGTGACGAGGCCTGCTGAGCCGCTGAGGCATCCATTTTCGTCTTTTGTATGAGTGGTGTTCCGGGACGGTTCCCTTATGCGGGGACACATCCGTCGCATTCTACTACAACTGTGTAATATCGAAACTGCTCGCGCGCAGAGGATTACGCACCGGCTTCGCACCGCTCCCCTCCATCCGGCTCCCCCTATTTTTCTCGACCTGCACGGGAAAAAGACGCCTGCATGACGGTGAAGGCCTTCCGTACTTCGACCTCTCAGCGACCGAAACAACTGGCTCGGCACAGTTGCTTGTCACAATTAATACCCGATGCGGGTAATAACATCCGCCTGTATCACGACGCGGGGCGACGTTGACCATCCAGCGCGCGAGTCGCTGTCCCATTGGCTCATAACGTCGGACAAGTATTTGATGCATGGCGTGCATCGATCATGCATTTGCATTAAATAGGATAACTATGGAACACACTTTAGAACTGCCAGGCGCCAGACAGGGGATCAATCTCTCAATCATGGCGTGGGCGATTTGCGCCGCGGCTCCTGCCCTGGCCGAAACAGCGGCGACAGAGGACAAATTCCGGACAACGACTGAAGCGTCGGGCAAGGCCCGGGAGAGCGGTCGCGATACGCCCAGCGTGCATCGTATGGATAGCGTCAACGTCACTGCCCAGCGGTCTCAGACACAGACTGCTGTTGCGACCAAGCGCAACGACAATCGAGTCATGGACGTCCTGACCAGTGAGCAGATCAAAAATCTGCCTGACACGACCGTCAACGACGCGGTAAAGCGTATCGCTGGCGTTTCGACGAGTTTCAACGCCGATTCGATCAATGGCCGGGATGACGCGGTATTCGTGACAATTCGCGGCCTCGATGCTGCCTACAACAATGTGACGATCGACGGAGCGCCGTGGGCCTCGACCGATCAAACGAGCCGCGGCGCACGTACAAACGTATTGTCCGCAACGATGGTCAAAAAGCTCGAGGTGTACAAGACGTGGCAACCTGACCTGGATCCGAATGCCGTCGGCGGTTCTATCAACATTACAACCCGCAGCGCATTCGACAATGGTGGAAAGCCATTCTTCCAGGTGTCCAGCGGGCTTGGGCATGCAGATGGGACAGGCAAGGTCCTGTCCGGCGCCGATGGCCTGGCGCGCAAGATCAATACGGTGTTCAGCACCACGTTCGGCCCAACCAGCGCGTTGGGGTTGGTCATTGCAGCCAACTACGAAAAGAAAAATACCGTTTCCGTAGGGCACATGACCACGGATCAAGTGTTCTACAGCTACTACAATCCGGACGGCACGATTGCCAACCCGTCGTCAACAGGCGGCCCAAATACTGGAAACGGCATTCCAGTTCCCCAGCAGGACAAGAACTGGCTGTACTACAAGAATATCGAGCGAATCGGTGGCAACATCAAGCTCGAAGCAAAATTCAGCCGCGACGTGTACGGTTTTGTCGGCGTGGACTTCAACGACGACAATGTTCACGCAACCCGGAACGAAGTCATCATCGACACGAGCCGCAGCACCGGCCCAAACCCGGTGGTCAACCAGACGTCGACATCGGGGCACTTTAATCTGGGCGAGGCCGAGGCCGGCAACATGCTGTCCCAGGTTGACCGTTCGACGAAAACGGTTCGCGGCGGCCTGGACTGGAAGCTTGGCGACAACCGGGAACTATCATTGCGTTCGTCGTTTTCTCAGGCAGCAGACCGGAACCCGCAGCGGGCCGCGAAATACGTTTACGGCAACTTCAAGTATGCTCCAGGCGCATACCCGACGATAACCGGCGTTCCGGAGCTGGCGATGGATTACAACACCTCGGGTTTCAATCCATCGTTTAATCTGGCGAATCCGGACAACTTTACCAACCTGAATAACTGGAAACCCTTCTATTGGCGTATCGACAACGTTCGCATCGATGATCGGGTCGGCGATGTGAAACTGGACTACCGTCATAACGTCGGCATCGATGCGCGAGGCCTGGGTTATGCAGTCGGTGCCGATTACCGCTCCCTCGGCCACAGCTATAGCAAGTACTACAACATGTACACGCCGACGGACGCCGGCAATCTGACGCTCGCTGACGCGGGCTATCTGTCCGGTGTCCCACTGCCCTATAGCGGCGGCTTGCCATTTGTGATTGTCGACGACTCGGCGGCCTGGAACCAGCTCGCACAGAACGGCTCTCTCGCAGGGGCATACTCCGCCAACCTTGCCAACAGTCTTCAGAACAACTACTCGCACCATGAGCAGGCGGCCAGCGTTTATGGTTTGGCAACGTATCAAACCGACCGGATTGCAGCAATGTTCGGATTGCGCCAGGACTATACGAATCTGAATACAACGGGCAATGTGCGCAACACGGCAAACGGGACGACGAGCTGGCAGTCGGTGACCAGGCGTTCGCATTACGACTACCTGCTTCCCGCCGCGTCGCTTGTGCTGAGTCCGGTGGGCAACGTCAAGCTCAAGCTTGCATACAGCGAGACGATCGGACGTCCAAACTTCGATGCTTATGCACCGAACTCGTCGATCTCGGAGAACAGCGACGGATCGATTACGGTGAAGCAGGGCAACCCAGACATTAAGCCGCGAAAGTCCAACAACTTCGATGTTTCGACCGAGTGGTACCTGCCGCACAATGGCCTCGCATCGGTTGCGTTGTTCCGCAAGAAGATTTCGAACGAGATTTATACGCTAACGAGCACGGGCCAGTTTTCTTATGGCGGCGAGTCCCGTCCAGCGTTTATCACCCAACCGCTCAACTCATCTGCGTCGCAAGTCAACGGCATCGAGATGTCGCTCGTGCAGGGCACCCTCGGCTGGCTGAGTCCATATCTGTCGGGGTTTGGTTTTTCAGTCAACGAAACGCTCATGGCTGGCAGGCTGAATGCGACCCAGTCGAACGGATCGACACGTACGATCAAAGGTTTGATCAATCAGCCTGACCATATCACCAACGTTTCGGTGTTCTACAAATACCGGAAGTTCGGCGTCACGCTGGCTTATAACCGAGTCGGCGAGAGTCTGCGTCAGATCGATTCTGCCTACGCGCATCAGGACGTCTACTGGAAAGCACGTGACCAATGGGATCTGCAAGCGAGCTATGACGCTGGTCGCGGTTGGCGGACCTGGTTTTCCGTTGCGAACCTGACGAGCTCGCCAATCGTGAGTGTCACCGGCAAGGATCGCAACTTGCTCAAGGACAACTTCTCGGCGGGCCGTGTGTTTTGGCTGGGACTCACTTACACGCCGAAACTTCACTGAGGCCCGGTTGCATATGTTTTGCAAGAGCCTCGACAAATCTCCTGCGGCGCTGTTTTAAGGACTTCTACTAATTTCACGTTGCGAGGAAGATCATGTTTCAACAATTCATCACGTTGAGTCAGCAATCGACTGGCATCATCCCGCTGCTCATCCTCCTGCTTCTGCTGGTCATTGTGGTTTCCATCGAGCGCGGCATCTGCTTTGCGCGCCTCGTTCCATCCGGCCTCAAGCTCAATCAGGAACTGCAGGCAACCAACCATCATGAGATCAATGCGCTGCGTACCATTTCCCGTCAATACGAGGGAACCGTATTCGAAGCGCCGCTGGAAGCCGCCCTTGAAGCACGTCATCTCGACGCGGATCACATGGACCGCTATATCGATGAGGCCATCGTTCATGAGCTCCCGCGTCTTGACCGGTTCCTGTGGATGATCGATGCATGCGTGACGCTGGGTCCGCTGATCGGTTTGCTGGGCACCATCATCGGCATTACCGAGTCGTTCAACGTGTTCGGCAACGGCAAGCAGGACATCGGCGCCGTGATGGGCGGCATCGGCCATGCTCTGGCCGCGACAGCATGTGGCCTGCTGGTGGCGATCGTCGGCGTCGCGGCCAATGCATACTTCGGCAAGCGCTTGCGTGTCGCCATGCTGCAACTCGATTTGCTTAAATTCACGTGCGTCAAGCATTTCCACCTGAAGGACAGTGTCCGTTTGCGTGCACAGTCCGCAGCGGCCTGAGTTACAGGGGCAACTACAGGAACACGACGATGACCCGTACCCGCTATATGGAAGTGCGCAAGCCGCACATTGAGATCATTCCGATGATCGACATCATGATGTTCCTGCTGATCTTCTTCATGGTGACGATGCTCAAGATGATCGACACTGGGGGACTCAAGATCAGCGTGCCTCAGGCGGCGACCACGGAAACGCTGCCGAAGGCCTCGCTGACGATCGAGGCGCTGCGCGACGGCACCCTGTTGACGGATGGTCATCCGGTCACTGCGGATGCCCTCACTGCGCTCATCAAGGAGCGCATGCATGCCTCGACGCTCGACGTCATGGTGGCGGGCGATAAGGACGTGCCGCTGCAAGCACTCGTTCATGCGATGGATATTGCCCGTGCCGCTGGCGTGGAAGACCTTGGCATCGCGACCAAACGCTGAGGAGCAGGCTATGAACGCGACCGTAATTGCCCCGGGCATGAAGACATCATCCGACGCGGCGGGCACGAGGCTGGCGATCGCTATTATTGCCGGGTGCCTGATCGAAGCGGCCTTGATTGCAGGCGTACTCAGCCACCGGTTGTTGCAAACGAAAACAGCTGTACCACCGGCGCCGATCAAGATCACCCGCGTTGTCGAAATCGCCGACGCACCACCCGTTTCGCCGCCGCCTGCCCCGCGGCGAGTCGAGCCGAAGCCGGTCGAGCATCATCGCGCGCAACCGGTCAAGCAGCGGGTTGCCAGGCCAGCGATTGAACCCAAGGTGGTTACCGCACCCGCAGCAACCGAGGCACCCCCCGCGGAGTCGGTGCACACGGATCATCCCCCTCTGGTGAGTGAGGCTCAGCCCGTGGCGATGCAGTCACCGCAGAAAGCGCCGGGTATTCGGCGCGGGCTGGTTCCGCTTACGCGTGTCGAGCCGGAATATCCGTCACGCGCACTGGCCGACAACGTTGAAGGTACGGTCACCGCTCACCTGACCATCGAAGCGGACGGAAGCGTTGGTTCGGTCAAGATCATGCACGCGTCACCAGCAGGGCTGTTCGAGCGCGCTTCAACCCACGCCTTGATGAAGTGGAAGTTCGCGCCGAACGATGGCGGATATGTGGGTGAAGTGACGTTGACTTTCAACCTGAGCAACTGACCGCGCCAAGGCGTCGCTGCCGGGCAATCAGAACGTGATTCTGTCCATGCATGTCTATCCCAAAACATGGAACGGCAAGGGTCCGCTGACGCTTGCGGACATTGATCTTCTTGTCGCGACCGGGCGCCCTTGCATGATCGGCGAGTTCGGGGAGAGCAACGAGACTCCGGATACCGATTGGCGAGCCATCGTCACCTATGCGAAATCACTTGACTGGCCTGTGCTGGCTTGGTGTTGGGATGGCGACGGCGGGATCATGAACATCATGCAGCCGGAATTCCAGCCGTTCGTGGCGGGGAAAATAAACACGTATTACAGCATCAATAGCGCGTACGCGAACATCATCCTACCCTTCCTTTCCTGACAGCAGGATTGATAGCCGACTACCATCCCCTCCACGGTGAGCTGGATCGATTCACGATTCAATTTCTTATCCTGAGTTGCCCTCTTGACCTGGTGGCGGATGCAAAGCCAATCCGTCAGGCGGAGCGTCGATCGCGAGCCGCTGGAGCGGCAATCAAGCTGTTGCATCGACCGGTTGAATCCACGGCCACCAACGGACGTTCGACTGCGACGCCTGAATCACTGACAATGCCAAAAATCGACACATCGACGTGGTCCCAATCCAGGCCGTTGGTTACATCATATGAAATGATTCACACTGGCGATGTGGCGTTGAGCGATGGACACCCGGAGGCCATGAGAGAAATGGAACGCACGCGATTCAAGCTGTTGAGCTGCCAAAGAAGCGGCATCGAAGCCGTGGAAGCAGACACCACACTCGTCTTTGGCCGCCATACCCACGAGCAATTCGGTGTAGGTCTGATCGAACGCGGCGCACAGAAATCGGCGAGCGGCCGTGGTCTCGTCGAAGCCGGTGCGGGCGACGTAATCACTGTCAACCCTGGTGAAGTGCATGACGGGGCACCGATCGGAGATGGCGGACGCTCATGGCGAATGCTGTACCTGGACCCCGCGATCGTTGCTGAACTAGCCACCGACATCACCGAAGGACGGGGAGGAGCGACTTGCGAGTTCACCCGGCCCAAGGTCAGCGACAAGCGCATTGCAGGTCAATTTAGTGAGCTTTACCAGGCAATGACCGGCAGTGTTGTAGACAAGCACGGACTCAAGGCGGACGAGACCTTACTGCTCCTGCTGGGGAGCTTGCTGCGCCCTGGTTCCTCAAGGCAGCATTCTGTTCCGTCCGGAATCGCTGCGGCACGTGCGTTGATCGATGACGATCCCATCGCGACTCTGACGCTTACCGCGCTAGCAAACGAAGCTGGGCTGAGCCGCTATCAGTTCCTGCGAGGTTTCGCGAGAGCAACCGGCCTCACGCCCCACGCCTACATCCTGCAGCGCCGCATTCATCGCGCACGCCAAATGATCCGTCACGGCACGCGGCTCGCAGCGGTGGCCGCACTGAGCGGCTTCTCCGATCAAAGCCACATGACGCGGCTGTTTGTCCGCAGTTTCGGCGTAACGCCGGGTGCGTACGCCAAGGCAGCGGGCTAACCACACAAGCCTGCAATTTTGTTCAAGACGATCGGACAAACGATGACGAGAATTGAGGCTCGATCTCCTTTCTCGACGTGAGGCACGATCATGCCGCTTTCCTATGCACCTTCCATTCATCGAGACTTCCCAAATCTCGCCTCGCGCGCACTTCGGCTGGATGAACTGGGACCTGTGGCGCCGATAGCTAAGCCCGTCACCCATCTCGTCGCCCTTGCCAGGGAGCGCATCGCGCTCGCAACAGAAAGCGATCTGCCGGAGATCCAGGCGTGGCGGCGAGCTTTCGCAAAGATGGGCCTGAAGCCAACACAGTATCGCTGCGCCTCGGAGGCGCTGCTCCGCCGACTTCGTCAAAGGGGAGACCTGCCTTCATTTCATCCGCTTATCGACCTGTGCAACGCCATGTCGATGGCTTTCGCCATCCCGATCGCGGCCATGGATCTCGACAGAATCACTGGCGACCTTCAGGTGCGCGCTGCATCAGGTACGGAGACTTATGAAACCTTCGCGGGGGATATCGAGCATCCGGAAGTGGGAGAGATTATCTTCGTTGACGATAGTCATCGCGCCCACGCACGGCGGTGGGCGAACCGTCAGAGCGGCTATTCGGCAGTGAAGGAAACGACTACAACGGCGCTCGTCATTGTCGAGGCCATGCACGAAACGGCGGAGGCGGATATCGCACGGCTGATCTCGATGCTCCGCGCGACGATCTCCGAGCTTTGGCCTTCTACATCTGTGACGGAGCTACAGGTACGATGAACGTCGAATTTCTGATCACGTCGCTGATCGTCGTAGCTTCGCCCGGAACAGGCGCACTCGTTACTCTAACCGCAGGTTTGTCGCGTGGGGCGCGTGCTTCCGTCGTCGCGGCATTGGGCTGCACGCTCGGCATCCTGCCCCACATGGTGGCGGCGATTACCGGTCTGGCTGCACTCCTGCATGCGAGCGCCGTCGCATTCGAAGCGATCAAGTATGCGGGCGTCGCCTACCTGCTCTACACGGCATGGAAAACGCTCAAGGAAAATGGACCGTTGAGGATCAAGTTCGACGGCTTCACGCACTCTGATCGGAATGTGATCTCGCACGCGATCCTGGTGAATATGCTCAACCCCAAGCTTTCGATTTTCTTCTTTGCCTTCCTGCCGCAATTCATTGATCGCGGCGAAAACCGGGCCGCACTTCGCATGCTGGAACTTTCGCTCGTCTTCATGGCGATGACGTTCGCCGTATTCGTCGTGTACGGAGTCTTTGCGGCGAGTGTTCGCGATCGAATTCTTTCGCGACCCGATGCTCTCAAGTGGATACGCCGGAGTTTTGCCGCTGCGTTCGTCGGGGTCGGAGTCAAGCTGATCCTGGTGCAGCGGTAGTCACCCTGTTCCGGCACTACGTGATCGTCCGGATTAATGGAGCCCAATGCTCGGCGGCATCAAACACCTCACACGCGAAGCGTCAACCAGCCCATGCGTTGATATCGAGAACCGCGGCGGCGAACACTTCGGGAGCCTCCTGCGGAAGATTGTGGCCCGCATTCGGCACGACGCGATTCTGATGGCGTCCAGTGAAGCACGTCGAGTCAGCCGGTCTTTCTCCAGGTAGAACAACGCCATCGGCATCCCCTTCGAGCGTGATCGCAGGCACCGTAATCGGCGGCATAACCGACAACCGGCGCTCGATATCGTCAAACTGAGGATCGCCATCGACCAGTCCGAAACGGTGTCGATAAGAATGGACGACCACGTCGACGAAATCGGGATTATCAAATGCCACTGCAGAGCGTGCGTAGATGGCGTCGTCGATGTGCCAGGTAGGCGACCACAGCGACCATAGGAGACGACAAAACGCGTGCCGGTTTTCAGCCAGGCCAGCCCGTCCGCGCTCGCCATGCAGGTAGTACTGGTACCACATCCGGTATTCCCTTTCGGGGTCCGCTGGCTGCGACGCGGCGGCTATATCCTGGATGTTGTAGCCGTTGACCGAAACGAGCCCCCGCGCTCTCGACGGGTAAAGCGCCGCCACGATGCACGCCGCCCGGCCGCCCCAGTCGTATCCGCCGAGCACGGCCCGATCGATTTGAAGCGCATCGAGCAGCGCTAACAGATCCGCGCCGAGCGCAGCCTGCTGGCCCGAGCGAAATGTTGTGGGCGCAAGGAAGCGCGTTGGCCCGTAGCCCCGAAGATAGGGGGTAATGACGCGCGCACCCTGGGAAGCCAGCCGTGGCGCCACTTCGTCATACGCGTGGATGTCGTAAGGGAAACCGTGAAGCAGGACGACCGGCCATCCGTTCGCGTCGCCCTGTTCGTCATAGGCGATATCAAGCAACGTGGTTGCAATACGTTTGAGCATGGAGCCCTCCTTCGTATGAGGCCGTCCGGCCGGTTACGGCGGATTGTCTCCGATCGGCGAGTCCGCCTGGCTGGAATGACCGCGACGAGCTTCGAAAGGCCGAACTCGCCTACCATCCGTATTTAAGCTCGATACCGGCGTAGTCGGCGTTGTGTCCGCCCGCCTGCCGGATCGCGTTTCCCACCTGAAAGTGCACGGCTTCGATCGACCCGATCAGGTTTGCCGCAATCGTCCAGTCCGCGCGCAACTGCACGTACATCCCCGTCCACAGGCTGCCCTTGCCCGCTGTGCCCGGCACGGCCTGATTGGCTTGCTGATAGACGGCGTCGCCGGTCGTTTGGCGCCACTGAAAACCCAACCCGCCGAGCAACACAAGATTCGGGGTTGGCTTGAGCGTGATATTCGGCTTGATGTGAATGAGGTTCGTGTAGCCCGTATAGCCTGCGAGCGAGAAGTAGTAACCGTTCGGGAACAGGG
>NZ_JAMXLH010000007.1 GCF_024281035.1 Paraburkholderia sp.
CGTCGAACACGGTCGCGAAGCGGTTCTGGACCGGCTGCGTCGCATAGGCGATAAAGCGCCACTTCCGGTATTCGTAGTCGGCCCAGATCGCGTCATAGGCCTGGCGCACATTCGGGCCGTCGCGCACCGCGATGAACCGCTGCAGGTCGAATGCCATTTCCTGGCGGCCCACGCGAAACTTGAACGTGCCGCCACCCAGCGCACCCGTGTAGGTGACGAAAGCCTGCTCTACATCGAGCGGGTTCTTGTCGACCGGCGTGATCACGTTCTTGCCAAACGCACGTGCGTCCTCGAGTTGGACGAAGAACTGCCAGTGTTTGGCAAGGTGCGCATCCGCATGAACCTCGATGCGCTGGATCAGATACGTATCCGACTGGGTGCCGATGCCGAACAGTGGCGCGTTACTGCTTTCGAGGCGCTCGCGCAGGTTCACACCGAGCGACAGATACGACGCCGGGTCGCCACCAAGCGGTATGTACTTGAGGCTGTCGAGAGGCTGGCGTGGAACGCACGGATTCGCGAGCACCGACCAGTCTTCCTGCCACCGATTGAACAGCACGGCAGGGCGTTTGACATCGCACACGGATGTCGATGTCTCCGTGCCCGCCGAAGCACCTGCACTCGTATCGTCCGCGACGTTCACCACTGCTGCGGGTGACGGAACCGTATCCGCGAATGCAACGTCAGTTCCTGCCAGCAGCACACCGGCGATAGCCGTGACGCTCGCCGCTTTTTCAAATCGGCGCCCGTACCTCGTAGTTGACGCCATGATTTCCTCCGCCATTGCGGGTACGTGGTTATATTTGTCCGTCATTTCGTGCGGCGAATGAAATCAGGGCCGCTCCTCCCAGCCCCGCAAAATCATGCGCGCCGCGGTGAGTCCGCGCGATCGTGCTCTCCGGTCGTCAGCACCCGTCCCAGGAGCGCACAGGCAGGCGCGAGCAACGCCCGGATGCCCACGTAGCGCAACTAATCGCTCCTGCGACCGCGCCCGTTGCGAACGCAACCAAGCTCGGCGTATAGACAAAACCGGCAATGGCGGCGAGGAGCGTGTCCCCGGATTTCACTTCGTCGTGCTGGCGTGAATTTCGGCAATATAGCCGCCAGGAAACTTGACCATCGCGGCTTCGCGTCCGTCCGATGTGAACGGCGGCACCACCACGCTCACGCCGGCAGCCTTCGCCTTCCGCAGCGTCTCGTCGAGATTCGATACTTCGTAGCCTGTCGTTTCTCTCCCGAACGGATACGGCAAATGGCCATCCGTCACGAGCACGGTCATCTTACCGAAGCCCGATTCGATTCGAATGCGGCGATAGGTATCGCCCGGCCGCCCGATTTCGATGCCGGGCGCAGCGGGCACATCCGACACAACCCGGCCGTGCGAGAACTTGACGAAATCGTGAACCAGTTTGTGCAGGTTTTGCGACGAAACATAGACACGATTTTCAGGAATGGTCTGAAGTGCATCGTAGTGCGGCGCCTGTGTATGCCAGTAAAGTTGCATATTTACGCCGCCCGCCCATCTGATCACCGCGTCGCGGCCAATCGGATCGGGAAACGGGTCGACGATCACATCCGCGCCATGCGCACGCGCCGCCTTCACGGCTGCGTCCATGTCCGTCACGAGGTAGCCCGTACGTTCCGTCCCAAAGGGATACGGCACGGGCGTCTTGAAGCCGAACACGGAAATCGTGCCCACTGGCGTGAACACGAGTTGCGACATCGTCTGGCTCGGCGTCGGCGTGACCTGGAAGACACCCTGCTTCGATTTGCTGCCGCCGAACGTCGCGACGAAACTGTCGGTGAAGCGGTCATAATCCTCCGGCGCGACGTACACATGCGTCGTGTCGTATTGCGGCCCCACGGCGACGGATGGCGTCCCGGCTGCGATCACCGGCGGCTTCGCAAACGCCACCGGCACGGCAGCGAGTCCGCCCGCGATCATCGCGGCAACCAATGCCGCGCGAATTGTCTTCATAACGGAATTCCCTTGTTGATTCATCGTACTGTCTGGTCGATCACGGCGGAGAGCGAACCGCACGAACCCTCGCGGGGTTAGTGCGGCCCGGCAGTGCCGCCATATCAGATCGCCCAGCAGGAGCAGCCCAGCGCGCCCCAGAAACCCTTCGCATCCGAGGTCGGCAATGCGCGGCTCCACGCGAGCGCATGCGCATGACCGTGCACGTTGCATGCACTCGCGCAACCACACATTGCCGCAGCCGCAGCACGCTGCAGCGGTGCGCCGCTGTGCGGCTGCGCACCCCAGCCGCCATAGCCTCCGAACGCGCGCACCGGCGACCAGTCGGGCATCGCCGGCGGAATCGGCGCGTCGAATTGCGAGAACGGACCTGCGCCCCAGACGATCCTGCCGCCAACGACCGTCAGCAATGCGGTTGTGTCGGCGATATCGTCCTCTGGACACGAAAAGAAGTCGCGGTCCGGCACGATCAGATCGGCAAGCTGCCCGACCGCAATGCGCCCCTTCCTGCCCTCTTCGTTCGAGAACCAGGTCACGTACTCCGTCCACATGCGCAGGGCCGTCTCGCGGTCGAGCAGATTACGTTGCGGATACATCCGAATTCCGCCGACCGTCTTGC
>NZ_JAMXLH010000008.1 GCF_024281035.1 Paraburkholderia sp.
TCTTCGAAGTCGTGCGCACGATCTCGCAGGAGGGCATCACGGTGCTGCTGGTCGAGCAGAACGCGCGACTCGCGCTGCAGGCGGCGCACCGCGGTTACGTGATGGATTCGGGTCTCGTCACGATGGAAGGCGACGCGAAGCAGATGCTCGACGATCCGAAGGTGCGGGCCGCCTACCTGGGCGAATAACGCATCTGTCGACGTTGTAAATGCAAAGCCGCATTGGGCCTCGCGCCCATGCGGCTTTTTTTCATCGGTGCGCGGTGCGCGCGCTATGCGTTGGTGGGCGTGGCCGCCTCAAGGCTCCAGCCGCTTGCCGAGGCTCACGACGGCATCGGCGCGATAGCCGAGCGACGCGTAGAACGCGAGCACCTCGGCCTTGTCGTGCAACACCTGCAGGTTGAGCTTCGGGCAGCCGCGCGCGAGCAGCGCGGCTTCGGCGTGCTGCACGAGCCGCGTGCCGATGCCGAGCCGCCGCGCGCCGGGATCGACGGCGAGCGAGTACAGCCAGCCGCGATGGCCGTCGTAGCCCGCCATGACCGTGCCGACGATCGCGCCGCTTTCGTCGCTTTTGTCGCGTTCGGTGCTTTCGTCACCGTCACCGCGCGTAGCGACGAAGAACAGTTCCGGCTGCGTGCCGAGCTTGTTCTCGATCGACAGGCGCGGGTTGCGGTGAGGCCGGCTCGTGTCCTGATACTCGGGAAACGCCTGCATCCAGAGGCCGATCACCGCATCGGCATCGCCGGGTGAGAAGGGGCGGATCGTGACGGTCATCGGGCGCGGCCTCCCTGGCTTACAGCGAGTCCAGCACCGAGCGCAGCATCGCCATCATCTGGTCGATCTCTTCGTTCGTCACGTTGAGCGCGGGCATGAAGCGCAGCAGATTCGGGCGCGCGGCGTTGAGCAGCAGTCCGTCCGGCTGCATGACGCGCGCCTTTTCGACGATCTGCGGGCCGATATCCTTGCCGAGTAGCAGCGCGCGCAGCAGACCTTCGCCGCGCTCGCCTTCGAACCCGCGCTCCGCCGAAAGTTCGAGCAGTTTTTCACGCAGATATTGGCCGCGTGCGCGCACACCTTCGAGGAAACCGGGCGCAACCAGTTGCGAGATCACCGAATAGCCGACGGCCGTCATCAGCGGATTGCCGTTGTAGGTGCCGCCCTGATCGCCGGCTTCGAATACGCAGGCGTCGTTCTTCGCGAGCAGGGCCGCGAGCGGCACGCCACCGCCGATGCCCTTGCCGAGCGTCATGATGTCCGGCTCGATGTCCGAGAGTTCATGGGCGAACAGCGTGCCCGCGCGGCCGCAGCCGCTTTGCACTTCGTCGACGATCAGCAGGATACCGTGCTTTTTCGTGAGCGCGCGCAATTGCTGCATGAATTCGCGCGTTGCAGGGATCACGCCGCCTTCGCCCTGGATCGGTTCGAGCATCACGGCGACGGTCTTGCGCGTGACGAGCTTTTCGACCGATGCGATGTCGTTCAGGTCCGCCTTCGGAAAACCCGGCACCTGCGGCGCGTAGATCGTGTCCCAGCCGGCCTTGCCGCTCGCCGACATCGTCGCGATCGTGCGGCCGTGGAAGCTGTGATCGAACGTGATGACTTCGTACGCACCGTCGCGATGCTTCTTGCCCCACTTGCGCGCGAGCTTGATTGCGCCTTCGTTGGCTTCCGCGCCGCTATTGGCGAAGAACACCTTGTCGAAGCAACTATGTTCGGTGAGCAGGCCCGCGAGCTGTGCCATCGGTGCGTTGTAGAACGCCGGCGACGGATTGATGAGCAGGCGCGACTGCTTGTCGAGCGCTTCGATCATGCCTTCGTTGCAATGCCCGAGGCTATTGACGGCCCAGCCCTGAATAAAGTCGAGATAGCGCTTGCCTTCGTTGTCGTAGAGCCACGACCCCTTGCCGTGCGTGAAGACGATTTCGGGCCGGTTGGTGATGTACATCAGCGACTCGATCGGGTACTCGGAAAAATTCATGGCAGCGGGCTCCGCGCTCAGGACAGGAAACAGGGTTGGGAAAGCAGCCGCGGCGAAGCGGCGAGAAAAAACGAAAAGCCACGGCTGAGCGTGGCTTTTGCGATTCGAACTACATGCGCGTGAAAGTGAGACGCGCGTCCGCGATCAAGCCAGACCCAGCGAAGGGGGCGAGCGTCGACGTCGCAGAGCGGACTGGATGTGGTTCATGGGCGCAAGAATACGATATGCGCGACGGCGCTGTAAACCGTCAATTTGCGGGCGGCCGAAGAAATATTCGTGACGGCCGCCGCGCAAATCGGGCTGCAGGCGAGCTTCAGACCGGATTGGCGAGGTCCGCGGCGCTCGTGAACGAATCCGCGAAGAATTCGTTTTCCGGCAGGCCGTGGTGCTGCGAGAAGTCGCGCTGCGCCGATTCGACCATGACGGGCGCGCCGCACGCGTAGACCTGATAGCCGGACAGATCCGGCAGATCGTCGATCACCGCGCGGTGCACGAAACCCGTGCGGCCGGTCCACGCGTCGCTCGCCGCGGGCTCGGAGAGCACCGGCACGAAGCGGAAGTTCGGAACGTCCTTCGCCCACTGTTCGGCGAGATCCATCAGGTACAGATCCTTCTTCTCGCGCGCGCCCCAATAGAGCGTCATCGGGCGCTCCAGCTTCTGGTGAATGGCGTGCTCGACGATCGCCTTGATCGGTGCGAAGCCGGTGCCGGAGGCGAGCAGCACGATCGGCTTGTCCGAGTCCTCGCGCAGGAAGAAGGTGCCGAGCGGCGCCTCGAAGCGCAGGATGTCGCGCACCTTCAGCTGCTTGAACACGTGGTCGGTGAACGTGCCGCCCGGCATGTGGCGGATGTGCAGTTCGAGCGGTCCGTCCTCGTGCGGTGCGCTCGCCATCGAGTAGCTGCGGCGCGTGCCGTCCTTGAGGATGAATTCGAGGTACTGGCCCGCGAGGTACTGCAGACGCTCGTTTGCGGGCAGTTGCAGCTTCAGGACGATGACGTCGTCGGCTTTGTGCTCGATATCGGCGATTCGCGTGGGCAGCTTGCGCACCTGCACGTCGCCGACGCCCGCCACTTCGCGGATATCGATCTGGAGGTCCGACTGCGCGGTCGCGCAGCAGAAGAGGGCCATGCCGCGCGTCTTCTCGTCGTTCGAGAGCGCCGATGCGGCGTGCGCGCCTTGCTCGATTTCGCCGTTGACGACCGAGCCCTTGCACGAGCCGCACGCGCCGTTCTTGCAGCCGTACGGCAGACCGATGCCCTGACGCAGGGCGGCGTTGAGAACGGATTCGTCCGGCTCGACCTGGAATTGTCGGCCGCTTTGCTTGAGCGTTACGTTGAAAGCCATATTCGAGTAAAGGGTGAGTCCTGGATTCCTGAGGGCCGCCGCCTGCCTGCGCCGACGGCTTAAAATGGGTCCACCATGATTGCTACACGAACCTTGCGCCGTGCGCGCATCCTGATCGTCGGTTGCGGCGACGTCGGCTTGCGCTGTGCGGCGCTATTGCATTCCCCGCGCGTGTTCGCGCTCACGAGCCAGCCGGCGCGCGTTGCGCCGCTACGCGAAGCGGGCACGATACCGGTGCTCGGCAACCTCGACGTGCGTGCGAGTCTTGCGCGCCTCGCGGGGCTTGCGCCCGTGGTGCTGCATCTCGCGCCGCCCGAAACGTCCGGTGAAGACGACATGCGCACGCGCCGGCTGATTGCAGCGCTGAGCGCACGCCGCCGCTCGGCGGCGCGACCGGCCGGTACAGGCACGCACCTGCTTCGCGCCGATGCGGCCATGACGCTGCGGCCAGGGCTGCGCGGGGCGGCAAGGCCGTACGACACGGTCTCGAAGGCCCGAATGCGCGCAACCGCCGCGTCGTTCGTGCCCTCCAGCGCATGCGTGACGCGCGTGCCGGGATGCGGCAAAGCGAGGCATATTGTATCTGAGCACCCTGTCGGACGTGTGCCTCTTCACGCTGGCCGGCTACGGCTCGTTTACGCGAGTACGACGGGCGTGTATGGCGACTGCCAGGGCGCGCGAATCGACGAGACGCGCCCGGTGCGGCCCGCCAACGCGCGCGCGAAGCGTCGCGTGGCAGCCGAGCGGCTGCTGCGCCGGGCGACTGCGCGCGGTGCGCTCGTTGCCACGATCGCGCGTATTCCGGGTATCTACGCGGCCAATCGCCTGCCGCTTGCGCGGCTTGCGAAGGGCACACCCGCACTTGTCGAAGGCGACGACGTCTACACGAGCCATATCCACGCCGACGATCTCGCCGCGATCATGGTGCGGCTTGCGACGCATGGCCGGGCGTCGCGCGTGATTCACGCGTGCGACGACAGCGAGCTGAAGATGGGAGCGTGGTTCGATCGCGTCGCGGACACGTTCGGTGTGGCACGCGCGCCGCGCGTGAGCCGCGCCGAGGCCGAGCAAAGGCTCGATCCGGTGCTGCTTTCGTTCATGCGGGAATCGCGCCGGCTTGCGAATGACCGGCTCAAGCGCGAGTTGCGAATGCGGCTGCGCTATCGGACTGTCGACGACTTTCTGCGCACGCTGCCACCGCACCCTTGAGAGTGGGCGCGGCGGCATGGCGCAAGCGTGCCGTTCACGTGATTGCCGGCAGCGCCTCGAGCAGGAGGAAGCAGAGCAAGGCGCCGATGAGGGCACCGATCAGGTTCGGTTGATATTGATGCCGCCAATACATCGAAGCGGCCAGAGCGCCGATCAAAACCATCCCGAACACTACAAACGCCATCAACAGAGCGGGGATTTGGAATGTGCCGTTAATGATCATGCCGCCCCTCCTTGCATCGCTTGTAATCATTGTTTAAACGAGTATAGGGCGGAACGTCAGGAAGGGCATGCTGCAGCGCGGTGTAGATGACCGCTGTCCGTGCGTGATGGTGCCGCACTTCACGGTGCGGCGGCGGGGTGCAGTGCGCAAGGGCTTAGCTGCTTTTCAGCCGCTTCTCGCCCGTTTCTTATCCGCTTCTCAGTCGCTTTTCATCCTCTTCTTAGGTGGTACGCAGTGCGTCGATCTGGGCCGCGTCGAGCCATTGCCAGGTGCCCGGTGCCAGATCCGCAGGCAAGGCAAGGCCGCCGATGCGCTCGCGATGGAGCGCTTCGACACGGTTGCCCGCCGCCGCGACCATGCGCTTGACCTGGTGATACTTGCCTTCGAGCACCGTGAGTTCCAGCTCGCGTTCGCTGCGTGCGCGCGCCGCGACAGCCGCGATGGGCTCGCGTTCGCCGTGCAGGAGGACGCCGCTGCGCAGCGCGTCGAGCTGCGTGTCGTCGAGTGCGTGACGGGTCGTCGCGACGTACACCTTGGGCACCTTGCGCTTGGGTGACGTGAACGCGTGGACGAACTGGCCATCGTCGGACAGTAGCAGCAGGCCGGTCGTGTCCTGGTCGAGCCGCCCGACGCACTGGACGCCGCGCGTCGCGAACTGCTCCGGCAGCAGATGAAACACGCTCAGATGGTGCTGCGGGTCGCGCGAGCATTCATAGCCCTCGGGCTTGTTCAGGACGAGGTACGCGCGCTCGTGAAACGGCCAGACCTCGCCATCGACGCTGAACGTGAGCTCTGCGGTGTCGAATGACGCGAGCGGATCGGTGCAGGGCACGCCCGCGACGGCGACGCGCGCATCGGCGACGAGCGCCCGACACTGTCGACGCGAGCCGAAACCCTGGGAGAAGAGAATGCTTTCGAGATTCATGAAGACCGGCAGACGACGTCAAACCGCTGCATTCTAACCGGCTCGGCTGCTGTGACGCTGTGCGCGATGTTTCTCGTGTATGGCTGCGATTTTCCGAATCTCGACTTCCACTTGCAATACGCGGCCGGCGTGCGCGCCGGGCGCACGCTATTGGCGCATAGCAAGCGCAAGTCGGCTTTATCTTCAGTTTCGTTCTGCTGAATAACGGATGAACCGGATTCGTTGCGATGGAGACGCGCGGGCCGCGGGAAAACGGCGCGGAAACGGCTGCATTGCCGCGATGCCCGCTCAATGCCCGTTGTTGTCCCTCGATGCCACCGGCTGTCGACGCCCTTGGCCGGACGTCGCCGGAAATAAAAAACCCGCGAAGCCTTGTGCTGTCGCGGGTTTCTATGCTTCACCGGAACTTACCGGAAAATTCTTTGGTGCTCTATTAAGCCGTCGGGGCGTCGTATTCCAAGATTGCCGTTCCGGAACCGTTGCATTGACTCGAACACACTGCCGCAATCTTCGCGGCGCCGGACGGAGGCCAGTACCAATTGACACTGCCACCCGGGTACAAGGTCAGAGGGAGGAAATTGATCCCGTCATCCATCGGATTACCACTATCGTCCAAGCCCACAACGAACAGCGTACAGGAACCCGAATTGGCTGGATTGCCGAGCCCCCATTTCACCTGCCAAGGCGTATCAACAAGAATCACCAGGTTATCTTTGCTCCCTGGGCAGGGAACAGTAACACTCGCCCTAAAGGTGCTGCTCATGTCGTAATCTCCACAATCGCCAAAGCGCCCGTGAAAACCCGTCGTGTTGCGGGTTGCGCCGCAGTGCTCTCAGTCACGTGTGCTTTCGGGGCGCTGGTGCGCCGCGTGGCTGACTGATACAGGCGGGAGCACACCGGTGAGATCGCGCTGCCGATGATCCGCATTGTGAGGGTTCACAAAACGCGGGCCCCCTAAGCCCGAGAGCCGATCCAGAGTGCGAGCCCACGGATGCCGAACGTAGCGACGAGCAAGATTGCGATTCCCTCAAGGACCGACCACTGCGCATGAAACAGTGCGGCCACAATCGCGACAGGAACGATCCCAATGCCTGCCATCAACAATCCGATGGACAGCGACAATCCCCCAAAGTGAGACCGTCACGACTAGCGAAGCCATCCACAAGATAGCGCCGAAGACGAACGAAGCGACCAATAGCCCAACCGCTGAATACGTTCGCGTCCTGCGGAAGATTGCTAATGGACCGAGGATGATGATGCAAACGAGGAGGGTAAGCAGGAATGCGGGTCGAAGCCATGGCGCTAAAAGAAAGCAGACGCGTGTTAGGCCGAAGATAAAGATCAGTGGGACAAGCAGGGATGTAGCTAGGAGCAGGAGCACGCCAAACCCCATCCCCACCACCTTGACCTTTCGAGTCATGTTCACGTTGGTCTCCACACCGCGGGTGCGCCGCCCACACTAGAACGCTTGCTCAGTTGGACGGATTATAGAGCGAAACAAGGCGAGCGATGCCGCAGCGTGCGGGTGCAGGTGCAGACAGAAAGGAGAAGCGGATGAGACATCTGCATTCGTTGATTCCCTGACGCAAGCGCTCCCTCCCGTGGATCACGCGCAGGTGGTCGGCCTCGTACGCAGCGCAGCCAGTTCATGCGCGCGCAACTTCGAAGATTCGTCGCACAGACTTCGCTACGCGTATACGGTCGAGCACCTTCAGTGGATGAGGGCGGTCGGCGTTTCGCGACGAGAAGCGGCCGCAGGCGTCTCGATGTGGCTCTCTTGGTGATGTTTGGTCGCCATTGATTACCGCTGGCGCTGGACTGCGTTAGCTTGTTGGTTCTGCTGACCCTGCGGCTGCGTAACACCTTTCAGCCAAATCGGGAATTCCTTTTCGCCTAAACGCATTTCGTGGAAGAAATCCAGAAGTTCACCCTGCCGCGATTCCTTGTGCGCCCAGCCTTGAGGTGCATAGCCGCCCTTGAACAGATCAAGCGCAGGCATGTCGAATTTCAAAACCTTCGCCATTTCGAATAGGAGTTCAGCCAAGCGCCGTTCTTTTGTCTCGCCCCAAGCAGCCTGATCCTCTTGCGCGCGCACATCATTCAGATGACCCAGATACGACTTCCATGCAGCCTCGACATTCTTACACTTGTAGAAATCGACTTCGATCAAATTGAGCGCGTTCACATGGTCATTTGATATTCCGATTCTTCGAGTGGCCATGAGCGTTCGGAACACCCAAAATCGACGGTTGTACTTCTGCGTTCGCGCGTCACGCGCGAACGTGATGAGCAGGGCGGCTATCGGCCCGAAGAATGTAGCGAGGACAACGGCCCACGTATCCGCGTGCATGGCGATTCCTTCTTGTGTTTGGGAATTGCCGCAGATTGTACCGAATTGAACGAAGCCCCCAGGACCGGGGAGCCAGCCGTTTACGCACGCAACCTTAGCCGCTTGCGGACTCTCTGTGGGGAGTAAGGCGCCGCCCTACTGCACGCGCATACGGGCTTTTCCGGTAGGAAAAGCACCTTCCGCAGAAATTGCGGAAAAGCTGCGAAGTCTGGAGAGGTACGGCCTAAGTCTGGAGGCGCAAAGCCGAGACTGACGCCTTTAGAATGAATTTCTTGTAATTTTTGGTGCTCGGGCCGGAATGAAATACCGGCCTTAGCGCCAGTGCTGGCAGGGAATTCTTGCTTTGGCACTTAAAATGTGCCCCCATAAGTGCCCCCAAGCCTGCTGAATGCGAATCCGTAACGTGCTAGGGCACCGCTTCACGCACGCGAATGTACATCATTGAGCAGCATTTGACGCAGCTGCCGTAACGAAATCAATCGCGTCAATGGTCGCATGCGTGAGCGTTCTATGACGCGAAAACGTCGCACTCCAGCGAATGGAGATCTTGTCCTTCTCCCCCTTAGGATATTGCTTCCATTCTCCCGCCGCTGGAGTCTGAAGCCATCCCAAAAGGCCAAGCGTCGAGACTTGCTGATTGGCAACCGGCTGACCGTCGGGGGACAAATTTGCCAGCGACGCAAGCTGATTAACTGGCGTATCTTGCGACACATTCGCCGCTGGAACCCAATATCGGAACCCGGATTCGACTGCATATACCGATTCGAAATGGACTCGCCCGCCATTCTTCGATGCAAGTCGAGGGTTCCAAATTTCGTGCCCGATGAAGACATACTCAAATCCCATGGGAACCTGCTTCAGTCGTTCTCCGAATTGGACCATGATTTTTTCGTATAGCTCCTCCCTCTTCCAAAGGCACCTAGGGTCGACCGGGTTTCCCCCGGGATAGAACAACCGCTGCGCGCTCTGCTCGATAAGCGCCTGAGTGTTCTCGTCGACATTCGCAACGCGAAGCTGAATCTCATCGTCCAACGCCTTTAGATCATCTACGACACGCGCTCTGTTCCCCTGAACTCCGCGAGACTCGATGTATTGCTTGATCAGGCGATCGTTGGAGACCAACACTGCTGTATCGCCGCCGACTAGATCCGTCGCCAACTGGACGAAAGTCTCGCAAACCACCGCGTCACGGAATCCTTTCTCAGTCTGCCCCCGCTCAAAGGGAGGCTCGCGAAAGCAAGCACGACGCATCACATCGGCCCAATCCACACGCCCCGTGTCGCAAGGCACGACTTCGATACGTTGCGCAGTCAACTCCTCTGTAATGCGCGCAGCAATACGCTGCTCCACGGCCTCCTGGGTAATTCCCCATTCTTGTCCAAACAGACTTTCTGCCCTGGTCACGTGCGAACTAATGCCGCGATATTCATTTCGCATCTGATACTCACGCTCGCCGCGCACGATCTCTGGAATCACCCATCGGACGCCCAAGTCCCCGTGATTCGAATGTTGAGCTATCACATCCCTCGTGGCTTGACTGACGAGCGCGTCAAACTCTTTGTTGAAGATGGCATTAGTATCGAAAACTACGCTAAGAACCCTGCGCCTGCGTGGCCTGCCCCGAGCTGCCATTTCGTCCCCCGCGATAGGTAATGGTGGAGATGATTTTAGGGGCCTTTTGACGCCAGCCACAACGGCAAAGGCTACCTGAACCCAATGAGAAACGGGCTGCGCGGATTGCTCCGGCGGCCCGTCCTGTCAGTGCCTTGGGGGGTGACGGCGAGCACAGCTCGACGGAACCCAATCACGGACTGCACGGGTTTTTGTATGCAGGACACTCCGCGCTTGTCCTGTCCGGAATTCCCCTTGCGAGACCCGTCCGGCCCCGGGGGGGAAACTCTGTTAAAGGCCGTTGCGTGGCGGGAAGTCAAAAATGGCGAGCAAACTGCCCTCAAAGCCTTATCTGGCGAGGCTTTCAGTGAGAATCGCCTATTGGCTGCGATTAACATCGCTTTAGCAGCATGTTAACGAGACGAAAACCCGCCAAAGCCCCGTTGGACGGGATTTTTAGCCCGTTGTTAACATCGGCGTTAACACTTTTCAAAAACGGGATTTTTTCTGCGCGTGCGGGAGCGGTCGGTCTTTCGGATTGTGAAGTGCCATACATTTCACCCCCCCTGCCCCTGCCGTCGCGTACCAGCACGCGGACGGCATGAGGGGAGATCAACCCGCGTTAGCTCGTCACGCCTTCAATCACCGTGATTGCTTGCGGGTAGTTCGCCACCACGTCGAAACGTGCGTGAGCGATGAACGCGAGTTGACCGTTCGAACCCGGCAACTCCGGCAACAGGCGCACGTTGAAGTTTTCGCGCATCACGAATTGAACCGTGTTGAAGTTGCCGATAAACGCCAGCGACTCGTCAGCGCCATCGCCCAAGTTGGTGGGAACGCCAGTGGACGGTCGGCGCACCACGCCATCCAGCAGAGCCGGAGCGTTGAGCGGTTGGCCAAGCGTATCGACCAAACCAGCAAGGCCGGTCAGCGTGCGCGGAGCCATGATGATCGACGTAGGCGCGGGTGCGTCCGCGTCCAGTTGCGCTTGATACGCGGCCAGCATGTCGGCATACGCGAACGCGGAGCCGGTTTGCTTGATCTTTTGTACGTTCTTCATTCCGTACAGGCCCAACGGCTCGGGAGCCGTACCGGAGCCAACCAGCGCGGCGCGGTCGAATGCCTTGGCGAACGCTTGCGCGATCGCTTGGCGCACGGCGCGGTCCATATCCACGGCATCGGCCAGCAATTCACGGCTGATCGGCACCACGATTGCGAGCGAACGCGGCGTGGCCGTCACGGGGCGGAAAGTCGGCCCGCCGGTTGCCAGCGGGTCATTCTCGTTGCGCCATGCCGGTTTCGGCAGTTGATCCACAGCCGGAATGGTCACACTCTTTGCAGCGCCAAGCGGCAGGATGCTCGCGCCAGCGGCCAGCACCGCCGATGCTCTCACCATCGCATCCAGAATCGTGGGCATCACCACGTCCGGCACCGCGTAGCCGCCATCGGTGCCCACGCCTTCCGACAGAGCCGCGCGCACGCCCTCGCTCACGCCCGACATACCAGCAGCGCCGCGAATGAAGTCCGCAATACCGAAATTGGCACGCGGGCCGAACGCGCCACCAGCCGATGCTTGAATGCGTTGGCTATAGAACGCGCCGATTTGCGAGCCACGGAGGCCGGTCGATGCGTGGACGGGCTGTTCTTCTCGCGTCTGTGCGGCGCTCGCGGTTGGGTCACCCATTTTCATTGCTGCCAGCCGCACGGCATGAGAATCGAGCTCTGCCATGATCGCGGCGCGTTCTTCGTCATTCTTTTTCTTGAAATCAGCGAAAGCCGTGTTGAGACCATTAATCACCGCCGCGATGTCAGGGGTGCCACCTTGAGCATAGACAGCTTGAATGCCGCGCGGAACTTGATTCGAGTTAGTTGCTTGCATACGACGCTTTATAAAGTGAATTTAGGAACGCGGTATCGCACAGGAATACCGCCTTATGCATCGTCCCAATGTAGCGATGACGCATACATTAGGATTCTTTTTAAAAACTAGGAGTGCTTAGTGAGTAATGATATCAGGCCATACTCCACACACTTCCGCTGACTCTCCCGCCGCATCTACGACGCTGATAACCGTCTCCAGCACGCCGCCAGCCATCGCACAACTGCGCAACTCGATCTTGCCGCCAGAATTCAGCACGAGCGAGCATCCCGCGTAGTTCTGCGGATTCTCGACGCGCAATTGATCGAACGCGGCTTGAAGCAGGTTCTTCACGGCGCGCTGATACTCGGCAATGGTCTTTTCGGTTGTATTCACCGGCCAAATCTCCAATTACGGGAATTGCTATGTTTTCCCAGTGTTTTGCTATGTGTTTGGCGGTACGAGAATTACTCGCCGGAGTCGTTTCCCGCATTACTGACGCGCTTATCTTCGTTTGCAGCCTCTCCGAAGCGCTGCCCCACCTGATCTAGACCGCCGAATACCACGGCATTCGCATACGGAACCGGGCGCTGTCGCTTGCCGTGTGCGCTGTGTTTTCCGCTACCGCTGTTTCTCACGGTCGCTTGATGCCCGGTTTGGGTCTCTTCGGTTGTGTTCATCGGTCAAATCTCCATGTGCGTTTCTCGGCGGCTGCGCGTGCCGCTGCTGCTGCGGTGGCCTCCGTCAATTTTTCTTTGAAGTGGTGCAGGTTCGGCAGGAGGTCAGCGAGCGGGCCGCGCACGGCGCGCGTCAGCACATCGTCGCGGTCTTCGTCCGGCCAGCTCCCCATGTCCGCCAGCCGCTCGATGATTCCGACCAGCTCCGTTCGCATGCGTTGGACGTCGTCGGCACCGAGGTAGGGTGCCCACGGCCAGAACTCACCAATGGCGCGCTCGGCGCTTTGTAGGTAGGCGAGAATTTCGGCCTTGTGCGGTGCGAGCTTCGGGCGCAGCGCTTTCATGGCTTCTGCGTTGCCGCTTAGCTTGACCTTGTCGCCATCCAGATACAGGCGAACGCCAGCGGCTTTGGCTTCGGCGAAAAGTGATTGGACGTTCACAGTTCCTCCGCCGGTTCGCTGTCGCCAGATGCAGATAAATTTTGCGAAGGTGACACTCCCTTTGCGTTGGCATCTTCGGCGCGTGACCCAAAATCGACCGCCCGCAAACCCGCGTGGTTACGGAAGATGCCACGCTCTCCCGAAGATGCCACCGTATAGAGAGTGGCATCTTCGGTGGCACGTTCGGGGCTTGGCATCTTCGGCAGCGCCCATTGCCAACCTTCTTTCATGCCGACCTTGCGTTTCTCGACGTTGAGGGCGTCCGCCGCTCGGTGCATCGTTCGCCATGCAAAACCGGCTTCGTCTGCATCCTTGCGAATCTGTTTCGAGGAAACCGGGCCATCGGAAAGCAGCCCCTCCAGAAACTCAGCAGCCTCCATTCGCTCGCTCTTGGCTTCGTCGTCTTGATGTTCAACTTCGCCAAGGATTTCGCGAGCGGAGCCGTCGATAAGTTCGCCCCACACGACACGGCTGGCCTGTATGCCGTTCGCGTCCGCCAGTTCAAGCGTGTAGCTCACACCGCCTTCGTCCGGTGCGATATTCGATTTTGCGCGGGCCAGAATCCTTCGCTCGGCGGCCTCATCCTTGCCAGCCACCAGCACCATCCGGGCCAGTGCAACGAACGCTTGCGAGCCGATGACGCGCTCAGCGGGCGAACTGCCCTTGGTGCCCTTCGCAAAGTGGCTGATTCCGAGCACGGCGCACCGATGGCTTGCCGCCATGTCTACCAGCGCTTGCAGGTTGCGCCGCACATCATTGACGCGGTGCGCGTCTCCCGATACGGCGGAAACAATCGGATCGACAATCAGCATTGCCGCGCCACCCATTTCCGAGAGGCGTTCCGCCAGCAGCGGAATATCGTTGGACGGGTCGAATGGCTGCATTTCGCCGTTTGCGTCGGTGCTGCCCGTTACGATATGGATTCGATCCATATCCGCGCCTGCCGCCATCAAGCGCGGCACAATCGTATCGGCGGGATTGTCTTCACCCGACCAGACCAGGACGTTTCCCGTGCGGTTGCAGACCGTTCCGTCCGGCCACTTACCTCCGTGCGAGATCGTCGCGGCAAGGGCGAGCGCGAGCGTTGTCTTGCCAGTGCCCGGTGAGCCTGCCAGGAGCGTCAATTTCCCTTCGGGTAGCCAGTCCGGCCACAGCCAGCGAATTGCCTCCGGGACAATGTCCGATGCGCGTGTGAGCAGGACTTTGGGGCGCGCGGTCGTGTCTGGTTTGGAAAAAAACTCCGCGCGCACCTGTGCGACGCGTTGACGATCCTTTGCCGCCTCGTTCACCACGAGCGCTTCGTCAATGTCGAAATCGTCGAGATACGTGGTCACAGGCGTCCCTCCGTCGCTTGTTGCGTCATCCACTGCTTGGCCAGCGCGACGATATATGCCGTTACCCATTCGTCGTGCTTCTTCCATTCAGCGTCGCCCATTGCGATACGGCTGCGGTCGCGGTCACGTTCGATCATTTGGCTCACGCGAGCCTTGATTGCTTGGCCCTTGCTCATGCGTTATCTCGTAAGGACAACTTATCGCCGTGAATACGCCGAAATCCGCAGGGTGCTTTCGTGGTAGCTCCTTCGAGGGGTGCGAGTGCGGCCAGCGCGAGCAGGGCGTCCGCCAGCACGTCGAGGGCGTCGATGTAGGTCGGTGCGAGTGCCGCGTCGCGGAGCGCGCGATTGACGACTTCGGGGAGGGCTTGCGGGGCGCTGCGGGTTGCCGCGCCCGCGAGGGTTACGGCGCTTCCAGTTCTATCGTTGCGCCCAATTCGCGCATTGCCGATAGCACTTGTTCGATTGTTTCCGGGCTGAGCTTCAGACGGGCCATCGCAAAGAACAGCGTTGATGCGCTCACTGACCGAATGTCCGCCCCCCCGGTGTATGAGCGCCAATGCCGTCCGCTCGATAGGCCAAACAATTCCGCCATCTGCACGCTGGAGAATCCCAGCGCATCTTTGAGTCGTTGCAGGCTCTCCGGTGTGGGTGGTGTGTAATTCATGGGATGAGCGAGCGCACACGCCCGCAATAAAAATTGCGTTCACGGATGGATTCCTTCTCGGAGTTATGGCCACGCGGGCGCGCGTCCAAGTGAGATGATTATTAGGCACATTGTGCCTATGCGTCAACATAGAAGTAGAGGGCATTAGTTCGCCCCCAGCTGTTCGGACGAGCGCGCCGCAAGCGAAAGCCCGCGCATCAGCTCTGCCGCCAGCGTCGGTTTGATCATGATGCCCTTGCTCGACGGGCGGTATTCGCCGCCCTCTGCCGCGTACCAGACGCGAATGTCGATGTAGGTGTTGCCCCGGTATTCCTTCACATCCACGCGCAGACGCTCGCGCCGGTTCTTCACTGTGTCGAGAAAGCGCACCAGATGGCCGGAATCGGTGTTAACATCTGCGCCGGTCGTCGGGGTCGTGAGCGTGTCAGCGCCACGGCCCCTTTCATTTTGGGTCGTCGTCATCGCTTAGACCCCTGCGTTAGATGCACGCGTGACCTGCTCGCGAGCCTCAAGCCATGCATCAATGTCCGCCGCCCGCCAGCCGACAGAGCGCACGCCAAGACGGACCGGCGCGGGAAATGCGCCATCCTTGATCCACTGGTAGATAGTCGTCTTGCCGACGCCGATTGCGCCGATAACGCCGGAGAGACGCAGAATTTTCACCGCCATGTTCGAACCCCATAGGTGTAACCGATATTGCCGGACGATGTCTCATTAGCACCGGTCCGGCCCTGTTGATAAAACTGTCGGCGCGTCCAATGGAGCGCTGTGCAGTTCATCTGGGTTCACATCATGAGAGTTCATAAACCAGTGCCAGAGCACGCACATGGTCCGCGTAGAGCAACCTAACCTTTTGTTTTAAATGGATTAAATTTGTCGATGGCGCGTCAATTCGAGGTATTTGCAGGAATTCGAGGTGTTTATGGAAAGTGTAAATATTTATTACAGGAGACGTGTGGCTTCTTCACATTTCACCTTATCGGGACGATTTCCGCACCGATCCTCAGGCGGTTGAGGTAATCCGCCCACTGCTGCATCATCGCGCGGCGCTCTTTGATGAATCGTGTCCGGTTGTACGCACCACCAAGGTTATCCGGCACGACGTGCGCGAGCTGGTGCTCGATCACCTCTGGTTTCTGTTCCAGTTCTTCGTGCAGGATCGTTCGCGCCATCGCTCGAAAGCCGTGGCCTGTGATTTCGGTTCGCGTGTCGTAGCCGAGACGACGCAGGGCAGCGTTGATCGCCGCTTCGCTCATTGGTCGATTTCGGTCACGAGCGCCCGGGAAAACGTAGCGGCCAGCTCCAGTCAGAGCGTGCAGCTCTCGGAGAATCGCGACAGCTTGAGTAGCAAGCGGCACCAGATGGTCTGTTTTCGTTTTTGAGACGCGATACCGCCAGTCACCTCGATCTAGGTCAAAGTGCTCCCACTCGGCCGTGCGCAGCTCTCCGGGGCGTACAAAGAGCATGGGCGCGAGGCGGAGTGCGCACAGCACGGGAAACGTGCCGGTGAACCCATCAAATGCACGCAACATTTCGCCGACCTTTGCGGGTTCGATAATTGAGGCGAAGTGCGTTGTCTGCGACGGAGGGATAGCGCCCAACAAATCGCGAGCGGGGTCCGTCTTGCACACGCCCTCCTTGATGCCATGCCGGAAGACGCGGCTTATCTCCCCCCGTAGCCGGTGAGCGGTAAAGCGAGCGCCCCGGCTATCGACGCGTTTCAGGACGTCCAGAATCTCCGGTGCCTCGATTTCGGCGATAGGGCGCTTGCCTAGCCATGGGAAGGCGTCATTTTTGAACCGAGCGAGTGTCTTCTCGTGCTGCGCTGGCTCGACATACGATTTCCGCTCTTCCATCCACGCAAGGGCGACGGCCTCAAATGTGTTGATCGCGCTGAGCCGCGCCGCGCGCCTGTCCGCTTTCTTGGCTTCTCCCGGATCGGTGCCTGCCGCTAGCAGTTCGCGAGCGGCATCACGTTTCTTGCGCGCGGCGGCTAGTCCTACGTCGGGGTAGACGCCCAATGCGAGACGCTTCTCTTTGCCGTCAAAGCGGTACTTGAGCCGCCAATACTTGCCCCCAGCCGGGGCGATTTCGAGGTACATGCCCCCACCATCAGCAAGGCGGTAAGCCTTGTCGCGCGGGGCTGCGTTGCGGATTGCTGTGTCAGTGAGTGGCATATCGAAGGGGGCATTTGCGGGGGCATTAATCCCGCTGGGAATGGCTGTTAGGCCGTCATGCCCCCTAAAATGCCCCTTGATGCCCCCGGCTGTCAATGCTCTGTATCGAACTTCGCCGGAAACAAAAAACCCGCGAAGCCTTTAGCTGTCGCGGGTTTCAGGTCTTTTCCGGTTTTAAGCGGACTCGTAAGTGGTGCCTCGGGCCGGAATCGAACCGGCACTCCTTTCGGAACCGGATTTTGAGTCCGGCGCGTCTACCAATTTCACCACCGAGGCGTCTTCCAGACGCTATCCGCCGCCGTTGGCAGCTGATAGCGCGTGAAGTAGCCGAAGATTATGACGCAATTCGGCTCGCCCGGCAACCGGGGCAGCTACGTCGCTCAAACGGTGCGGGAGAACCGCTCCGAGCGTTGCGTGCCGAGATACTGGTCGAACACCATCGCAATATTGCGCACGAACATGCGTCCGGCCGGCAACACGTCGATGCGGTTCGTGCCGCGCGCCACGAGACCGTCCTCTTCGAACGCGCGCAGGCGCTCCAGTTCGGACGCGAACGCGGTCGCAAAACGGATGCCGTACTGCGCTTCGAACACGTCGAAACGCAGTTCGAGGTTGCACATCAGCTGGGTGATGATGCCGCGGCGCAGACGGTCCTCGGCGCTCAGTTTCACGCCGCGGACGATCGCGAGGCGTTCGTCGTTGATCGCCGCGCCGTAGCCCGGCAGATCCTTCGCGTTTTGCGCGTAGAGGTCGCCGACCTTGCCGATCGCCGAGGCGCCGAAGCCGATCAGGTCGCAGTCCGCACGCGTGCTGTAGCCCTGGAAATTGCGATGCAGCGTGCCCTGCTTCTGCGCAATCGCGAGTTCGTCGGTGGGCAGCGCGAAGTGGTCCATGCCGATGTAGACGTAGCCCGCTTCGGTCAGCTGCTCGATCACGAGCTGCAGCAGCGCGAGCCGCGTGTCCGGCGTCGGGAGCGTGTTGGCGTCCATCTGCCGCTGCATCTTGAAGAGCTGCGGCAAGTGCGCGTAGCCGAAAACGGAAAGACGATCGGGTGCGAGCAGCAGGATCGTTTCGAGCGTGCGGCGAAAGCTTGCCACCGTCTGATGCGGCAGGCCGTAGATCAGGTCGACGCTGATCGACTCGAAGCCGTTTGCACGCGCTGCGTTCATGCAGTCGACGGTCAGTTCGAGCGGCTGGATGCGGTTGACCGCGCGCTGCACGACCGGATCGAAGTCCTGCACGCCGAGGCTCATGCGGTTGAAGCCGAGCCCGCGCAGATGAGCGATCGTTGCCGGCGAAGCCTCGCGCGGATCGATCTCGATCGAATATTCGCCTTCGTCGTTCGGGAGCAGCCTGAAATGCTCGCGCGTGGCGGCCATCAGCGTGCTCATTTCCTCAGGCGAAAGGAACGTCGGCGTGCCGCCGCCCCAGTGCAGCTGCGAAACCGGACGATTCGTGTTGAAGAGCTTCGCCTGAAGTTCCACTTCGTGGATCAGCTGCTTCAGGTACGGCTTGGCGCGCCCGCGGTTCTTCGTAATGACTTTGTTGCAGCCGCAATAAAAACAGACGGTGTCGCAGAACGGAATGTGGAAGTAGAGCGAGAGGTCGGTTTCTTCGGCGCCCGGATCGGAGGCGGCACGGCGGTATTGGGCCAGATCGAAGTCGTCGCGGAACTGGAGGGCCGTGGGGTAAGACGTGTAGCGCGGACCGTTCGTACCGTATTTGGCGATCAGGTCGGGGCGGAAAATCAGGTCGGCGTCGCTCATGCAAGGGCTCTCATAGGTGGCGCGCCGTAAAATTGCTCCCTGCGCCGCACCGGACGGCACATCGGACCACAAACTTTCTGGCGCCGGTTTGATCTAGTTTAAAAGGGCACACGTTGCTCCGATTGTGTAAAAAGGTCGCATTGTGCAGTGGCACAATGCCGTCTGGTCCGTCGCACGGCGGCGGACCGGTTCAATCGCTTCAGGAAACAGATGGTCAGTTCCGCTTCCCCTTTCAACGTGCCTGGGCACGCGTGCCGCCCTGGCTGCGGCGCGTGCTGTATCGCACCCTCAATTACCGGCCCGATTCCGGGCATGCCTCACGGCAAGCCCGCGGGCGTGCGCTGCGTGCAGCTCGGCGACGATCTGCAATGCGCGATCTTCGGCTCGCCGTTGCGGCCCGCGTGCTGCGACGGACTGCAGCCGCAAGCCGACATGTGCGGCGCGTCGCGTGAGGAGGCGATTATATGGCTCACGTGGCTCGAAGCCGAGACGCAGCCGTCGCGCCAGGCCTGAATCCATTCCACATTATTATGCTGCGGCGTTGCGCCGCCCATCAGGGAGATTTCGCATGACCCACTCCGCAACGCGCGTTTCCCGGCGTGCCTTCCTCCTCGCGGCCTGCGCCACGGCGGGAACGGTCGTGTCGCTGGGCGCGTGTGCGACGGGGATCTTTCCGTTCATCCCCGATCACTACACGTTCTCGCAGCAACAGGTACAGGCCGCGGTCGAGCGCAAGTTCCCGTACCGGCGCGAGGTGCAGCAGCTCTTCGATGTTGCGCTGACGAATCCGGTGGTCGCGCTGCAGCCCGAGCGCAATCGCGTCGCGGTGCGGCTCGATGCGCGGCTCGAAAGTCCGCTCATGCAGCAGCCGGTGAGCGGCGTGTTCACGCTGTCGAGCGAACTGGCATGGGATGGCGAGCGCCGCGCCGTCGTGCTGAAGCAGCCGTCGGTCGACAGCGTCGACATGCAGGGCGCCGCCGCAGCTTATGGCCAGCAGGTCGGCGCGGTGGCGGCCCTCGCTGCGGCGCAGTTGCTCGACCACTACGCCGTCTATACGTTCAAGCCCGAGCAACTGCAGTTCGCCGGAGTCAGCTACGAACCGGGTACAATCTCGGTCCTTACAAATGGCATACGCGTGCAGATCGTCGAGAAATGAGCTGACGAAAGGCCGCTGCGCGCAGCCGTCGGCGGGCGCGTGCGTGGTCCGTCCGGCGCGAACCTTCGCGAGGAGAACGGATGGACTGGTTGATGATCTGCAAGGCCCTGATTCTGGGCGTCGTCGAAGGGCTGACTGAATTCTTGCCCGTTTCCAGCACCGGTCACCTGATCGTGGCCGGCAGCGTCCTCAAATTCGAGGGCGACTACGCGAAGAGTTTCGACGTCGTGATCCAGCTCGGCGCGATTCTCGCGGTCTGCTGGGAATTTCGCCGCAAGATCGGCAGCGTGATCGTCGGTCTGCCCGCGCGTTCCGACGCACGGCGCTTCACGTTGAACGTGATCGTCGCAACCGTGCCGGCCGTCGTGCTCGGCCTGCTGTTCGAGCGGTCGATCAAGTCGGTGCTGTTCGCGCCGCTGCCCGTCGCGCTCGCGCTCATCGCGGGCGGGATCGTCATTTTCTGGGTGGAACGGCATCAGCGCCGCAACGGCGCGCCAGTTGCGCAGACAAGCGCACGCGTGCGCTCGATCGACGAAATCTCGCCCATCGATGCGCTGAAGGTCGGCTTCGCGCAGTGCTTCGCGTTGATTCCGGGCATGTCGCGCTCCGGCTCGACGATCATCGGTGCGATGTTGTTCGGCTTCGAGCGGCGCGTCGCGACCGAATTTTCGTTTTTTCTCGCGATCCCCGTGATCTTCGGCGCGACCGTCTACGAACTGCACAAGAACTGGCACGGGCTCCCGACCGACTGGCTCGGTGTTGTCGGTGTCGGCTTCGTCGCCGCGTTCGTGAGTGCGTTTCTGTGCGTGCGCTGGCTGTTGCGCTTCGTCGCCTCGCACGATTTCACCGCATTCGCCTGGTACCGGATCGCGCTTGGCCTCGTGATTCTGTTGGCCGGTTACGGCGGCTGGCTCGGCTTCGACGCGTAAACGAAAACGGGGCGCCGTTCACTTCAGGCGCCCCGTTTTTTATCGTGTGAAGAACGATCAGTCCGCTGCGCGGCGGCGGAACACCAGGTCCCATACGCCGTGGCCGAGGCGCAGGCCGCGGCGCTCGAACTTCGTCACCGGACGATAGTCCGGGCGCGGCGCGTAGTCGGCGGCCGTATTCGCGAGCCCGGGTTCGGCGCTCAGCACCTCGAGCATCTGCTCGGCGTAGTTCTGCCAGTCGGTTGCGCAGTGCAGGTAGGCGCCCGGTTTCATGCGTGACACGAGCAGTTCCACGAACTTCGGCTGGATCAGACGGCGCTTGTGATGGCGCGCCTTGTGCCACGGATCCGGGAAGAAGATGTGGACGCCGTCGAGGCTCCCCGGCGCGATCATCTGTTCGAGTACCTCGACCGCGTCGTGCTGGATGATGCGGATGTTCGAGAGGTTGTGCTCGCCAATCAGCTTGAGCAAAGCGCCCACGCCCGGTTCATGGACCTCGACGCCGAGAAAGTCGTCGCCCGTGCGCAGCGCTGCGATTTCCGCCGTGCTCGCGCCCATCCCGAAGCCGATTTCCAGTATGCGCGGCGCGCTGCGGCCGAACACGGCATCCCAGTCGGCCTGCTCAGGCGTATACGGCACCACGAAACGCGGACCGAGTTCGTCGAGCGCGCGGCGCTGGCCCGGCGACGTGCGGCCCGCGCGCGTTACGAAGCTGCGGATGCGGCGGCGGTGCAGGACGTCGCCGGCAGCATTTTCTTGCGCTTCGTCGTGCGGTTCGTCGTGCGCTTTATCGTGCGCTTCGTCGTGCGGTTCGGCAGACGCGTCGGAGGGCAGGCAGTCGGACGGGACTGCGTCGTTCGGATCGTGAATCATGTTCGAGGATGGGAGGGTGGGGACAGCGGGTACGGCATCGAACGGCGAGCCTTGCGTTCGCTGCTGCCTGACACGGGATCGGGCACAGGCGGCGGTTGTGGCCTGCGGCGGACCGGAACTTGCGAGTCTCGCACGCGCGCCGCGCGCGAGGCGCGGCCGGTCCTGAATTCGACGCGCATTATAGCAGCGCTGGCGCATACGTCCGGCGCTGCTGCGGGTGCTTGTTCGGCGCCTGGTCGGCATTCACCGGGCGCCCGGCGAGTGCCCTTCGGGCGTTCAGTCAGCGGAAATCCAGACGTGAATATGCGCCGGGTGATGCAGCTCGAATTCGTTGATCCGGCCGGCACGAATGTCGAGCAACAGACGCTCGAGTTGGGCAGCCGTTTCGTTAAGGGGCTGGGCGTCGGCCGGAATTCGCTCGGCGGCGTGCGAGAGCAGATCGTTGCGGGCGCCCACGATCAGCGCGATGGCGCGCTTGCGAGGCATGAAAAATCGTTCCATCGATGACGGCCCCGCGGCATGCGCCAGGCGAGTCGCTCAAGAGAGGGAAATGGGGCAGGCCAGTGGGCGGTAGACGCCGGAGCAGGAACGTGCGACGGGGGAATTCAGGTCGACCTGGCGTGCCCGCGCTGCGCTCCCGCAGTGCTCCCGTTGAGGTTCCGTTTTGGTCCGTTGGGAGGCTGGCAAGCCGATGTGGAGCGGGCGATGGGAATCGAACCCACGTCTCCAGCTTGGGAAGCTGGGGTAATGGCCATTATACGACGCCCGCAGAACCCGTGATTCTACAGGGATTTTGAAGGTTTGGGCAGTGGCGTCGATTGGATGCTGGCATCGAAACTGTCACGGCTTGGAATGTTCTTGCTGTCATCGCTCGTTCTCCACGAGCGATGACAGCAGACGCGATCAACCGAACATGGCCACCATCGTTCAGATCGAATCACCTTCGAAGTAGTCTGTATCGATTTTCTTGATCTCGTAGGTGCTGGCGGTCGAAACTCCCACACCATGATCGACCAAGAGCTTCACGAGTAGAGCACCGTCCACGAGGATAATCTTCGCCGTGATCGATTTTGCGTAATCTCGGGCTTCGCGGCTGAAGTCTGATGTCGTGAGAAATACCCCTTTGCTTGCATGCTGTCCCTGAAGGGCGCCCGCAAATCTCTGGATATCGGGACGTCCAACCGTACCCTCCCACCGCTTGGCTTGCACGTAAATCACATCGAGTCCGAGCTTGTCTTCCTTGATGGTCCCGTCGATACCGCCATCACCGGTTCGGCCAAGGACACTTCCCGCGTCTTGGCGCGATCCGCCGTATCCCATTGCTACCAGAAGATCGATTACCAAACGCTCAAAGAACGCGGGCGTCGAATTCATGATCTGGTCGAGCAACTCGGCTTCAAGGTTGGACCGCAACTGTTGATACGCCTGATCAAACAATTCCTCTGGCGTGGTCTCTGCCGCAGAAGGAGCGTCCTGACCCGAAGGAGCGTCACTCGGCTCGTTCTGGGGTGCATCGACTCTCCTCTGTCGAAAGGCGACGAACTCGGGAAACTGATTGAGCAACGGAATATCGATCCTCGCAGGCTGCTTTGCAAGCATATCGAGTCCGCGAGGTGTGATTTTGAAATGACCACGTTTCGGCAATTCAAGCAATCCGGCTTGCTTCAGGTAGGTGCGAGCCCAGCCAACGCGGCTATCAAACACCGGGACTGTGCCGCTAGGAAGCATTTCGTTCTGCTCGTCGTCGGTCAATTGGAGCGTTTTCGCCAGCGTTTCGACAACGTCGCGAAGTCGGTGCTCTTGCAGGTCGGCTGCCAGTTTCAGCATTGGCAGCATGAGGTCCTGAAACCCGGGAATAGGCATGATGGTTACGATTCATCCACTGGTGAGTGATGGATCATAACAAGGGACAGGTCTCAGTGTGTCGGGTAATCTCTGTCGCATCCTTCGCACGAAGCATATCCGTCGAGCGACCGCATACCCGCATCAGGTAGGGCTGTTGTGCGAAACGGGTAGGGGTCGGATAGTCGTCGTATGGACAATATCAATTCCAACAACGACTTCTCTTTGCTGACCGCTGACCAGATTCAGGGGCTGGTGGAATCTATTCAAGATGCGTTCGGTGGGGATTTTTCCCGACCAGTATTCTCAAACCATCTACTGGCACTGCTCGAAGACATTCCCGGATTCGAGACTGGCGACGCACCTGCCTCGCTGATTGAAGCCGCGTGGGCGCTGTATCGCACTGCCGAAGCGCCGGGTGGTTGTGAATGATGCGACCGCTCTTCCATCTGGGCCAGGTCGTTGCGACGCGGGGCGTCTTCGTACATCTTGAACATCACGGCATTGCACCCGTTCAATACCTGACACGTCACGTCTGCGGCGATTGGGGAAGTGTGTCAGCCGAGGATGCGAAGACAAACCAGCTCGCTATCGCGCATGGCGCACGCATTCTGTCGAGCTACGACATTGCAGGAAAGCGCGTCTGGATCATCACCGAAGCAGATCGAAGCATGACGACACTGCTGTTTCCGGACGAATATTAACGATGAAGGGTATGGTCCACGTCAGGTCAGACCGACTTGCAGCTTTTTAGAATTGGTGCTGGCGTGAAAACTGGCATCGCTGTGAACCCCGCATGAACAGTGGGGTTCCGTGGAGCCGAGAGAAAAACTGACGAGAGAATGCGCGTGGATCGTGGTGTTGCTTAACGCGCTGGGGCTTGGGAAGCTGGGGTAATAGCCATTATACGACGCCCGCAGAGCGCGCTATTTTACAGGGTTTGACGTGATTACGGTAGACGGGATTTCTGGATGCTGGCGTGGAAATTGCCACTACGCGTCGCTTTCATGTCGTCAACGTGCTTTTTGCGATCGTTCGTCAATGCTCCAGCACCGGGCAGAGATTCATTTCGGCGGCGACTTTCTCCAACCGCTTATCGCGCGTCCAGATCGTGACGCCGGGTTGCAGGCGCGCAGATGCCAGTAACGACGTATCAACGTAGCCAATGCCCCGGTTGAACAGGTGTTCCATCTCGATCAGGTGCATCGTCTCCTCCGGGGTAGCAACCGGCGCGCGCGGCAAATCTAGCAAGGCGCCAAGCACCTCGTCGCGGTCGCGCAAACTACCGAGCGAAATCTCACCTACGACATACGGATGAGCCAGCACCCGCTCACCCATAAGCAGGTCAATCAGAACGGGATCCGAATGGCTGAGATGATCGATCCAGATTGATGTATCGACAAGGATCATTCGACGTCCTGCCGACGACGCGGTGCTGCCTTGATCCCCGGTTGACTGCCACCGAGGTTCGCGAGTCGTTTTGCGGCTTCGCGCTGGATCAGCGCCTTCAGCGCTTCGCGTACAAGAGCCGTTTTCTCTTCGACACCCGTGTACGCTTGAGCCTTCATGACCAGGTCGTCGTCAAGGGAAATGGTGGTGCGCATGGGAACCTCCGCGCAATGGAGACGCACTGATTATGGCATCAAATGATGCCCAATCTTTGTGCGCCAGGGCGTTGTCGCAGCCCCGGCGGGCATTTGCTGGTCGCGCCATCTGGTCCCTGAGCGCGCCGCGGCGCGCGCAGCGCGCACCGCAAGGCGATAGCGATCAGATCCCGAAGAGCGTAAGCGAGACGACGGCGCGCGTGATCACCATCAGCAGCACCTGCACGATCACGAACAGCAGGATCGGCGAAAGATCGAGTCCGCCCATTTGCGGCAGGATGCGCCGCAGCGGGTTCAGGAACGGCGCGGTCAACTCGAACAGCACCGGCATGGCGGGCGAGCGCGGATTGAGCCACGACAGCAGCGCCATGAGGATCGTCAGCCAGAAAAGCAGGTTCAGCGCCCACTTCACGACCGTCAGCACTGCGACGATCACGAGCATCGGCAACTGGCTGACCAGATCGATGCCCCCGAGCCAGAACATCAGCAGTACGTAGACGATGGCCGCGATCAGCGCGGCCACGATGCTCGCCCAGTCGATGCCGCGCAGACCCGGGATGACGCGCCGCAACGGCAGCACGATCCAGTTGGTGACCTGTTGTACGGCGTGAGTCACGGGGTTGTAGGCGGGTACGCGCACGAACTGCAGCCACGCGCGCAACAGCAGGGCGGCGCCGAACAATGTGAAGATCGTGTTGAGCAGAAAACGGGCGATATCGCCGAACATCGGTGTCCTTTCCTTCGTGTGGTTGAGGCCGCGCGAGCGGAGCTGAAATCAGACCGATACCTTGATTTCGCTGATCAGGATCGTGCCATTTCCGCCGTCGGTGTAGTTGGGAATGTCGTCGAGAAGCGTCTGCGCGTGCGGCTGGAATGCGGCGTAGAACGCGTCGACCGTATCGAACAGGAAGTGTCCTGCGGCAACGTACGGCGGCGGTGTGTCCGGTGGCCCCGCATTGATGCTGATGTCGACCGGCCACCCCCGGAGCGCATCGCCGAAAAGACGCGCAGCGAGCGGCATGTGCCGCGTGGTGTAGTACTCGCTGTCGAAGCGCCCGTTCTGACGGTGCGGATAAAGGATGCTGACCTTGATCATTGTGCGTTCTCGTCGGTGAATCCCCTGGCGTAGCGGGCGCCGCGTGGTCCGGCGGCGCGCGCGCCGTTGCCACATTACCACGGCTTTTGCCGGTGCAGTGCGCTTCGGCGTGCGGCGTCGCGCCGGCGCCCTTTTATCGAGCATCAAGCTCGACCTTTTTTGAGGTAACCGGGTAAAGTTGTTCCACTCCGTCGCGTTGGAGCGCCGCTGTGGAAGCGGCCGGACGAAGCCGGCACAAAGCGCGCACAAAGCACTGGCAAGGCGCCCCAGCCACGCTCTGTTCGCTGTCGTACCGATGCGCGGCGCCGGGTGCGGCTAAAACGATTATTCGGGAGAGGCACCATGGGCTGCCGCCCACGCCGGATGGCAGTCCGGCGATCAGGGAAAAAGAACGGTGCGCGGTGCATCGGTGGCACAAGGCGCGGCGCGCGCCGAGATTGCTGACAGGATGCAGTCGCGACACGGGAGATGACGGCATGAACGCACGCGCGGCGTGGACGACGCGCGTGCGGCATGCGGATGGGTACACGGGGTGCTTCGGTGCGGCTATCTCGCAACACTGCAGCCGACGCCCCGGATTTTGCGCACAATACTTTCCAGGGTTTCGGTTTTTGCTGTCGGAGTCGTGCGTTGTTTCCTGTCGGTAGTCCGATTCGGGAGTCCACCATGAGCATCTTTGCTTACCGGAAGCATCTGCGGTTTCTTACACCTGGCCAGCGCCGCCGTTGGTGGGATCAGAAAAAGCGCCTGAAGCCCAGGGTGCAGATCAGCGGCGCCTATGTTCCCCCGAACGTCATACGCGAGTTCACCTATGTGAAGGTCGGATGACGCCGGATGAGCGGCCCGCCGCCGCCGTCTGCGCAAACAAGCGATGCCCGGTTCCCGACCGGGCATCGTCGTTTATGCGCCACGTTACGGGCTACATTTGCCACCGGTTCGGGCCGATTTTGTAATCAATCTTTACCGCACTGGTTGCCACGCCGCGCCGTTTTGACCGCCACAACGACCGCGCCGCACCACGGATGACAATCCAGGCCTCGGCAGAGCCTTTCCAGGGGCTTTCACGGATGACGTTGCGCCGCTTCGCTGGGGCGGCGCGCCGCGAGGCATGAGGACGGGATTGCAATTTGCAACAAATGGCCAGCGCTGGCACGCTGCGTTTTCGATACATTGGAATCGCAAGTTGTGCCCGTCATGTGAATTGGCGCCGTTGTCGGCTGTCAGGAGAAGGGAAGTGAAAAAGACCGTTTCGTTTATCGTTGCCGCTGCGCTGGGTCTGGGGCTCGTCAGCGCAGCCGAGGCGCATGTTTCGGTGGGCATCGGTATCGGCATTCCGGTCGCGCCTGCGTATCCGGTGTACGCCGAGCCGGTCTATGTGCCGCCGCCCGTCGTCTATGCCCCGCCGGTCGTCTACGCGCCGCCTGGGGTGGTGGTTGGCGGTTACTGGGGCGGGGGTCCGTACTGGCATCGTCCGTACGGCGGCTACTATCGCGGCTATCACGGCTATCGCGGTCACTACCGTCGTTGGTGACATGTCGTTGGTGACATGGGCGGCGGCTGCCGCCCTGCACCATGTGCTGTGCGCTACGGCGTAACGCAGGCTCGTGCCGCGTTGCGCCGTTTGCTTTTTTCCTCCGCGTAGTTGTGGTTGCGCCGGTCGCGTGCGCTCAGGACGCGCCCTGGAGGATCAGATCGCGATAGCCGTGGACGATCACGCTATACGAGAAGTACGCGAACAGCAGCGCCGAAAAGACATGGCACGCGCGCAGCAATCCGGCGCCGGCGCGTTTGCGCCCGTGGCTCGCGAGGCCGCAGACAAAGCCTGTCCAGCCGAGTCCGCCGAGAAAGAACCCCGAGAGGAACAGGGCGGCCGAGCCCGCGCTGGTTGCGCCTGTTTTGGCGATCAGCGCGCCGCCGACGGCCGCGAACCAGAGAATGGCGCTCGGCGACGAGAGCGCGAGCAGCACGCCGCGTAGAAAGCTGCGCCACGGATCCGGATTGGGCGAGGCCGGATCCGCTTCCCCTTCGACAGGCGGCGCGGCCGCCGGATTGAGCGCTTCGCGCGCCATCTTCCAGGTGAGCATCAGCAAAATGGCCGAGCCGCCGATCCACACGATCCAGCGCACCGCGTCGAACTGCAGCAGTGCCGCCATACCCGCAAGCGCGAGCGCGGCATAGATGAGATCGCCGAAACACGAGCCGAGGCCGAGCCAGAAACCCGCGCGAAAGCCGTGCGAGAGCGTGAGCGAGATGATCGCGACGTTGACGAGACCGATATCAAGGCAGAGCGAAAGCGAGAGAAAAAAGCCGTCGGAAAGCAGGGAAAGATGGTGCATTAAAGCGATTTCTTGTTCGTATGAGCGAGGCGTTCGGTCGCCCGGATTTTGTTGTGTCCGCCACGATATCGCAACGATATCGCACGCGTGCGCTCCCCGCCGCGTCTGCGGGCGCGCGCGTTACGGCAGCGCCGATAGTAAGCGTTCAGTCCTCAAACGCCGATACACAGGTATTTCAGTTCGACATACTCGTCGATGCCGTATTTCGAGCCCTCGCGGCCGAACCCCGATTGCTTTACGCCGCCGAACGGCGCCACCTCGTTCGAGATGAGTCCCGTGTTGATGCCGACCATGCCGTATTCGAGCGCCTCGGCCACGCGCCACACACGGCCGATGTCGCGGCTGTAGAAATACGCGGCGAGACCGAATTCCGTGTCGTTCGCGAGCGCGACAGCTTCCGCTTCGTCGCTGAAGCGGAACACCGCGGCCACCGGGCCGAACGTCTCTTCCCGCGCGATCAGCATGTCGCGTGTGACGTTCGCGAGCACAGTCGGTTCGACGAAACGGCCCTCGCGCACGCTGCCGCCGGTGACCAGCGTCGCGCCTTTCGCACTCGCATCGTCGATATGCAGTGCGACTTTTTCGACTGCGGCGTCGTCGATCAGCGGGCCTTGCGTCACGCCCGCCTCGAAGCCGTTGCCGACGCGGATCCTGCGCGACGCCGCAGCGAGCTTTTCGACGAACGCGTCGTAGATTGAATCGTGCGCATAGAAACAGTTCGTGCAGACGCAGGTCTGGCCCGCGTTGCGATACTTCGAAATCACGGCACCTTCGACGGCTGCGTCGATATCGGCGTCGTCGAAGACGATGAACGGCGCGTGGCCGCCGAGTTCGAGCGCGATTTTCTTGACCGTCGGCGCGCATTGCTGCATGAGGATGCGGCCCACCGGCGTCGATCCGGTAAACGACAGATGCCGCACGACGTCGCTCTCGCACAATGCCTGGCCGACCTCGATCGAATTCGCCGCGTCGGCTGTCACGACGTTGAACACGCCGCGCGGCACGCCCGCGCGCTGCGCGAGTTCCGCGAGCGCGAGCGCGCAGAGCGGCGTTTGCTCGGCGGGCTTCACGACGATCGTGCAGCCCGCCGCGATCGCGGGTGCGACTTTACGCGTGATCATCGCGATCGGGAAATTCCACGGCGTGATGGAAGCGCACACGCCGATCGGCTGCTTCAGGACCATTAACTTTCTGTCGGCGGCGGGACTCGCGAGAACGTCGCCGTTCACGCGCTTCGCTTCTTCAGCGAACCATTCGAGGAACGACGCGCCGTAGGTGACTTCGCCGCGCGCTTCCGCAAGCGGCTTGCCTTGCTCGGCGGTCATGATCGTGGCGAGGTCGTCGGCGTGTTCGATCACGAGATCGAACCAGTGGCGCAGGATCGCCGCGCGCGCCTTGCCGGTTTTCGCGCTCCACGCGGGCAGGGCGGCGTGCGCGGCGGCGATTGCGCGTTTTGCCTCGTCGGCGCCGAGGTCAGGGACGCGCGCGATCTCCGTGTTGTCGGCGGGGTCGAGCACGGCGAAGTCCGTCGTGCTGCCGCTCCATTCGCCGTCGATGTAGGCGCGTGTCTTGAAGAGGGCGGGGTCCTTCAGCTGCGTGAGGCGCTCCGTTGCGGACAGAATCATCTTCGTGTCTCCTGAGTGCGTCGGCGGCGCGGCGGCTGTCGCGTCGTCTGTCGATACGTGCCGTGCCCGGTGCGCGGCGCATATCGACGCGGCTCAAAGACGCGCTTCGCCTCAGAGCCCCAGTTCGTCGTAAAGCCGGTCGACGCGCGCCTTCACGCTGGCGTCCATCGAGATGGCGCGGCCCCATTCGCGCGTGGTCTCGCCGGGCCACTTGTTGGTCGCGTCGAGACCCATTTTCGAGCCGAGCCCGGCCACCGGCGACGCAAAGTCGAGATAGTCGATCGGCGTGTTCTCGACGAGCACGGTATCGCGCGCGGGGTCGATGCGCGTCGTGATTGCCCAGATTACTTCCTTCCAGTCGCGGATATTCACATCATCGTCGACCACGACAATGAACTTTGTATACATGAATTGGCGCAAGAAGCTCCAGACGCCGAACATCACGCGTTTTGCGTGCCCGGGATAGCTCTTCTTCATCTGCACGATCGCCATGCGATAGCTGCAGCCCTCGGGCGGCAGATAGAAGTCGGTGATCTCGGGAAACTGTTTCTGCAACAGGGGCACGAACACTTCGTTGAGCGCGACGCCGAGCACGGCGGGCTCGTCGGGCGGCTTGCCGGTGTAGGTGGAGTGATAGATCGCGTCGCGGCGCATGGTGATGCGCTCGACCGTGAAGACGGGGAACCACTCCTGTTCGTTGTAGTAACCCGTATGGTCGCCGTAGGGACCTTCGAGCGCATGCTCGTAAGCGGCGCTCGCGCCTTTCGACGGGCGCGGCGGCGCACCGGCGGGCGCCGGAGCCGGTGCGCCGGCCTGCGGATGGATGAAGCCTTCCAGCACGATTTCGGCGCGCGCGGGCACCTGCAGCGTATCGACGCCCGGCGTCAGGCACTTCGCGAGTTCGGTGCGCGCGCCGCGCAGCAGGCCGGCGAACTGGTATTCGGAGAGCGTGTCGGGCACGGGCGTGACCGCGCCGAGGATGGTCGCCGGATCGGCGCCGAGCACGACGGCAACCGGATACGGCTTGCCGGGGTTCTTCAGCGCGAACTCGCGGAAGTCGAGAGCGCCGCCGCGGTGCGCGAGCCAGCGCATGATGAGCTGGTTGCGGCCGATGAGCTGCTGGCGGTAAATGCCGAGGTTCTGGCGCGTCTTGTTCGGCCCGCGCGTGACGGTGAGGCCCCAGGTGACGAGCGGACCCGCGTCGCCGGGCCAGCAGGTCTGGATCGGGAGCCTGTTGAGATCGACATCGTCGCCTTCCCAGACGATTTCCTGGCAGGGCGGCGAGCTGACCGTCTTCGGCGCCATGTCCCACACGGCTTTCACGAGCGTGAAGAGCTTGCCGGTGTCTTTGAGACCGCGCGGCGGCTCGGGCTCCTTCAGCGTGGACAGCAGACGCCCGACGTCGCGCAGCGACTCGAGCGCGGCGCCGTCGCCAGCGCCCTCCGGCGTATCGATGCCCATGCCGAGTGCGACGCGGCGCGGCGTGCCGAACAGGTTGCCGAGCACCGGGAATGCATGGGTCGAACGGTTCTCGAACAGCAGTGCCGGACCGCCCTTGCGCAAGACGCGGTCGCACAGTTCAGTCATTTCCAGCACCGGGGAGACGGCTTGCGGCACGCGGCGCAATTCGCCGAGCGTCTCGAGGCGACCGACGAAGTCGCGCAGGTCTTTGTATTTCATCTGGAGCGAGTGAATGGCCGGGGCCGCATGAGGCGGCTGGGGCTGCGGGTTGGGCTGCGGGTTGGGCCGCGGATTGGGCCGCGGATCGGGCCGCCGTCGCCGGACGTGGCAGGCAGACGCGGCAATTCGATTGTCGATTTTACATGTGTTGGCTGGCACACGCTGCCGGACACAATGCGTAATGGGCCGGAAACGCGCTTGGGGTATCGGCCCCGACGGAATGAACGCTGTTCATTATTACAAATAGTCATAACTACGAGGTTCTATAGTATTGACGATCTATAAAACGCTGCTAGAATCCGCACACACTGGTTGCAGGGCTTGCAATTTTTAACCACCGTCCCGGTCCTTCAGACGCGATGCGTCGCCGTCAAGCCGACTCCCTGCACGGCTTCATACGGTCTAGATAAGTAGTCTTCGCCAGCGCGCCTTTGCGCTGGCTGTTCGCGTGAGAACTCCTGAGCGCGCCCCTGGCGTGCCGCCGTATGTAATACAGGAGGAGTTCCACCCACGGCGTACTTGCCGTTTTCCCGACGCCGCTGCCGCACCAGCCAGGGCGCGCGGCGTCTTGATCCTGCAATGGGTAGTTGGCGATTGGCCGCCCCGTCTGCCGGATCATGCACCATGGGGAGATCTGTAGATGAATACCTGGTTAATGTGGTGGCGTGCCGACGGACGTCTGTCGCAAGGCTTCCGCGCGCTGCTCGAGCGCGGCACCCGCCTGAGTCGTAACCTGTTCAGCCTCGTTGGCTGCTGTGCCGTTCTGCTTGCACTCGCTCTCTGGCTGCTGCCCACGTGGCGCGGCACGCTGGCCGCGCGCCTGATGCCCTTCGTATCGGCGGCCGTGCAGGCCGGTCCGGCGCGCCTGCTGCAAGGCAATCCGCTGCCGTCCTTCGCGCCCCCGGGTGCGGCGACCGACGACAACGACGGCGCGAACCTGCCGGTGGCGCTCGTACCCGATGCCGGCAGCGCTGGCGCAAGCGTCGCTGCTACCGCACAAGCGGGCATGGCGACGACGCTGAATGCGGTCACCCTCAACGGCCTCGATTCGCATTCGCTGCCGAGCGTGGGTTCGCTCGCACGCCTGATTCCGTCGCAGCGCATCACGCCCGATGCCCGCGACGACCGCGTCATAGTGTCTCAACGCGAGCAGTCGCTCGTGTCCGGCTATCTCGCGCGCCGCTATCGCGTGGCGCAAGGGCCGGTCGGCGAACTCGTGAAAGCGGCGTTCGATACGGGCCGTGAAGTGGGTCTCGATCCGTTGCTGTTGCTTGCCGTGATGGCAATCGAGTCGGGCTTCAATCCGTATGCCGAGAGCGGTGTCGGTGCGCAGGGGCTGATGCAGGTGATGTCGAAGGTCCACTCGGACAAGTTCCAGTACTTCGGCGGACAAAGCGCAGCGCTCGATCCGCTCGCGAACATCAAGGTCGGCGCGCTCGTGCTGAAGGACTGCATCGCGCGCGGCGGTTCGGTGCCGGGCGGGCTGCGTCTGTACGTCGGTTCGACGTCGCAGGACGATGGCGGCTACGGCGCCAAGGTTATGGCCGAGCGCGGACGTTTGCGCGATGTCGCTCGCGGCCGGAACGTGCCGATCAACGCGCCGCAGGCGCCCGTCCAGACCGCGTCGGCCAACGCAGCGCCGAAGGCGGCGGGTAACAAGCGCGTGCAGGTGACGCTCGACGGCGCGCATTCGATCGCGGCCAAGGCGGTATCGGAGCAGGACGATGCCAGCACGACCACGCAGAAGCACGGCTCGTCGACCGAAATTGGGGCGTAGTCGGTATCGTAGTTGGCACGACACGCGGCAGGTCCGCTGGAAATGAAAAAAGCACCCTCGGGTGCTTTTTTGTTGCCTGCCGCTTTGTTGCCTGCCGCAATTGCGGATGCGGCGTCTAGCGATTGAACAGCTTGTGCAGCCGTTCGACCGCTTCTTCGAGCCGCTCGTAAGCGGTCGCGTACGAGAGCCGTACGTACTGATGCGGCGCGGCGACACCGAAATCCATGCCCGGCACCATCACTGTGCCCGCATCGTGGAGCATCGCGCGGGTCAGCGCATCGCTGTCGCCTGCGGCCGGATGTGCAACGTGCGTGCAATCCGCGTAGACGTAGAACGCACCGTCGGGCATCACCGGCACCTTGAACCCCAGCGTTTCGAGTGCAGGTGCAATGAAGTCGCGGCGTCGTTTGAACTCGAGGCGGCGTGACTCGTAGATGGCGAGCGTATCCGGCTCGAAGCACGCGAGCGCCGCGTACTGCGCGAGCGCCGATGCGCAGATGAACAGGTTCTGCGCCAGTTTCTCGAACGCGCCGACGAGCGCGGGCGGCACGACCAGCCAGCCGAGACGCCAGCCCGTCATATTGAAGTACTTCGAGAAGCTGTTGACCGTCACGACGTCGTCGCCGAACGAGAGCGCCGAAACGGGCGGCGCGTCATAGCTCAGACCCTGGTAGATCTCATCGACGATCGTGAAGCCGCCGCGCGCACGCACGGTCTGCACGATCCGTTTCAATTCGGCCGGATCGATCGACGTGCCCGTGGGATTCGACGGCGACGCGAGCAGCACGCCGCGCGTGTGTTCGGTCCAGTGGCGTTCGACGTCGGCGGCGGTCAGCTGGAAGCGCGCCTGCGGGCCGCTCGGCACGAGCACGGGCTTGCCTTCAGCAGCCGCCACGAAGTGACGGTTGCACGGATAGCACGGGTCGGGCATCAGCACTTCGTCGTCGCGATCGACGAGCGCGGTGCACGCGAGCAGCAGCGCCGCCGAAGCGCCCGCCGTGACCACCACGCGCGCAGGATCGATCGTGAGCCCGAAGGCGTGCTGGTAATGCGCGGCGATCGCCTCGCGCAGTTCGTGAATGCCGAGCGCGCTCGTGTACTGCGTGACGCCGCGGCGCAGGGCGGCGGCAGCAGCCTCCACCACGGGCTCCGGGGCCGTGAAGTCCGGCTCGCCGATGCCCATGTGGATGATGTCGCGTCCGGCGCGTTCGAGTTTCGCCGCCTCCTTGGCCAGTTCCATGACGTAGAACGGCTGGATTTCGTCGACGCGCGCGGCAAGCCGCAAGAGCGGTTCGGCAACGGTGTTCATGCGGGTGATTCCAGTTCTTTCATACCGGCAGGCGGGCAGGGTAAAGGCAAAGGCCAGGGCCGCGCGTATGCGTCGCAGCCCTGGCCCCCGGCCTCATCAGGACCTGCGCGCAGCCTGAATTTCCGTGGCGCGCAGTTGCACCGACAGCTTGTCGAGCACGCCGTTGACGTACTTGTAGCCGTCCGAGCCGCCAAACGTCTTCGCCAGTTCGACCGCCTCGTTGATCACGACGCGGTACGGGATGTCGACGTGATGCGTGAGCTCGTAAGTCGCGACCAGCAGCACGGCGCGCTCGACGGGCGAAAGCTGCTCGATCGGACGGTCGAGGCATGGCGCGATGGTGGCCGACAGCGTGTCCGCGTCGCGGATCACGCCGTGCAGGATTGCGTCCAGATGCTCATGATCGGCCTTGTCGTAGCCCTGCGAACCGCGCAGCTGGGCGTCGATTTCGCCGGCGGGCACACCCGACAGCAGCCACTGATACAACCCCTGCGTGGCCAGTTCGCGGGAGCGTCGGCGCGCGCTCTTCATCGTTGTTCCTCTTCGTCTTCCTCGTCTTCTTCGTCGTCGCCGCCGTCGAGCTGTTCGAGCGCAACCGTGAGGTTCGCCATCTCGACTGCGACGCGCGCTGCGTCACGACCCTTTTCGGTCATGCGCGCGACGGCCTGCTCTTCGGTTTCGGTCGTCAGCACGGCATTGGCGACCGGCACGCCGAAGTCGAGCGAGATGCGCGAGATGCCCGCGCCGCTCTCGTTCGAAACGAGTTCGAAGTGATACGTCTCGCCGCGCACGACCGCGCCGAGCGCGATCAGTGCGTCGAACTGGCCGCTTTCCGCGAGCTTTTGCAGCGCGAGCGGGATTTCCAGTGCGCCGGGCACGGTGACGAGCAGCACGTCTTCGCCCGTTACGCCGAGGCGTTCGAGTTCTTCGATGCACGCATCCGCGAGGCCGTTGCAGACGGGTTCGTTAAAGCGCGACTGGACGATGCCGATGCGCAGTCCGTCGCCGTCGAGGTTCGGTTGGTATTGTCCGATTTCCATGTGATGTCCGTAGGTTCGGTTGAGCGTGGTGACGGGTGTGAGTGGGCGCGCCCGGGGGCCTGGCCGGTCAGGCGCGCGTCGCGGTGCGCTCGGCGCCTTCCGGCGGGCAGGGCGCTTCAGTGCTGCTGCCGGGCATCGGCACGAAGCCGGTGACTTCGAGCCCGTAACCCGACATGCTGCCGAGGCGGCGCGGTTTCGACAACACCTGCATGCGGCCGACACCGAGTTCGCGCAGGATCTGCGCGCCGATGCCGTAGGTCTTGAAGTCGACCGGACGGCGCGCGAGTGCCTCCGCGCGCTCCTTCTGGTCGAACGCCGTGAAGACGTCGATCAGATGTTCCCTGGTGTCGCCGCAGTTGAGCATCACGATGACGCCGAGATCGCGCCCCGCGATTTCGCGGATGGCGGCATCGAGCGTCCATGAGTGCGTGGACGCGCCCGTTTCGAGCAGATCCAGCACCGAAAGCGGCTCGTGCACGCGCACCGGCGTGTCGACCTCGGGCGTGGGCTTGCCGCGCACGAGCGCGATATGGGGGGTGCGCGTCGGGTGATCGACGTACATGATCGCGCGGAAGGTGCCGTGCGCCGTTTGCATGGTGCGTTCGGCAACGCGCTCGACGATCGACTCGGTGCGGCTGCGATAGTGAATCAGATCGGCGATCGTGCCGATCTTCAGGTTGTGCTGCTGCGCGAATTCGATGAGATCGGGCAGGCGCGCCATCGTGCCGTCGTCTTTGATGACCTCGCAGATCACCGCAGCCGGCGTGAGGCCCGCGAGCGCCGTGAAGTCGCAGCCCGCCTCGGTGTGACCGGCGCGTACGAGCACGCCGCCAGGCTGCGCCATGATCGGGAATACGTGGCCCGGCTGAACGATGTGATCGGCGCGCGCGTCGTGCGCGACGGCGGTCTGGATCGTGCGCGCGCGGTCGGCGGCGGAAATGCCCGTCGTCACGCCTTCGGCGGCTTCGATGCTGACCGTGAACGCGGTGCCGTACTGCGTGCCGTTGCGGTACGTCATGAGCGGCAGGTTGAGCTGCTTGCAGCGCTCTTGCGTGAGCGTCAGGCAGACCAGGCCGCGGCCGTACTTCGCCATGAAGTTGATTGCCTCGGGCGTCACGAATTCCGCTGCAATGACGAGGTCTCCCTCGTTTTCCCGGTCTTCTTCGTCGACGAGGATCACCATCCGGCCGGCTTTGAGCTCGGCGATGATCTCGGGGGTGGTGGCGAGGGTCATTATGGGGATCTGGTCTGGAAAGCCGGTATTTTACGCCACGCGGGCGTGCGCGTCGCCGTCGGCAGGGGCAAGAAATCGGAAGAGACCCGCGCCGTTCCGCGGCGGGCACGCTGCGCGCGTTGCGCCGCGCAGTTGCCGCACAGTTGTCGCGCAGTTGCCCTGTACTGGCTCGATGTCCGGCGCCACGCCCGGGTTGGCACGGAGGTTGGCCGAACGGCTGGCTGGGCGGCGGAAAACACCCTCGGCACAATAGTAACGGTTGATGTTATTAACGCGCTACGTTACTATTTGCGATGATTACTTCGTTTGCTTGCCGGGATACCGAGGCGCTCTTTTTAGGGCGCCGGGTCGCACGCTTCGCGCTCATCGAGCGGGTGGCGGTGCGCAAAATGCAGCAGATCCATGCCGCCGCCACGCTCTCGTTTCTGCGGGTGCCGCCGGGCAATCGCCTCGAGCGGTTATCCGGCGACCTGGCTGGCTATTACAGCCTGCGCATCAATGTGCAATGGCGGATCTGCTTTCATTTCGCAGACGGCGACGCATCGGAGGTCCGTATCGTCGACTACCACTGAGGAGCATCACCATGGCACGCGAAGTTCCGCTTGCGACACCGGGCGAGATTCTTTCGGAAGATTGGCTCAAGCCTCTCGGCATCAGCCAGTACGCACTCGCCAAGGCGATTGACGTGCCGCCGCGCCGCGTCAATGAGATCGTGCTCGGCAAGCGCGCGATCACTGCCGACACGGCGGTGCGCTTCGCCGTCTTTTTCGGCACCGACGCGCGCAGCTGGATGGAACTGCAGGCCCATTACGACACCGAACGCGCGCGCGAACAGCTTCAGGACGTGCTCGCGCGCATCAAGCCGTTTGTCCGGGCCGAGCACGTCTGAGCGCGCCATGCGGCGTTTGCCGTATCCATATCCCGTTCGCAACCGGCAGAGCGGGGCATGGAGCAATGCCCTGCCCGGGTGCGAACGGCTGTTACCCACAGAGACCAGAACAATGAAACGCATTGGCAGTGCATTGGGGGCCTTGCTGATTGCCGCGCACGCAGGCGCGGCACCGCTCGACCACGGCGATCTCGTGACGTTGCCCACGCGGCCAGGCGTCACGCAGAGCATCTTCATCACGACGCCGGAGCAGGCGACGCCCAAGGCCGTGCTTCTGCTGTACGCGGGCGGCGAAGGCGTTCTCAGGCTCAGCGACCACGGCCCCACGAACATGCGCGGCAACTTTGTGATCCGCACGGCCAGCTATTGGGTCGATCACGGCTACGCCGTCGTTCAGGTCGATGCTCCTTCCGACCATCAGGACGATTTGGGCATGAACGATTATGTGCGTCGCTCGGCCGATACGCTCATCGACCAGAAGGCCGTGTCCGTGGAAGTGCGCAAGCGTTTTCCGGGGGCAAAGATCGTGCTCTACAGCACGAGTCGTGGAACGGTCACGGTGGGCTCGATGCTCATGCATGCGAGCGACCTGGCCGATATCTACGTTCTGACTTCGCCAAAATCAGTCGCGAATCGCGAGCCCGGTATCTCGGACCTGGATGTGCCGCTGGCGTATCGCGACAAGACCATGATCATGTCGAACGAGCACGACGGCTGCAAAGTGGCGATGTATTACGGAGCCAGGCGGCTCGCCGAAGCGAATCATGTGGCTCTTGTCACCGAATCCTCCGACGCGGACTCGGGCAACGCGTGTGGCGCGCGATCTCCCCACGGCTATCTCGGCATCGAACAGAAGGCACTGGACGATTCCAGTGCATGGATTGAAACCAGGCTTAATTAGCCGTGGCTGTGTGCAAGACCGCCGCCAGGCGGAATGCGATTGCCAGGTAAACCGAGGCGCGACCTGGTGTAGTAAGTCGCACCCAATCGTATTAAATCGCACCCAATCGCGCAATAAGGCAGGGCCGTCCGGCACGTCCTGTTGTCACAGCCGTTACGAACGATGACGGTGTACATCAGCCGACGCCAAACGTTTCGTGCCGATCAAAGCAATGCGTATTCAGGCCTGGAAAATCGCCCTTATACGTTTTAGTATCGATCGACGGGAGCGATTCACCTCGAACCAGGCCAACGTAGCTACACAAAAGAAATCGAAAATAATCTCCAATGACATGTGCTGATCGTGCCGGCACAGATGGTTGTATTGACAACTGTCATGGGCGAAGACATTCGGGGAAACCATGAAACTGACTTTTCGCGCAAAGCTCTTTGCCCCTCTGTTCGTTTGCTGGATCAGTTTATGGGCGGTGACGGGAGCGGGCCTCTACCACAACAAAGTGCGTCTGCTGGAAGAGCGGCAGCTTGCGATGAAATCGGCCACCGAAATCGGTGTCTCGATCGCAAAGGATTATGCGGCGATGGTGGCCGCCGGAAAACTTCCCCTGGCTGAAGCGCAACAGCAAGCGCTGGCACGCATCAGAGCGCTGCGCTTTGGGAAGGACGGCTACCTTTTTGTGATCTCCTCCGAGCCTAAAGTCCTGCTGCACCCGATCAAGCCCGAGATGGAGGGGCAAAACGTCGCGGATTATAAAGATCCCAAGGGACACCACCTGTTCAGGGACATGGCGGACATCGCGAGAAGCAAGGGCGAAGGGTGGGTGGAATATGTCTGGCCCAAGCCAGGCAATCCGGATCAATCCAGGGTATTTCCCAAAGGCACCTATGTCTTGACGTACAAGCCATGGGACTGGACGTTCGGAACAGGCGTCTATCTGGACGACCTGACCGACGCGACGATCAAGGACTTCTGGCTCGCTTTTCTCGCGCTGAGCGTGGTCGGCGTTTTCCTGAACGGCGCAAGCCTGCTGGTCATTCGAAGCTTGAACAAGGCGGTTGGCGGAGAACTGGAAGCCGCCGCAGATGCTGCGCGGCGAATTGCCGCCGGTGACCTGTCCGAAACGGTCAAGGTCAAACCCGGTGACGACTCCAGCCTGCTGCATACGATGAAAACCATGCAGGATAACCTGCTGAGTATCGTCACCAAGGTGCGCTCGGGAGCCGACGCGATCTCGGGCGCCGCGAGCGAAATGACTGCGGGCAATGTTGACCTGTCGTCACGGACCGAGCAACAGGCAGCGGCATTGGAACAGACCGCCGCGTCGATGGAGGAACTGACGGCGACCGTGAAGGAGAATGCCGACAACGCGCATCAGGCCAGTGAGATGGCGGTTGCAGCTTCGCATGTCGCGGGACAGGGCGGGGACGCCGTGGCCGAAGTGGTGAGCACCATGGCGGCCATTAACGTGTCGTCGAGGAAGATCGTCGACATCATCGGCGTTATCGACGGCATTGCCTTTCAAACCAACATCCTCGCACTCAATGCGGCCGTGGAAGCGGCACGCGCTGGCGAGCACGGTCGTGGATTTGCGGTTGTTGCAGGCGAAGTACGTACGCTGGCACAACGCTCCGCCGTGGCCGCCAAAGAAATCAAGGCCCTGATCGACGATTCCGTCGGCAAGGTGGATGCCGGGACTTCACTCGTCGAGCAAGCTGGCGCGAAGATGAAAGAAGTCGTGGAGAGCATCCAGCGCGTGTCGGACATCATCGGCGGGATCGCCGCAGCCGGGCACGAGCAGACGAACGGCATCGAACAGGTCAACCAGGCCGTCGCTCAAATGGATCAAACGACGCAGCAGAACGCCGCGCTGGTCGAACAGGCCGTCACCTCGGCGGATGCATTAGACAAGAAGGCTGGCGAATTGACTCAGGCAGTCAATGTGTTCAGGTTGAAAAATTGACATCCCGAACAGGCCTAACTGCGCGGTCCAACCGCTCGGCCCGGCTGTGCGGTTTTGACTTCGCGATGGCGTGTCCACTTGCCATCGGTCAGGACGCGCGCCGCCGGTCGTCAGTACACGGGATCTCAATCGCTGTAGCCCGATTCAACGTAAACGGGCACGTCGGCAAAAGCTGCCGAACGTGCCTCTTTTCTCAGAGCGGTTTCACCGCCAGTGCGCGTTACCGCAGTCCCCCGCTGGCAACGATATGCTCGCCTGTCAGCCATTTAGCGTCGTCCGACGCAAGAAAAACCACTGCCGATGCGATGTCGTCCGACTGCCCAACGCGGCCGAGCGGCGTCTGGCTGATTGCAAACTTCTCGAAATCCGATCCGATCAACCCCGCGGTATGCGTACCTTCGGTCACGACCACGCCCGGATTGATTGCGTTCACGCGGATCTTCTTCGGCCCGAGCTCACGTGCGAGCACGCCGGTGATCGCATCCACCGCGCCTTTCGTCCCGCTATAGACGGCACTTCCCGGTGGCGTGATGGTCGTTACGACCGAGCTGACGTTGATGATGCTCGCACCTTCGCCAAGATGCTTGACGGCAGCCTGCGTGGTGAGCAGCACGCCGAGCACGTTCGTGTCGAACTGCTTGCGGTAATGGGCTTCCGTGACTTCTTCGATCGGCGCCATCTCGTAGATGCCGGAGTTATTGACGAGTATGTCGAGGCGACCGTACGTTTCGATTGCCGTGCTGACGATGCCTTGCGCTTCGGCGGCCTTCGACACGTCGCCGCCCACGGCAACTGCCTTCCCTCCGGCTGAAGTAATGGCGGATACAACGGTATCCGCACCTGCCTTGCTGCTCGCGTAGTTGACGACCACCGCAGCGCCTTCGGCCGCGAGTGCCTTCGCAATACCGGCACCGATGCCTTTCGATGCGCCCGTGACAATGGCTACTTTCCCTGCAAGCTTGCCCATGATGTATTCCTCAGCGTAAATCGCACCATTAATCGAAACCGGCGTTTTGACTTGCATGAAGTAATCGGCCGGTGCTGAGCGTGAATGTAGAGGTCCGCGGCACCGCGATAAAGCGTCCGGAAACGAATTGACTGGCAGGATCAGCCGAACAATCGGTGTAAGCGGTCGTAGAATTTTCAACCGCATTGACCGCAATGATGAACGGATTAGGTCTGTGATGTACCCGGGAGGCTATATCCGTGGGACGAGCGCGTTCAGAGCGCTTCCAGCATCGGGTAGGTATATTGCTCTTTGTAGTGACATGTCGATTCCGCACGGAGGACGAGATGAACAAAGTGTCCCTTGCAGTTCTGATTTCCCTTTCGACGCTGACGGGTGCTGCTTACGCGCAGACGGAGAACGGCGTCACGATGAGCACCGACCCGCAGAAGGTTGCGGAATTCGAGCAGCACGCACAGGAAGTGCAGGCGCACCAAGGCGAAGCGCAGCCGGCACGGATGGCGCCGGCGAGGGTGACGAGAGAGCATCCCTGGGTGAAAAAGCATCATCCGTACGTCGGGAAGTCTGCGCCGGCGCAGTGACAGGGCGCGTGCCGAAGAGGGGAGTCTTTAAACGCGTGACGGTATACGAGCCGCAGAAAGCGGTCGTATACCGTCAGAAATATCGTCGCAAAGTCGAAGTTGCGGCGAATTTGGGCGAGACGATAGCAAACTGCCAATCCGCTAAAGCCGAATTACTTCACGGGCTTGGCGGCGTCCTGAGAAGTGCTGAGCATCCTTTCCACATACCGCGCAATCAGGTCGATCTCCAGATTCACCTTCGAACCGGCCTGCAAATGCCGGAGCGTCGTCACCTCGACGGTGTGCGGAATCAGGTTGATCGAGAATTCACAGCCGTCCGCGCGGTCGTCGACCGAGTTCACGGTGAGGCTCACGCCATTGATCGTCACCGAGCCCTTGTATGCGAGGTAGCGGCCGACATCGGCGGGCGCGAGGATGCGAAGTTCATGCGACTCGCCCACCGGCGCAAAGCGCGTAACGGTGCCGAGGCCATCCACGTGGCCCGACACGATGTGCCCGCCGAGGCGGTCGTGCGCGTGCAACGCCTTTTCGAGGTTCACGTCGCCGGTCGCGGCGAGGCCCACGGTGTGGTTCAGGCTTTCGCGCGAGACTTCGACGTCGAAGCGCGTTGCCGACTTTTCGATCACGGTCATGCACGCGCCCTGGATCGCGATGCTGTCGCCGATCTGCACGTCGTCGAGATCGAGGCTGCCCGCATCGACGGTGAGGCGCACGCCCGCGTCAGCACCGGCGCCGAGCGGCTTGATCGATTCGATGCGGCCCACCGCCGCGACGATTCCGGTAAACATCGTGCTGTTCCTTGTGTTCGTTTCGTGAGTGAGATGCGCGGCGGCTTACGGCGCATCCGCCTGCAGGTTCTCGCCGCGCACCACGCGCGCGAGGATGCGTAGATCGTCGCCGATGCGCTCGACCGCATGGAAGGTCAGGCGCGTGCGCTCGTCGAGGCTCTCCGGCGCGGCGATGTCGATCATGCCGAGCGCGTCGGTGCCGAGCAGCGACGGCGCGACGTAGAGCAACAACTCGTCCACGCAGCCCTCGCGGAGCAGCGAGCCGTTGAGCTTGTTGCCCGCCTCGACGTGAAGTTCGTTCACGCCGCGCGCCGCCAGTTCGGTCAGCATCGCGGGCAAATCGACCTTGCCGTGTCCGTTGCCGAGCGCCACCAGTTCGGCGCCACGCGCACGCAGTGCTTCGGCTCGCTCGGCATTGCGATCGTCGAGCGAAGCGCAAAACACGAGTGTCGGTGCGCCAGCGAGAATCTGCGCTTCGGGCGACACTTCGAGCCTGCTGTCGACCAGGATGCGCTTTGGCTGGCGCGGCGTGTCGACCGCGCGCACGGTCAGGCGCGGATCGTCTTCCTTGACGGTGCCGATGCCCGTGAGAATCGCCGACGCGCGCGCGCGCCACGCGTGGCCGTCCGCGCGCGCTTCGGCGCCCGTGATCCACTGGCTCACGCCGGAGGGCAGGCCCGTGCGGCCGTCGAGCGACGCCGCGATCTTCATGCGCACCCACGGGCGCTTTCTCGTCATGCGCGAGACGAAGCCGATGTTCATCTCGCGCGCTTCATTCGCGAGCAGCCCGCAGCGCACGTCGATGCCCGCGTCGCGCAGCATCGTGAGGCCGCGCCCCGATACGAGCGGATTCGGGTCTTCCATCGCCGCGATCACGCGCGCGACCTTCGCTTCGATGAGCGCGCCCGCGCAGGGCGGCGTGCGGCCGAAGTGACTGCACGGTTCGAGCGTCACATAGGCCGTTGCGCCGCGCAGTTCATGGCCGCGCGCGCGCGCGTCCTTCATCGCCTGGATTTCGGCGTGGTCCTGGCCGGCCGGCTGCGTGAAGCCTTCGCCGATCGCCACGCCGTCCTTCACCAGCACACAGCCGACGCGGGGATTCGGATCGGTCGTGTAAAGGCCGCGCGCCGCGAGGGCGAGCGCGCGCTCCATATGGACGAAATCGGTTTGCGAGAACATCGTCATGCACTTCTGAGCAACGGTTCGGGTGAGCCGGGCGAGGTGCCCGGCGCTCTCTCGGGGCGTGCGTCGCGCGCGTTTATGCTTCGGCGAACGCGCGGCGTGCGGCGGCGATGGTCTCGTCGATGATCGCGTCGTCGTGCTTGATCGACACGAAGCCCGCTTCATAAGCCGACGGCGCGAAGTACACGCCCGCGTCCAGCATCTGGTGGAAGAAGCGGTTAAAGCGCGAGACATCGCTCTTCGTGACTTCGGCGAAGCTCGTCGGGACCTTCTCGGCGAAGTAGAGGCCGAACATGCCGCCCACGGAATCGGCGACGAACGGCACTTTCGCTTCGTGTGCCGCCTCGGTGAGGCCCTGCGCGAGACGCGCGGTCTGCGCCGTGAGGCGATCGTAGAAGCCGGGCGCCTGGATCAGCTGCAGCATCTTGAGACCGGCTGCGACCGCGACAGGATTGCCCGAGAGCGTGCCCGCCTGGTACACGGTGCCGTTCGGCGCGAGGTGATCCATGATCTCGCGACGGCCGCCGAACGCCGCTGCGGGCATGCCGCCGCCGATCACCTTGCCGAGACACACCATGTCGGCCTCGATGCCGTAGAGCGCCTGCGCGCCTTTGAGGCCCACGCGGAAGCCGCACATCACTTCGTCGAAAATCAGCACGGCGCCGTGCTTAGTGCACAGGCTGCGCAGTGCGCCGATGAATGCCGGCGAGGCCTTCACGAGATTCATGTTGCCCGCGACGGGCTCGATGATCACGGCGGCGATTTCGTCGCCGAACGCCTTGAACGCTTCTTCGAGCGCCGCGACGTTGTTGTACTCGAGCACGGTGGTGTGCTTCGCGATGTCGACGGGCACGCCCGCCGACGTCGGGTTGCCGAACGTGAGCAGGCCCGAGCCGGCCTTCACGAGCAGGCTGTCGGCGTGGCCGTGGTAGCAGCCTTCGAACTTCACGATGCGGTCGCGCTTCGTGAAGCCGCGCGCGAGACGCAGCGCACTCATGGTCGCTTCGGTGCCGCTCGACACCATGCGCACCTGTTCCATCGACGGCACGATCTTGCAGATTTCCTCGGCGATCTCGATCTCGGCCTCGGTCGGCGCGCCGAACGAGAAGCCCTTCGAGAGCACGCGCTGCACGGCGTCGAGCACTTCGGGATGGACGTGGCCGAGGATCATCGGGCCCCACGAGCCGATGTAATCGATATAGCGCCGGCCGTCGGCATCCCAGAAGTACGGCCCTTCGGCGCGTTCGACGAAGCGCGGCGTGCCGCCGACCGAGCGGAAGGCGCGTACGGGCGAGTTGACGCCGCCGGGAATGGTTTGCTGCGCGCGTTCGAAGAGGGCCTGGTTCCTGGACTGAGTGTTGGACATGAGTGCTGAACCTGCGTGAGTGATGTGGCGCGCGGCGTACGATCTCGCGCCGCGTAGGGGTAATCTGGCGAAATTGTACCGGACTCGCGGGGATAGGTCCGGGGTGCAGGTTGCCGCGGCAGCCGCGCGCGCCGCGCCGGCGCAAAAGCGGCCAGCCGGGTCCGAGGGCGGTTGGGCGAGGCGCTACGTCGCGACGAAACCAGCCACAAAAGCCGCCACAAGAGCTGCCGTTACGGACGATTTTTCCGGTTTTGGAGCCGTTTTCGCGGCTCTTTTTGCAGCGCTAAAGACCCGAGCCTGCCTCGGGTACAATGACTCGCTCCGATGCCGCGCGCGCCACCCGCGCTGCGGCTCATGACCGATACGGCCGCGGCTTGACGCTGCTCGAACGCACGCGGCCCGTTTCTGCCCGTTTTTGCCCGTTCCCGCCCATTTCCATGCCTCATTCGCCACGCCGCCGGCCTGATATCCGGCTGATTCTGCTGCTCGGCGCGCTCGCGGCCTGCGGCCCGCTCGCCACCGACATGTACCTGCCGAGCCTGCCGAGCATCGCGCAGACGTTCGGCGTATCGGCAGCCGCGGCGTCCGCGACCCTCACGAGCTTCATGGCTGGTTTTTCGGTCGGCATGCTGCTTTACGGCCCGGTGTCCGATGCCTATGGCCGCCGGCCGGTGCTGCTGGGCGGCATCGCGCTCTTCACCGTGGCGAGCATCGCGTGCTGGCTGTCGTTCTCCATCGGCGAGCTGGTGATCGTGCGCTTTTTGCAGGCGCTCGGCGCGGGTGCGGCGTCGGTGCTCGCGCGCGCCATCGCCCGCGATGCACACGATCCATCCGATGCCGCCAGGGTGCTTTCGATGGTCGCCATCGTCACGTCGATCGGGCCGCTGCTCGCGCCGCTGATCGGCGGGCAGTTGCTGCTGCTTGGCGGCTGGCGCGTCGTCTTCGTTGCGCTCACGCTGTTTGGCCTCGCGTGCGCCGTCGCGGCCTGGCTGCGCGTGCCCGAGACCTGGCCGGCCGAAAAGCGCGAAAGCGCGGCGGTGTTGCGCTCGTTCGCCGCCTATGGGCGCCTGCTGCGCGATCCGCTCGTGTGGGGGCACATGCTGTGCGGCGGCATGGCGTTCGCGTCGATGTTCACCTATATCTCCGCCACGCCGTTCGTCTACATCGAGTATTTCCACGTTTCGCCGCAGCACTACGGGCTTTTCTTCGGCGTGAACGTGTTCGGCATCATGCTCGGCAACGTTCTGAATACCCGGTTCGTCGGGCGGCTCGGCGTGCTGCGCATGGTGTCGATGGCGTCGACGCTCAGTTGCGTCGCGTCGCTGTTCGTCGCGCTGATGTGCCTGACCGGGTGGGGCGGGCTGTGGTCGATCGTGTTCGGGCTGTTCTTCGTGGTGAGCGTGGTGGGCGTGCTCGGCGCGAATTGCGCGACCGACCTGATGCACCGCTATCCGATGAACGCAGGCGCGGCGGCGGCCGTGTTCGGCGCGGCGCAGCTTGGCCTCGGCGCGCTCGCGAGCGCCGTGGTCGGCATGTTTCCCGGCGTCTCGCCGTTCGGCATGGGCGTCACGATCGGCGCGTGCGGCGTGCTGGCCTACGTCGGGCGCATGCTCGTGGTGCGCTGGCACGGGCATCCCGCGCCGGGTCAGGCGCGGCAGCCCGCTTCGACGTAAGCGAAGCGGGCAGCGGCAGCCGCCATGAAAAATGGGACGCCTCGGCGTCCCATTTCTTTGCACATGCGGTTGCGCGCGCAAGCGGTGCGCGTGCAGGCCGCAATCAGTCGCGCGCGGTCGACGACGCTCCGTGGCTGAGCCAGTCGAGCACGGCCGACGCATCGTCGTCGGCCTGTGCGCGCACGCGTTCCATCGCGTCGTGCATGTCGCCTTCCGAAGACGCGCGGCGGATCGCGACGCCCACCGCGAGAATGTCGATCATCAGCAGATGCAGGATGCGCGAGATCATCGAAAGCTGCGACTCGCGCATTTCGATGTGATCGGTTTCGAGCGCAACGTTCGCGCGGCGCGCGAGCGGCGTGTTGCTCGACGTGATGGCGATCACCTTCGCGCCGGCCTGCATCGCGACGTCGAGTACGCGCAGCAGCTCGGGCGCGCGGCCCGATTTCGACACGGCCACGATCACGTCGCCCTTGCCGAGCAGCGCCGCCGAGGCCGCCTGCATGTACAGGTCGCCGTAGGCGATGGTCGGAATGCCGAAGCGGAAGAACTTGTAATGCGCGTCCTGCGCGACGATGTGCGAATTGCCGAGCCCGTAGAACTCGATGCGGCGCGCGCCGTTGAGCAACGAGATAGCCTCTTCGACGTGCTCGAAGTTCAGGTGCTCGCGCAGCTGCAGAATCGCCGAGACCGTGTTGTCGAGCACCTTCGCGCCGAAGTCGGTCGCCGCGTCGCCCAGATGCACCTGGCTGTGGCTTACGGGAATCGTGCCCGTGAGGCCGGTCGCGAGCTTGAGCTTGAAGTCGGAGAGCCCCTGGCAGCCGAGCGAGCGGCAAAAGCGGATCACCGTCGGCTGGCTCACGTCGGCCTTGCGCGCGATGTCGACGATCGGATCGTTGATGATCGAGCGCGGATGGTTGAGCGCGAGGTCGGCCACGCGGCGCTCGGCGGGCGTGAGCGCGTCGCGCATCTGGCGGATGCGCTCGAAGACGGCCGACGAGCCGCCGCCCGCGCGGTTCGACAACTGCTCGGCGAGGATCGCGGAGACGCCGAGGAACGCCGGATATTCGGCGGTGATGACGTAGGTGGGGACATTCGCGAGATACGCGTCGAAGCGCCCTTTGGCCTCGAAGCGCTGGCGAAACGACGAGCGCGTGAACAACTCGCCAAGTCGCGGCACGACGCCGCCGCCGATATAGATGCCGCCGAGCGCGCCGAGCGTCATTGCGATGTTGCCCGCGAAGCTGCCGAGAATGCCGCAGAAGCATTCGACGGCTTCCTGCGCGAGCGCTTCGCCTTCGTGGGCGCGCTTCGCGACCTCGGCCGGATCGAGGTTGGCGACGACGCGCTTTTTGTCGCGCGCGGCGAGCGCACGATAGATCAGCTCGAGCCCCGGGCCCGCGCACACGCGCTCGAACGAGACGTGCGGCCACTTCTTGCGGGCGAACTGCAACACGAGGTCTTCGCGCTCGTCCTGCGGCGAGAAGCTCGCGTGGCCGCCTTCGCTGCCGAGCGCGATCCAGCGGTCGTCGGCGGGAATCAGGCCCGAGACGCCGAGACCCGTGCCCGGCCCGAGCAGGCCGATCACGCTGTTCTGGCGGCGCGTGCCGCCGCCCACCTGCATGCGCTGGGTGTCGGTGAGGCCAGGCAGCGCCATGGCGAGCGCGGTGAAGTCGTTCACGACCAGCAGCGTGTCGAAGCCGAGCGCGCGGCGCGTGGCCTCGATCGAGAAGGTCCAGTCGTGATTGGTCATGCGCACCTGGTCGCCGTCGACCGGGTTCGCAATCGCGATCGCCGCGTGATTCACGCGGCCGATCTTCACGTCGGCCAGGTACTGCTCGATCACTTGCGCGACGCCAGGATACTCGGCGCACGGATACACGCGCACCTGACCGATTTCGCCCGTGCCGGTTTCGAGCGCGAAACGCGCGTTGGTTCCGCCGATATCGGCGAGGAGCCTCGGTCCGTCGGCGTGCTGGCCCGCGGACGGGCCAGCTTTGTTAGGCACACCAGTAGACATCGAGTCTCACTCCCTTGTCGTTCGCCAATTTAGATATGGCGTTGTTCTGTTCGGCCGCGGCGGCCTGTTGCAAAACTTCAAGCTTACGTTGTCCCGCGATCAGCAGGAAGAGGCGATCGATCTGGCGCAGCGCGCGCATCGACCACGACACGCGCGCATGCGGCGCCGCCTGCGGATGCACGGCGACGAACGGGCGTGCCGTCGTGATCGCCTCATGCCACTCGGGCGCGTCCGCGAAGATCGATGCCGTGTGGCCGTCCTCGCCCATGCCGAGCACGGCGACGTTGGGCAACAGGCGCTGCGGATCGGCGTTGAGCGCGGCGACGTGCGCATCGAGCGTGGCGGACACGTCCACGAGTGGCAGGAAACGTGCGAGCGCGGCCTCGTTTTTCAGCAGTGTCTCGCGCACGAGGCGCGCGTTGCTGGCGGGATCGGATTCCGGCACCCAACGGTCGTCGACGAGCGTGACGTCGGTGCGGGCCCAGTCGAAGCGATGCGTCGACAGCGCCTCGAGGAACGGGCGCGGGCTCGTGCCGCCGGAGACGGCGAGCGTCGCCCGGCGCGTGCCGGTGCCGGGGGCGGCCTGCTGAGCGGCGAGCGACGCATGTAGCGCATCGCCCACGGCTCGTGCCAGCGCGTCGGATTGGACGCGCGGGTCATCGAATACATGAAGCTCGATCACTTCTCCTCCGTGCAGCTATTGCGGAGATCCTTGCGGATCTCGTGCATATTCCATCGGCCCATCAGCCCATCAGTCGTGTACGGGCGGCCGCGCGGCGCGTGGCCGCCGTCCTGCATCCAGCGTCAGTTTTCCTCTTCGAGCCAGCAGGTGCCATGCTGCGCGAGCATCGCGCCCGACGCGGCAGGCCCCCACGTGCCGGCCGCGTAGGGCTTCGGCGGACGCAGCGAGGCCGCCCATTCGTTCAGGATCGGCTCGACCCATTTCCAGGCCGCTTCCTGCTCGTCGCGGCGCACGAAGAGCGCGAGCCGCCCGTGGATCACGTCGAGCAGCAGACGCTGATACGCCTCCATCTGGCCTTCGCGGAAGAACTGGTCGAACGCGAGATCGAGGTGCACGCTAGCGAGATTCATCCCTTCGCCCGGCTGTTTCGCGAGGCAGTAAAGACGAATGGTCTCATTCGGCTGCAGACGGATCACGAGGCGGTTCGCGCCGGGACGCAGTGCGGGCGCGCCGAGCGCCGAGTGCGGCACGGGGCGGAAGTTCACCACGATTTCCGCGACGCGGTCCGCGAGCCGCTTGCCGGTGCGCAGGAAAAACGGCACGCCGGCCCAGCGCCAGTTCTCGATCTCCACCTTGAGCGCGACGAAGGTCTCGGTGCGGCTGTCTTCCTTCACGCCCGGTTCGGTCGCGTAGGCCGGCACGGCCTGGCCGCGGATCACACCCGCATGATACTGGCCGCGCACCGCAACCTTGCTGATGTCGCGGGTATCGATGGGCTTGAGCGCGCGCAGCACGCGTAGCTTCTCGTCGCGCACCGAGTCGGAATCCATCGAGTGAGGCGGCTCCATGGCGACGATCGACAGCAGCTGCAACAGGTGATTTTGCACCATGTCGCGCAGCGCGCCCGTATTGTCGTAGAAGTCGCCGCGCGCCTCGACGCCGAGTTCCTCCGCGATGGTGATCTGGATGCTTTCCACCCATTCGCGGCGCCACAGCGGCTCGAAGAGCGCGTTGCCGAAGCGCAGCGCGAGCAGGTTCTGCACCGGCTCCTTGCCGAGGTAGTGATCGATCCGGTAGATCTGGCCTTCGGCGAAGATTTCACCGACAGCATCGTTGATCGCATTCGACGACTGAAGGTCGTAGCCAAGCGGCTTTTCCAGCACGATGCGCGCGTTGGTGTTCAACCCGACCGAGGCGAGCGCGCGGCAGATCGGCACGAACAGCGACGGGCCCGTCGCGAGATAGAACACGCGGATGCCCGGCAACGGCGCAATGGCGTCGCGCAGCGTCGTGAAATCTTCGGCGCGCGACAGGTCGAGCTTCACGTAGTCGATGCGGGTGAGAAAGCCGGCCCACGCGGCCTCGTCGAGACCGTTTTTCGAGACGTGCGGCCGCACATGCGCGTCGACCCACTGAAGGTACTGCGCGCGGTCGTCCTCTTGCCGCGCGACACATACGATCTTGCCCGACGCCGCGAGCATGCCTGAGCGATGCGCTTCATAGAGGGCGGGGAGGATCTTGCGCATCGACAGGTCGCCGGTGCCGCCGAAGAGAACGAACGTGAAGCCCGAATCGGTCTGGGATTGCATAGTCTCCGTCACATTCCTGGGGGGCCGCTGCAGGGGGAAATCGGGCGGCCGTAGTTCGACAAAATTTTTTTTGACACTGAATTGTAGTTTAACTACAATTCAAATCAAGAGGTAACGTTCAATCGATGGAAAATGCATGCCGGAGCGCGGTATAAAGGCGCCACCGTCCCATGAATCCCCGGGCGGACGGAACATTCCTCATGGTAATGGACAATGAATTTGTCCACGTGAGCCGTGGTGGACGGGTCGCGATTCCGAGGGACGTTGGGCTGCTTTACGCGAGATGCGATGAGCGGCGCCTCGACCAGCTGCAGGTGCGGGCGATCCGCGCGTTGCCCGCCGGCCGGTGAGAATCAGAAAGAAGAGGAGACAGTCAGTTGCATTCCAAGCCACTCATCTCTTGAGCGTACAGCGGCCGTACACCGGCACGCGGCCCGCGCGCATCCAGCGAAAACGCATGCTCGCGCGGCACTCCGGCGCCCGACCGTCCAGTGTTTTGCCTGTTTGAACCACAACCGCACCCTGGCGACATCAGGGGCCAATCGTTTTTTTTCAGGTGTCTGGAGGAGATAAGCAATGAAATTCCGAGCGATCATGGGCGCCCTGTGCGCCGCAGGTCTGTTGGGCAACGTCGCGGTCACCGCGCAGGCAGCCGAATCCCTCGAAGTGCTGCACTGGTGGACGTCGGGCGGCGAATCGAAGGCCGTTGGCGTGCTCAAGGACGACATGCAGAAGCAGGGCTATGTGTGGAAGGACTTCGCTGTTGCCGGCGGTGCGGGCGCGGCGGCCATGACCGCACTGAAGACCCAGGTGATTTCGGGCAATGCGCCGAGCGCTGCCCAGATCAAGGGGCCTCTGATCCAGGAATGGGCTGACCAGGGCGTGCTCGCGCCGATCGATTCGTCCGCCACCGACTGGAAGGCGCACCTGCCGCCGCAGATCGACAAGATCATGCGCGCAGACAATCACTACGTCGGCGCGCCGTTCTCGGTGCACCGCGTGAACTGGGTGTGGATCAACAAGGCCGCGCTCGAAAAGGTGGGCGGCAAGCCGCCGGCCACGTGGCCGGAATTCTTCGCGCTCGCCGACAAGCTGAAGGCTGCCGGCTATCAGCCGGTCGCAGCGGGCGGCCAGCCGTGGCAGGACCTGACGCTGTGGGAAGACGTGGTCCTTTCGCAAGGCGCAGACTTCTACAAGAAGGCGCTCGTGGATCTGGACCAGAAGACGCTCACGTCGCAGCAGATGGTCGGCGTGTTCGATACGGTCCGCAAGATCGAGTCGTACATGGATAACGGCCGCACGGGCCGCGACTGGAACCTCGCGACGGCGATGGTCATCAACGGCAAGGCCGGCATGCAGTTCATGGGCGACTGGGCGAAGGGCGAGTTCGCGAACGCGAACAAGCAGCCCGACAAGGACTACGTCTGCGCGCCCGTGCCGGGCACCGAGAAGGCCTACACTTTCAACGTGGACTCGTTCGTGTTCTTCCAGCAGAAGGGCCAGAAGGCCGCGACGCCGGGCCAGCTCTCGCTCGCGAAGACCATCATGAGCCCGTCGTTCCAGGAGCAGTTCAGCCTGTACAAGGGTTCCATCCCGGTCCGTCTGGGTGTGGACATGAGCAAGTTCGACGCATGCGCGAAGCGCTCGTACGCGGATGAGCAGACCGCCATCAAGGTCGGCGGCTACGTGCCGTCGCTCGCGCACGGCATGGCTCAGCCCGATGCCACCGCCGGTGCGATCACCGACGTCGTGACGAAGTTCATGAACTCCAACCAGGATTCGAAGAGCGCAGTCGCAGCGCTCGCGAAGGCGGCGCAAACGAAGTAAGCAGGGTGAATTCCGCGCGCGGCGAAGAAGTGCGCCGCGCGCGGCACCCTGGGCATGACGGTTCGAGCTGAACCCCTTCATCGTGCGAAGCCTCTTTCGCACCGTACCAGGAGTTGCGCAGTGACTGCTTCTCTTAGCGGCAATGGCAAGGCGGCGACGCCAACCGCCAGCCGCGTGTCGCCCCTGGCGGCGCTCGCAGACCGCTGGATCCCGAAGCTGGTGCTTTCGCCCAGCATCCTGATCAGCCTTGTGTTCGTCTACGGCTTCATCATCGTTACCGGCTATCTGTCGCTGTCCAATTCGAAACTGATGCCGCGTTACGAATTCGCCGGGCTCGCGCGTTACAGGGAACTGTTCGCGAACGATGTCTGGTGGACGTCCGCACAGAATCTCGGCTGGTTCGGCATTCCGTTCATCGGCATCTGTGTCGGGCTCGGCCTGTTCCTCGCGATCCTGCTCGACCAGCAGATTCGCCAGGAAGGTGCGCTGCGCGCGGTGTTTCTCTATCCGATGGCGCTGTCGTACATCGTGACCGGCACGGCCTGGCAATGGATCATGAATCCCGATCTCGGCATCCAGCGCGTGATGCACGACTGGGGCTGGACGAGCTTCGCGTTCGACTGGCTCGACAATCCGGACCGGGCGATCTTCTGTATCGTGATCGCGGCCGTGTGGCAGTCGACGGGCTTTTGCATGGCGCTCTTCCTTGCCGGGCTGCGCGGTGTCGATGCGGAAATCTTCAAGGCCGCCCAGGTGGATGGCGCGACGCTGCCGACGATCTATCGCAAGATCGTGATTCCCAGCATGCGTCCGGTGTTCTTCTCGGTGCTGCTGATTCTCTGCCACATCGCGATCAAGACCTTCGACCTCGTCGTCGCGTTGACTGCGGGTGGTCCGGGCACGGCGTCGTCGCTTCCGGCCATCTTCATGTACACGTTTTCGTTCAACCGCGGGCAGCTCGGCGTAGGCGCGGCCTCGTCGATCATGATGCTCGCAACCGTCGTGGCCGTGCTCGTGCCGCTGATGTACATGGAATCGAGGAGCACGCGCAATGCAGCCTAAGATGAAGGCAAGCCGCGTGGTCGTGTATGCGGCACTGATCCTGTTCGCGTTGTACTTCCTGTTCCCGCTCTACGTGATGCTGTCGACCTCGGTGAAGAGTCTCGACCAGCTGCACACGGGCAACATGCTCACGCTGCCGACGCATCCGAGCTTCGCGCCGTGGGTGAAAGCGTGGAGCGAGGCATGCACCGGCGTGCGTTGTGACGGCATGCAGCCGTTCTTCATGAATTCGGTGAAGATGGTGATCCCCGCCGTGCTGATCTCGTCGATCATCGGCGCGTTCAACGGCTACGTGCTCACGCACTGGCGTTTTCGCGGCGCGGACGGCCTGTTCACGATGCTGCTGGTCGGCTGTTTCATTCCGTTTCAGGCGATCCTGCTGCCGATGGCGCGACTCGAGGGCTTCCTCGGCCTCTCGAACACGATCGGCGGCCTCGTGCTCGTGCACGTCGTGTACGGCATCGCGTTCACCACGATGTTCTTCCGCAACTTCTACGTGAGCGTGCCCGCCGAACTCGTGAAGGCCGCGCGCATCGACGGCGCCGGATTCTTCATGATCTTCACGCGCATCATGCTGCCGATCTCGCTGCCGATCTTCATGGTGTGCCTGATCTGGCAATTCACGCAGATCTGGAATGACTTCCTGTTCGGTATCGTGTTTTCAGGCGTCGATTCGATGCCGATCACGGTCGCGCTGAACAATCTCGTGAACACGTCCACGGGCGTGAAGGAATACAACGTCGACATGGCCGGCGCGATCATCGCCGCGCTGCCCACGCTGCTCGTCTACGTGATCGCCGGCCGCTACTTCGTGCGTGGCCTCACGGCGGGCGCGGTGAAGGGATGACAAGGGTCGAAACGCCCACGTTTGAATAAAGGATTCACAGTATGGCAAGCCTTTCCATTCGCGACGTCTACAAGACCTACCCGAACGGTGTGCCCGTCCTGAAGGGCGTCAACATCGATATCGAAGACGGTCAGTTCCTGATCCTCGTCGGCGGCTCGGGCTGCGGGAAGTCGACGCTGCTCAACATGATCGCCGGCCTCGAAACGGTCACCAAGGGCGAGATCTCCATCGACGGCAAGGTCGTGAACGAACTGTCGCCGAAGGACCGCGACATTGCGATGGTGTTCCAGTCGTACGCGCTCTATCCGTCGATGACGGTGCGCGAGAACATCTCGTTCGGCCTGAATATCCGCAAGGTGCCGAAGACCGAGCAGACGCAGATCGTCGATCGCGTGTCGAGCATGCTGCAGATCCAGCATCTGCTCGACCGCAAGCCTGGCCAGCTCTCGGGCGGCCAGCGCCAGCGCGTCGCGATGGGCCGTGCGCTCGCGCGCGATCCGGTGATGTTCCTCTTCGACGAGCCGCTGTCGAACCTCGATGCGAAGCTGCGCATCGAAATGCGCTCGGAAATCAAGCTGCTGCATCAGCGCCTCGGCACGACGATCGTCTACGTGACGCACGACCAGATCGAGGCGATGACGCTCGGCGACCGCATCGCGGTGATGAAGGACGGCATCGTCCAGCAGTTCGGCGCGCCGCAGGATATCTACGATTCGCCGTCGAATCTGTTCGTGGCGGGCTTCATCGGCGCGCCGCCGATGAACTTCATCGACGGCAAGCTCGTGGAGCAAGGCTCGGGCGTCGGTCTCGAACTCGATACGGGTGTGGCACGCGGCGTGCTGAATCTGCCGTTCCAGGCGAACAGCCTACGCGCCAATGTCGGCCAGGACGTCGTGCTCGGCCTGCGCCCGGAGCGCATTACCGATACGCGCAGCTCGCACGACGGTCACGGCCACGCATTGCAGCGTCACACGGTGATGGTCGACGTGATCGAGCCGACCGGACCCGATACGCTCGTGTTCGCGCAGGTCAACGGAAAGCGCGTCGTGAGCCGCGTGCACCCGGGCTCGAACCCGCAGCCGCTCAACCAGATGGAACTGTTGTTCGACGTTTCGAAGGCGGTGCTGTTCGATCCGAAGACGGAAGCGCGTATCGCCTGATATGGCCTGATATCGCCCGATCGCGTCGTTCGCAATGCAATCAAAAGGCCTCACGCGCGGATTCGCGCGTGAGGCCCTTTTTTTGGTTCATCGAGGATGACCGGAAACCGGCGCGCGCCGGTTAGCGCGGTGTATGGGCGCCAGCCGGGCCGACCGGATGCGGCTGCAGCAGCACGAGCACCGCGCCTGCGCCGCCGTCGTGCGGCCGCGCCTGGCAGAACGCGATCACTTCCTCCTTCTGCACGAGCCACGTGCGGACCTTGCCTTTGAGCACCGGCTCCTTGCCGGCGGAGCCGAGCCCCTTGCCGTGAATCACGCGCACGCAGCGCAGCCCGCGCTTGCCGGCTTCGCGGATGAAGGTCTGCATCGCCTCGCGCGCTTCCTCGCGGCGCATGCCGTGCAGGTCGAGTTGCGCCTGCACGATCCACGTACCGCGCCGCAGCTTCTTCACGACCTCGGCGCTGATGCCGGGGCGGTGGTAGTAAAGCGAGTCGTCGGTGTCGAGCAGCGCTTCCGGATCGAAGTCGTCGGAGATGGCTTCGTGCAGCACCGCCTGTTCGTCGCGCTGCGTCTGGATCGGCAGCGGCACGGGCTGCGCGCGGCGCGCCGACGTGCGCTCGGGCGCCTTTAACGGCGCAATGGAGCCCATTTCGCGGCGGAACATCTCGCTGTCGGCGGCGGCTTCGGTGCGGGCCGCCTGCGCGGCCGCGCGTTCGCGCTCGCGCTCGCGGGTCTGCACCTTCAAGGCGTCGCGCAGGCTGCCGAGCCCCGCGAAGCCCGTGGCGGGCTTGCCGGCTTCGGACGTTCCCGCGGACGTCGCAGCAGACGTTGCCGCGGCGGAAACGGACGTGGTGGAAGGGTTGGGGCGGGGCGCGGCGGGGCGCTTGGGCTCGCCGGGATGGGGCACGTTCTTCGGCATGGCGTGAGGCGCTTTCGGGTTCGTTCGGGTTCGATCGCGGCGGGGCGCGTTGGGGTGCATTGCGGCGCGCGGCGTGCGTGGCGCGCATGACGCAACAGCGTGCCGCAACGACAGCGCTACGACGACGCGATGGCGACGCGCGGCGCAAAAGAAAAGGGCCGCCGGCTGGCTGGCCGCGGCCCTCGTTCCAGTGCGCCGACAGGCTTCAGATCGCTATTCTAGCGGTCCGCCGCTGCGCACGGGTGCTGTTCTCAACGTTCGGCTTCTGCGCTCATGACGTGCGGCTGGCCGAGCTCGTGGATGCTCTCGAGATAGCGCTGTGCGTCGAGCGCGGCCATGCAGCCCGTGCCGGCGCTCGTGATCGCCTGGCGATAGACGTGGTCCTGCACGTCGCCCGCCGCGAACACGCCCGGCACGTTCGTGCCGGTGGCATTGCCGTTCATGCCGCCGTTCGTGATGATGTAGCCGTTGTTCATCTTCAGCTGGCCTTCGAAGATATCGGTGTTCGGCTTGTGGCCGATCGCGACGAACACGCCTTGCAGGTCGAGGTCGGTCGTCGCATCCGTCTTCACGTTCTTGATGCGCAGGCCGTTCACGCCGCCGTCGTCGCCCTTGACTTCGTCGATCACGTGATCCCACTTGATGTCGACCACGCCTTCCTTTTCCTTGTCGAGCAGGCGGTCGATCAGGATCGGCTCGGCGCGGAACTTGTCGCGGCGATGGATCACCGTCACCTTCTTCGCGATGCCCGCGAGGTACAGCGCCTCTTCGACAGCCGTGTTGCCGCCGCCCACCACGGCGACGTGCTGGTTGCGGTAGAAGAAGCCGTCGCAGGTCGCGCAGGCCGAGACGCCGCGGCCCATGAAGAGCTCTTCGCTCGCCAGGCCGAGGTACTGCGCCGATGCGCCGGTCGCGATGATCAGCGAGTCGCACGTGTACTCGCCCGAGTCGCCGATCAGGCGGATCGGCTTTTCATCGAGCTTGGCCGTGTGAATGTGGTCGAACACGATTTCCGTGTTGAAGCGCTCGGCGTGGGCGAGAAAACGCTGCATCAGCTCCGGGCCCTGCACGCCGTCCGCGTCCGCGGGCCAGTTCTCGACGTCGGTCGTGGTCATGAGCTGGCCGCCTTGCGCGAGGCCGGTGATGAGGAGCGGCGAGAGATTTGCGCGCGCGGCATAGACGGCAGCGGTGTAGCCGGCGGGGCCGGAACCGAGAATCAGCACTTTGGCGTGTTTGGTTGCAGACATGGTCGAAATCCGAAGAAAAACGCGGCGATTGACACTGTAAAGCGGCAAGATCGCCCGGCAGTGTGGGGGGCACAACTCTATGTGGGCGTTAGGGCGCAATTATAAAGGCCGGGGGCGACTGCCGCCTCATCAAGCGTTCCGATCGCGCCGATAGCCAAAATCGCCCGCCAGTCACCGGCGAATCACCAGCGAATCGCGGATGCGCGCGGCATGGCTCGCGCGGCCCGGCGTGCCGTGCGGCGGAACGCTCGATGAGGCGGCGCGGGCCGCGCACGGGCAGTCCGCGCGCGACAATGCACTACGACCAATGCGCGACAACACGCCACGGGTGCGAGCCCGAGCCTTGCGGGCCGGCGCCGCTGTTGCCGGTAACCCTCATTTACAGCCGGGGCCGAAACAACGCGTTTACAATAGGCCGGATCGGGCGACGGCGGCCGCGCGAGTCCGCTGCACCTACTCGCAGCGGGCGCGGGCCGCGAACGCATCAAGGATCAGCACCAGGATTCAATGGCCAAAGCTCCCTATTCCGTGCAGGCGCAGGCGTTGCCGCACCGCATGTCACGTCTACTCACCGAGATCCGCTGGATCCTTCAGGTGGCGCTCGGCGTGTTCCTGCTGATGGCGCTCATCAGTTACAACCGCCGCGACCCGAGCTGGACCCACGCCACCCACGTCGATCACATCGCGAACTGGGCGGGACGCGTCGGCGCGTGGACCTCGGACATCCTGCTGCTGCTGTTCGGCCTTTCGGCCTACTGGTGGGTCGCGCTGCTCGCGCGGCGCATCGCCGCGAACTACCGGCGCATCACGCGCCAGGAAGGGTTCGATGACGCGGGCGATGCGGGCGACACGCCGCGCGACCATAGCTGGATTGCCGAAGGCTTTGCGTTCGTGCTCGTGCTGCTCGCCAGCAATGGCATCGAGGCGCTGCGCATGTGGTCGCTCAGGGTGCAGCTGCCGCGCGCGCCGGGCGGCGTCGTGGGCGAAGCCGTGGCGCGCGGCGTCTCGCACGCGCTCGGCTTCACGGGCGGCACGCTCGCGCTGCTCGTGGTGCTCGCAATCGGTTTGTCGCTCTATTTCCGCTTCTCGTGGCTCTCGGTCGCCGAACGGGTCGGCGAGGCGCTCATCAACGCCGTCACGTTCGCGCGGATGCGGCGCGAGGAAGGGCGCGATCGCAAGCTCGGCGAGGCCGCGGCGGTCAAGCGCGAAGGCAAGGTCGAGCGCGGCCGCGTGAAGATCGAGGATCACGAGCCGGTCATGATCGTGCCGCCGGTCGTGACGCCGCAGCGCTCGGAGCGGGTCGAAAAGGAGCGCCAGGTGCCGCTTTTCACGGACCTGCCGGGCGATTCCACGCTGCCGGCGATTGCGCTGCTCGATCCGGCGCCCGCCGTGCAGGAAACCATCTCCGACGAAACGCTCGAATTCACCTCGCGCCTCATCGAAAAGAAGCTCAAGGATTTCGGCATCGAAGTCGCCGTGGTGGCCGCCTATCCGGGTCCGGTCGTCACGCGTTACGAAATCGAACCGGCAACGGGCGTGAAGGGCAGCCAGATCGTGAATCTCGCGAAGGATCTCGCGCGCTCGCTGTCGCTCGTGTCGATCCGCGTCGTCGAGACGATTCCGGGCAAGAATTTCATGGCGCTCGAACTGCCGAACCAGCGCCGCCAGACGGTGCGCCTCTCGGAGATTCTCGGTTCGGCCGTGTATGCCGACGCAGCGTCGGCGCTCACGATGGGCCTCGGCAAAGACATCGGCGGCAAGCCAGTGTGCGCCGATCTCGCAAAGATGCCGCACCTGCTCGTGGCCGGCACGACCGGTTCGGGCAAGTCGGTCGGGATCAACGCGATGATCCTCTCGCTCCTCTACAAGGCGAGCGCCGAGCAGGTCCGCATGATCCTGATCGACCCGAAGATGCTCGAAATGAGCGTCTACGAGGGCATTCCGCATCTGTTGTGTCCGGTCGTCACGGACATGCGCCAGGCCGGCAACGCGCTGAACTGGACCGTCGCCGAAATGGAGCGCCGCTACAAGCTCATGAGCAAGCTGGGCGTGCGTAATCTGGCCGGTTTCAACAACAAGATCGAGGAAGCGGGCAAGCGCGAGGAGAAGCTTCCGAATCCGTTCAGCCTCACGCCGGACGATCCGGAACCGCTCGACAAGCTGCCGCACATCGTCGTCGTGATCGACGAACTGGCCGACCTCATGATGGTGGTCGGCAAGAAGGTCGAAGAGCTGATCGCGCGCATCGCGCAAAAAGCGCGCGCGGCGGGCATTCACCTGATCCTGGCCACGCAGCGTCCGTCCGTCGACGTGATTACCGGTCTCATCAAGGCCAACGTGCCGACCCGCATGGCGTTCCAGGTTTCCTCGAAGATCGACTCGCGCACGATTCTCGACCAGATGGGCGCCGAGTCGCTGCTCGGCATGGGCGACATGCTCTACCTGCCGCCCGGCAGCGGCTTGCCGGTGCGCGTGCACGGCGCGTTCGTCTCCGACGACGAAGTGCACCGCGTGGTCGAAAAGCTCAAGGAGCAGGGCGAGCCGAGGTATATCGAGGGCCTGCTCGAAGGCGGCACGGCGGGCGAGGGCGACGAAGGCTCGGCGGGCGCGGGAACCAGCGGCACCGGCGACGAGTCCGACCCGCTTTACGACCAGGCCGTCGAAGTGGTGATCAAGAACCGGCGCGCGTCGATTTCGCTCGTGCAGCGGCACCTGCGCATTGGCTATAACCGGGCAGCTCGGCTGCTCGAACAGATGGAGCAGTCGGGGCTCGTCTCCGCGATGTCGTCGAACGGCAACCGCGAGATTCTCGTCCCCACGCGCGAGACCGAATGAGGCCGCGCGCTTCCCTTTCCTCATGGAGAACGAATTGATGCAGTTCCAGGCAGGTCTTTCCACCCGTCTCGTTCAAGTGGGCGCCCGTGCGGCGCGCACGTGCGCGCTCGCGCTCGGCGTGTCCGTGCTGATGGCGTCGCACGCGTTCGCGGGCGGCACCGATCAGCTCAAACAGTTTGTCGCGCAGGTGCATTCGGCGCGCGGCGAGTTCGTGCAGCGCGAGCTGAAAGTGCCCTCGGGCGCGGCGAACGCGAGTGAGGCGATCGCCACGGCCACGGCGAACGCGAAGACTTCGAGCGGCACGTTCGTCTTCGCACGGCCGGGCAAGTTCATCTGGCAATACGTGAAGCCGTATCAGCAGCTTCTGCAGTCGGACGGCGAAAACCTCTTCGTCTACGACAAGGACCTGAACCAGGTCACCGAGCGCAAGCTCGGCGGCGCGCTCGGCGCGAGCCCGGCGGCGATCCTGTTCGGTAGCAACGATCTGGAGAAGAATTTCACGCTGCGCGACGCGGGCGTGAAGGGCGGCATCGACTGGCTGGAGCTGATTCCGAAGGCGAAGGACACGCAGTTTCAGAGCGTCGGCATCGGCTTTCGCGACGGCAATCTGCAGGCGATGGAACTGCACGACGTGTTCGGCAACGTGACGCTGCTCACGTTCTCCAACATTCAGAAGAATCCGTCGCTGAGCGCGTCGGCATTCAAGTTCGTCCGGCCCGCGGGCTCTGATCTCGTGACCGGCGGCGATAACTGACCCGCGCGTGTGACCGGCACGGCGCCAGAAAGCCAATAGAAACAGAAACGGGCGGCTCATTGCGAGCCGCCCGTTTGTTTTCTGTTGCGCGCTTTCGGGAAATGGCAGCGGATCGGGCCTGAAAATCAAGCCTTAAATCAGGCCGAAAAGCGGATCACGCCGTCCGCGCCGGTCGCGCGCCTGAGCTTGCCCGCGAGCCAGAGCAGATGCAGGTGCGCGAGCGCTTCGCCCATCGCGAAGGTCATCTGGTGGATGTCGAGTTCGCGCCTGAACATGAGCGGCACGATGTCGGCGGCGCTGCGCGGCTTCGCCGTGCACGCTTCCATGACTTCGGCGAGGCGCGCATCGTGGTGCGCGCGCAGTTGCGCGACGCGCGTGCGCACGCCGCGAAACGGCTTGCCGTGCGCGGGCAGCACGAGCGTGTCTTCGGCCATCGTCTCGTAGCGTCCGAGCGATTCGAGGTACTGGCCGAGCGGATTGGCTTCCGGCTCCATTTCGAACACGGAGACATTGGTCGAGATGCGCGGCAGCACCATGTCGCCGGACAGCAGCACGCCGGTTTGCTCGCACCACAGCGCGCAATGCTCCGGCGAATGACCGAAGCCTGTGACGACGCGCCACGCGCGAGCGCCGATCGTCACGACGTCGGCTTCGCGCAGGCGGCGGAATTGCGTCGGCAGCGCGGGCACGAGGTTCGCGTAGTAGCCGCTGCGGTTGCGCAGCTTGTCCTGCGATTGCGCATCCACGAGGCCGTGCAGCCCGAAGTGACGCGCCGCACTTTCGCCGCCTGCGTTCGAACCCGCGCCCGACGCCATCACGCGCGCGCTCGTGTATTCGCCGAGCGTCGCCCAGAGGCGCACGTTCCAGCGCTGCTTGTCGCCGCCCGTGCAGATCCACTGCGCGAGCCCGATGTGGTCGGGATGGCAGTGCGTGACGAGCACGCGCAGCACCGGCAGGCCTTCGAGCGCCGTGTCGAACACCTGCTCCCAGTGCGCCTTGATCGTGTCGCTGGCGATGCCGCAATCCACCACGGTCCAGCCTGGCTGGCCGTCGATCTCGTCGCGCAGCAGCCACAGGTTGATGTGATCGAGTGCGAACGGCAGCGGCATGCGCAGCCACTTGACGCCGGGGGCGACGTCGAAGACGTGGCCGGGTTCCGGCAGGGTGTCGGCGTACGGATAGTCGAGCTGGTGTTCGAGAGCGTTCATTGCGGGTGTCTTCTCCTTTGTCGTCGCCGCGGGCACAGCTGGCTTTCCGGCATGGTCGCCGCGTTGCACCAATCCCGCAAGCTGATATATCGCACCCCGAGCGCACCCCGAGCGCGCCCTGATTGCGCCCCGGTTGCACAACCGGCAGGTTGACGATAACGTAAGCGTCGATTCTATCGTTCAATGCACGGCCCTGCTGGCGGCAGCGGGCCTGCCGTTCACTGCTCACCATGACCCAGTACACGATTAGCGAACTTGCCCGCGAATTCGACGTGACGCCGCGCGCGATCCGTTTCTACGAGGACCAGGGCCTGCTCGCACCCAGCCGGGAGGGCGCGGGTGGCCTCAAGCGCGTGTTTTCGGGGCGGGACCGCACGCGCTTGCGCCTCACGCTGCGCGGCAAGCGGCTTGGTTTTACGCTGTCGGAGATCCGCACGCTGCTCGATCTGTACGATTCGCCGACCGACACGCTCTCGCAGTTGCAGGCGTTTCTCGATGCGGTCGTGCGCCACCGCGAGATCCTGGAGCGCCAGCGCGCCGATCTCGACGCCACGCTCGAAGATCTCGCGCAGTACGAGACGCAGGCGCGCGAACTGCTCGCGCGAGCCGATTCGCGTGAAAACAAAGCGACAAACGAAGCAACAAACGAAGCGGCAAACGAAGCGACAAGCGAAGCGGCAGACGCGCGGAAGTAGCCGCGTCCGCCATCCGGTTCATTGAAGGCGTTGCTTCATGACGCACGTTACAGACAAAGGCGGCAAGGCCGCGATGAAACACTTCCCGAAACTGCTCTCGTCGCAGATTGGCTTCGACGTTGCGCAGACGATACTCGAGGGCTTCAACCGCCACTACGGCAATTTCTGCGACGCGGCGGTGCGCGCGAAGGGGCTGTTCGAGTCGGCGGACTGGCACGGCGTGCAGCGGCTCGCGCGCGAGCGCATCGCGTCGTACGACGAGCGCGTCAAGCACTGCGTGGTGACGCTGGAAGACGAGTACGACGCGGAAACCATCGACGGCGAAGTGTGGCAGCAGATCAAGCTGCACTACATCGGCTTGCTCACGACGCACCGGCAGCCCGAGTGCGCCGAAACGTTCTTCAACTCGGTGTGCTGCAAGATCCTGCATCGCTCGTACTTCAACAACGACTTCATCTTCGTGCGGCCCGCGATTTCGACGGAATACATCGAAAACGACGAGCCTGCGGCGAAGCCGGCCTACCGCGCGTATTACCCCGGCAAGGACGGCCTTGCGGCGACCTTCGAGCGCATCGTCACGAACTTCCAGCTGGAGACGCCGTTCGAGGACCTCGCGCGCGACGTGCAGTGCGTGCTGCGCGCGCTGCGCGACACCTTCGGCGAAGTCGAGCCGAAGCCCAATTTCCAGATTCACGCGCTGTCGTCGCTGTTCTTTCGCAACCAGTCGGCGTACGTGATCGGGCGCATCATCAACGGCGATCTGCTCGCGCCATTCGTCCTGCCGATCCGCCATGTGGCGGGCGGCCGGCTCGCGCTCGACGCCGTGCTGCTGCGCCCCGAGCAACTGCTCGTGATGTTCAGCTTCGCGCATTCGTATTTTCTCGTCGACATGGGCGTGCCGTCGGCCTACGTCGAGTTTTTGCGCACGATCATGCCGCTCAAGCCCAAGGGCGAGATTTACACGTCGCTCGGGTTGCAGAAGCAGGGCAAGAATCTCTTCTACCGCGATCTGCTGCACCATCTTTCGTATTCGTCGGACCGGTTCGTCACTGCGCCCGGCATTCGCGGCATGGTGATGATCGTGTTTACGCTGCCGTCGTTTCCGTACGTGTTCAAGGTCATCAAGGACAGCTTTCCCGCGCCGAAGGAAACCACGCGTGAAGAGGTCGAGGCGAAGTATCAGCTCGTCAAGCGCCACGACCGTCTGGGGCGTCTTGCCGATACGCTCGAATATTCGAGCGTCGCGCTGCCTGTCGCGAGGCTCGATGAAGCGCTCGTGCGCGAACTGGAACAGTCCGCGCCGTCGATGATCGAGTACGAGGGCGACAATCTCGTGATCCGCCACCTGTATATCGAGCGCCGCATGGTGCCGCTCAACCTGTGGCTGCAGAACGGCAGCGACGCACAGATCGAGCACGGCATCCGCGAATACGGCAATGCGGTCAAAGATCTGATGCGCGCCAACATCTTCCCGGGCGACATGCTGTACAAGAATTTCGGCGTCACCCGCCACGGCCGCGTGGTGTTCTACGACTACGACGAAATCGAATACCTGACCGATTGCAACGTCCGCGCAGTGCCCAAACCGCGTAATGAGGAAGACGAATTGTCGAGCGAGCCGTGGTACTCAATTGGCCCGCGCGATATTTTTCCCGAGACCTATCGTACGTTCCTGCTCGGCGACCCGCGTGTGCAACGCTACTTCCTCGCGTATCATCCGGACTTCTTCGACCCGGCGCTCTGGCAAGAGAGCAAGGCGCGACTCATCGCGGGCGAAGTGCCGGACGTTTTTCCCTACGATCCGTCGATGCGCTTTTGCGTGCGCTACCCGGAAAGCTATCTGAAGGGCGAACCGGGCGGTGAACCGGGTCTTGAACCGGGTCTTGAACTGCAAGGCGAACTGAAAGAAGCCCCCGCGGCGGCGCGCGTCGCCTGACGCTCACGGATCAACCAGCTGAAACGACATGACAACCATCCCTGACAATCCGCTTGCTCAACTGTTCGAGAACAACGAAAAGTGGGTCACCGCGCGTCTCGCCGCCGATCCCGAGTACTTTTCGCGCCTCGCGCACCAGCAAGCGCCCGAATACCTGTGGATCGGCTGCTCCGATTCCCGCGTGCCTGCGAACCAGATCATCGGCCTGCCGCCGGGCGAGGTGTTCGTCCATCGCAACATCGCGAACGTCGTCGTGCACACCGACCTCAACTGTCTTTCGGTGATCCAGTTCGCCGTCGATCTGCTCAAGGTGAAGCACATCATGGTAGTCGGCCACTACGGCTGCTCGGGCGTGGGTGCGGCGCTGCACGGCAAGCGCATCGGCCTCGCCGACAACTGGCTTCATCACGTCCAGGACGTGCGCGGCAAGCACGCGGCGCTGCTCGAAGAGTGGCCGATGGGCGACGCGCGCCATCGCCGCCTCGTCGAGTTGAACACGATCGAACAGGTCGCGAACACGTGCCGCACGACCATCGTCGGCGATGCGTGGGCGCGCGGCCAGTCGCTCACGGTGCATGGCTGGGCCTACGGCGTCCACGACGGGCGCGTGCGCGACCTGGGCATGACCGTCAGCGGGCCGCAACAATTGCAGGAGACGTATGAGCGTTGTGTCGCGGGTGTGTCCGCGCATCGCGCCCATGAGGCAGATAACGACGTCGTTGCCGCGGACGCCGCCCGTCTTGGCGATGTGCCGGCCGTCGTCGCAGGAGTCATCAAGGAGCTTAAACATGAGTGAGACATTGAAGGACCCGATCGTCATCGTTTCGGCGGCGCGCACGCCGATGGCCGCTTTCCAGGGCGATTTCGCCTCGCTGGCGGCGCCGCAGCTGGGCGCAGCAGCGATTGCGGCAGCCGTCGAGCGCGCGGGCCTCGCGCCCGCGCAGATCGACGAAGTCGTGATGGGCTGCGTGCTGCCCGCCGGGCAGGGCCAGGCGCCCGCGCGCCAGGCGGCGCTCGGCGCGGGCTTGCCGCTCGCAACCGGCGCGACGACCGTCAACAAGATGTGCGGCTCGGGCATGCGTGCGGCGATGTTTGCGCACGACATGCTGCTGGCCGGCTCGGTGGACGTGATCGTCGCGGGCGGGATGGAGAGCATGTCGAATGCGCCGTACCTGCTGCCGAAAGCGCGCGCGGGCATGCGCATGGGCCACGGCCAGGTGCTCGACCATATGTTTCTCGACGGGCTCGAAGATGCCTACGACAAGGGCCGCCTGATGGGCACCTTCGCCGAGGAGTGCGCGAGCGAGTACGACTTCTCGCGCGAGGGCCAGGATGCGTTCGCGATCGAGTCGCTCAAGCGCGCGAAGCGCGCCAACGAGGACGGTTCGTTCGCGTGGGAAATCGCGCCGGTGAAGGTCGCGTCGCGCGCGGGCGAAACGACGATCTCGCGCGACGAGCAGCCGTTCAAGGCCAATCTCGACAAGATTCCGACGCTCAAGCCCGCGTTCAGCAAGACCGGCACGGTGACGGCGGCGAATTCGTCGTCGATTTCGGACGGCGCGGCGGCACTCGTGCTGATGCGCGAATCGACGGCCAGGCGCCTTGGCGTGACGCCGCTCGCGCGTGTGGCGGGTCATTCGACCTTCGCGCAGCAGCCGTCGAAGTTCACGACCGCGCCGGTCGGCGCGATTGCGAAGCTCTTCGAGAAGACCGGCTGGCGGGCGAACGACGTCGATCTCTACGAGATCAACGAGGCGTTCGCCGTGGTCACGATGGCCGCGATGAAAGAGCACGACCTGCCGCACGACAAGGTCAACGTCAACGGCGGCGCGTGTGCGCTCGGCCACCCGATCGGCGCATCGGGCGCGCGCATTCTCGTCACGCTGATCGGCGCGCTGCGCGCGCGCGGCGGCAAGTGCGGCGTCGCGACCCTGTGCATCGGCGGCGGCGAGGCGACGGCGATGGGCGTCGAATTGCTGTAACGCGAGCGATCTGCGGTAGGCTGTCTATCGGCGCGCGGCCTCGTGATCCAGCGGCCGCGCGCGACAGAAAACCGGGGTGGCGACATGAAAACAGCGTTGATCGTAGGTGCGTCGCGCGGCCTTGGCCGCGAGTTTGCGCAGCAGTATGCGAAGGCGGGCTGGCGTGTGCTCGCCACGGCGCGCACCAGCGCCGCGCTGGAAGAACTGGGCAGGCACAGCGTGCGGCCGTTTCAGCTCGACATCACGCGGCCCGACGAGATCTCGGCGCTCGGCGCGAAGCTCGAAGGCGAGCGGCTCGACGTGGTGCTCATCGTGTCGGGCGTCTACGGCCCGCGCACCGAGGGCGTCGAAACGATCTCGGCCGACGATTTCGATCGCGTGATGAGCACGAACGTGCGCGGTCCGATGCAGCTGATTCCGGTGCTGCTGCCGCTCGTCGATGCGGCCAACGGCGTGCTGGCCGTGCTGTCGAGCCGCATGGGCAGCATCGGGCAGACGACGGGCACGACGGGCTGGCTCTATCGCGCGAGCAAGGCGGCGCTTAACGACGTGATCAAGATCACCTCGCTCCAGACGCGCCGCGCCACCTGCATCGCGCTGCATCCGGGCTGGGTGCGCACCGACATGGGCGGACCGCAGGCGGCGATCGACGCCGTGCGTAGCGTTACGGGCATGCGCGAGGTGATTGCCGAAGCGGCGGCCGCACGCGACGTGTTCAACGGTCGCTTTTTCCAGTACGACGGCACCGAACTCGACTGGTGACGTATCGATCCCGGACCGCGCCGGCCGTCGCGGTCTTTTTGCTCGACGGGCACGTGCGGCGCGCGCCGCCCGAACGGATTTTTCCCCGATTTTCTCTCGATGAACGCTGAAACTTCGCGCGCCGCACGGCCCGCCGATTGTCCGTGCGGCGGCGCCGCGCCGAACCTGAAAGCCACCGCGCAGCCGCCGCGCTATGCGGCGTGCTGCGGCCGTTTTATCGACGCGGGCGCACTGCCCGAAACGGCGCTCGAACTGATGCGCTCGCGCTATACGGCCTACGTACTCGGCGAGAGCGCGTATCTGCGCGCAACCTGGGCGCTCGAAACGTGCCCGCCGGATCTCGACGTGGATCCGTTGGCGCCCGATGCGCCGCGCTGGCTTGGACTCGCAATCAAACGCCATGAGCAGACGGATGCAGCGCATGCGATCGTCGAGTTCGTCGCGCGTTACAAGACCGGAGGCCGCGCTTCGCGGCTGCATGAAGTGAGCCGTTTCACGCGCGCAGAGGATGGCCGCTGGCGTTATGTCGACGGCGACGTCACGGACACCTGAATGCCTGCACGCGCGAGCGCCAATCCCCCGCGCGCCCACTGCAACGCACCCATGTTTGAATACATCGGCTTGAATGCGCAAGCGCCTGGTTCCCCGGGTTGTTCCGGAATTTGTGCGGGAGGCGTGCGACGAATGTGCGCGCGCGAAATGACCTGATTCGCCCGGGCGCCACGCCCTGCGGGGCACACGTCGCGCTGGCATGTGTTATGCCGGGAAACCCCTGTATTGCGCAGCAATAAATGGTTGTGCGACTATGAAATCACGGTGTTCGCAGCTCGCATAAGTCAGAGGTAAACAAGGCTTGTGCGTTCGGTGCGCGATTTGGCCAACCGGCAGTTTTGCTTCGAGGTTTTGCTTCGATCACGACGCCCGGTTCTGGTCCGAAACGGTGCACGGCGAGCATCACCGGGGCGCGATGCACGATTGCTGCGCGTTTCGGTAGTGGTGTTCCGATTGGCTTTTCCCGTGAAAGGTTGCCCAGGCACGTGTCTTGCGACATGCGCAGCGGCTGCCGTCGCGCCGGAAATCGGGCCGGCCGGAGTAAGACGGATTCAACAAGGATTCTCGCGGGCGGGTTGGCGCATGGCGTTCAAAAAGCTACTGACCGGTTGGGTGTTGGCTGGCACGGCGTGTGTCTTTTCGGTCGCGCACGCCGCATCGCTTGCAGATCCGCAAGGACCGCACCGCGTCGCGCCGGTTTCGGCCGCCGCAGCAAACGTTCAACACGCCGAACCGGTCTCGGCCGGGCCACTCGGCAGCGCCAATGTCCCGCGTCTCGCGCTCGACGACAGCTGGCTGCCTGCCGTGCGCGCCGACATGAACGCGCGGGTGATCCGCATTCCTGTCGACGCCGATGGCGACATCACGCTCGAAACCACGATTTACCGCCCGGAAGGCCCCGGCCCTTTTCCGATGGTGGTGTTCAATCACGGCAAGATTCTCGGCGACCCGCGTAATCAGGCGCGCAGCGACCCCGTTTCGTTCGCGCGCGAATTCGTGCGGCGCGGCTATGTGGTCGTCGCGCCGAACCGCCGCGGCTTCGCGGGCTCGGGCGGCGACTACGTACAGGACGGCTGCGATGTGGCGAGCAATGGACTCGACCAGGCTGCCGACGTCGCCGCGACCGTCGCCTACATGTCGAAGCAGCCGTACGTCGATGCGAACCACATCGTGGTGGCGGGAACGTCGCACGGCGGTTTGGCGACGATTGCCTACGGCACCGAAGCCGCGCAGGGCGTGCGCGCGCTCATCAACTTCTCGGGCGGCCTGCGCCAGGACACCTGCAAGGGCTGGCAGGACAACCTGACCCAGGCCTTCGGCGGCTACGGCGGCAAGGCGCGCGTGGCGTCGCTCTGGCTCTACGGCGACAACGATTCGGTGTGGACGCGCGATCTCGTCACGCGGATGTACGCGGCGTACCACGATGCACAGACCGCGGAAGCGCTGCCCGCTGCGAGCGCGAAGCTCGTCGATTTCGGCGCGTACAAGAACGACGCGCATCGGCTGGTGGGCGACCGCGACGGCGTGAAGATCTGGTGGCCGCAGGTCGAGGTGTTCCTCGCCCGCGCGGGCATGCCGACCGCGGTCGAATATCGCGTGGCGGAGCCTGCCGCGCCGCACGGCACGGGCTATGCCGCCATCGATTCGGTGAGCGCGGTGCCGTTCCTCGACGCGGATGGCCGCAGCGGCTACCGTAACTTCCTCTCGCAGTATTCGAGCCGCGCGTTCGCGGTGTCCGATTCGGGCGCGTGGTCGTGGGCCGAAGGCGGCGACAATCCCATGGCCATCGCCATCGCGAACTGCCAGAAGCACAGCAACGACGCGTGCCATCTTTACGCGGTCGACAACGCCGTGGTCTGGTCCAACGACGCAGCGATTGCCGCGCGCAACGACGCCAGCGCGGGAGTGGTGCCTGCCGTCGCTTCTACCGTGGATTCCCCCGATATCGCCGTTCACGACGATCACTCGCTCGCAAGCCGTTAAGCACTTCCTTACACAGCGCGCGGTGTGATGCGCGCGCTGTGCATCGCCTGATTCAATTCCCTTCGCCTGTCTGGCCCTGGCCGGCCCGATCTGGCCCGGCCCGGCCTGGCCATCGCGCTCGTCTGCACGCTGCCTGGCGGCGCGGGCCGCCAGGCTTGTCTCGCACCCTCAGATCACCAGATTCTGCTTGCGCCTCGCCCGGCGCGTGCGTTCCGGTTCTGCGCAGCGCGCGGTTTTTCTGTCCCTCCCACAGATTTTTTTGCGTAAGCGCAGGTCACTTTGCCGTCGTCTTCTGCGGCCATTTCCGGCCTTCATTGAAGATCCGTTCCGTGCTGCCGGGAACGGCGCCGAACATCGCCGTGCCGTGCCGCGCAAGGCATTTTTGGGGGTAGTGCATTGCGCAGGCGTTCGCGCTACTCTCGGTCCCGCTGTCGTTTCGGGAGTCGTATTTGAATCAGCATTCCAACCTTGCCAGCGATAGCTGGGTTGCGCGCAGCCTGCGCGCCGTCTGGCATCCGTGCACCCAGATGAAGCACCACGAACGCGTGCCGCTCGTTCCCGTCGCGCGTGGCGAAGGGCCGTGGCTCTACGACCGCGACGGGCGGCGTTATCTCGACGCGGTCAGTTCGTGGTGGGTCAACCTGTTCGGCCACGCCAATGCGTCGATCAACGCGGCGCTCAAGGCGCAGCTCGATACGCTCGAACATGTGATGCTCGCGGGTTGCACGCACGAACCCGCCGTCGAACTCGCCGAGCGGCTCTCCGCGCTCACCGGTCACACGCTCGGCCATGCGTTTTTCGCGTCGGATGGCGCATCGGCCGTGGAAATCGCACTGAAGATGAGCTTTCATGCCTGGCGCAATCAGGGTGAAAGCGACAAGCGTGAATTCGTCTGTCTGGCGAACAGCTATCACGGCGAGACGATCGGCGCGCTGGGTGTGACCGATGTGAAGATCTTCCGGGATGCATACGATCCGTTGCTCCATCACGCCCATGTCGTGGCGTCGCCCGATGCGCGCGCCGCAGGCGAGGGCGAATCGGCTGCCGACGTGGCGCGGCGCGCCCTGGCCGACGTGGAGAAACTGTTCGCGGCGCGCAGCGCGCACATCGCCGCGCTGATCGTCGAGCCGCTCGTGCAGTGCGCGGCAGGCATGGCCATGCACGATCCTGAGTACCTCAAGGGCCTGCGCGCGCTGTGCGACCGCTATCGCGTGCACCTGATCGCCGACGAAATCGCCGTGGGCTGCGGCCGCACGGGCACGTTCTTCGCGTGCGAGCAGGCGGGCATCTGGCCCGATCTGCTGACGCTTTCGAAGGGCATCAGCGGCGGCTATCTGCCGCTCTCGATCGTGCTCTCCCGCGATGCGATTTTCGACGCCTTTTACGATAACGACACCACACGCGGCTTTCTCCATTCGCATTCGTACACGGGCAATCCGCTCGCGTGCCGCGCGGCGCTCGCGACGCTCGATCTGATCGAGCAGGGCGATGTGCTGGCCGCGAACGCGCGCAAGTCGGCGCGCCTGCGTGAAGCGTTCGAGCCGCTCGCGTCGCATCCGCTCGTGCGCAACCTGCGCCAGCGCGGCACGATTCTCGCGTTCGACGCCCGGATCGACGATGCAGCACGCGCGGCCACGTTCTCGCGACGCTTCTTCGAGCAGGCGCTCAAGCGCGAGTTGCTGCTGCGGCCGATCGGCACGACCGTGTACGTCATGCCGCCGTACATCCTCGATGAAGACACCCAGACACTGCTCGCCGAACGCACGCGCGAGACATTTGACGCCGTCGTGGCGGAGGACCTCTGATGCAGTTGCTGGACACACTTGAACAGGGCTTGCGCGAACTGGATGCGCGCGGCCTGCGCCGCCGCCGCCGCACGCTCGACACGCCTTGCGACGCACACATGCGCGTCGATGGCGTCGATATGATCGGCTTCGCGAGCAACGACTACCTCGGCCTTGCCGCGCATCCGCAACTCGTGGCCGCGCTCGCGGCAGGCTCGCAGCGCTACGGCGCGGGCAGCGGCGGCTCGCATCTGCTCGGCGGGCATTCGCGCGCGCATGCGCAACTCGAAGACGATCTCGCGCAATTCGCGGGCGGCTTCGTGGACGACGCGCGCGCGCTGTACTTCAGCACCGGCTACATGGCGAACCTCGCGGTGGTGACGGCGCTGGCCGGGCGCGGCACGACGCTCTTCTCGGACGAGCTGAATCACGCGTCGCTGATCGACGGCGCGCGCCTCTCGCGCGCGGATATCCAGATCTATCCGCACGCCGATGTCGACGCGCTGGGCACCATGCTCGACGCGTCCGGCGACGGCCCGAAAGTGATCGTCAGCGACACCGTGTTCAGCATGGACGGCGACGTCGCGCCGCTTGCGCGCCTCGTCGAACTCGCCGAGCGGCACCACGCGTGGCTCATCGTCGACGACGCACACGGCTTCGGCGTGCTCGGCCCGCAAGGGCGCGGCGCAGTCGCCGAAGCGGCGTTGCGCTCGCCCAATCTCGTGATGGTCGGCACGCTCGGCAAGGCCGCGGGCGTGGCCGGTGCATTCGTCGCGGCGCATGCGACGGTCTGCGAATGGCTCGTGCAGCGTGCGCGCCCGTATATCTTCACGACGGCCTCGGCGCCGTCCGTTGCGCATGCGGTGTCGGCGAGCCTGCGCATCATCGCCGGCGAGGAGGGCGATGCGCGGCGCGCGCACCTGCGCAAGCTGATCGACCGCACGCGCGCCATCCTCAAGGAGACGCGCTGGACGCCGGTCGATTCGCAGACGGCCGTGCAGCCCCTCGTGATCGGCGCCAACGACGCGACGCTCGCGCTTCAAGCCGCACTCGAACGCGACGGTCTCTGGGTGCCCGCGATCCGTCCGCCGACCGTACCGGCGGGCACGTCGCGGCTGCGCATTTCGCTCTCGGCCGCGCACTCCGAAGCCGATATCGAACGCCTGCATGCGTCGCTGCAACGCGCGAGCCGCGAAGCGCAGGAGCGCGCGCAATGAGTGCGGCGATGTCGTTTTTCGTGGCCGGCACGGATACGGAAATCGGCAAGACATTCGTGAGCGCCGCGTTGTTGCGCGGCTTCGCGCGCGCGGGCCTGCGCGCCGCGGGCATGAAACCCGTGGCGGCGGGCGCGTTCGAGCGTGACGGCGTATGGCACAACGACGACGCCGATCAGCTCGATGCCGTCGCGAGCGTGCTGCTGCCGCCCGAGCTGCGCACGCCGTATCTGCTGAAAGAGGCGGCCGCGCCGCATATCGCCGCCGCGCTCGAAGGCGTGACGCTCGACCTCGATCGCATCGTGGCGTGCTTCCGGCAGGTGCGCGAGCGCGCGGACGTGGTCGTGGTGGAAGGCGTGGGCGGCTTTCGCGTGCCGCTCGACGCGACGCGCGACACGGCCGATCTCGCCGTCGCGCTCGGCTTGCCCGTGGTGCTCGTCGTGGGGATGCGGCTTGGCTGCATCAGCCACGCGCTGCTCACCGCCGAGGCGATTGCCGCGCGCGGCCTGACCATCGCGGGCTGGGTCGCGAACCGGATCGATCCGGCCATGACATTCCCCGAAGAAAACATCGCTGCGCTACGCGAGCGCCTCGCCGCGCAAGCCGGCGCGCCGCTCCTTGGCGTCGTGCCGCATCTGCGCGGCGCGAGCGCCGACGACGCTGCTACCCATCTCGACATCGATGCGCTGATGCATCCTGCTACAACACTGTCACGAAGGACCCACGACATCATGACTCAAACTCTCCTCGCGAACGCCGCGGATACCGAGCCAAAACAGCCGGGCGCCGCGCGCTGGCGCGTGGCCGACATCGTCGCGCTCTACGACCTGCCGTTCAACGACCTGATGTTTCGCGCACAACAGGTGCATCGCGAGCATTTCGACGCAAACGCCATGCAGCTTTCGACGCTTCTGTCGATCAAGACCGGCGGCTGCGAAGAGGACTGCGCCTACTGCCCGCAGTCGTCGCATCACGACACGGGCGTCGACGCCAGCAAGCTGATGGAAGTCGAAGCGGTGCTGAAGGCGGCCAGCGCGGCGAAGGCCAATGGCGCGACGCGCTTTTGCATGGGCGCGGCGTGGCGCAATCCGAAGGACCGTCATATCGAGCCGATCAAGGCCATGATTCGCGGCGTGAAGGAGATGGGGCTCGAAACCTGCATGACGCTCGGCATGCTCGACACGCAGCAGGCGAACGAACTCGCCGATGCGGGCCTCGACTACTACAACCACAACCTCGACACGTCGCCGGAGTTCTACGGGCAGATCATCTCGACGCGCACGTACCAGGACCGCCTCGACACGCTGGAGCGCGTGCGCGATGCGGGCATCAACGTGTGCTGCGGCGGCATTGTCGGCATGGGCGAGTCGCGCCGCGAGCGTGCGGGCCTGATCGCTCAACTGGCGAACCTGGAGCCGTATCCGGATTCGGTGCCGATCAACAATCTCGTGCAGGTGCACGGCACGCCGCTCGAAGGCACCGACGCGCTCGATCCGTTCGAGTTCGTGCGCACGATTGCGGTCGCGCGCATCACGATGCCGAAGGCGATGGTCCGCCTCTCGGCGGGACGCGAGCAGATGGACGACGCGCTGCAGGCGCTGTGCTTCATGGCCGGTGCGAATTCGATCTTCTACGGCGATCATCTGCTCACGACCAGCAATCCCCAGGCCGAAGCGGACCGCAAGCTGCTCGCGCGGCTCGGCATTCGCACGGAAGCCGCCGAGCAGTTGCCGGCGCCGGAGGCCGCGCAGCACAGTTGCTGCGGTCAGTGCGGATGATGTGAGCGCGGGGTCGGCGCGTAAAGCAGTTCGAAACGCGCCCATGATGAAAAACGCCACGTTGCGAGTCGATCGCAGCGTGGCTTTTTCTTGGGTTTTTCGTGGACGAGAAAGGCGCAGCGGGGCTTTCCTCACGCGCGCCCCCGATGCACACGACAGGGCCCCGGCGGCGCACGTGACATGCACGTGCGCGGGCCGTGCGCTTATGCGTAAGCGGCGCGGCGGCGTCCTGCGAGCACGAGATAGCAGAGCGCGCCGATCACGAGCGACGGCAGCGTCGCGCCGAGATTCGGCAGCCACTGATTGAGCGCCTGATAGGCGCCGAAGCCGATCGCCCACGCGACGAACGCGCCAACGTGCCAGCCGCCCGAATAGCCGTAGACGCCGCCCAGATCGGCGATTGCTTCTGCGTCGATGCGGCGGCGGCGCACGATGAAGTGATCGGCGAGCACGACGCCGAAGAGCGGCGCAAACACCGAGCCGATGAACAGCAGGAAATTCTCGTAACGCGCCATCGGCACGACGATGCCGATCAGCGTGCACAGCGCGCCGAACGCCGCCGAGAGCCACGGCACGCTCGCGCGCGTCCAGAACGTGCCGGTCGAGACGGCGGCCGAGTGGATGTCGGCGAAGGCATTGTCGATCTCGTCGATCAGCACGAGCAGGAGCGCGAAGCCGCCGCCCGCCTGCGCGAGCGCCGAGGTGAGCAGCGCGTCGCCGCCGCCCGCCGCGAGACCATAGATGGCGCCGAGCGCGTAGAACCACATGTTCGCGATGCCGTAGCCGAACAGCGTGCCGCGAAACGCCTCGCCGGGGCGACGGCCAAAGCGCGTGTAATCGGCGATGAGCGGCAGCCACGAGAGCGGCATCGCGACCACGAGGTCGATGGCGCTGCCGAACGGCATGTCGCCGGTGCCGGGGCGGCGCATCAGCGCGCCGAGGTCGTGGCGCGCGAGCAGATTCCACGTGAGCCACGCGGCGCCCGCGAGCAGCAGCCAGATGCCCCACGTCCGCAGGAAGCGCCGCACGAAGGAGAGCGGGCCGCTCACGGCGAGCAGCGTCGCGAGCAGGCCGAAGACCAGCGTCCAGACGACCGGCGTCGAGAAGCCGAAGGCTTGCTTCGCGAGCGCATCGGCGGAATCGCGCATCACGATGATCTCGAACGCGCCCCAGCCGACCAGCTGCACCATGTTGATGATGGCGGGAACCGACGCGCCGCGCACACCGAGCGTCGGGCGCAGCGACGACATCGCCGCGAGGCCCGTATCGGTGCCGATCACGCCCGCGAGCGCGAGCAGCACCACGCCGACCGCGCTGCCGATGCCGATTGCGGTGAGCGCGGCCGGCAGCGAGAGACCCGGCACGAGCAGCGCGCCGGCCTGCGCAACGAGCAGGCCGATGCCAAGCGAGAACCACAGCGCGAAGGCGTCGGCGGTGCGGAACTGGCGGCGCGCGTCGGGCACGGGCACGAGCGGCGCGTAGGTGGAGCCGGTGTCACCGGCGTGCGCGTCCAGGTTCGTTGGCTGGTTCATCGGCTGGTTCATCGGGAAAACGGTCCTCTGGTGTCGTCTGTCGTTATCGTTTCGTCCGGAGCCGGATCGGCCGCGGATTGCGGGCTGACCGGCTGCGTCGGGTGTGACTCTCCGGCCCCGGAAGCTCGCCCGCCCGCGCGCGCTGTCATAATGCTCGATTGCGTCCGGCGCGACGGTCCGGCCCGCAGCGCTCGGGCGCGCCCCGCGCGCGGGTGCCCGGCTTGCGGCGGTGCGCCCGAAAGCCGACATTATCCCGAAAACGTCATGTTTGAAGAAACCCGTGCCAACGTACCGCTCGCCGAGCGGCTGCGACCGCGCTCCATCGACGAAGTCATCGGCCAGAAGCATCTGCTGGGCCCGAACAAGCCGCTGCGCGTCGCATTCGAGTCGGGCGAAGCCCATTCGATGATCCTCTGGGGGCCGCCGGGCGTCGGCAAGACGACGCTCGCGCGCCTCATGGCCGACGCGTTCCACGCCGAATTCATCGCGCTGTCGGCGGTGCTCTCGGGCGTGAAGGACATTCGCGAGGCCGTCGAGACCGCGCAGATGCATCGCGCGCGCGGCCGGCAGACGCTCGTGTTCGTCGACGAAGTCCACCGCTTCAACAAGAGTCAGCAGGACGCTTTCCTGCCGCACGTCGAATCGGGGCTGTTCGTGTTCGTCGGCGCGACGACGGAGAATCCGTCGTTCGAGGTGAACAGCGCGTTGCTGTCCCGCGCGGCGGTCTATGTGCTGAAGAGCCTCGACGAGGACGAGCAGGGCGAGCTGCTCGGGCGCGCGAGCGAGGAGCTGGGCGGCCTGACGTTCACCGACGAGGCGAAAAAGGCGCTGATCGGCTCCGCGGACGGCGACGGGCGCAAGCTGTTGAACAATCTTGAGATCGTCGCGCGCGCGGCCGCCCGGCAAAAGTCGACCGAAATCGACGAGGCGCTGCTGGGCAGCGCGCTCGCCGAAAATCTGCGCCGCTTCGACAAGGGCGGCGACGCGTTCTACGACCAGATCAGCGCGCTGCACAAGTCAGTACGCGGCAGCAACCCGGACGGCGCGCTCTACTGGTTCTGCCGCATGCTCGACGGCGGCGCGGACCCGCGCTATCTCGCGCGGCGCATCGTGCGCATGGCGTGGGAGGACATCGGGCTCGCCGATCCGCGCGCGGCGCGCATCACGCTCGACGCCGCCGAAACCTACGAGCGGCTCGGCTCACCCGAAGGCGAACTGGCGCTCGCGCAGGCCGTGATCTATCTCGCCGTCGCGCCGAAGTCGAACGCGGGCTACATGGCGTACAACGAGGCGCGGCGCTTCGTCGGCCAGGACCAGTCGCGCGCGGTGCCCATCCATCTGCGCAACGCGCCGACGAAGCTGATGAAGGAACTCGGCTACGGCCACGAGTACCGCTACGCGCACGACGAACCCGATGCCTACGCCGCGGGCGAGACCTATCTGCCCGACGGCATGCGCGAGCCGCACTGGTACCGGCCGACGCCGCGCGGGCTCGAAGGCAAGATCGGCGAGAAGCTTGGGCGGCTGGGCGAACTCGACGCGCGATGGCGCGAGGATCATCGCGACGAAATGCGCGACGAAATGCGCGAGAAGAAGCGCAAGGGCTGAATTCCGGCCGGGGTTCGGCCTCGATGCGGCCTGGCTGGCGCTTGCCGCACGGCCGGCGACGCCATTGCCCACGGACTCGGGGCGCCGGTGCGTTAAAATCGCCCCTTCACACAACGAAACTGCGTCTCACAATCCCATGCTCGACATCCAGCTGCTGCGCAAAGACCTCGACGGCGTCGCGAAGCGCCTCGCCGACCGCGGCTACACCCTCGACGCCGCGGCCTTTTCGGCGCTCGAAGCGGAACGCCGCGCCATCCAGACCCGCACTGAAGAACTGCAGGCGCGCCGCAACAGCCTGTCGAAGCAGATCGGCGCGCTGAAAGGCCGTGGCGAGGACACCTCGGCGGTCATGGCTGAAGTCGGCGGTATCGGCGACGAGATGAAAGCGTCGGCAGCCAAGCTCGACGAGATTCAGGCGCGCCTCTCGGACCTGCTGCTCGGTGTGCCGAACCTGCCGCACGAGAGCGTCCCGGCGGGCAAGGACGAAAAGGACAACGTCGAAGTGCGCCGCTGGGGCGCGCCGCGCGCGTTCGATTTCGAGGTCAAGGATCACGTCGATATCGGTGCGCCGCTCGGGCTCGATTTCGAAACGGGCGCGAAGCTCTCGGGTGCGCGCTTCACGATGCTGCGCGGCCAGATTGCGCGCCTTCACCGTGCGCTCGCGCAGTTCATGCTCGACACGCACACGCAGCAGCACGGCTATTCGGAGACGTACACGCCGTACATCGTCAACCCGGAAATCCTGTACGGCACGGGCCAACTGCCCAAGTTCGCCGACGACATGTTCCGCGTGGAGAAGGGCGGCGGCGAGAACACGGTCACGCAGTACCTGATTTCGACGTCGGAAATCTCGCTGACGAACACGGTGCGCGAGAGCATCGTCGAGGGCAGCGCGCTGCCGATCAAGCTGACGGCACATTCGCCGTGCTTTCGCTCGGAAGCGGGCTCGTACGGCCGCGACACGCGCGGCATGATTCGCCAGCACCAGTTCGACAAGGTCGAAATGGTTCAGATCGTTGCGCCCGAAACGTCTTATGACGCGCTCGAACAGATGGTGGTCCACGCTGAAACCATCCTGCAGAAGCTCGGCCTGCCGTATCGCGTGATCACGCTGTGCACGGGCGACATGGGCTTTTCGGCGGCGAAGACGTACGACCTCGAAGTGTGGCTGCCCGCGCAGAACACGTACCGCGAGATTTCGAGCTGCTCGAACACCGAAGCATTCCAGGCGCGCCGCATGCAGGCGCGCTACCGCAACGCGCAGGGCAAGCCGGAACACGTCCATACGTTGAACGGCTCGGGTCTCGCGGTGGGCCGGACGCTCGTCGCGGTGCTCGAAAACTATCAGGAAGCGGATGGTTCGGTGACGGTGCCCGAAGTGCTGCGGCCGTACATGGGCGGTGTGGCGCGCCTTGAAGTGGGCGCCTGATCGGGATCGAGGCGAGATCGCGTTTTCCGGTTCTCCAGATTTTTCGAAGGGGGACTTGGAAAACGCCGCAGGGTGTTCTATAATCTTCGCTTCGCCAGTCAACGACCGGGCTTGGCGAAGCAGTATTTAGTAGTAGAGCAGTACCATGGCAGTACCGGCAGTACCCCGGAGAGGTGGCAGAGTGGTCGATTGTACCTGACTCGAAATCAGGCGTACGTTTAAGCGTACCGTGGGTTCGAATCCCACCCTCTCCGCCAAGATATCTGACAAAGCCCCGTGAAATTCAGGTTTCAAGGGGCTTTGTCTTTTCTGCCCGCCAAAACACCCGCCATACAGAAAAGTGCCCGTTGTCATGTTTTTCGGGCATACGCGGACGATATAAGCGCCTCGCAAACACCTCGCGATACGACAAAACAAAAACCCCCTCGGGATTGCTCCCGAGAGGGCCGATCGCCTGCGCCTGGCCGGCGTGGCTCACGCTGCAACGAATGGGGCGCCGGAGATCGCGCGCTTAGTCTTATCAGACGACTGCCGCCTCTTACTGCACGCGGCTGCGCAGGAACGCGGAACCGCGTTCGGCAACGGCCACCAGCACGAACGTGACGATCAGCAGATACGACACCGTCTGGTACTGGAACAGGTTCATCGCGGTCAGCAGCATGAACCCGATCCCGCCCGCGCCGACAAAACCGAGCACCAGCGACGAACGCAGATTCTCGTCGAAGCGGTACAGGCTGATGCCGAGCAGCGTCGGCAGCACGCCCGGCACCACCGCATGCGTGAACACCTGAAGGCGGCTTGCACCGGTCAGTGTCAGCGCTTCGACCGGGCCCATGTCCATGTCTTCGATGACTTCGGAGAACAGACGTCCGAGCATGCCGACCGAGTGCACGCCGAGCGCAAGCGCGCCCGGAAACGCGCCGAGACCGACCGCCGTCACGAACAGCAGCGCCCACACGAGGTCCGGCACCGAACGCGTAACGCCGATGATTGCGCGCGCAAGGAAATACAGCGGCCGCGCGGGACTCACGTTCGACGCCGCGAGCAGCGCGAGCGGAAACGCGAGCACGATGCCGAGCACCGTGCCGAACACGGCAAGATCGATCGTCTCCATGATCGGCTGGAGACTCGGCCCGAACTGGCTGAAATCCGGCGGCGTGGCGCGCGAGATGATGTCGGCCATTCCGTGCACGCCGGTGATCAGGTCCTGCGGACGCGCATGCACGCCGTAGCAGGCCTGAACGAACAAGGCGACGAACGCGGCAAACGCCGCGATCTTCGAGAGCGAGCTGCGGCCCGGCTCGCGGGCGGTCCGCGACGAGGTAACGCTATTCATGAGGCTTGCGCAACGTAAAGGTTCGAGATCTGGTGCATGCCGACCGACGACGCCCGCTCGTCGAATTCGATATGACCGCCGCGCATGCCGATCAGGCGATCCGCGTAGCGCGTCGCCAGTTCGGGTTGATGCAGCACGGCGACGACCGCAAGGCCGTCGTCGGTGGCGAGACGGCGCAACAGCTTCATCACGTCGTCTGCGGCTTCGGGATCGAGGCTCGCGACAGGTTCATCGGCAAGCACGACCTGGGGCCGCTGCGCGAGCGCGCGCGCCACGGCGACGCGCTGCGCCTGGCCGCCCGACAGCGTACTCGCGCGCTGATGCGCGAGATGCAGCAGGCCGACCTCGTCGAGAAACCCGCGCGCGGGCTCGATTTCGCTCTTCGGCACGCAGCCGAGCATGGTCGACAGCGACCGGTGACGGCCGAGCGCGCCCGTACACACGTTCGCCAGCACGCTGCGCCGCTTGACCAGATTCGCGTGCTGCGAAATCAGCGCGATCGGCATACGCGCCTCACGCAACGCCCGGCCGCTCAGCGCGGCGAGGTCGCGTCCTGCGACCTCGACCGAGCCGCCGGTCGGGTGGTTCAGCCCGACCACGCACTTCATCAGCGTGGACTTGCCGCAACCGTTGCTGCCGAGGATCACGACCATCTCGCCCGCACCGACCTCGAGGCTCACGCCGTCGAGCGCCGTATGACCGTTCGGATAGCGCATCACCAGGTTGCGCACGGCAAGACGCATGCCGATGCCGGCCGACGCGTTGCCCGGTGCCCGTGTTCCCGTTTCCGGGAACGCGGGAAATGCCATCGGCTCGAATCTCATGCCATCGGCCATGCTCTGCTGCATCGCGTTCATCAGAGTTTCGCCAGATCGACGTGGAGCGTCTTGATCAGATCGCGGATCTGGTTATACGAGTCGTCCGTCTGCGGAACCATCTTCAGTTGCGGGCTGGCAGCCGAAGCGATGAACTTCTGGTCCGTCGCCGGCAGCGAGTGGAAATCCAGCGTTTGCAGCACGTTCGCCAGCTTCGCCTTGAACGCTTCCGGCAGATCGCCGCGGATCGCCATCGGATCGAGCGGAATCGGGTCCGATTGCCACAGCGTCACATAAGCGGCCGGGTCGTATTCGTTGTGCAGCTTCGCGCTTGCAATCTCGTCGCTGTTCAGCTCGCCCGATTGCACCTTGTGATTGCGGATCGCTTCGAACGATGCCGTGTGGCTGCCTGCGTACAGGGCCTTCACGCCGTGATCCGGATCGATGCCGTTCTTGCTCAGGCCGTACGCCGGGAACAGGTGGCCCGATGTCGACGCCGGGTCCGAGTACGCGAACGAATGGTCCTTGATGTCGGCGATCTTCGTGATGCCGCTGCCCGGCCACGTCACGATCGACGCGGTGTAGGTCGAGGGCTTGCCGTCGGCGCCGCCGAACGAGGCCACGGCCTGCGCGTTCGCAACCTGATGCGCGAGCACGTAGCCGAGCGGGCCGAACTGGCCGAATTCGAGCTTCTTGTTGCGCATTGCTTCGATTTCGGCGTTGTAGCTCGTCGCGACGTACACCTCGACCTTGCACCCGAGCTTGTCGCCGATCAGCTTCGCAATGTCGGTGTAGACCGGCACGAGCTGCGCCGCAGCCTCATACGGTTCGACGCCGAAACGGACGGTCCCGTCGTTCGGACATGTGTCGGCGGCGTGGGCCAGGCCGGCAGCGAATGAGAGTGCCGCCGCTGCGAGAAGGAAGGAAGATTTCATTTTCATGGGTATGGTTTCTCGTCGTTAACTATGGGTCCTGACCCGGTCCACAGGGCACGCGGACTACGCGTTTCCAACCTTTTGCTCCCGACAGCGGCTAACCGCCTCGAAGAACGCTCCAGCGAGCCGGCTTTTGCTGCGCTCCTTCCGGCTGGCCGCGTAGATAGATGTCTACGCAACGTCCCCCGCGATCCATGCGGGTTCCGGTTTCGGGTCTGACGCGTATTCCGATCGGAATACGATGCCAACGCCGAATCCACGGGCGACGCCTCGCGGCTGCCAGATTCCATCGCCACAAAGCCTAGACGTCTATACGTTTGTGTGAGCGATCGGAGGTGAGGCCACGATAAAATCTGAGCGTTACATCTAGATGTCAGAAGGGTCGGGGTTTTTCGGCAGGGTGATTGAGATTTTCGACGTATTGGTAAATTCGAATCGAGAAATCCGGGCGTGGCATTCGGTTGCGCGCGCATCGGTTGATCGGCATGAACCGGTCTCACACAATCACTTTGCATTCCTTCATAAAGCGGTCGGATTGCGCCTCCTGAACGGCGGTGCTGAGCGGGTTGCTACGTATCGTATAACCGACCGTACAGCTGGCTTCCAGTGTTTCCAGTTCCAGCGCTGCCGTTTCGTTGCCCGGATAAGCCGCGCTGATTTGCGAGCGCGTCAGCAATGTGATGCAGTCGCTTTCGATCATCATTGCGAGCGAACTGGTTTTGACCACTAGCGGCGGTTTGACCGGCAGCCGCGCAAGAATCGAATCGGTCGCGGCGCGCCGCCTGTTGATGAATTCGCGGTAAAGGTTTGCAGCAAACGTCGAACAGCCAGCCAATGACCGAAGGTCGTCGGCTATAGAAATCCCGGATCGAAACGAGTGTTAGTGTGTCGGCGCAATTCTCCCCATGTCGACGGGAAATTGGCGAGGCAATTCAAACGGTGCGCTGCAGAAGAGCGTGCGAGAAGAGCACGCTACAGCGCTCAAGCAGGCCGAACCGGTTGCTGACGTGATCGGGCACTGGCTGGTGGATCATTCAAACCGATACGGCTATTCCCACTCGCGCGGGTAGGGCTCGTGGCGGTTGTGTTCAATGTCGATCGCCAAGGCCACCGCTTTGTCACAGCAATGGCTGTCGCATGCCGAAATGATATGCGCCAGTTCGCTCCGGTCCGGCGTTTGTGCGAGAGGATCGCGACATAGACGGCGGTCTGTACCGATTTGCCCATGTTCTGCCGGCCGCCGTGCAATCGCTTTGTGCAGGCGAATTTTCATGCCTGGAATTTCTAAACCCGCAAGAATCGCAGCTCCGAGAATTCCAACGGAAACAATCCCCGATATGGCCATGGTCATTCATTTTGAATTCGTTAATGAACAAATGATGACGCGTACAGATCGCTTAGTAAATAGCTCTTTCTTACACGGGTAATGCGAATGTTGTTGAATTATCACTTAAAAAGCAATGATTTATCGCGTTAGAACAGAGGTGTTTCCTAACGCGTGCCGCATTTGAGTAATGTAGATGCAAGTAGAACGTGTGCCTTGAGTAAAATTCGCCAAATCGGTGTTCCACCGATGTCGGTGTGGCAAATTGCGCGCATGGCAGATTGGCCATCCGGAAGATCTGAACGAAGCTGCCAAACCCAGATTGGAGTCGCATTACATCTACCGAAGCGGCGGCAATGCCGACACAGCGCCTGCGAACCTGATGTAGCGCATCTTGTTGCAGGTCAGCGGCCAGGAACCGCGATTCCGTGAAGAGGCGCATGGCCTGGCGTTTTGCCGACGTTGTAAGATACGCAGGCTGGCTCTGGACGATGGACGACCGGATATCGCCCGAATCGCGCCCGAATCGCGCCCGAATCGCGCCCGAATTGGGCTTGATTCGTACCTGCCTACGATGGCGGTTGCGTGCCCGGTACAATCGCTCCTTTGAATTTTGCGTGGGGTGCCGCTGGCGCCACCGCGCCCATTTCGGTCCACAGATGGCTATAACCTACAAGTCCGCCGCCGACCTCGATCGTTTGCGCATCGCTGGCCGCCTTGCCGCCGAGGTGCTCGCCATGATCGGCGCACACGTGAGGCCCGGCGTCTCCACCGACGAGCTCGACGCGATCTGCAACGATTTCATCGTCAATACGCTGAAGTCCGTGCCGGCGAACGTCGGCTACCTCGGTTTTCCGAAGACGATCTGCGCGTCGGTCAACCAGGTCGTGTGCCATGGCATCCCGAACAGCAATGAGATCCTCAAGGACGGCGACATCATCAATATCGACGTCGCCATCATCAAGGACGGCTATTTCGGCGATACGAGCCGCATGTACACTGTCGGCACGCCGAGCACGGTCGGTCGTCAGCTCGTCGATACCACGTACGAGGCGATGGTCGCCGGTATCCGCCAGGTGAAGCCGGGCGCGACGCTCGGCGACATCGGGCACGCTATCCAGCGGCGCGCGCAGGCCGATGGCTTTTCGATCGTGCGCGAATATTGCGGCCACGGCATCGGCAAGGTCTATCACGAAGAACCGCAGGTGCTGCACTACGGTCAGCCGGGGCAGGGCCTGCGCCTGAAGCCGGGCATGGTCTTCACGATCGAGCCGATGGTCAATGCGGGCCGCGCCGGCACCGCCGTCCTGCGCGACGGCTGGACCGTGGTGACGAAAGACCGCTCGCTATCGGCGCAGTGGGAGCACATGGTGGCCGTCACGGACGACGGCTACGAGCTGCTGACCCCATGGCCCGACGGCACCGGCGACTACGAGGCGCCATGAGCGCCATGAGCGCCGCGAGACCGATCGTACAGTGCCATGTGCGCGACGATCGGTCATTTTTGTGAAAGAAGGATTTGACTCTCGGACGCGTTCGGTTAAAGCTACGCGTTAATGCTTTATAGGGGTTTACGACTGCATGAGTCCGTCACTGACCGTTCGCCGCATCGCTGCCGATCAGGGTGCCGTGTTGCGCGAGCTTCGAACTGCGTCATTGCGCGATGCGCCGTACGCGTTCGGCGATGCAACGCTTGAGGACGCGCTCCTGACCGATGCAGCTGTTTTCGATGCCGCCGCGGCTCGCTACGCGGACTCGCGCGCCTGCACGTCATTCATTCTCTACACCGAAGGCCATCCGGCCGGGCTCATCGGCGCGAGCTTCGAAACCGAGCCGGCGCGCCGCGCGTTCGTTTCGGCGCTGTGGGTCGCGCCCGCCGTCCGGCACCTGCGCGGCGGGGAATTGCTCCTGAACGCCGCGATCGACTGGCTCATCGCCGAAGGCGCGACGCAGGTCTTCGCGTGGATCACCGACAACAACACCACCGCCATGCGCTTTTACGAGCGCCTCGGTTTCGTCGCAACCGGCGATCACGTGCGCAGCAAGCACTCGCCTGAGCAGTGGGAAATGCTGCTCGTGCGTGGCGTCGCAAGCAGCCTGCGCAGCGCGTCGTCGAATTGACCGCGCATCAAGTCCCGCAACGCGTCGTCGCTTCATCGTTCCCCATTCGATTCAATCTCGGGCAATCCGCGTGCCATGCGGGGCGGGCGCGCTTGTGGCGCGCGCATCGTGCGCGCGGCGCGTTGCATTCGTTTTGTCGCCGGGTGATCGGGCCGCTAAAAATGGTGGCCGCGCGCGTCGACGCCTGTAAAATACGCAAAATTTTTCGTCGAACGCCATGTCGCCCAGGAAATCGCCATATTTCGAACTGAAGAGCGGCTCAGTCGATACGCTTCTGTTCGTGGTCAAGACAACCGAAGTGGATGCCATGCGCGCCGAACTCACACGGCGCTTCGAGGCCACGCCGGAATTTTTCGCAAACGATACCGTCGCCATTGACGTGCGGCGACTCGGCGACGGCGAGGCGGTTGCGCTCGGCGACATCGCGCGCCTGCTCGAAAGCGTGAGCATGCGTCCGGTCGGCGTCGTGGCGCAGCCTGCGCAGCACGACTGGGCCGCGCACGCCGGGCTGCCGTTGCTCGAAGCGCGCGACCGTCGCGGCTCGAATGCGAAGCCCGTGGCGGAGGAAGCGCCTGCCGTTGCCGCAGCAACGGCCTCCGAGGCGCAAGACGCGTCCGCTTCCGGAGCGCAATCCGGGCGCGCCGGCGTCGAGAGCGAAGCCGCTGCCGAGGCCGCAGTGGCGGCTGTCGAGACCGCGCAAGCTGTCACGCGCGCCGAACCGACGCTCGTGATCGACCGGCCGCTGCGCTCGGGGCAGCGCATCTACGCGAAGGGCGACGTTGTCGTGCTCGGCCTCGTGTCGAACGGCGCGGAAGTGATCGCCGAAGGCAACATTCACATTTACGCGCCGCTGCGCGGCCGCGCGCTCGCGGGCGTGCACGGCAATCACGATGCGCGCATTTTCTGCACGTGTCTCGAAGCGGAGCTGATTTCCATTGCGGGCATCTACCGCACCACTGAAGTGCCGCTGAGCGCCGACGTGGCCGGCAAGCCTGTGCAGATCCGGCTGGACCAGGAAAAGCTGTTGATCGAACCGTTGAGGCTCACCTGAGGCGCTGCCTCGCGCGCTTCTTGCAGCACGCAGTGGCGGCGCGCGGTACGCGATGGGGCAAAACTGAAGAAATTGACGAACGCAAGGTAAGGGAATGGCAAAAATCATTGTGGTGACTTCGGGCAAAGGTGGCGTGGGCAAGACGACCACGAGCGCGAGTTTCGCATCGGGCCTCGCGTTGCGCGGCCACAAGACCGCAGTCATCGACTTCGACGTTGGTCTGCGCAATCTCGACCTCATCATGGGTTGCGAGCGCCGCGTCGTGTACGACCTCATCAACGTGATCCAGGGTGAAGCGAACCTGAACCAGGCGCTCATCAAGGACAAGAAGTGCGAGAACCTCTTCATCCTGCCGGCCTCGCAGACGCGCGACAAGGATGCGCTCACGAAGGAAGGCGTCGAGAAGGTCATCGACGATCTCATCGGGATGGACTTCGAGTACATCATTTGCGATTCGCCCGCGGGCATCGAATCGGGCGCGCTGCTCGCCATGCACTTCGCCGATGAGGCGCTCATCGTGACGAACCCGGAAGTGTCGTCGGTGCGCGATTCGGACCGTATTCTCGGCATGCTTTCGTCGAAGACGAAGCGCGCGATCGAGGGCCAGGATCCGATCAAGGAGCACCTGCTGATTACGCGCTACAACCCGAAGCGCGTGAGCGAAGGCGAAATGCTCTCGCTCGGCGATATTCAGGAGATCCTGCGCATCGAACTGATCGGCGTGATTCCGGAATCGGAAGCCGTGCTGCATGCGTCGAATCAGGGCTTGCCGGCCGTTCACCTGGACGGCACCGATGTCGCCGAGTCGTATAAGGACGTCGTCTCGCGCTTTCTCGGCGAAGACAAGTCGCTTCGTTTCACCGACTACCAGAAGCCGGGCCTCTTTCAGCGCCTCTTCGGCAACAAGTAAAGGAGGCGCAACTCATGTCGTTTCTTTCGTTTTTTCTCGGCGAAAAGAGAAAGTCCGCCTCGGTAGCGAAGGAACGCCTGCAGCTCATCATTGCGCACGAGCGGGCAGGTGGCCATCCGCCTGCCGATTATCTGCCGGCGCTGCAGCGCGAACTGGTCGCGGTGATTTCGAAGTACGTGAAGATCTCCGACGAAGATATTCGCGTCAGTCTCGAACGTCAGGACGACCTCGAAGTGCTCGAGGTCAAGATCGAGATTCCGCAAGCCTGATGACGCCGCGCGCGGCCCTCGTGCCGTGCACGGCGCAGACGTTGTCCTTCGTTTGCCTTTCTCCGCGGGTCACAGCAGTCGTGCTGCCGTGACCGTTCCCTTGCGTGTGCAAGCGATTTTGCGCGCGCATCCTCAGATTCAATCGTGACCGCGCGACAATTCCGGCCGGAATACCCGGCAGGCAAGCACTCGTCATCGCTTCCGTCTTCAGGGGCGACGCGCCGCAGCTCTCCTCCTTTCAGGGACACAGCGCGTGTGCGCGGCCCGGTTTACATCCTGAAAAGAAGGGACCGATGCGATTTGCAGCTTGTTTGACCCAGGCCCGTTGCTGCCGTCGATTCCGTTAGAATCTCAAAAAATTGGACGTATCGTGGGTCGGCGGGACAATGAAACGAATTTTGGTTGTTAAGGTGACCTCGCTGGGCGACATCGTGGAGGCACTGCCGGTTATCGCCGACATTCACCGTGCTTTTCCCGGCGTGAAAGTCGACTGGGCAGCGGACGAAGCGTTCGTCGATATCGTGCGCTGGAACGCCGGGGTCGATCGCGTGCTGTACGCGCCGCTGCGCCGCTTCAAGAAGACGCGCCGCTGGAGCGACTTCAAGGCGATTCTGGCTTCGATCGGCGAACTGCGCGCCGAGCGCTACGACGTCATCATCGATATCCACGGCGTGTATAAAAGCGCGATCATTGCGTGGCTCGCACGTTCGAAGCGGCGCTTCGGCTATCTCGGGAAGGACCTCGGCGAGCGCGGAGCGGCATTTGCGTACAACGGTCGTTTCGGGCCGCGCCCGGCGTGCGATGCATGGACCGGCATGCGCGTGAGCGCAGGCGAAGCGCTCGGCTATACGGTCGACACGCCGCCCGAGTTCAACATGCGCATTCCGCGCCTGGGCGACGCACTGCCCGCACCGGAAAGCCCGACTGCGATGATCTTTCACGCGACGTCGAAGGACGAGAAGAAGTGGCCGGTCGCGCATTGGGGCGAACTGTGCCTCGCATTGCAGGCGCGCGGCCTGCGCATCGAATTGCCTTGGGGCTCGGAGGTCGAGCGCGCGACGGCCGTCGAAATTGCAGCGCTCGTGCCGGGCGCCGTGGTGCTGCCGCAACTCACCGTGAGACAGGTCGCGCAGCGTATCGAGGAAGCGGCGCTCGTCGTCGGCACCGATACCGGCTTCGTCCACCTCAGCCACGCGCTCATCCGGCCGACTGTCATGATCTTCGTCACGACGTCGTCGGAACACACGGGCGTGCGTGCGCCGGGGCGTTCGATTTCGATTGGAGACGGTTTCCACGTTCCGCCCGTCAAGGTCGCGCTCGATGCCGTCGATCAGGTCTATCCGCCGCGTGGTAATACGACGGCTGGCGGCGCTTTCGCTTCGGCTGCCTGAATCGGCACCTGACTACGCACCTGACTGCGCACCCGCTCACCCAGCCGCACGATTGCCCGGTCGTCCTGGGGCATTGCTCAGACGCGATGCCGTACGGCGCTCAAACTTCCGTTTACCGGTTTGTTAAAAGTGTCGCCGCAGATTGGCGAATCTTGCGCGCGCGGCGCGAAAGCGCGCTGCGCCGCCTCGGCTGTAACACGCCTCGAACGGCCACTTACAAATTGCAACGCCTCGCGAAGGCGCCGTCGTGTTCAATCAGAACCGTCTAAAGGCCATTCACCGAGAGGCCGGACAACCAACATTGACTCGACGGGAGAATGACGTGAAACGACTGACGCTAACCATCGTTGCAGGCGCGCTGCTCGCAGTGGCGCTCGGCGGATGCATCGTGGTGCCGGCCGGAGGCTACTACGGTGGCGGCGGCTACCATCGCGGCTACTACTAATGACCGTTCGGGAGGAAGAGGGCTGCGCGAATGCCGCAACCCCGATGCCGGTCAGGCGAGCAACATTTCCATGGCGACGACAGCCACGATGGCCGCAATATTGGCTGCGACCGCCTCGATCACCACGGCACGCCAGCTCGCGGTTCGCCAGCGGGCCGCCAGCACGAGCGAAAAGCCCAACGCGAGCGCGATGATCAGGACGACGTCGGCGTTGCTCAGATGAATGTTCATCGTCGGCTCCCAGCGGGGCAAGAGCAGGGTTGGCGAACCGGAGTCTCCGCGGAATTTCTGACCGGTCGTTCCGAGTATAGTCAGGCGCCGCGCACGCACCAAGCGACCAAAAGAAGCGGAGTCCGCGAGCAGCGGCTCCGCTTTTGCCTTGATTGAAGCGCGTTGCGTTACATCAATGTGTTGTGACGCGTCTCGCGCATGCTCAGGACGCCGAACAGGCTCACGGCGGCTGCAATCGAAACGTAGGCGCCGACCCACGACAGCCCGCCGCGCGCGGCGAGCACCTGCGCGATATACGGCGCCACGGACGCGCCGAGAATGCCGCCGAGGTTGTACGCGACGCCCGCGCCCGTGTAACGCACGCTGGTCGGGAAGAGTTCGGGCAGCAGCGCGCCCATCGGGGCGAAGGTGGCGCCCATCAGGAACAACTGGATCACGAGGAACAGCAGCACGAGCGGCAGCACGCCGCTGCCGAGCAGCGGCGGCATCGTGAAGCCCGAAACGATGGCGGCGATGCAGCCGAGGATCAGCAGCGGCCTGAGGCCGAAGCGTTCGCTGACCCATGCCGAG
>NZ_JAMXLH010000009.1 GCF_024281035.1 Paraburkholderia sp.
TGGCGATCACGTCCGGCGTCAGCGCACCCACGTGCTTCCACACGATCACGCCCTGCGCGTCGATCAGGAACGTCTCCGGCGCGCCGTACACCCCCAGCTCGATGCCCATGCGCCCGTCCGCATCCACCAGCGTCATCCCGAACGGGTTGCCCTGCTGCTGCAGCCACGCCGTCGCGTCCTTCGCGCTGTCCTTGTAGTTCAGCCCGATCAGCTGGTCGCCGCGACCCTGCGCGCGCAGCGTGTCGCCCAGCGCCATGACCACCGGCTGCTCGTCGGCGCACACGTTGCACCACGACGCCCACAGGTTCACCAGCCGCGGCTTGCCGCGCAGCTGCGCCGGGCCGATCGCGCCTCCGCCGGCGGCCGTGCTGCCCAGCTGCGGCAGCGCCATGTCCGGCCACGGCTTGCCGATCAGCATCGAGGGCAGTTCGCGCGGATCGCGCGTCATCCCCACCGCCAGCAGCAGCAGCAGCGCGAGGGCCGCCACCGCCGACAGCGTCAGGATCCAGTGGCGGCGCAGCGAGGTCAGGATATTCATGCGTGCAACTTCACAGAGAAGAAAGGGTTTCCGGCACCGGGGCAGCAGCAGCAGCGGCTGCGGCCTGCGGCGCCGCACGGCGCAGCCGGCGCGCCAGCGCCGCACTGAGCGCACCCGCGCCCATGCACAGCACGCCGAGCCACACCCAGCGCATGAACGGCTTGTACTGCACACGCACGCTCCACGCGCCGCTGGTCTCGTCCACCGGCGTGCTCAGCGCCACGTACACGTCGCGCGTCAGGGTCCAGTCGATCGCGCTGTGGCTCAGCGGCATCTGCGAGCCGATATAGGTGCGCTTCTCGCTCACCAGCGCGCGCGGCGCCTGCGACGGACAGCGCAGCGTAAAGCGCCCCACCTGCGCGTCGTAGTCCGGGCCGCGTCCCTGGCCCATGCCGTCGAAGCTCACCGTGCAGCCGGCCAGCGCGCGCGTGTCGCCCGGCGCCATGCTCACGTCGTGCTCCACGCCGTAGCCCTTGACCATCGCCACGCCCACCACGAAGATCGCGATGCCCAGGTGCGACACCACCATCCCCAGGCCCGAGGCCCCGAGGCCGCCGCCGCGCACGCGCTGCACCGCCCACTGCAGCGTGCTCACCGCCACGCCCAGCGCGCCCAGCAGCGCCACCACCACCAGCACGTGCACCATGCCGTACGCACGCGCGAGCAGCAGCGGCAGCACCACCGCGCCGGTCACGAGCGCCACCAGCGTGGGCAGCATCCGGCGCAGCAGCTCGCCGCCCGTGTTTTTGCCCCAGCGCAGCCAGATCGACACGATCAGCAGCAGCAGCGCGGGCATCAGCACCGGCATCATGACCGCATCGAAATACGGCACGCCCACCGAGATCTTGCCCAGCTGCAGCGCATCCATGACCAGCGGATACAGCGTGCCCAGCAGCACCACCCCGCAGGCCACCACCAGCAGCAGGTTATTGAGCGCCAGCGCCGTCTCGCGCGAGGCGAGGCCCGGCGCACGCGGTGCGCGCACCGGCTGCAGCCGCTCGCGGTAGCGCGCCACCAGCGCCAGGCTGCCCAGCAGCGCGAACGCGATCAGCGCGAGCATCGCGATGCCGCGGCGCGGATCGGTCGTGAACGCGTGCACCGAGATCAGCACGCCCGAGCGCACGAGGAAGGTGCCCAGCAGCGAGAGCACGAACGCGCCGATGGCCAGCGCCGCCGTCCAGTACGCGAAGTGGCCGTGCTGGTCGCGTGCGACCTGCACGTGCAGCAGCGCCGCGAGCACCAGCCAGGGCATCAGCGAGGCGTTCTCCACCGGATCCCAGAACCACCAGCCGCCCCAGCCCAGCACGTAGTACGCCCACCACGAACCGAGCGCGATGCCCAGCGACAGGAACACCAGCGCCGCGGCCGTGTAGGGCCGCGCCCAGCGCACCCACAGCGCGGGCGCACCGCGCCAGAGCGCGGCCATCGTCATCGCGAACGGCACCGTGGTGCCCACATAGCCCAGGTACAGCAGCGGCGGATGCATCGCCATGCCCGGATCCTGCAGCAGCGGGTTCAGGCTCTGGCCCTCATCGGGCGCGGGCAGCAGGCGCACGAACGGGTTCGAGGTGAACAGCACGAACGCGCCGATGCACAGGCTCACCAGTCCGAGCATGCCCAGCACGCGCGACGCGTAGCCCGCGTCATGCCGGCGCAGGCCCCACATCGACGCCAGGCTCCAGAGCGCGAGCGCCGCCATCCACAGCAGCATCGAGCCCTCGTGCCCGCCCCACACCGCCGCGATGCGGTAGATCACCGGCAGGCTGGTGTGGCTGTTCTGCGCCACATAGAGAATCGAGAAATCGTCGTTCACGAACGCCACCGCGAGCAGCACGATCGCGCCGAGAATGCCGCCGATCTGCCACAGCGCGGCCAGCGTCGCGAGCCGCGGCTGCGCCTGCGGGCCCAGACCGCCCCACGCCTGCACCGCCGCCGCGACCACCGCGAGGATCAGCAGCAGCTGTCCAAGTTCACCGATCATTGCGCGGCTCCCGTTGCTGACTGTGCTGCCTGCGCGGCCTGCATCGTCCCGCCCATCTTCGGCGGCGTGTAGTTCTCGTCGTGCTTGGCCAGCACCTCGGTGGCCACCAGCGCGCCCTTGCCGTCGAGGCGGCCCTGCGCGATCGCGCCCTTGCCCTCGGCGAACAGGTCGGGCAGCACGCCGTGATACGTCACCGGCACGCTGTTTTTACCGTCCATCAGCGTGAAGCGCACATCCAGCGCGTCGCCCGGCGAGCGCTGCAGCGAGCCCGTCTGCACCATGCCGCCCACGCGCAGCGTCTCGCTCGCGTGTGCGCTGCCCGAGGCGATGTCGCTCGGCGTCACGTAAAACATGAGGTTGCTGCGGAAGGCCTGCTTGACGAACACACCCGCGGCCACCAGCAGCGCCGCGGCCACCAGGATCAGCAGCAGGCGCTTGCGGCGCGGGGTCAGTACGGTCGCGCTCATGGCGACTCTCCTTGTGTTGCGGCCAGTGCCGCGTTGTGCGCCCCGAGCTGGGCGCGCCGCGCGCGAAGCTTCAACGCCAGTTGCTCGGCTGCGAGCGCAACGACCACCGACGCCACGCTGCCCCACACATGAACGCCGTAGCGTCCCATTCGAAGGAACGACGCCCAGTCGCTCCACCACAGATGGAAAAATTCAGACATCACCGACCTTCCATGTGACACATATCTATCGCACCGTTGCAATGACAACCTGCAGGCAAAGCCTGGAGGTCTGCCCAATAGCGCTGCAAAGGGACTGTTTACTATCCCGGTTGGCTGCTACGCGGCCCTCGAACGACGGGGACGCGAGGATGAAAGCGCCGGTCATTGACGACGGCTTACGAACACTGATCGACCCATTGCTACGTTTGCCGAAATATTCGGCGAAAAGAGATTCCGGCCGTACGCGCGTATCGAATCGCGCGCCGCCCGGCAGTTTTCTGTTCGCAATGAACGGTGTATGGGATCGTTTGAGCGAGCTGCTGCTCGCAATGCGGCGCAAGACGGGCGAAAAACCGGACCGAACGACACGGATCGCGCACGCCCCGCTTCGAAGCACATCGCGACGCTTATTGCCGGCAGCGTGCCGGTCAGCGTGATATTGACGCACTCGAGCGCCTGCCGCATTACAAGGCGCCGCACCGATCGCGGTAATGGCCTGAGCAGATTTCGCCGGAATGTCGAACAAACTCACTTCGTGCTCCACAACTTTTGCCGTCTTCATATTTGCTTCGAACATCGCACCGACAGTCACGAAAGTTTCTTGATGCGAACCTGCCTATCAATTGCCTGAAAATATTCAGACATATACAGCAGGTTTTTTAACTCGACATCAATCATTACGTGCTATCTATTCGTTTAAAGCTTACCATGCATTTGATGGCACTCCCTACCGCAGAATTGATCCTGCTCATGAGTGCACGATTCACACGATTCACACACATCGTTTCACTTTTTCAAGAGCCGTTTGCACGACAGGCTCGAAATCGCGAATCAGGTAGACGATGCTATTTTAGGCGCGCAAAAGTAATGTTTTGCATGGTCTTTTGACGCACCATTCGCGGTGTCCGCGGCGCGTTCAATTCGCACTTTGAACCGATCGTGCGCTCCATCCATGTCAATTGCCAGCGGCTTCGTTTCAAGCAATTCAGCAATGCGCTCGACAGGCGTTTTGCCGCGGAGACAGCCCTGCGGGCGCTGCCAGTTGCAATTGAACTGCCACTCCGCTATTCGCTGATCGATCCCTTCTCCGCCCGGAACATGGTGGGTCCAGAATTCATCCAGATCCGCGATCTGCGAGCGCTCGACCCTGCTATTACGTTGCGGCGAGCCGAGTGGAATGGGCCGGAATTTGATGCGCTCCCGCACCAGGCGCCGCTGCACCGTCTCGGCGAAGAATTCCGCACCGTGGTCGGTTTGTATGCAGCGGATCGGAAATGGCATTTCCTCAATCACGCGCTCGAGAAAACGCACTGTATTTCTGGCACTTCGGCGCGCATAGACCGCCAGTACCCGAAACCTGGAACACTCGTCGATGGCCGTGTATTGATACACGCCCGTCGCAATCTTCATGGTGTCCATCTGAACCCGGTTACCCGGAAATGGACGGCTATGGCGCTTTGGCCTTACACGGCGCCGGGGCCGGACCAAAGGCTTTACGCACGCTTCAAGCAAAACCTTGTGAATGGTCGCAAGGGATAACTTCTGATGATCGTGAAACCGCAGTTCATTCTGGATCCGACGTGCGCCTTTATGTTCGGCGCGCAATCGCAGAATCTCCGTGCGAACGGCTTCAGAGATTTTTCGTTTGGGACTGTTGAGAGGGCGACGGCTTTGCGATTTGAGACCATCCTCGCCGGCTTCCTCATAACGGCGCAGCCACTTGCGCAGTGTCGGCCTTGAGATACCGCATTCTGTACAAACGAGACCGGCGTTGCCGGTCTCGTGATACATCATCACCCAACGCAATCTAACAGCGATTTCCTGCTCCATCGCATCATTCTAGTCAGAACGTGCCCATCAACCATCACCACGCTCTTCAGGTTTGAGCGACAAATCGCCGCTAGATCGCGTTTAAAACCCGGTTGTATTACTCGTCCTCATCCGGGTCGTGATACTCCTTGGGCAGGTGGTGCGCAATGCCCTTGTGGCAATCGATACAAGTCTGACCCGATGCCCTCGCCTGCATGTGCTTGTTGTAGCGAGTCTGACCCTGCGCATCCTTGTCCATCGCGTCCCAGTTGTGGCACCGTTGGCATTCGGCAGAACCGTTCGCCTTCATGCGTGCCCACTCCTTGGTGGCAAGTTCCATACGGTTGGTTTCAAACTTCTCGTGCGTATCGATCTTGCCCGTCAGCTTGCCCCAGACTTCCTGGCTGGCTTGCACCTTGCGCCACAGCAACGGCATAAGCGCATGAGGAACGTGGCAATCCGGACATGCTGCACGAACACCGTACTTGTTCTGGTAGTGAATCGTCTTCTTGTACTCTGGATACGGGCCGTCACGCATTTCGTGACAGCTGATACAGAATTCAAGCTGATCGGTTTTATCCAGGGCCGTTTCAAACCCATTCCAAAACACGATGCCAGCGACGACGCCAACCAGGAGCAGCGTTAGCGCGGACCATTTCGCCGATGGGCGCCGTAATGCGCGCCACATTCTGCACAGGAATCCGGGCGATTTCTCGGATCCGGGAGTCTTCTCGTTCATGATACTTTCTGAGTAGTGCCAGGGCTTAAAGGAAAGAATACCGGTACGTCACGAACACAATATTTTGCGTATAGGTCGGCGACACTTGATTCGACGGCATCGTGGACACCGGCGTGAAGCCGAGCGCGTATGCGTTGTAGAAGTAGTCGTTCGAACTGAGACGCTGATAAATGTATCCGGCGCTGATCGTCGAGGCCTTGTTCAGCTGATAGGCGCCAACGAAGCGAATCTGAAGCATGTTGCTCGTGATGTCCGGCGGCGAACCGAACGTACCCGCTGCCTGCGTCGGCAGATTCACGTTCGTCGTGGTGTACGTGGACCGTCCCAGCGAGTAAGAAACGTCTTCGCTGAACCGGAGCTTGCCGTTGAGCAGCTTCTGCTTGCCGTCGACGCCAAACGCGACGTCGTGATCCGCCAGTGAATTACCCCACTCGGCAGCCAGATTCCCCGGGAGACCACTCGGCAGAGAGGCATTCGTGCCACCCTTGGTGTTCAGCATGTTGTACGAGTTGTTCTGCCAGCTCGCGTAAGCGCCAAACGAGTAGTTATCGGAGATGTCGTACTGAGCGTCGATGTTGATGCTGCTGGAATTGCCGCTCTGCACGCCGAACGTGTGGTCGTAATAGTCGTCACGCGTATACCGGCCGTCGACGCCGACGCTGAAGGCGTTGGTCACCTGCCAGTTCACGCCGGCCTTGAACAGATTCTGGCGACGCGATGCCTGATAGAAGGCGACGAAACCGAAGTCTTCCATACCGGCTGCATCAATCGGGTTGTAGAACGCCGGATTGATGGTCGACCTGCGATCGGCGTAGGTGTAGCCCGCGTTGAAGCTGACTGAATCAAGAATATTCAGGTTGTACTTCGCAACGAGGCGGTTTTCAGCTGAGTCGGGCGACTGCACGCACGAGGAATCGACGTAGTAGCCAGCAGGAGCCGAGGCGCCCGTCGCGTTGTTGGCGAGCGCGTTCTTGCACCAGCGGTTGATTTCCTCGAACTCGTAGCCCAGATGCAGGTGCTGCGCGTTGTCGAAGCGGTAGTCGAGTCCTGCATCGACGTCCGCCTTGCGCAGGCTCATCGGTGTGTTGACAACGAGCCGGTTCTTGCCGCCGAGGTCATAGAACGAATACGTATTGGAGGACGTATTGTTGTCGCGCTCGTCGTACGTGAAGCCCACGTTCAGGCCGAGCTTGTTGGTGAGCTGATGCGTCAAACGGCCGTCGGCGTGCCAGATGATGACCTGGCCGTCGAGCGACTGCACCGGCAGACCCGGCAGGGTGGCAAGACCACCACTACCGCCGGTAATGCTGTTCGGCGTGTACGTGCCGGCATAACTGTCGTCCTGCGTGTTCAGTGCGACCGAGGCGCTACCCACCACCTTGGTTTTATTACTGAAGATGTAGCCACCCGTGAACTTCAGTTGCTGGAACTGGTTGCTCGGCGGCGTGCTCATGGTGCTAACCGGGTAACCGGTCACGCCGGTCGCGAGCAGCGGCGCAGTGCCGTTCGTACCCGTGCTGACGTACGGATTCGTCCACGACACACCGCTGTAGTCGTCGTGATACAGCGAGACGTAGTACTCCGCGCTCGCGTAGGCCTTCTGTCCAACCCAGTTCAACGCAACGTTGAGGTTGTCGGTGGTCGACTCGGTCGGATTCATCAGAATAGCGACACCTTCGCCGCCGTAATTGAATCCGCCCAGTGCGGTCAGGTTCAACGGATCGGTAGCCGCACCGATCAGCTTCGCACCGGACATGTCCAGGTGGTTGTAATCGAACTTGACGCTCCAGTTATCGTTGATCTGGTAGCTGGAGGTAACGCTGGTGTTCAGGCGCTGGTTATAGACGTCATGTTCGTTGAAAGCCCCCAATTGCGTGGCCGTCAATCCCTGGGTACCGCCCTGGCGCCCAGCGGGCTGGTTCGCGATGGCCGTCTTGTTGACGATGCCGAAGTTCGACGGGAGCGTGAACACATTGTCGCCCTGCGAACCCAGGAACGGGCTTTGGTAACCCGTCGTGGTGTAGTGGCGCAGCTGGTCGAAGTTCACCCCGAACGACCACTTGCCCTGCTGTTCAATGCTGGCGCCGGCAGAGCGTGAGGTGGTGCCGAGATCCTTGCCGGTGACCTGCCAGCGCAGGTTGCCGCCGTTCTGGCAGAAGCCGCTGCCGCCTTGTATGTTCAAGGCGCCGAGGCCGTAAAGGCCGGACTTGTTGATGCCGTTGTACTCGCCGAATTTGTTCGACGAGTCCGACGCGTTCAGGATGCCGGCTTCGACATAGTTGGTCGGGCACACCAGTGCCTTGACGTCGCTATCCATGTCGTCCGCCGATGCTTTCGCGGCGGCCTGTGCGGCAGCCAGGCCCGGCACCGCCAGCATGAACAGTGCAAGCACAGCCAGCCGTACAGGGTTTGCCAGAATTTCCCCAGGCAAATCAGTTTTGCGCGTTTTCATCATTCACCATTTCTTTTGTGTTTGGCTTCGTCACTAATCGTGTTGGCAGATGAGCGACCAACACGCGGGGAGCACGGTCTGACAAGCGTTTGGCAACTTTTCAGACAAAGCTCGCCCACCTCCCGCCGGAAGTCTTGTCAGGCAAGACCTCCGGCGGCAGCGTCTACAGCAACAACACGAATTAGCGACAGTGCCTTTGTGGTTAGCGGTGCAGGAATGCGCCGGCCGGAGAATTCGACCCGTGCACCATGACGTGACAGTTCATACAGGCGCGGCCAACCACGTTGTTGTTCGGCGCGGTATTCGCCGGCAGGCCACCACCCTGAATCCCCGCCACCGCGGAACCGGTCG
>NZ_JAMXLH010000010.1 GCF_024281035.1 Paraburkholderia sp.
TGATAGTGCGGATTGCCCGTGTGAAAGTAGGTAATCGTCAGGCTCCTTATGCTGTATCCGAAACCCCGGTGTCTCCCTGAGCGCCGGGGTTTTGGCGTTTACGCCTGCGCTCTGGAGCAGACGAGGCTGCACGGTAAAAATCAAAACAGCAGCGCACATGAAAAAGCCGTCCCGAAGGACGGCTTCTCTGCATTCAAGCTCGTGACGCTCTACTTCTGCGCGAGAAACTTCGTCGCAAGCTGAACCCAATACGACGAGCCGACCGGCAGCAACTGGTCGTTGAAATCGTAGCTGGCGTTGTGCAACATGCACGGCCCCGCGCCGTGGCCCGCATCGCGATGTCCACCATCGCCATTACCCAAAAAAGCGTAGCAACCCGGCTTCTCGAGCAGCATGAACGAGAAATCCTCGGCGCCCATCGTCGGCTCTACGCTGGCGTTCACGCGATCTTCGCCGACTATCTCGCGCATGACCTCCGCGGCAAACTGCGTTTCCTTGCTGCTGTTTACCGTCGGCGGATAGTTGCGGTAGAAGGTCACCTCAGCCGTGCAATCGTAGGCTTCGGCCGTGCTCGCAGCGATCTTGCGCAGCCGCGATTCGATCAGATCGAGCGTATCCGTCGTGAACGTGCGGACGGTCCCGGCCAACCATGCATCATTCGGTACGACATTCACCGCATCGCCGGCGTGAATCTGCGTGATCGACAGTACCGCCGTGTCGAGCGGCTTCTTGTTGCGTGTGATGATACTCTGCAGCGCATTCACGATCTGTGCGGCAGTGAATACGGGATCGTGTCCATAGTGCGGCAGCGCCGCATGTGAACCGACGCCTTTAATGTCGATGCGGAATTCGTTGCTCGATGCCATGATCGGGCCTTCAGTCACGCCGAAGTGACCCGCAGGCATGCCCGGCCAGTTATGAATGCCGAACACGGCGTCGACGGGAAAGCGCTCGAACAACCCATCCTCGATCATCGCTTTCGCACCGGCGCCACCCTCTTCGGCAGGCTGGAAGATAAACACCACCGTGCCGTCGAACTGCCCGTGCTTCGCGAGATATCGCGCTGCGCCAAGCAGCATCGCCGTATGGCCATCGTGTCCGCACGCGTGCATCTTGCCTTCATTGCGCGAGCGGTGCTCGAACGTATTCAGTTCGTGGATCGGCAGTGCGTCCATATCTGCGCGCAGCCCCACCGAGCGCGTGCCGTTGCCACGTTTTAGAACACCGACGACGCCGGTTTTGCCCAGTTCGCGATGTACGTCGATCCCCCATCCTGCTAGCGTCGATGCAACCAGATCAGATGTGCTGGTTTCTTCGTAGCGCAGTTCGGGGTGAGCGTGAATCGTTCGTCGGAGGGTCTGGATTTCGCCTTGGGCGGACTGAATTTCCGGGATCAGTTTCATGGCGGACGGTGCGCGAGCGAGTGAGCACCCGGATTGAACCGGGTTTGAATAAACCATTCTACGCCCAACCCCTTTTTTTGCTTCAACGCTTCGGGATCCTCGAACGGTCACAACACCAAAGAGGCGATGAGCCGGATATCGGCGGCAAGGCGACACTCTGCGCTGCCTGGTCGCTAGTCGTGTGCCGCCGCCGTTCGAGTGCTGCATCTAACTTGCTGATTCGCAGGGTTAAGCCCCAATGCTTCCGTGCTACGATCCACTTTTTAGCACGACCATTCGAAAAATAAAGGAGACGACGCCGTATGGAAAAAGTCTGGCTGAAATCGTATCCCCCGGGCGTTCCCTCGGAAATCGATCCGAGCCGCTACGCGTCGATCACGGCGCTGCTCGAAGAAAGCTTTGCCGCCTGGCGAACGAGGCCCGCTTTCGCATGCATGGGCAAGCAGATCACTTACGGCCAGCTTGACGACCTCTCGCGCCGGCTCGCGGCGTGGTTCCAGTCGCGCGGCATCGCGCGCGGCGCGCGCATCGCCATCATGATGCCGAATGTGCTTCAGTACCCGGTCGCGCTTGCCGCAATCTTGCGTGCGGGCTATGTGGTCGTGAACGTGAATCCGCTCTACACGCCGCGCGAACTCGAACATCAGCTGAAGGACAGCGGTGCCGAAGCGATCGTCATCCTTGAGAATTTTGCGTCGACGCTCGATGCCGTCGTCGCGAGGACGAGCGTCAAGCACATCGTGGTCGCCTCGATGGGCGATCTGCTTGGTGTGAAGGGCTGTCTCGTCAATTTCGTCGTGCGGCGCGTGAAGAAGATGGTGCCTGTGTGGACCCTGCCGGGCCACGTGCGGTTCAACGACGCGATCGCAGCCGGTGCGCGCACACAGTTCCAGCCCGTCGAGCAGTCGGGCGACGACGTCGCGTTTCTGCAGTACACGGGCGGCACGACCGGCGTTTCGAAGGGCGCGACGCTACTGCATCGCAATCTGATCGCCAACGTGCTGCAATCGGCTGCGTGGAGCGAGCCCGCGCTCGCCAAGCTGCCAGACGGCGTCCAGGCGGTGACGGTCGCAGCGCTGCCGCTCTATCACGTGTTTGCGTTGACGGTCTGCGGCCTGCTGACGATCCGCACGGGCGGCCTCGCCGTCCTGATCCCGAACCCGCGCGACATTGCGGGCATGATCAAGGAACTCGAGGGCTACTCGATCACGACGTTCCCCGCGGTGAACACGCTCTACAACGCCGTTCTCAATCACCCGGATTTCGGCAAGCTCGATTTTTCGAAGCTGCTCGTTGCCAACGGCGGCGGCATGGCGGTGCAGGAAGCCGTGGCGAAGCGCTGGTACGAGAAGACACATGCGCCGATCATCGAGGGCTACGGCCTGTCTGAAACGTCGCCGAGCGTAACCTGCAATCCGACGACGGCGACCGAATACACCGGTACGATCGGTCTGCCGCTTCCGTCGACGGAAATTTCGATCCGCGACGATGCGGGTAACGAATTGCCGATCGGAGAAGCGGGCGAAATCTGCATTCGCGGACCACAGGTGATGGCGGGCTACTGGCAGCGGCCGGAGGAGACGGCGAAGGTCATGACGCCGGACGGCTTCTTCAAGTCGGGCGATGTGGGCCTGATGAACGCGCGCGGCTATGTGAAGCTCGTCGACCGCAAGAAGGACATGATTCTCGTCTCGGGCTTCAACGTGTATCCGAACGAGGTGGAGGACGTGGTCGCGAAGCTGCCGGGCGTATTCGAAGTGGCGGCCGTGGGTGTGCCCGACCAGCATTCCGGCGAGGCGGTGAAGCTTTTCATCGTGAAGAAGGACCCGACGCTCACCGACAAGGACGTGTTCGACTACTGCAAGACGCAGCTCACGGGTTACAAGCGTCCGAAAATTATCGAGTTCCGCAACGAGCTGCCGAAGAGCAACGTCGGCAAGATTTTGCGCCGGGAATTGCGCGACGGCCGCGCTTGAGCGGTGCCGATCACCGGTAAAGGCTTAGGCCCGCCCGCGAGGGCGGGCCTTTCTTATTTGTGCGTGGCGAACCCGGAATCAGCCAAAGCGCAACCGCGCCGCCGCAAAGAAAAAAGGCGCCCTAAGGCGCCTTCGAGTTTGCTACAACTCTTCTTCTTCGAACTTGTGTCGGATCCCGAGCGTTTCTGGTTTTTTTACGTTTTATACGCAGAGCCGATTTTTTATTGACGTCGGTCTTTGCGTTCAACTTCGCGAGAGGTTGCACGTAATGTAACAAACCCGCCGGCCGGGGCAAAATAAAACCGGTCCGCTTCTAAGTACCTGTTTCGTTTACACAACATGGTCTAAAATATGCGCCTGCTATCGGCGCCGCCCCTGATTGACTGCGATCCGGGAATTCTTGTATTTGCAGGAGCAGCCGCAAAAGCAGCTGCAAAAACGCGGCTTGCGGCCTGGCCGCCGTTCGAGCAATCAAAGGGAGGTTGGATGACGCTTGACGATTTGATTACCGAATTCGATCGGGGCCTGCGCTCCGTTACGGGCGTTTCCCGCATGACGCGGCCGATGCCCGTACCGCCTGCCCAGTCATCGGGGGGGGAATCTGCAGAATCCACCGACTCCGCCGAAACGATGACGCCCGCCGCTACGGAACTCACGCAGGCCGAGCGTGCGCACGCCGCCGGGCTGATGCGCGTGAATCACGTCGGTGAAGTGTGTGCCCAGGCCCTTTATCAGGCGCAAAAGTTGGCCACGCGTTCGTCCACGCTGAAGGCAGCGTTCGAACAGGCCGCGCGCGAGGAGGAGGATCACCTCGCGTGGACCGCGCGCCGCCTGCAGGCGCTCGACGCGCGCCCGAGCCTGCTCAATCCGCTCTGGTATGCGGGCGCGGTGGCGATCGGTCTGGCCGCCGGCCGCTTTGGCGACAAGGTGAGTCTCGGTTTCATGGCCGAAACCGAGCGCCAGGTGGAACATCATCTCGACGGTCACCTGGAAAGCCTCCCGCCCGCCGATCTCGAATCGCGTGCCATCGTCGAGCAGATGCGCGCCGACGAGATCGCCCACGCGAAAGCGGCGGCCGATGCAGGCGGTGTCGAACTGCCGTTGCCAGTGCGCGCGCTGATGCGCACTGTATCGAAAATAATGACGCGTACGGCGTACTACATTTGAGGTTTTGATACGGAGCGGCGCCCTGTGCCGCTCCGTGTTTTGCACGCGATCCAACCCAGCTCGTCCCGCGCTTTTATTCCCGCCGAATCAAGTCCCGCCTGCGGTTTTCTTCGTGCTTTTCACGTATCACCTTCACAACCTGCGTTAGCTCATTCATTCGTAACGGTTTTTTATTTCTAACCTGACCTTAGGAAATGCCGCTAAGTCATTGTTCTATCGGACAAATTTCGTGAAAAAGCGAGCAGCGCCCCTTGACCCTTGTTGGGCGCTCCTCTAAAGTGGGAGACAGTGTGAGAAAGTGTATTTTTGTGTGATTTCCGGGGCCTATTCGGGTAAATTTTTCGAATTGAGACGGTTGGCCAGTGCCGCCGTTTGAGGGGGAGCAAATTGTTCCAGGGGGCGTCGGCGCTGACTCTTGATGCGAAAGGACGGATGTCGATTCCGTCGCGCTATCGGGACGCGCTGCAACAACAGGCAGAGGGACGGGTGACGATCACCAAGCACCCGGACGGCTGCCTGTTGCTATTTCCGCGCCCCGAATGGGAAGTGTTCCGCGCGAAAGTCGCCGCCTTGCCGATGGATGCGCACTGGTGGCGCCGGATTTTTCTCGGCAATGCGTCCGATGTCGACGTCGACAGCGCGGGCCGTGTGCTCGTCTCACCCGAACTACGCCTTGCGGCGGGAATGGAAAAGGAAGTCATGCTGCTTGGCATGGGTAGTCATTTTGAGTTGTGGGATGCACAGACCTACGCGGCCAAGGAGCAGGCCGCGATGGCCCAGGGCATGCCCGACGCCTTGAAAAATTTCACGTTCTGATCGCGGTTTAAAAAGCTATGGCATCTGCGATGGGACAGGGACTGCAGCATCGCACGGTGCTGCTCGACGAAGCGGTCGATGCACTCGTTACGCGTGCGGACGGCCTGTATGTGGACGGCACGTTCGGGCGCGGCGGGCACAGCCGCGCGATCCTCGGCCGGCTCGCCGAGGGCGGGCGCCTGATCGCGTTCGACAAGGATCCGCTCGCGATCGCCGAGGCCGCGACGATCGGGGATTCGCGTTTCGCCATCGTGCACGAGAGTTTTGCTTCGCTGCGCGACGCTCTGGCGTCGCGCGGGGTAGGACGTGTGTCGGGTGTGCTGCTGGATCTTGGCGTGTCGTCGCCGCAAGTCGACGACCCGCAGCGCGGTTTCAGTTTCCGCGCGGATGGTCCGCTCGACATGCGGATGGACCCGACGCGCGGCGAGTCTGCCGCTGACTGGCTCGCTCGGGCCACGTTGCAGGAACTGACGGAGGTGATTCGAGATTATGGGGAAGAACGGTTTGCTTTTCAGATTGCAAAGGCGCTTGTTGCTCGCCGGGCAGAGTCCGACCGTCTCGGGCCTCTCGACAGCACGGGCGAGCTTGCCCAAATCGTGGCTAACGTCGTCA
>NZ_JAMXLH010000011.1 GCF_024281035.1 Paraburkholderia sp.
GAGATTATGAAGAATCTTTTTCGCTTCGTCAACCCCTTTTTTGCATCGCTGCTCAAAAGCTGCTGACTGCGCGCCGCCCGTTTCTGCGGCGGCCTCCGCCGTCCGGACGCCTGTTTCATCACGTCCGTGCTGCGAAGGGGGCGAATCTTACCGCCCTCCACCGCCCTCGCGCAAGGGGGACGCGTAGAAAAATTTTCTACCGGGTTCCAGTGAGCGCCGCCAGCGGCACAGCCTCCGCCATCGCCGCATAACCCGCATCGCTCGGATGGATGTGATCGCCGCTGTCGTACTCACGGCGTAATCGCACGGGATCAGCGGGATCACGCAGCGCAGCGTCGAAATCGACTACGTCGTCGAATGCTCGGGTGGTCCGAATCCATTTATTTACCGATAGCCGGATTGTTTCACGCGCCGGCGGCAGTGACGCTGGCGTCAAAGTCCCGCCAAGAATGCGCACGCCGCGCGCGTGCGCCAGCGCGATCACGCGCTTGTAGCCCGCAATCAGATCTTCCGCACTCACTTGCGTGTGCGGCGCGTCGCAGTCGAGTCCCGTCCGGGCCGGCATTACCTGGAAATTGATGTCGTTGATGCCGATAAGCAGAACGACCGTCTTTACGCCCGGGCGGCGCAGCGCGTCGCGCTCGAAACGCCGCTCCAGCGCCTCACCGTAACAAGGAGAGTCGCTTAGCAAGCGGTTTCCGCTAATCCCGAGATCGATCACCGCCAGATCCATCCGCTGCGCGCGCGCGAGGCGTCGCGCCAGCGCATCCGGCCAGCGGCGGTTTCGATTGAGCGACGATCGCATTCCGTCCGTGATCGAATCGCCGATGGCCGCGACCGTCGATGCCTGCGGCGCATCGACAGCCAATCCAGTCACCCAGGCGTACTGCGTGAAGCGCTGTGCGAAGGCGGCGGGTGATGCGTCGGCGACGTGATCGCCCGGGGGCGAAACGTAATTCAGCTGACTGCTCACCCGATGCCAGGCCGTCATCGTCTGGTGAGTCCCCATATAAGAACTTATCGCGTACGGCACACCGGCGCGCAGGTCGATTTCCACCGGATCACTGTCCAGTTCGCCACCTGGCGGCACCGATACATCCGGCCGTCCGCCGAACGTCACACGCGCGGCACCCCTCGCGTTCGTCGCCGCGCCGCCCGCCGAAGGTGCGATCCCCATCGATTCGATGACAAGCGGTACGCGCCCGTACTCGTTACTGATGTGAATCTTCGCGATCCCGCCGCCCAATGTCGGATACACGATTTGACGGACGGTGCGGCCCGCAATGTCGGGCGCGCGGTAAAGCGGCGGTGGAGAGACAAGCGGCGGAATCGGCTGCAGCGCCGTCGCCCAGCTCGTCACCCATGTAGCCGACGGCTGGTCGGCATCTGCCGGGGCGGCAATGCCCAACGCGATAAAAAGCGCGGCGCCGGCCGCAACGCTCGAGAGGGAAAGCTTCATCCGGCAGGAAAGGCAGGAGCAAAGCGTCGATTGTGCCCGACGCTACGCGCGACGCACTGTCGATCTCGCTACCGGAGCGAAAAAACTCAACTTCCGTCCGCCCCCGCCGGGCAACTCCCATCCGACGCACCAAAACTCAGTCGACACACCTCCTGATCTGCCGATTTTTTGCGCAAGCGCAAAAAATTATTTACCGACCGGTCGGTAGGCTTATACTGCGCCGCATAGCTAACGTTCACATGAGTGTCCGCCATGTACACCCAATCGCTCGACATCCCCGGCAACGTCGCCGCATCCGACACGGCACCCGACGCAGCGCCCGCAACGCCGCAGCAGGCCCGCTTCGACGCCGTCATGGCCGCCGACGGCAAGATCGAGCCGCAGGACTGGATGCCCGACGCCTACCGCAAGACGCTCGTGCGCCAGATCTCGCAACACGCGCATTCGGAGGTGGTCGGCATGCTGCCCGAGGGCAACTGGATCTCGCGCGCACCCAGCCTCAAGCGCAAGGCGATCCTGCTCGCCAAGGTGCAGGACGAAGGCGGCCACGGCCTGTATCTCTACAGCGCGGCCGAGACGCTCGGCGTCTCGCGCGAACAGCTCGTCGACGCCCTGCACGCCGGCAAGGCCAAGTATTCGAGCATATTCAACTACCCGACGCCCACCTGGGCGGACGTCGGCGTGATCGGCTGGCTTGTCGACGGCGCGGCGATCATGAACCAGATTCCGCTGTGCCGCTGCAGCTACGGCCCGTACGCGCGCGCCATGGTGCGCATCTGCAAGGAGGAGTCGTTCCATCAGCGCCAGGGGTTCGATGCGCTGCTCGCGATGATGCAGGGCACCGACGCGCAGCGCGCGCTCGTCCAGCAGGCGGTGAACCGCTGGTGGTGGCCGGTGCTGATGATGTTCGGTCCGGGCGATGCCGCGTCGGTGCACAGCAACCAGTCGACGAAATGGGGGATCAAGCGCATTTCGAATGACGACCTGCGCCAGAAGTTCGTCGACGCCACCGTCGAGCAGGCGCGCGTACTGGGCGTGACGCTGCCCGACGCGGACCTGAAGTGGAACGAAGCGCGCGGCCACTACGACTACGGCGCGATCGACTGGGAAGAATTCTGGCGCGTGGTGAACGGCGACGGTCCGTGCAACCGCGAACGCCTCGCCACGCGCGTGAAGGCGCACGACGAGGGCGCATGGGTGCGCGAAGCCGCACTCGCCCATGCGCAAAAGCAGATCGAACGTGCGCAACAGCACGCGGCCTGAGCCCGCCGCCACCTGTTGCGGGAGGCAAGCACGGACTCTCGCCGACACAGACATCAAAGGAGAGCTGGAATGAACAAGGAATGGCCGATCTGGGAAGTGTTCGTGCGCAGCAAGCAGGGGCTCGATCACAAGCATTGCGGCAGCCTGCACGCAGCGGATGCGTCGATGGCGCTGCACATGGCCCGCGACGTCTACACGCGCCGCCAGGAAGGCGTGAGCATCTGGGTGGTGCCGTCCGCGGCGATCACGGCGTCGGATCCAAACGAGAAGGCCGAGCTGTTCGAGCCGGCCGGCGACAAGATCTACCGGCATCCGACGTTCTACACGCTGCCCGACGAAGTCAACCACATGTAAGAGACGAGCGCACGACATGACGACGCCCACGCCCGAACATCTCGCCTACGTGCTGCGCCTCGCCGATACGGCGCTGATCCTCGCTCAGCGCAACACGGAATGGTGCGGCCACGGTCCGGTCCTCGAGGAGGACATTGCGCTGGCCAACATGAGCCTCGATCTGATCGGTCAGGCGCGCCTGCTCTACACGCACGCCGCGACGCTGGAGAAGGCGCGCGGCGGGCCCGAGCGCACCGAGGACGACTACGCCTACTTCCGCAACGAGCGCGAGTTCCGGAACTACACGCTCGCCGAGCTGCCGCACTTCGGCCCGCTCGCGGGCACCGTGCACGCACCCAACGACTATGCGGTGACGATCGTGCGCAATTTTCTCTACGCGACGCTGATGGCGCATCTGTGGCACGCGCTGCTGCAATCGGCCGATGCGCAGCTCGCGGCGATCGCCGAGCGCTCGCTCAAGGAGACGCGCTATCACGTCCACCACGCGCGCGACTGGCTGGTGCGCCTTGGCGACGGCACCGACGAATCGCACCGCCGCACGCAGGCCGCGCTCGACTGGCTGATGCCGTACACGCGCGAATTCTTCAGCACCGATGCCGTGGAGACGGGCGTCGCCGAAGCGGGCATTGCGCCGCTCACCGCGCAGCTCGAAGCGGCGTGGCGCGCCGACGTGGAAGCCGCCATCGACGAGGCAACGCTCGCGCTGCCCGCACCGGTCGCGCATGTGACGACGGGCAAGCTCGGCGAGCATTCGGAACACATGGGCTACGTGCTCGCCGAGATGCAGAGCCTCGCGCGCCAGCATCCGGGCGCGCGCTGGTGAGGGCGCGGAAAGCTACGTGAGACCGCTTGAGGAGGAAGTCACGATGCAGGCGACGAGAGAGGCAAAGATAGAGGCAAAGACGGACCACGCGCTCGCCCGCGCCTGGGAGGCCCTCGAATCGGTGCCCGATCCGGAGATTCCGGTCGTCTCGATCCGCGAACTGGGCATCCTGCGTGCGGTGCGTCGCGGCGTCGACGGCCGGATCGAAGTGGTCATCACGCCCACCTATTCGGGCTGTCCGGCGATGTCGCAGATCGCCGAAGACGTCGCGCGCGCGCTCGACGGTGCGGGTCTCGCGCCCTATCGCATCGAGACGGCGCTCACGCCCGCCTGGACGACCGACTGGATCGGCGAGGCCGCGCGCGAAAAGCTGCGCGCGTTCGGCATCGCGCCGCCCACGGGCCAGTGCGGCGGCGGCGCGCAGGCGCGGCACGTGCAGCCGCTCACCTTCGTGCCGCCGGCCGCGCCGGTTTGCCCGCACTGCGGCTCGCCGAACACCGCACGCCTGGCTCAGTTCGGCTCGACCGCCTGCAAGGCGCTGTACCGCTGTAACGACTGCCGCGAACCCTTCGACTACTTCAAACCGTACTGATATGGCCACTCCGCAATTCCATTCGCTGCGTATCCGTGAAGTGCGGCCCGAAACCGCGGATGCGGTCTCCGTCGCGTTCGAGGTTCCGACTGCGCTGCGCGAGGCGTACCGCTTCACGCAGGGGCAGTTCGTCACGCTCAAGACCCATATCGACGGCGAGGAGACGCGCCGCTCGTACTCGATCTGCGTGGGCGTGACCGATTACGAGCGCGACGGCGAACTGCGTATCGGCATCAAGCGCGTACGCGGCGGACGCTTCTCGAACTTCGCATTCGAGCAGCTTGCGCCTGGCCACGAAATCGAGGTGATGACACCCGACGGTCGCTTCTTCACGCACCTGAACGCGGAACACGGGAAGCACTACGTGGCGTTCTCGGGCGGCTCGGGCATCACGCCGGTGCTCGCGATCATCAAGACGACGCTGGAACTGGAGCCGCGCAGCGCGTTCACGCTGGTCTACGGCAACCGCAGCGTCGACCAGATCATGTTCGCCGAGGAACTCGAAGACCTGAAGAACCGCTTCATGAGCCGCTTCGTGCTCTACCACGTGCTCTCCGACGACCGGCAGGAGGTCGAACTCTTCAACGGCGTGCTCGATCAGGCGAAGTGCGCGGCGTTTCTGGACACGCTGGTGCCGCCCGCCGAGATCGACGAGGCGTTCATCTGCGGCCCCACGCCGATGATGGATGCGGCCGAAGCGGCGCTGAAGGCCGCGGGCGTGGCGGCGCAGAACGTGCACGTCGAGCGCTTTGGCGCGCCGTTGCCGCAGGCGGGCGCGCCGCCGGTCGAGATTGCCGCGGACACCCCGGCGGCAGAGCTGGAAATCGTGCTCGACGGCAAGACGCGCAGGCTGCGCCTGCCCTACGAGGGCGCGAGCCTGCTCGACGTGGGGCTGCACGCGGGCCTGGCGCTGCCGTACGCGTGCAAGGGCGGCGTGTGCTGCACCTGCCGCGCGAAGGTGCTCGAGGGCGAAGTGAAGATGGACCGGAACTACACGCTGGAAGAACAGGAACTGAAGGACGGCTTCGTGCTCACCTGCCAGTGTCATCCGGTGAGCGACAGGATCGTCGTCAGTTACGACGAACGATAACGACGAACGATAAGCTTAAGCCACAGTTCGCTTTCGGCCCTCAGGCGATCCGCTTACACTAGGGGCCGCCCGCGACCGGTACAAATCCGGATAGCGGGCGGTCCCTTTTTTATTTCGGTATCCCCTGATTGCGATGAGCCGCCGATGACCACGATTCACCTCACCCATGGCGAGCCCGTTGCGGCGGCGCTGCGCCAGGCGCTCGACGCAAACGGTCGCGCTGATCGCGTGATCGCACTCCCCGACGATCTCACCGTCGGCCCGCTACGCGATATCGACGACCCCACCGACCGGGGCGCCGCGCGGCGCGCGGCGTTCTGGCAGGGGCTCGATAGCGTGCCCGAGACGCTGACCGGAGGCGACTGCGCGGCGCTCGTCGACCTCGAATCCGACGACTCCAATGTGGTGATCTGGCACACAAATGCCGCCAGCGACCAGTTGACGCTGCGACGCATCTGCTACCGGCTGCGCAACGCGCCGCAGCGCCTGAACGAGGTGCGCCTCGCCGACAGCGATGTCGCAGGCGATGCCGCCGTGGAACGCCTGCGCGCGCGCCTGCCCGACGCCGCGCCGATTTCGGTGCTGCGCATCACGCGGCTCGCGCTGGAATGGCAGGAGACGAAGTTCGCGAACGGCGAGACGCGCCGCTGGCACGACAATACGTTCACGAGCGGCACCTGGGCCGACCTCGATCAGTCGATCGTCGCGATCCTGGGCGC
>NZ_JAMXLH010000012.1 GCF_024281035.1 Paraburkholderia sp.
GGCAGCGCGAATGCGGGTCCGAAGGTTGCGGGCAGCAGTCCTCCGCCATTGCCGCCCGCAGCGCTCGCTGCCGCGAAGCGCGCGGCTATCGAGTTGCCGCACGGTGCGGTGCCGGAGGTGGAATGAAGCCCGGATTCCGCACTTCCAGATCGAGGGCATGGACATCGGGATTTCGCTCGCGTCGCAGATGCCAAAGGCTTTACATCGACCAGATAAACGCTTCGTGGATGTGCGCCGCCGCACCGATCTCGACGGTGCGCCGTTCCGTCTTGCCGTCGTGGCTGGCGGTCACGACATAGCGGCCATGAGGGATCGAGACGAGCATGAACGGGCCGCGCGTCGTCGTGGTCACGAGCGCATTGCCATGTGTATCGGCGATCGTCACGGGTACGTTGGCGAGGTATTCGTTGCCGTTCGAAGCGGTGTGGCGCGCGAATTCGAGCGAGAGCGGGTAGCGCGGCATGGCGTCCTTGAACGCCGCCGACTGGTCGCTGCCGATGCCGCCGGACAGATACGCGACATCGCCCGCGTGCTGCACGGGCGGCAGCACCGAGGCTGCATCTGTTGCCTGCGCCGTGTGCGCAGCGCCGCCGTTCGCGCCCCACGCTGCAGGCGTACCGGCAACGACCGCGACCACGGCTGCGAGCGCGAGTGCCGCGCCGATCCACGGGGTCGAGCGTGCTTTCATATTCACCTCCATTGACTGGTCCGTCGAATCCCGGCGCTTGAATGACGCATACGCGACGCGCGACATGTGTCGCCGGGCACGAGCGGCCCCTGCCGCCGCCGTGTGCGGGCGAGGCGGGCCGGACGAATCGAGCGTAGGGCGGGTGACTTAAAAGTCCCTTAAAACAGGCCCTGTTTGCGCGCAAAGAAAAAGGCCGCCGCCCGCGGTGAGCGGGCGGCGGCCTAATGCCTGATAGGCAATTGCGCGGTGAAAGCAGGGTAAAACCACGGCGAAAGCGCGACTGCGCTCCCGCCGGTTTTTCTGTTACGCGGTATTACTGCGGAATCATGCCGGTCAGCACATACGCCTGAATCATCGTGACGATGCCGACGATCGTTGCGAAGAACAGGCTGTGGCGCAAGGTGAAGCGGAACAGCGACGATTCCTTGCCGACGAGGCCGGTCGCCGCGCAGGCGACGGCGATCGACTGCGGCGAGATCATCTTGCCGCTCACGCCGCCCGAGGTGTTCGCCGCGACGAGCAGCGTGTTCGACACGCCGATCTGGTGCGCGGTGGTGTTCTGCAGCGAGCAGAACAGCGCGTTCGACGACGTGTCCGAACCGGTCAGGAACACGCCCATCCAGCCGAGGAACGGCGAGAAGAACGGGAACGCGGCGCCGGTTCCGGCGAGCGCGAGCGCGAGCGTCGACGACATGCCCGAGTAGTTCGCGATGAACGCGAACGACAGCACGAGACCGATCGAGAGCACAGGGCGGCGCAGTTCGCCGAGCGTTTCGACGAACGCTGCGATGGCGGCGCCCGGCTTCATGCGCAGCACGATCGTGGAGATGATCGCGGTCAGCAGGATCGCGGTGCCCACGGCGGAGAGCCAGTCGAAGTTGAACACGGCGGCATAGGCGGTCGGCTTCGCGACGATCGGCGCGGTGCGCATGACGAGCTTGTCGAGGCCGGGGACGTGGATGCTCAGCACGGTGCCGGCGAGCGCGCCCTTCGCGGCGAACAGCGCCTTGAACGGCTTCAGGCTCCAGACGGTGACGACGGCCGTCAGCAGCAGGAACGGCGACCATGCGCGCAGGGTTTGCGCGCCGTTGTACGGCGAAGCCTTGCGGCTCGACGCAGCCGGGGCGCCATTGCCGCCGCCGAAGCCGCCGAGCGCAGCGGCGCCGCCGCTGACGTTCACGCCCGAAGTCTGCGCTGCGCGCTTCGGCTGCCACACCTTGAGGAACGATGCGAGCGCAACGAGGCTCACGAGCGCCGAGGTGATGTCCGGCAGCTCGGGTCCGATGTGATTCGACGTGAAGTACTGCGTCACGGCGAAGCTGCCGCCTGCGACGAGCGCTGCGGGCCACGTTTCCTTGAGGCCGCGCTTGCCGTCCATGATGAACACGAGCCAGAACGGCACGAACATCGAGAGCAGCGGCAGCTGGCGGCCCGCCATCGCGCCGATGAGGAACGGATCGATGCCCGTGACCTGGCCCGCGACGATGATGGGAATGCCCATTGCGCCGAACGCCACCGGAGCGGTGTTCGCGATGAGGCACAGGCCGGCGGCGTAGAGCGGCTCGAAACCGAGGCCGACGAGCAGCGCCGAGGTGATCGCGACCGGCGCGCCGAAGCCCGCTGCGCCTTCGAGGAACGCGCCGAACGAGAAGCCGATCAGCAGCATCTGCAGACGCTGGTCGTCGGTGATCGAGAGCACCGATGCACGGATGATCTCGAACTGCCCGGTCTTCACGACGATCTTGTAGAGGAACACCGCGGTGATGATGATCCACGCGATCGGCCACAGGCCGTACGCGAAGCCGAAGCCCGCGGCGGCGAGCGCCTGTTGCACGGGCATGCCGTACGCGAAGATGGCGACGCACAATGCGAGCACGAGCGTGATCGCGGCGGCGACGTGGCCCTTCAGGCGCAATACCGCAAGCGCGAGGAAGAAGAACAGGATCGGGATGGCGGCCACGAGCGTGGACAGCCACAGACTGCCGAGCGGGGTGTAGGTCTGGTACCAGGGTTGCACTTCGGTCTCCTCCGAGGATGCGGGTCGAAATTCTCTGCCTTCTCTGCCGACACGTTGGCCGCGCGAGCCGGATCGCCCGCGCGCCACGTGGTCTCTTTTTTGCCGTTATTCCGGCTGTTTGCGATCGCGCAGCATGTCGTGCAGGCTGCGCGGTGCGGGGGTGAGCGGTGTGCGGTGCTGCGTCCAGCCCATTTGCTGCGTCGGGGTGAATGCACGCAGTCGCGTCGCGGCCCAGCGCAGCGCGCGGTAGGCGCGCGGATGCGCGAACGCGCCGCTCCAGAAGCGCCAGACGAACTGCTCGCGCTTGTTGTGTTTTGCGCCCTGGCCGCGCAGCGGATGCTCGACGACTTCGTCGGGCGCGCGATTCGCTTCGGTGCGCAGGCGCACGAGCAGGTCGGGAATCGGAATGCGCACCGGGCAGACTTCGCCGCATGCGCCGCACAGGCTCGACGCGCTCGGCAGATCCGCCGTGGCCTCGAGGCCGAGCAGGTGCGGCGAGATGATCTTGCCGATCGGCCCCGGATAGGTGGTGCCGTACGCGTGCCCGCCGATGCGCGTGTAGACCGGGCAGTGATTCATGCAGGCGCCGCAGCGAATGCACTGCAGCGTCGCGCGCAACTGCTCGTCGGCATAGGCCTGGCTGCGGCCGTTGTCGAGCAGCACCAGGTGCACTTCGCGCGGACCGTCCTTCTCGCCTTCGCGGCGCGGGCTGCTGATCAGGTTGAAGTACGTCGTGATCGGCTGGCCCGTTGCCGAGCGCGTGAGCAGGCTCGACAGCGGCACGATGTGCTCCAGCTTCGCGACGACCTTCTCCATGCCCATGATCGCGATGTGCACGTCGGGCACGGTGGTCGAGAGACGGCCATTGCCCTCGTTCTCGACGAGCCAGAGCGTGCCCGTATCGGCGGCGGCGAAGTTCACGCCGGACATGCCGATGTCCGCATAGGCGAAGGCGCGGCGCAGCGCGCGGCGACCCGTCTGGATCAGTTCGTCCACATCCTCGGTGTAGGCCGTGTTGGGGATGTGCTCCTCGAACAGATGCCCGATGTCGCCCTTCGTCTTGTGGATCGCGGGCATGACGATATGCGAGGGCTTCTCGCCCGCGAGCTGGACGATGTACTCGCCCATGTCCGACTCGATGCACGCGATGCCGCGTTCGCCGAGGTAGTGATTGAGCTCGATCTCTTCGCTCGCCATCGACTTGCCCTTGATGACGCGCGTCGCGGCGTGCTTTTGCGCAATGCTGTGGACGATGCTGTTCGCTTCGTCGGCGGTCTCGGCCCAATGCACCTGGATGCCGTTCTTGCGCAGGTTCGTTTCGAGTTGTTCGAGCAGCTCGGGCAGGCGCTTGAGCGCGTGCTGGCGCACCGCTTCGCCGATGTCGCGCAGCGCTTCGAGTTCGTCGGAATCGGGAAACTGCGCGGCGCGCTTGCCTTGCAGGAAGTCCATCGCGCCGCGGAAGCTCTTGCGCAGCTGCGGATCGTCGAGCGCCGCGCGGGCGCGCTCGCGAAATTCAGCCGTGGGAACGAAATGCAGCGTCTTCTGCTCGTCCGTGCCGCCTTGTGCGTGCGTTTGCGTGCTCACCGGGCGGCTCCGTTCTCGTGCTTGTTTTGCGGGTTGACAGCCTCGTCATCGGTCACGACGACGACCCACAGCGCGCGCGGCCCGTGGGCGCCGTAAGCGGTGGTCTGCTGAATATCGGAAGTCTTCGACGGCCCCGAGATCATCACGAGGTTGGTCGGCATGCCGTCGCGCCAGCGCTCGGCGGCCACCGCCGCGTGCAGGTCCGCGTGCAGCGTATTCGCGTGAATCAGCGCGATGTGCAGCGGCGGCACGAGCGAGACGGTGCGCGGCGCATTCGCGTCGGGGACGACGATCAGCGTGCCGGTCGCCGCGAGCCCGGAGCGCGCGACGGTGAAGCCCGCGTCGATCGTCTCGAAGAGTTCGGTTTTCCACGCTTCGATGGGCTGCGCATACGTCAGCGCCTCGACGGCTTCGGGCAGCGCGCCGGCGAGCGCGGCGCCTTCGGCGCAGGACGTGTCGAGCACGAGGCGGCGCACGCCCGCTTCGGCGAGACGGCGCGCCATTTCGGCGGGCCATGCGTCGGCGCTGAAGCAGAACACGTCGGCGTGCACCGCTTCGAGCATGCTCTTGAATTGCTGCACGTTTTGCGCGAGCGATGCGTGCACGCGGCGCTGCGTGTAATGTGCGTCGATGTGTTCGTCGAGCGCATCGACTGCCCCGACGTTCGCAGCGGCGGGTGCGCAGGTGCGCAGCCGCTCGAAGATGCGCGCGCGGGCGCCCTGGGAATGCTCGTTCATGCCTTGTCTCCACCCGTGCGGCGCCACAGGAACGACGCCATGTGCTCGACGGCGAGCGGCGCGCCCTGGTGCTCGGCGGCGTGGCCGATGTTCAGCATGCAGCCGCAGTCGGCGGTCACGAGGCGGTCGCACCCGGTCGCGACCGCGGAGGCGAGCTTGTCGGCGACCATCGCGCCGGAGATATCGGGGTGCTTCAGCGAGAATGTGCCGCCGAAGCCGCAGCATTCGGACTCGCGTTCGTGCTCGACGCGCGTGATGCCGGGCAGCGCGTCGACGGCTTCGACGCCGTGCTCGCGCGTGCCCATCTCGCGCCGTGCGCCGCACGAGGTGTGCAGGACGATGCTCTCCCCGGTGCTTGCCGTGGCGGCGCCCATTGCGCCGAGATCGATCTTCAGGACGCGCACGAGAAACTCGGTGAGTTCGTAGATGCGTTCGGACAGTTCGGCGGCCTTCGCGGCGGCTTCGGGGTCTTCTTCGAACAGCGCCGGCCAGTGGTGCCGCATCATGCCCGCGCACGAACCGGAAGGCACGACGACGGGCCAGGGCTGGTCGAACAGGCCGAGCTGCGCGCGTGCCACCTCTTGCGCCTGGCGCGGGTTGCCGCTCGACCAGGCGGGCTGGCCGCAGCAGCTCTGGCTGCGCGGGAAGTGGACGGTAATGCCTTCGCGTTCGAGCAGCTTGACTGCGTCGAGGCCGGCCTGCGGAACGAACAGATCGACGAGGCAGGTTGCGAACAGATATACGTCGGTGGGGCGCTTGCCCGTGGGATATTGCCGAGGCTTCATGTCTCCGATTCCATCCGTTATTGGCGTCGCGAGCGAGGGCGAAGCCGTCTTTGGGCGCATAATTCCCGATTTGAGCGTTTGGCACAAATTGGTTGGACCAGCTGCCGCACGATGTTGGCGAAGGCGGATGGCGAAGCCACGACGAGACCGGGGACGAGGCAATGGGGGACAGAGGCAGGGCGCGCGGGCGCGTCGAGGCCGTGATGCGGCAGATGGAGACGGCGCTGCTCGACGGCAGCTGGCGCGCGGGCACGAAGCTGCCTGCCGAGCGGGTGCTGGCCGAGCGCTACGACGTCGCGCGCAACACGGTGCGCGAGGCGATCCAGCGGCTCGCGGCGCGCGGCCTCGTGCAGAGCCGGCCCGGCGCGGGCGTGTTCGTGACCGACCAGTTGCGCACGGGCTTTGCGTCGCCGTGGGGGCAACTGGTGGCCGACCATCCGGCGCTGCGCGACGACATCCTCGAATTTCGCCGCGTGCTGGAAGGCGCGACGGCCTATTTCGCGGCGCTGCGCGCGAGCGACGAGGATCTCGCGCGTATCCGCTCGCTGATGGACGCCCTTGAGCACGCGCACCTGGTAGGCGACAAGATCGGAGAAGCCGACGCGGACGCGAAACTGCACGAGGTGATCGCGCAGGCCTCGCACAATGCGATGTTCCTGCATCTGCACACGAGCGTGGTGGGCATGCTGCGCGAGCACATCACGATGAACGGGACGGGGCTGCGCGAGCTGGCCGAGGGGGCAGCCGTTCTGCTGCTGGAGCAACACCGTACGGTGTGCGACGCGATTCTCTCGCGGCGTCCCGAGGAGGCGCGCACGGCGATGCAGACGCATATCGACTTCGTGCGCGCACGTGTTGGAGAGGACCCCGACGCACCCGGAGGTGGTTGGACCACGGTGCCCTGGAGCCCGTCGGTGCCGGCGACCGTGACGAAGGCTGAAGGGGCAAAGACGGTCGGGGCGAAGACGGTCGGGGTAAACGCTGCCGGGGAGAAGGCTGCTGTGGCAAAGGCGGCGGGCGATGGCACCGCGGCTGCCCCGCGTGCCCGCAGTGGCCGCCGCCGCACGGCCAGGGCGCCCGGCGCCGCTTCGAGCGATAGCTGAGGCACGCGCCGAGCCACCCGCTGAACCACGCGCCGAACGTCCGAGCCTTGCGCGAGGCGGCGCCAGGGCGGCGAGCCGCCAAAGGCTGCTAAAGTCGGCGCGATGAACACCAACGCCCCTCGGGGCGAAGCGATCAGGGAGAACCCGGAATGGACGAGGTGGCCGCGCGAATCGAAACGTTGAGCGCCGTGACGCTGACCGTCAGCGAAATCGGGCGCTCGGTGCGCTTTTACGAATCGCTCGGCTTCCGGCAGCGGCCTGGGCACACCGTCGCGGGTTTCGCGTCGTTCGTGCTGGGCGGCGGCGCGACGAGCTACCTGAACCTGCTGGAAGGCCAGCCCGGCGCCGTGGAAGGCTGGGGACGCGTGATCGTCTACGTCTCCGACGTGGATGCGTTCTACCGCCAGGCGCTGGCCGCGGGCGCGACGCCCGAATTTGAGCCGCAGGACGCGCCGTGGGGCGAGCGCTACTTCCATCTGCGCGACCCGGACGGGCACGAACTGAGCTTCGCCAAACCGCTCGGATGACGCTGCGCAACGCGCATGTGTGCGTCCCTTCCATGCGCCTGCCGCGCCTGTAATACATACGAATGACACCCATTACGCGGATAGTGGCGCGACGCCGTCGCCGCCGCGATCGCCGCGACCGCAGTGATCGCGGTGACAAAAAGGATTGGATTGCCATTCGATCGCAACAGGAGAATTGCCATGAAAGAACTCGAACACGATCAGGAGGCCGCCGCGCTGTATCGCCGTCGCCGCCTTGACGAGGAGCTGATCGACGCCTTCGACGAAGAGCTCGAAATGGAAGTCGACGATCGTCTCCAGGAGCGGGGTTTGCATATCACCGACGCGGCGCGCGAGCTGCGCCGCGTCTATTTCCACGAGCTGATCCGCCTGCAGGGCGAGCTCGTGAAGCTGCAGGACTGGATCGTCAATACGGGCTACCGGCTCGTCGTGATCTTCGAAGGACGCGATGCGGCGGGCAAGGGCGGCGTCATCAAGCGCATCACGCAGCGTCTGAATCCGCGCATGTGCCGCGTCGCCGCGCTGCCCGCGCCGAACAACCGCGAGCGCACGCAGTGGTATTTCCAGCGCTACGTCCAGCATTTGCCCGCAGGCGGCGAGATGGTGCTGTTCGACCGTAGCTGGTACAACCGCGCGGGCGTGGAGCGCGTGATGAACTTCTGCACCGACGAAGAGTACGAGGAGTTCTTCCGTTCGGTGCCCGAGTTCGAAAAGATGCTCGTGCGAAGCGGTATCCAGATCATCAAGTACTGGTTCTCCATTACCGACGAAGAGCAGGAAATCCGCTTCCAGAGCCGCATCGAAGATCCGCTCAAGCAATGGAAGCTGAGCCCGATGGATCTCGAAAGCCGCAGCCGCTGGGAACAGTACACGCATGTGAAGGAAGTGATGCTTCAGCGCTCGCACATTCCCGAGGCGCCGTGGTGGGTCGTGCAGGGCGTCGACAAGAAGCGCGCGCGCCTGAACTGCATCAGCCATTTGTTGAGCCAGGTGCCGTATCAGGAGATCGAGCATCCGCAGGTCACGCTGCCTGCCCGCGTCCACCATCCCGACTACATCCGGCAGCCTGTCGAGCAGACCATGCTCGTGCCGGAAGTCTATTGAACTGAGTCGGCACCCGCTTGAACGTTGCACCCGCGCGCCGCGCCCCGTATTGGGCGCGGCGTTTGTGTTTGTAGCCGCGAAACCGGTTATTCGCGGCGCTCAGTAGTGCGAAGGCAGCGGCGTTCGTCGATGCGAACACGCCCGGGAAATTCCACGCACCCGGCCAGATCGCCGCGTGATTCGGCGAAAGCCCGTGCGTGTAGATGACGCCCAAAGGAAGGCGGCTGCAACCAGGTGCGCGCGCAACAGTGCGAGAGCGACGGCGTCGAACCGGCGCAAACGGGCCCGCAGGCCGCGACCTGAAGCGCGGCGGCGTGTGTGTCGCGAACGTCAGGAGTCGAACTTCAGCGCGCCAACTTCAGCGCGCCGATTTCGACAGGCGATGGCCGAGGCCGAGGTTCGAGACGATCTGCCACGTATAGACGCGTGAATAATGCACGCCGAACTGGCGGCTGATCAGCTCGCGCACGCGGCTGTTGGTCCACGTGTCGCTCGGAAAACCGTGCTCGCGCGCGGAACCGTGCAGTGCGCTCGCAATCCAGAACAGTGCGGCGTGGTCGAGCACCGAGGGGCGTCCGCCCACGCTCATCTGCTTGAGCGCGGCGAGTCCGCCGTCCTCGACGATCACCTTGTACCGGCGCACGGTCTGGGCTGAAAGATGCAGGGAATCTGCGACAGCGTTCACCGTCGCACCATCGATCAGCATCTGGCCAGCAGTCATTCTTCTCGTGACGCTGGGCAAGTCCTCGGTTCGGGTAAGCATGGGATCACTCGTCGACGAAAGATTCGATCATGCGGCAGTGCAGATACGCCGCTCCTCAAACCCGGGTTCCTGCATGCGGGCCTTGTTGCTTGCCACGGCGTTGCACCGGCAATTCGTGAAACATATGGTGCCAAGCGATGGCGGACGGCGAAGTGCGCGCCCCTGGCGGGCGCTTGTGGCACGCGATTGCGTGCTTCAGCGAATATTAATAATTGTTTTTGTAGAGAATGTGTATAGCCTGAGAAAAAATAGTCTGCTTGACTTGTAGATTATCGTGCACTAACGGAAAAAGTGAAACGGCACGAATTATCGGTAATGGCCCTCTATGTTTCGCTTTCTTTTATTTACCGGGCCAGCATGATGCGCATGGCCGTTCATGCAAGACGGCTCGCTTTTTGTCTGATTAATTTGTCTGTCACGATGCAGGGCACGCCGCATTTGCGTTTGAGCAACGTCGGGCACGATGCGGAAAATATGTGACAGATCATTGCGCCTGGTTTGCATGAACACTTACAGCGAATGACCCGGCATTTCCAGGCAGAATACTGATTCCGGAGCAGTTTTTATTCAAATGGAATGAAACGGAATATCGGTTTCGCAAACCGCTTGTCGTGAAGCGGACCGGTTCCTTCGATCTTGTCGGGGCGCGCGCGATGAACGCACGGCGATGCAGGCCGTGCGCTTTGCGTGCGCCCCGTTTTTTTGGCCCACGGAATGAACACGGAACTCGACTTGAAGGTGGAGCGGTTGTTACGGCGCGCGGCGAGCCGGCGCGGCGTCGTGTCGTACGGCGCCTTTCATGCGCTTTTTGCGCAGGACGTGCCGCTTCGCGAACGCTATGCGTTGCTCGAAGCCGCCGCTGCGGCACTGTGCGAGCCGCGCATGGCCGATTACGCGTCACTGCTCGCGACCGATTCGGGTCTGCCGGGCCCGGAGTTTTACGTGCGCTTCAAGCGTTTGCATACCGAACGCTATTACGCGACGCTCGGCGCCGATCGGCATCGCATGCTGCGGCTCGTCGAAAAGCGCGCGCTTGCGCGCGAAGAACGCGAGCGTGTCTACGACCATTACCGGCACTCGCTGGCGCCGCGCGCGTGCACCGACGCTGGCGCGAACGCGCTTTGCAGCGAGGGGCGCGCGCAACGATTGTGACGTGGACAGCCGTCGTTACGATGATCATGGCGACGCCTGTGATTGCACGTTATCTGCGCACGGATAATGTCGTGCTGAATCAGCGTGCTATTCTCGATTGAGCTTGCGTAGGCGTCGCGTAGTCGCCATACGGCATGTCTGCCCCCGGCGGCTCGAATCTCCGTCACGTTTCTCCTCTTTACCTGCACGCCCGGCGCCACGCACTGTTTAGCCGCATACGCGGCTGCATCCCGTCATGTCGCAACCAGGAGAGTCGTCATGAAAGCACTGGTGTTCAAGGGGCCTCAGCAGAAGTCACTGGAAGACAAACCCGAGCCGAAGATCGATAAACCATCCGATGCGATCGTGCGCATCACGAAAACCACGATCTGCGGCACCGATCTGCACATTCTCAAAGGCGACGTGCCCGAAGTGAAGCCCGGCACGACGCTCGGTCACGAGGGCGTCGGCATTGTCGAAGCGGTGGGCGACGGCGTGTCCAACTTCAAGGTCGGCGATCCCGTGCTGATTTCGTGCATCAGCTCGTGCGGCAAGTGCGAATATTGCCGGCGCCAGATGTACTCGCACTGCACGACGGGCGGCTGGATTCTCGGCCATCTGATCGACGGCACGCAGGCCGAAAAGGTCCGCATTCCGCATGCGGATACGAGCCTTTATCACTTGCCCAAGGGCGTCGACGAAGAAGCGCTCGTCATGCTGAGCGACATCCTGCCGACCGGTTTCGAATGCGGCGTGCTCAACGGCAAGGTGAAGCCGGGGCAGTCGGTGGCGATCGTCGGAGCCGGGCCGATCGGGCTTGCAGCATTGATGACCGCGCAGTTCTACGCGCCGGGGCGCATCATCATGATCGACCTCGACGATAACCGGCTCGAAGTCGCGAAGAAGTTTGGCGCGACCGACGTGGTCAACAGCAAGGGCGGCGACGCCGTCGAGCGCGTGATGGCGCTCACGGGCAATCGCGGCGTGGATGTGGCGATCGAGGCAGTCGGCGTGCCGGCAACCTTTACCATCTGCGAATCGATCATCGGCGCGGGCGGCACGATTGCGAACGTGGGCGTGCATGGAACGAAGGTCGATCTGCACCTGGAAAGACTGTGGGCGCATAACATCACGCTCACCACGGGCCTCGTCGATACCTATACGACACCCATGCTGCTTGCGACCGTCGTCTCGAAGCGGCTCGAACCGGGCAAGCTCGTCACGCACCGCTTCACGCTCGACCAGATCATGGATGCCTACGCAACGTTCGGCGAAGCGGCGCGAACGCAGGCGCTGAAGGTCATTATTTCCGCTGTCTGAAGCTGTTCGGCCCAGGCTCATCGTGCGGCGCGCGCACATGCAGGCGATGTGCACGCGCTGCCGTGTGCCGTGTGCAGCGTGGTATTGGGCAGTCGCGCGCGACGCAACGCAATGCGAGGCTCGCCGGTTGTTTTAATCGTACTCGGGAAAACCTGCGCGGCCCTGGGTCAGATCGCGCAGGGCGTCGCGTGCACCTTCGATGGCGGTGGCCGGCATCTGGATCGTGAGCCGCACGGTCATGGTGTAACGGCTGTCGACAAGCGTCGTTTGCGTCTGTTCGATCCAGTGCCGTACGCGCGTCTCATCGGGATAGCCGACCTCGATGGTCAGCTGGGCCTGCGCAATGCGTTCGACGCGTGATGCGCCTTGCAGTGCGCTGGCGATCGCATCGGTGTAGGCGCGCACGAGCCCGCCCGCGCCGAGTTTTACGCCGCCGTAGTAACGCACCACGGCGGCCAGCACGCCGTCCAGATCGTGATGGCGCAGGACTTCGAGGATCGGCCGTCCGGCGGTGCCGGAGGGTTCGCCGTCGTCGGACATGCCCGATTGGCCGCCCGCGAGCAGCGCCCAGCAGACGTGCGTGGCGCTCGGGTGGTCGTTGCGCAGACGGCTCAGTTCGGCCATCGCCGCTTCGCGGTCGGCGACCGGAATCGCGTGGGCGATGAAGCGGCTTTTGCGGATCTCGAGTTCCGCGCTGACGGTTGAGGCTAGCGTAAAGGTGGGCAAAACAGAACGGGCGTTACAGGTGAAAACGCCATGTTAACCGATACGGCTGCGGCCCTTTTAGATACCCTGGCCCTATCTTTGCGATTTTTGTTATTCAGCATTGCGGGAAGCGCTGATGATGTATCGCGCACGAGCACCGATAATGCTCGCCTTGACGGATCTAGCCCCGGCTGGGGCGATGCCGGCCTCCTCCTCCGGTGATCCGTCAACTTTATTCCGGCGGCAGCCGCGCTCGATGGTGGTGAGACGCGGTGGCGAGACGCCATACAACAGACGAAAAAAAACCCCGGACGGCGCGTAAAGCATCGACCGGGGACTAATAAGGCTCGCCTGTTCTCAAGAGGCGTTGCCACGTTACGCGCGCCATAAATAATGCGCAACGTGAAAAGAAAAATTTTCGACGCACGACAAAAAAAGCCCCGGGCGTTACCGGCCGGGGCAATGAGAATACACCGTGCGTTCCGGGGAACGAAACGCACCGATAAGGTACCTGTCCGCCCGCCGGGAAGCAACGCGGGCACATTACAAGCCGTTACTTTCAGATTACTTTCTATTTAATGCCTGGCCTCATGCGCGAGGTAAAAGCATTCTGGCGCGTATTTCAATCGGCATGTCCGAGTAATCGACAGAATCGCCGGTGGAAAACATCGAGGCCGGTTTCCCGCGAAGGAAACCGGCCTCGGTGCATGCGGTCGCACGGTATGGCGACCGTTGCGCGCTCACCCGATCAGTAACGTTGCGGGGGCGGCATACGGCGGTCGTCGTGGCGATGCGGAGGACCCGGGTCGCGCGGATGATGGTGCATCCATTCGTCGTGTTCCCAATAGCGGTGTCCGTCCCAGTAGCGGTTGTCGTGCCAGCCGATCGACATCCGTACGTCCACCGGAATCATGTGCGCTTCGCTGTATTGCGGGTGCGAATCGGCGCGCGGGATATACGGACCGGACTGGGCGAAGGCGCTCGTGGCGCCCACCAGTGCACCGCCGGCGATCATGGCCGTCACGAGTGCACGTGCAGGGGTCTTCCAGAAATTCATGCTCATGTGGTTCCTCCTCGTCGAGTGCGTCGCTACGGCCCGGCTTCGAAGCGTTCAATGCCGTATCGCACATGATTCAGCTTATCGGCCGGAATGCCGGGAATACGTGAGCACTTGTAAGCGCACATTTCAAACCGGCGTGCCAATAAAAAGGGCCAACGTTTGGGTTGGCCCTTGATGCGAAACGGCAAAACGGGGGAACGAAGCAATCCACGCTGGAAAACGATGCGGCCGGGTTGTCAATTCGCGTTACATAAGAGCGGCGACGGGAACGGCGACGGGCGTGGAGGTGAAGCGCCGATGCCCCGCCGCCGCAGGCGCGAACAGGCACTTACTGTTTCTTTTGCTCCGCGGGTGCGCCGCTCAGATCGATGGCGCTTTGCGAGCCAACCTGCGAGCGCAGTTCGTATTTCTGGATCTTGCCTGTTGCGGTGCGCGGCAACTCGCCGAACTTTACGGCGCGCGGGACCTTGTAGTGTGCGAGGAAGAGCTTGCAATGCGCGATGATCTCTTCCGCCGTGGCGGCAGCGCCCGGGCGCAGTTCGATGAATGCACACGGCACTTCACCCCATTTCGGATCGGGCATCGCCACGACAGCCGCCAGCGAGACAGCGGGGTGCCGGTACAGCGTGTCCTCGACTTCGATGCTCGAAATGTTCTCGCCGCCCGAGATGATGATGTCCTTGCTGCGGTCCGTGATGCGCACGTAGCCGTCCGGTGTCATCACGCCCAGATCGCCCGTATGGAACCAGCCGCCGCGGAACGCCTCCTCGGTCGCGCGTTCGTTCTTCAGATAACCCTTCATGCAGATGTTGCCGCGGAACATGATCTCGCCGAGCGTTTCGCCGTCGTTCGGCACGGGCTCCATCGTCGCCGGGTTAAGCACGGTCACGCCGGCTTGCAGGTGATAGCGCACGCCCTGGCGCGCGGCCAGCCGCGCCTGTTCGGCGTCGTCGAGCGATTTCCAGCTTTCCTGCACCGCGCACACCGCTGCGGGTCCATACACTTCGGTCAGTCCGTAGACGTGCGTCAGTTGAATGCCGATCGCCTTCATCTTCGCGATCACGGCGGGCGCGGGCGGTGCGCCCGCAACCATCGTGTTGACCGTGTGCGTAATGCCTTCGCGATATTCGGCGGGTGCGTCGGCAAGCGCGCCCTGCACGATCGGCGCGCCGCAGTAATGCGTGACATGCTCGCGGCGGATCAGGTCGAATACGAGCTTTGCGTCGAACTTGCGCAGACAGACGTTCACGCCCGCGCGCGCCGCGATCGTCCATGCGAAACACCAGCCATTGCAGTGAAAGAGCGGCAGCGTCCACAGATACACCGGGTGCTTCGGGATATCCCATTCGAGAATGTTGCTCACCGCGTTCATGTACGCGCCGCGATGGTGATACACCACGCCCTTCGGATCGCCCGTCGTGCCCGACGTGTAGTTGAGCGCGATGGCGTCCCATTCGTTGTTCGGGTTCGCCCACGCGAACTCGGGGTCGCCTTGTTCGAGGAACGCCTCGTAGTCGACGGCGCGCGGGAAATGTTCGGGGTCGGCGGGCATGACGTCGGCCACGGAAATGATCTTCAGCGCCGGAAAGGCAATGGCCGCGCGTTGCGCGAGTACCGCGTATTCCGTATCGACGATCAGCGCCTTCGCCTCGCCATGCCGCAGCATGAACAGCATCGTGGCGACGTCGAGCCGCGTGTTCAGCGTATTGAGCACCGCGCCGAGCATCGGCACGCCGAAGTGCGCCTCGACCATCGCGGGGATGTTGGGCAGGAGCGCCGCCACCGTGTCGCCGCGGCCGATGCCGGCCTGCGCCAGCGCGCTCGCGAGCCGGCGCGTGCGGGCGTAGGTTTCGCGCCAGTTGCGGCGCACGTCGCCGTGGACCATCGCGAGACGCTCGCCGTAGACTTCCGCCGCGCGGGCGATGAAGTCGATCGGGGTGAGCGGCACGTAATTGGCCTCGCATTGCGCGAGCCCTTCTTCGAACGGATGCAACATTCGGTGTCTCCTGTCGGGCGCGGGGCCCGGGACGATTGCGATTTTATGGGTATGATTCTCGCTACCGTATCAGGACCGCGGGTACGTGTCTGTCACGCGAACGACAGACGCGCCCCCGCGGTTCCACCGAATGACCCATCTCAAGTCAAGCGCGATGATGCAGTGCAATATGCCCGCGGGCGGCGATGCGCCCGATGGTCCGGCGCAGGCCGCCGATCCGGATTCCAGCAGCCGTGCCGGGGGTCGCGTCGATGCGCCCACGCTTGCCGCGCTGTTCGAGCGCTGCTCGTGGTTTCGCACGCTGGAACCTGCGCACCGCGCCTGGGTGCTCGCCGAATCTCATGCGCAGCGCTATCCCGCCGGGGCAATTGTCGCCGCGCGCGAGGCGCCGTCGGCCTACTGGCTCGGCGTCAGTTCGGGACTGGTCAAGCTTGCGATTTTCAATGCGTCCGGACGCGGCTGCACGTTTTCCGGCGTGCCGCATGGCGGCTGGTTCGGCGAGGGCAGTGTGATCAAGCGCGAGCCGCGTAAATACGACGTGATCGCATTACAGCCTTCGCTCGTGATGGCCGTGCCGGCCGATACGTTCCACCGGCTCATGGACAGCAGCCTGCCGTTCAACCGCTTCGTGATCCATCAGCTCAATAACCGCATGGGCGAGTTTATTGCGCTGATCCAGAACAGCCGCCTCCTGGATATCGACGCGCGCGTCGCGCAGTCGCTCGCACAACTGTTCAATCCCGATCTCTATCCGGAGACCGGGCTCGCGCTTGAAATCTCGCAGGAAGAACTCGGCATGCTGGCGGGGGCTTCGCGGCAACGGATCAATCAGGCGCTGCAGACGCTCGAGCGCCTGGGGCTTGTCACGCTTTCGTATAACCGCATCGATGTGCGCGATCTCGCGGGGTTGCGATCCTTCGGACGCGATCAGATTTGATGTCGCGTTTGCGTTGGTTCATTCACGGCGATCGCAGCGGGTGATGGAAATTAACGGCGGGCAGTGAACGGCGCTGTTCGCTATTCGCCATTCGGCGCGAGCGTCGCGATCGAGCCGGGAAAATCGGCGAGGAACGTATCGCGTGCGCGCATGCCAATTGATTTTTTCTCCGCTCTTGCGCCGTCGTCCTGCATGAGGCGCGCAAAAACGAGGGTCTTCCCGTTTCGCGACGCCCAGCCGACGAACCATCCCCAACCATGTGCTTCATCGTCGGACCCGTCGGCATTCTGCGGGAATCCCGTGCCGGTCTTGCCATGAATATCCCAACCGTCTGAAAGCGTCGCAACTTCGGTGATTTGACTGGTCATGGCAAATGCATGCGCGCTCACCGGTAACCTGCGATTCACCACTTTCGATAAAAAACCCACCTGCTCCAGCGGAGAAATCTGCAGCGACGAGTCGATCCAGGCATGGGTCAGGCCATCGTGACGGCTGTCGCCGCGAACGTCGGCGTTGCCATAACCGAATGCCCGGGTGTAATTGGCAAACCGCGTCATGCCCAATGATCGCGTGACTTGCTGGGAATACCACACGACCGAATATTGAATCCATCGGCTGGGATCGGTGGGTTGCTCCCATGCTTTTCCGCCCCAGTCCGGATAACCCGCGTGAAACTGAAGCGTCGGCGTGTGAGCGTCGTTTAGATAACCCGAATCGAATCCCATCAGGCTGATGGCGATCTTGAAGGTCGATGCGGGTGTCGTGCGCGTGGCGCAGTCGCCTTGCTGGAGCACGATCCGCTCGCTTGCCGCATCGGCGACGACCGTGCAGACAGTGCGTGCATGCACCGATGCACTGGCGGACACCATCGCTGCTGCCAACGCGAGTAATCGAAATTTCGGCATTAAATGCGCTTGACGACGAGAATATAGAAGACGGCAAACGCCACGACGATGCCGATGTTCACGATCAGCCGAAGCCAGAACAGATGCCTGAGGAACAGAAAATCCACGCTGACGATAACGGCTATCAGCACCAGACTGTAGAGCACGACAGACGCGTTCCTTATCATGTCGATCACCGCTACAAAAGATCAGGCGCTACTTGCCGTGGAGCGGCCGGAATTGTCTCAAAGCGCCCGTTGCAGGTCCGGCAGAGACAAGAGCGAGGATACGCCCAATGCGGGGATGCCACCGCGTAGCGCGTCGCGGGCGCACAGAGCGCGCGCCGCGATTCAATCCGGGCGGCTCACCGCAACGATGAGCCGCGTGCACTCAATGATCGAGAGCGAGCCGCGCGCCGAGTGAGATGAGCACGCTGCCCATCACGGCATCGACCGGGCGGCGCAGCTTCTGGTAACCGCGTTGCACGCTGCGGGTCGAAAAGAGCAGCGCCATCGCGGTGAACCAGCAGATCGACACGGAAGCGACGGTCGCAATCGTCGCGCCATGCACCCACGCCGGTGCATGGGCAGGCAGCAGCGTCACGAACAGGCTGCCGAAGAATGCGGCGGCCTTCGGGTTCGTGAGACCCACCAGCAGCCCGCGGCGATACGAATGCGCGCTGCCCGTCGATTTCGCGGCGTCGGGCGTCGCCACGGCACCCGACGATTTGCGCAGGCTCATCAGCGTCTTCGCGCCCAGATACAGTAGATAGACCGCGCCCGCGATGCGGATGCCTTCATAAAGCCAGGCGAGTTGCGTGAGAATCAGCCCGAGGCCGAAAACCGCGAGCGTTGCCCAGAGCGCGTGCGATGTCGCGATGCCCGCAGCGGCGAACAGACCCGCACGGCGGCGTGCGAACGCGTGCGACGTGACGGCGAGCATATCGGGGCCGGGGCTCGCGCAGGCGAGCAGCATGACACCGGCGATGGCAGCAAGTTGAGGCAGGAAGTTCATGAGAATCGATGCGCGCGCAACGCGTCGTAATGGATGAACGCCAAGGATACACCGTGAAAATGTGCGCAGCGCGGCGCAGTTCAGACAAATTGCTGCTGGCGGGAGATGATCCGGCGTACGCGCGCCGTTAGAGGTTCATCTCCCGCTCGCGCACGTTACGCGACTGTTATGCAACTACGGGCAACCGGAAGCTCGAAATTGCTTCACGCATCATCGTGACCTGATCCTTGAGCGAGTGCGCAGCCGCAGCGGCCTCTTCGACGAGCGCGGCGTTCTGCTGCGTCACCTGATCCATCTCGCCCACGGCGCGGTTCACCTGCTCGATGCCCGCGCTCTGCTCGCGCGAGGCGTGGCTGATTTCCGAGAGGATATCGTGGACGCGCCGTACCGATTGCACGATCTCGGCCATCGTTGTGCCCGCATCCGAGACGAGCTGCGCGCCTTCCGCGACAGTGCCGGTCGACTTCTCGATCAGGAGTTTGATCTCCTTGGCCGCCGTCGCCGAGCGCTGCGCGAGACTGCGCACTTCCGCGGCCACGACCGCGAAGCCGCGGCCCTGTTCGCCCGCGCGCGCCGCCTCGACAGCCGCGTTGAGCGCAAGGATATTGGTCTGGAACGCGATGCCGTCGATCACGCCGATGATGTCGCCGATCTGGCGCGAGCTGGTCGTGATTTCGCCCATCGTGCGAACCACGTTCTCGACCACTTCGCTGCCGCGCGTCGCGACGCTCGCAGCCTGGCTGGCGAGTTGTGCCGCATGCTCGGCGCTATCCGCGTTCTGCCGCACGTTGCTCGTCATCTGGTCCATGCTCGATGCGGTCTCAACGAGCGCCGCAGCCTGTTGCTCGGTGCGCTGCGAGAGATCGGTGTTGCCCGCTGCAATCTCGTTCGCGCCGACGTTGATGTTCTCCGCGCCGCCGTGCACGCGCGAGACGGTCTGCACGAGTTCCGTCTGCATCTTCGCGAGCGCGTTCATCAGGCTGTTCGAGTTGTGGCCCTGCGGTTCCAGGCGGCCCGTGAGATCCCTGTGGGCGATCCGGTTCGCCGCATCGACGGCCACTTCGAGTTCGCCGCCAATGCTCGAACGCACGCTACGCACGACGAGCACCATCACCGCGGTCGATATCCCGCCCAGCACGAACGTGACCGCGAGCCAGATGCCGAGGCTCGCGAGGAACGCGGCGCGCACGTCATCCATGTACATGCCGGTGACGATGCACCAGTCCCACGGTGCAAACCGGTTGCTGTAGCTCGTCTTCGGCACGGGTTCCGAATGGCCGGGCTTCGCCCAAAGATAATCGACGAATCCGCCGCCGGACTGATTGGCCGCCGTCGATAGCGCGACGAACAGGTGCTTGCCGGCCGGGTCGGCGAAGTCGGTGAGATTCTTGCCGTCCAGTTCGGGCTTGATCGGATGCATCAACATCACGGACTGCGAATTGTTGATGCTCAGATAGCCGTCTGCGCCATAGCGGATCGAGCCGATCACCTTGAGCGCCTGTTTTTGCGCATCGGCTTCAGGCATCTGGTTCTGTTGCGAGAGCCCGTAGTAATAGTTGGCGACGCTCATCGCTTCGTCGACGAGCGTTTGTAACTGCGCTTTACGCTCGCGGATCATCGAGTCGCGGGTTTGCCATGTTCCAAATGCGACGATCAGGAACAGCCCGATCCAGAGGATCGCGATCATCGAGCGAAGTTTTCGGTTGAGGGTCATCGTTTGCGTGGTCGTTCCAGGTGCGCTTGTGGCTGCGTGGCTGCGCAGCCGGTATGGCCATACGGCTTTTCAGATTAACGGCGCGTGAGGGGCGCTTCTGACCTGGTGAAAACCCTTGGTCAAACGTTAAAGCGCATAAGTCATTGATGTTCACCCATTGACAGTGCCGGGTTAAACTGCGGCGCCCTGTCGCGCCCCGATTCACGCGCTCCACGGCGGGCGGGCATCGCTTCCGCCATGGTTTGCGGCTTGATCTTGCCGCTTCATTCCGAGGCTGAATTAAATCTGCAATCCTGCGCAATCGACAGATTGCTCCGCTCATTCCGATTAAACAAAGTCTTTGCGCGGCAGGGCGAGTTTGCCGGGTAAGGTCGAATTTGCGGTCGTGCTGCGGGCGTTCCTTCTGCCGTCACGCGCGCTTTCTGCGGAACGATTCCGCATTTCGACAAAGGGTGACATGCGCGCGCCCGGCAACGGGCGTTTCCGGGCGGCTTTCGACGCAAGCGTGCGTCACGCGTTGGCTGACCGCGCGTGTCGGACGGGGTGGCTTAAACCGGATCCTTGCTCGGCGGCCCATCGGGACGTTGCGGCTCCTCGCCGTGATGGCCATGCGGCGGCGGCGTGAGCGGGTCGCGCTCGGGATCGCGCGTTGGATCGGCGATCGGTTCGGGCAGCGGATTCGTATGCGAGCAGATCATCGCGGGTACCTTTTGCGCTGTGGCATTGTCCGCACGGGGCGGCGGAGCGGACGTTCAATCTATAGCGTAGGCGAAAGCCGCGCGCCGTGCGGAGTTTCGATGGCGCTTTTGGAGCACTGCCGAATATGCGCCGATGGTGTGTTGATTGCGCGTCGATTATCTGTCGTTCGAGCGCAATTCCTGTGTTTCCAGGTGCGCATGGCGGCGATTGTTTCAGTCGCGGCAAAGCTGTTTGTGTGTTACCGGCGTTTCAGAATGCCGGGCCCGACCGTACACTTCAACCTTTCCCGGAATGGGGATGCCGCAGCGGCGTCCCGGCTTGTCGGCTTGGAGTGCGGTGATGGGTGTGGCGGTGATTGCGGTGGTTTTCGTAGCAGGATTGATCGGCGTGCCGACGATGTTCAACCACACCGATTCGCCTGCAGCGCACGTACAGCAGGCAGCGCACGTGCAGCAGGAACAGGTCGCATCGGCGCAGCCACCCGCATCAGCCGATAGCGCATCCGCCGATAGCGCATCCGCCGATAGCGCGCCCGCCGATAGCGCGGCGCTCGACCGGCCGTAAGCGGCGCAGCGGCCGTGATTACATGCCGCTCAGGTCGGCCGGCGTGTCGATATCGCGCAGGATGCCAGGGTCGTCGACGTCGATGCGCGTGAGCGCGTGCGCAGCCAGCAGCGCGCGTGCGCCGGTATCGCCATCCAGCGCGAGCAGCGCGTCGCGATGCTCGAAGCCGAAACCCACCGGGTGCCCACGCTGCCCCTTGTAGAACGGCGCGGCGAGCGACGCGCCTTCGTCGATGGCGCGCGCCACGGCTGCGATGCTCGCTACGGCGATGCGCGGCATGTCGGCAAGCGCGACGATCCAGCTTTCGGCCTCTCGCGCGGCGCCAACGCCCGCTGCCAGGCTCGCGCCCATCCCGCTCGCCGCATTCGCGGCAAACACCACATCGCAGCCCGCATCGTTGAGCACGTGCGCGAGCGCTTCCGCGCCGGGCCGCACGACGGCGATCACCTTCGGGACGACGCGCAGCAGCCGGTGCGCGGCAACGTGTGCGACGCACCGGCCTTCGGGAAGCGGGGCGAGGAGTTTGTTGCGCAGACCTTCGGGATCGAAGCGCGATCCGGTGCCGGCGGCGAGCAGCACGCCGGTGGCAAGCGATGCATAGCCCATGGAGCGTACCGCGCGTGAGAGGAGGAAGCGTCGATTTTGCGGCGCAACCGCGCGCGTGGCAAGCCCTGCGAGCGGCCTGCGCGGCGGGTCAGGCCGTCGTGCGCAGCGACGGCACCGCCTGGCCGACCGCGACCGGCGGACTGCGGCCGGCAGATTGCGGCGGATGCCGTTCAGGCTCATACCGCCGCAAAACATCAGGACAACAGATTTATTCGTTCGGCCAAAGCAGACCGAAAAAACAAAACCGGGAAGCATCGTGCTTCCCGGTTTTGTTGTGAAGTCATCCAGTTTCGGATTTCAGTCGATGCCGTGGAATACGGCGTCGTCCGGACCGAGATAGACGGGCGGGTGCCATGCGGCGTCGCGCATCGAGTGCTGGACGAGCGTATCTACACCCAGCAGCACCGCAAAGATCGCCATGCGCACGGGAATGCCGTTGTCGGTCTGGCGGAAGATCGCGAGGCGCGAGTCGTGGTTCAGGTCCGTCGACAGATCGTTCGCGCCCGGGCGGCTGTCGCGCGGCAGCGGGTGCATGATCAGCGTGTCCGGGCCGCAGACGCTATCCACGAGCGCCTGGTTGATCTGGAAGTCGGGCGTGTAGCCTTCGAACGACTCGTCGGTGAAGCGCTCCTTCTGGATGCGCGTCGCGTACACGACATCCGCGCCGCGCAGGCCGGACGTGAGGTCGTTGGTCTGCTCGATGACGTGGCCGTTGCGCGAAATCTTGTCGAGGATGTACGCGGGCATTTCGAGCATCGGCGGCGAGACGAGCGTGAATTTGATGCCGCGATAGAGCGCGAGCAGCTTCACGAGCGAGTGCACCGTGCGGCCGTACTTGAGGTCGCCGACGAGCGCGATGTGTGCGCCGTCAACGATCTTGCCGAGGCGCGAGAATTCACGCTGGATCGTGTAGAGGTCGAGGAGCGCCTGGCTCGGATGCTCGCCGGGACCGTCGCCGCCGTTGATCACGGGGATATTCACGGCGCGCGCGAATTCGGCCACGGAGCCTTGCTCCGGGTGGCGGATCACCATCGCGTCGACATAGCCCGCCATGACGCGGCTCGTGTCGTAGATCGATTCGCCCTTCGCCATCGACGAGAACGTGAAGCCGGTCGTATCGCACACCGAACCGCCGAGGCGGCAGAATGCGGCGCCGAAGCTCACGCGCGTACGCGTGCTGGCTTCGAAAAAGAGGTTGCCGAGCACCGCGCCTTCCAGCACGCGCGAGATTTTCCGGCGGCGCGCGATGGGCTGCATGATGTCCGCCACGCGAAAGAGCGCTTCGACGGAATCGCGCGAGAACTGGTCGACGGACAGCAGTTGCGGCTTGCCTTCGACATGGAACTGGCTGGCGAGCGACTGGGTGTCTACGCTTTGCGTATAGCCTTCGCGCGGCTCGGGACTGCCGACGATCTCGGAGACAAAGCGCTCGACGATCTCGGGCATCGCGCGCGATTCCTGCGACTCTTCCGGCAGGAGCCATGTGTCGAGCGCCCGGCGCGACACGCCGATGCGGCTCGCGAAAGCGTCGCGCGTCATGTTCAGACGCCGCATGGCGTCGCGGAGGAAGGCTTGTTGCGGAACGCTCATGCAGGCACCTGTGAGTAGGGGGTTAATGTACGCGGTGCGTATATTAGTCTGGCGACAGTAGAAGTCAAGCGGTTTTCGCCCGGCGTGGCGAAATCGATCTAGATGGCGGAATGCCGCACGACGAGGAGGTCGTCACGGTTATTGGGATGGACGTTTGGAAACGGCACCGATAATGCGCATTTCATGCTCCCTACGGCCAGTCGTTTCCCGCCGCCACCAAGTTGATCTCAGACCTTCATTCCCCGCCTGGCTTCCCGCTTTGCTCCACGCCTGGCTTCCAGTCTCGCTCACCATTGCGCCTGGCTCGCCCGTTTTGCCTGCTGACGTGCGCGGCACTACGCCGCCGGAGCCGGCCATGAAAACGCGCTGGGCGGATTCCGCTGCCGATCTGGCGAGCAGCGGTACGCGACTCATCCCGCATCGGACTGCTCGCCGCGCAGTCGTCGCGTGGTCGCTTGCGGCGGGAGGCATCGCGCTGGCGGGCGGTATTGCGATCGGGCATTACTTCGGCGGCGCGGAGGCGGTGGCGGCAGACGACATCGGCAGCACCGCGCCGCTTGAACACCACCAGCGCCACGTCGTACGGGAACTGGGGCAGATGCATGCATCGCTTGCGTTGCTCGATCCGCGCATCGAACGGCTCGCGGCCCAGATTGCAGAACTGCGCCAGTTCGACCAGCGGCTGCGCGCGCAGCCTGCGCGCCGCAAAGCGCCGGTGATGGTGTCCGCGCGCCGGGCCCGCGGCGGCGAGGGTGACGAGGGCGGTCCGGCGCTCCCGCCGCGGCCCTGCATCAAGGCGCCTGCGACGCAGCCGGGTGAGCGCGGGACGCAGAGCGAGATCGACTGCATGATTCAGACGCTTTCGGCGCTCGAACATACGGTTGCGCAGTACGAGGCGGCGCGCAGCGCGTTCCCGAGCCGCGCGCCGGTCGAAAGCGGGCGCCTCAGCTCGAGCTTCGGCAACCGGATCGACCCATTCACCCGGCGATTCAGCTTTCATTCCGGCGTCGACCTGGTAGCGCCCCCCGGCACGCGGATCCTTGCCGCGGCCGGTGGCCGCGTCGTCCACGCGGGGCGCAAGCCGGGCTACGGCAACACGGTCGAGATCGATCACGGCAACGGATTCGTGACGCGCTATGGGCACGCGTCGAAGATCGCGGTCCGGGCCGGGCAACTCGTGATGCCGCTCGATCACATCGCGAATGTGGGCTCGACTGGGCGATCGACCGGGCCGCATCTTCACTACGAGGTGCTCGTGGGCGGCGAGCCGGTCAACCCGGCCGACTATTTCGCGCGGCTCGACGCGGACTGGCGTGGCTGATCAACGTAAATGAGCACCGTGAATGAGCGACGTAAATGAGCACCGTGAATAAGCGCCGTGGCTTCCCGCGCGACCGTGCGCGCACGACGCGCGCCTACACGTTGCAGCCCGTGCGCTCGCGGCTCGCGTGCTGGAGCGTGGCGCTGGTGTGGACCGTTGCTGCGGCGGCGGCGGGTGCGGGTGCGGCAGTGTGGGCGCTCGGGCAGGACGCACCCGAGCATAGTCCGGGCGCGTCGCCCGACGCGCTGCACGCCGAACTGGCCGATATGCAACTCAAGCTGGAACAGGCGCGCGCAGTCAGTGCCGCGCTGCAAAAGTCGGCGGATTCGGCGCAGGCCGATATCGCGAAGCTGCAGGCCGACCTGATGTTCCTGCGCAGCCACAGTCGCGCCGCGCGCTGACATGGGTTGCGCGACGACTACTCATCCAGACGATTGACATCAACGAGGTGTTACCCATGTTCGGCAAGAAAAGGCTTCAGGCGGGCATCGAGCAGACCCAACTCGCGACGCTGATCGCGCAGGACGTGCGCATCACGGGCGATGTCGAATTTGCCGACGGGCTGCGGCTCGACGGGCAGGTTCACGGCGACGTCGTCGGCAAGCAGGGCGTGAAGACGCTGCTCGTGCTGAGCGACTGCGGCACCATCGAGGGCAACGTGCACGGTTACGACATTGTGGTGAACGGACGAATCGTCGGGGACGTGATTGCCGATCACTTCATCGAGCTAAAAGCGAATGCGCGCGTGACCGGCAATATCCAGTATCTGCAATTGCAGATGGAAAGCGGCGCGACGGTGGAAGGCACACTGACGAAACGTGAAGCGAACGCGGCGCAGGAACGGCTGATCGACGCCCGGGCCGCCGATGCCGGGCCGCAACTGCCGGCCCCGGAGACATCGACTAACGCTTGATGTACGCGGCTGCGCATTGCTGCTGCTCGGCGCACGCACGGAGCAGCAGCGTTCATCGTCGAGAGAAATAGCGGCGGCTTGCCTTGGAGGGGGCGAGACAGGGCGCACTACAAGGTGCGAGCAGGGTGCACGACAAGGTGCAAAACAGGGTGCGAGACTCGCGTGCGGATGCGGGATTGCGGCTTTAGCGCGCCGCGCGTGCACCCGCCGTAGCGCGCGTGGTGCGATTGCGGCTGCGAGCGCGCCCGCGCTCGGCCTCGATGGGCTCGCCGTTGAGCATGATGCGTCGGCCGGGCACGTGCGCGGCGACGAGGCGGGCGATGTCGAGTGCGGTGGTTTCGGCCGGGACGACCTGGCGGCGTGCCCCGTCGTCCAGCGGCGTCGTCCATTCGACCAGCACGCACGGGCGGCCCCACGGCTGCTGGAGCGGAGCCGAGACGCGGCAGGTTGCGACATTCGAGGGCGCACCGTCGTCCAACAGGGTTTGCAGGTGCATCAGCACGTCGTCTTCAACCATGTCGTGGCTCCTTGGTTCTTTTCGTCGCCTGGCGTAGGGCGCCGGCAGACTGCCTCGTGGCGCGGTACCCAAAAAAACGCCGCCGATGCTCCGGCGGCCGAACAGGGGTAAGTCCACGTATGGTTGCAGCAAAGAATTAAACGAACCTTAAGAGCACGGGATTTAAGTAAAGATTGATTTCGGCTGCACGATAACAGTGAAGATAACGGCGCGGCATGCGCCCGCCCGCGCGGGCGTTTCGGCCCGCGTGAAGACATCTGCGGCAGCGAAAGAAAGCCGGGCTTTAGTGCCGGCTGGATTTACTGTCGCGTAGCGTCGCTCTCACTTTGCGTTCGGCGAAGAGCGGCAGGTAGTCCTCGATGCGCGCATCGGCGCGATAACTGTCGAGGGTGTCCGCGTACATGCGCGCGACAGTTTCCTCGGGTGTGTTGGTCTCGGCTGCAATGGTGTGCACGATCTGCGCAACGTCGGCATGACGCATGAGAGGTCTCCAGTCAGCGAGCCAGGAAACGGATTGATACGGACCAACGAACTTCGAATTAGAGAGCAGACTCGCGATAGATGCCAATTGAATCAACCTATCGGAGACCGTACCAAGGGCACGCTCGACGCTTGCTTTGAGGTGTGCGCAGTTGATTCGGCAAAACGCTTTGGTAAGACATTCGGCTGCGGCATTGCAATATTCGAATTACGAATCAAGCTGAAGAAAACCACGGAAACAGAAACGGGAAAAGCAAAAAGGGCGGCCGCTGCGATGCACGATGTCATCGCAGCGGCCGCCCTCGGTTTACACGGGGCGCGCGCGCACCCGGTAGTGCGCCCTTTAAATCAGGCGACCTTGTCGAGCGCCGGATAGTCGGTGTAGCCGGTCTCGCCGCGCGCGTAGTAGGTGGACGGGTTCGGTTCGTTGAGCGACGCGTTCAGCGCGAAGCGGCGCGGCAGATCCGGGTTCGCAATGAAGAGCTGGCCCCATGCCACTGCGTCGGCTTCGCCGTTCGCGAGCACCGCTTGCGCCGATTCGAGCGTGAGCTTCTCGTTTGCGATGAACGGGCCGCCGAATTCGGCCTTCAGTTGCGGGCCGAGGCGGTTATCGCCAACCGATTCGCGCGCGAAGATGAATGCAATCTTGCGCTTGCCGAGTTCGCGCGCGACATAGCCGAAAGTCGCGGCCGGGTTCGAGTCGCCCATCGTGTGCGCGTCGCCGCGCGGCGCGAGGTGCACGCCCACGCGATTGGCGCCCCAGACGTCGATGCACGCATCGGTGACTTCGAGCAGCAGACGCGCGCGGTTTTCGATCGGACCGCCGTACGCGTCGGTGCGATGGTTCGTGCTGTCCTGCAGGAACTGGTCGATCAGATAGCCGTTGGCGGCGTGCACTTCGACGCCGTCGAAGCCCGCAGCCTTCGCGTAAACCGCGCCCTGATGGTACGCGGCGACGATGCCCGGAATTTCATCGGTTGCGAGCGCGCGGGGCGTGACGTATTCGCGCTGCGGACGCAGGTGGCTCACATGGCCCTTCGCGGCGATGGCGCTCGGCGCAACCGGCAGTTCGCCGTCGAGGAAGACGGGGTCGGAAATGCGGCCCACGTGCCAGAGCTGCATGAAGATAAGGCCGCCGGCGGCGTGCACGGCTTCGGTCACGAGCTTCCAGCCTTCAACCTGCTCCTGCGACCAGATGCCAGGCGTTTCGGCATAGCCGACGCCGCGGGGCGTCACCGAGGTCGCCTCGCTGATGATGAGGCCTGCGGAGGCGCGCTCGGCGTAGTACTTCGCCATCAGCGCGTTGGGTACGCGTGCCTCGCCCGCGCGCTGACGCGTGAGCGGCGCCATGACGATGCGGTTGGGCAGCGTGAGATCGCCGATCTGGATGGGGTCGAACAGTGTTGTCATGGGGTGGTCACCTTTTGCGGGCCGTGTCCGCTGCGTTGAAGCTGTAAAAGCGATGAACGGACGACGCGAACCATTACAACTGCGCGTTCATATGGGCGAGGAACGCCTCGATGACCGGCTCGTTGCGTTTGAAGAAAACCCACTGACCGACGCGCTTCGTCGTCACGAGGCCGGCTTTCTGCAGCGCGGCCAGATGAGCGGAAACGGTCGATTGCGACAGGCCGCAGCGCGCGTCGATCCTGCCTGCGCACACGCCGTGTTCGAGCATCAGTTCCTGATCGGCGAAGTACGTTTCGGGTTCTCGCAGCCATGCAAGGATTTCGCGCCGCACGGGGTTGGCGAGCGCTTTGTGGATGGCGTCGATATCGACTTCGGCGAGAGCAGTAGCGGGTTTCTTCATACGGTTTTGCATCGTAACTGTGCGAAGTATATATCGTAATTGTGCGATATGGACATGGCACTGGCGGCTATGGGGGCAATAGGCGCGGGGGAACAGGGGGTGTTTCTTCGAACTGAAACACATCCTCGTCACAATCCCTTCCTTTTGTGCGCACGCAACGAGCGCCGTGGCTCGAAGCCCGCCTTTCACCTGCCCGGCCACACGTCACATACCCGTTCCTGCACTTTAAATTCGTAAGATGCCCATCACGTCCGATTAACTCCGTATGCGTACGATTGCGCCGTTTCTCCAGCATTAAATCAATCGAAATAAAGGATACGTACGGATGGCACAAGTTCAGACGCGGCTCCGCAGAAAGCCGCTTGTACAACTCATTCTGGCTTCGCTTTGCACGACGAGCGCGCCTCTTGCATTCGCACAATCGACCGGCGATCTCGGTTCCGTTCAGAGTACGGCCACGTCCGCTTCGACCGTGAGCGACACCGGCGTATCGTCCAATCCCCAGTCCGCACCGGCACAGGCACCTACGCAAGGTTCGCTCAGTGCATCCGAGCCGAAGTCGATCATCAACCGGAATTACATCCAGAACAGCACGGCGCCGACGGCAAACTACAGTGACATCCTGCAGATCGCGCCGAGCGTTTCGGGTGTCACGCCGAACGGTCCCGGCCTCATGGAAACGCAGAGCCTGTCGATCCGCGGGTTCCAGGACGGCCAGTACAACGTGACGTTCGACGGTATTCCGTTCGGCGATTCGAACGACTTCACGCATCACTCGACGTCGTTCTTCACCTCGCGCAATCTCGGCAGCATCGCCGTCGATCGCGGTCCCGGCGACGCTTCGCAAATCGGCTTTGCGACGTTCGGCGGCACCGTGGCGCTCACGTCGATCGAACCGTCGCTCACGCCTGCGTTCACCGTGCTCGGTTCGTATGGCAGCTGGAACACCTGGCTCACAGGCGCGCAATTCAATACCGGCGACCTGCAGCAATGGGGCGACGCGCGCGCCGTGGTCGGCTACGACCATTCGAGCAGCGACGGCTATCTGAACGACGTCAGCCAGCGGCGCGACAACTTCTACTTCAAGCTCGACAAGCCGATCGGCGACAACACCGTACTCACGCTGTACGCCAACTACAACCGTATTTTCCAGAATACGTCGCTCGGCGCGACAGCGGCCCAGATCCGCCAGTTCGGCCCGAACTTCGCGCTGAACAACGATCCGGCGAGCCAGGCTTTCTCGGGCTACAACTTCGACCGCATCAACACCGACTTCGAATACATCGGGTTGCAAACCGTGCTGGGCGGCTGGAAGCTCGACAACAAGCTGTACACGTACGGTTACTACCACGACGGCTTCAACGGCATGGACCCCAACGGCGAGACGCCCAACGGGACCGTGTTCGGCGCGAACAACGTGCCCGCCACGCAGATGGCCAACAACTATCGCGCGGTGGGCGACATATTCGACGCGCAGCGGGAACTCGGTCCGGGCAGGTTGCAGCTCGGCGCCTGGGTGGGATACCAGACGAATTTCCGCGACAACATGAACGTCGATGCAACGTTGAATTTCGCGCTCCAGCAGCTGAACTTCACGATGCACGACACGCTGCTCACGGCCCAGCCGTATATTCAGTACGCGTGGAAGCTGCCGTATGGATTAACGCTGACACCGGGCATCAAGTTCGTGTCGTTCACCCGCAATCTGAATACGCCGGAGAATCAGAAATCGGGCTTGCCGCTGAATTTCAGCCATACGTGGACAAAGGCGTTGCCGTCGGTGACGCTGCATAAGCAGATCAATGGAAACTGGAGCGCCTACGCGCAATACGCGCAGGGCTTCCTTGCGCCGAACCTGAACGTTTTCTACGTCCCGAATCCGGCACAGTCCGGCCAGCCCGCGCCCGAGCAGACGGACAACTACCAGATCGGCACGACCTACAAGACGAACCGCCTGACGCTGGCCCTCGATCTCTACTACATCAACTTCCACAACGCCGTGACGAGCACGACGATCGGCGGCAATGTGTTCTTCGCGAACGCGGGTGGTGCCGTCTACAAGGGTATCGAAACCGAGGCGACGTTCTATGCGGGCTACGGCTTCAGCCTGTACGGCAACCTGACGTTCAACTCGGCCAGGCAGAAGAGCACCGGCGACTGGATGCCGAACGCGCCGCAACAGACCGCCGCGCTCGGCGTGATCTACGACCGCGGACCGCTGCATGGCTCGCTGATCGGCAAGTACGTCGGCCATCAGTTCGGCGATACCGGCGACTCGCAGCCGATCGGCGGTTACATGGTCACGAACCTCGCCGCCGCGTACACGATCAAGTCGCCGACGACCTGGATGCGCAATACGCGCATCGGACTCGAAATCGACAACCTCTTCAACCGCAACAGCATCAACGGCCTCGCGGGCTATACGGCGCAGGACAACACGCCGCTCTACTGGACCATTCCTGGCCGTGCGGTTATCGCGACCCTGTCCACCGACTTCTAACTTTCGACTGGAGCTTTCTTTAATGACTACCGACACTCTGTTGCAACTCGCGAGCGATTCGGGCGGCGTGTTGTACGTCATCGCGGCCATGCTGTTCGTCGCGCTGACGCTGATCGTCGAGCGCACCTGGTTTTTGCAGCGTGTCGCTGCGAGCTGTCATGCGGTTCTCCACCACGTCGACAGGCTCGGTCATGTCGATCCGGCAGGGCTTTCGGAACTGGCGGGCCGCTACCGCGATCTGCCGGTAGCCCGGATCCTGTCGGTAGCAGCACGGATCGGCGGTGAGCGAGGCCGCGACACGCTTTCGGCCTCGCTCGACGAGACGATCATGCGCGAAGCGCCGCGCGTCGACCGTTTCTTGTGGGTGCTCGACACCATCGTGACGCTCGCGCCGCTGCTCGGTCTGTTCGGCACGATCGTCGGCATGTTCCACGCGTTCCAGGTGTTGTCCAATCCCGGCAATGCGCCCACGCAGGTGACGGGCGGCGTCGCCGAAGCGCTCGTTGCGACCGCATCGGGTCTCTTCGTCGCGATGCTCGGCCTCGTGTTCTTCAACGGCCTGCACAACCGCGTCCGGATCGTGGTGCACCAGCTCGAAACGCTGAAGGTGTCGCTCGTCAACCGCATGGTCGGCGTCGTCCCCGAAGCGCGTGCCGAGACGCGCGAGCATCTGCGTGAAGTCGCGGCGAAGCTTGCCGCGCAGGGGGCGTGACGATGAAGTATTTCGAAGCGCGCAAGGCTCGCATCGAGATCATCCCGATGATCGACATCATGTTTTTTCTGCTGGTGTTCTTCATCATGATCACGCTGCACATGATTCCGAACGCGGGCCTCGCGACCCGATTGCCATCGAGCTCGACCGCGCAGACGCTGCCGCCGACGAAAGTCACGGTGACGCTCGCGGACGACGGCACGCTGTCGGTCGACGGCCGCACGCTCGCGCCCGCACAGCTCACGGCCCTGCTCGCTGGGCAGGGCGATCCGGCGCATACCGCGGTGACGATCGCCGGTGCGGGTGCGGCGCGCCTGCAGTACCTCGTCAGCACGATGGATGCGTGTCGTGCCGCCGGTGTCACTCAGGTCGCCCTCGCTGCCCAGCCCGCGGCGAAGTGACATGACTACCATGCCCATCGCACGCGTCGCGCCCGGGAAGCATCGTCTGCCCGCATCGGCGGCTGTCGCGCTGGTCGTCGAAATGGCGATACTCGCGCTCGCCTGGTCGATCCTCAGGCACAAGAGTGCCGAGCCGCCGCGCGAACGTCCGCCGACCATGCTGTCTCTGACGAGCACGCCCGCACCGAAGCCCGCACCGCCGGTGCCCAGGCCGCAACCGCCCCGTCCGGTGGTGCAGCCGCCGCGGCCTCATGCGGTTCGGCCGGTGCATCACGTCGAGCATGCCGTGCCGCCGCGCGCCGTCCCTGTCCCGCAGCCCGCACCGTCGCCGGCACCCGCGCCGGTGGCCGCAGCCGTGCCGCCCGAAGCGGCGCAGCCGCGCGCGCCCGTCGCGCCGCCGGCGCCACCGGCACCTTCGCGGGCCAGTCCGACCTTCGAAAGCGCGCTACGCGACGCGATCCAGGCCGCACTGCATTACCCGGAATCGGCCCGCATGGCAGGCATGGCAGGGCGCACGCGTGTCGAGTTCCAGTATCGCGATGGCGCCGTGTCCGGCGCCAGGGTCGTCGTGTCCAGCGGTGTTGCGATGCTCGATCGCGCAGCACTCGCCGCCGTGCACGACGCTAACTATCCGAAGCCGGAAGCCGGCTTCGCAGGCAAAACACTCACCGAACAACTATGGGTCAACTTCAGTCTTTCCGAACAAGAATGAGCCGTTTTCTACCGATCCTCGCCACGCTTGGCGCCCTCGTAGCGGGCCACGCCGAAGCGGCTGCATCGCTGCCTGCCGGGGCGAACGTTCACCACGTGCTGCTGGTGAGCGTCGACGGACTGCATGCGAGCGACCTTGCACACTTCGTCTCCGCGCATCCGGACAGCGCGCTGGCACAGCTCGCGGCGCATGGCGTCAACTACACGAACGCGAGCGCCGTCGTACCGGCCGACTCGTTCCCAGGGCTGCTTGCACTCGTGACCGGCGGCACGCCCGCGGCCACCGGCGTGTACTACGACGATTCGTATGACCGCGCGCTTTCGCCTCCGGGCAGCGACTGCAGCCACACGGGCACACGCGTGCGCTACGACGAATCGCTGGACAAGGACGACGGCCACGGCCACGAGATGATCGATCCGGCCAGGCTTCCGCGTGATCCGCGGCACGCTTGCGCGCCCGTCTACCCGCACGCGTTCCTGCGCGTGAACACCGTGTTCGAGGCCGTGCGCGACGCAGGCGGTTACACCGCGTGGATCGACAAGCATCCGACCTACGAACTGGTCGCAGGTCCATCCGGGCACGGCGTCGACGATCTGTTCCTGCCGGAGATCGGTGCGAACTACGAGGGGCTCATCGACACAAAGGTCAGTGAGATCACCGGTTCGCTCGCGCGCACCGAGGCTTACGACGACATGAAGGCGCGCGCGATCGTCAACGAAATCGATGGTCTGAGCCACGACGGCAAAGCATCGGCAACCGTGCCGAACGTGTTCGGCCTGAACCTGCAGTCGGTCAATGTCGCGCAGAAGATCTACGGCTATCGCGACGACAACGGTGCGCTCACACCCGGTCTCGAAGGTGCGATCGCGCATGTCGACACGCAACTGCGCACATTCGTGAATGAGCTTGAACGGCGGCACCTGAGCGACGACACGCTCGTGATCGTGACGGCAAAGCACGGCAACGGGCCGATCGACCGTGCGCGACTCGACAAGGTAGACGAGGCGAGGCTCGCCCGTGTGATCGATACGGCGGCGCCCGGCGCGCTCGCGCAGTTGACGACCGATCACGGCGCGCTTGTATGGCTGCGCGATCCGTCCGCCGCACGGCCCATCGCCGCCGCGCTGCGCAAGCACGCCCGCGAGCTTGGCATCGCGGACATCATCAGCGGCGAGCGACTGGCGCTGCGGTTTCCGGCGCCCACCGCCGACAGCCGCACGCCGGACATCGTGATCGTGTCGCGCAACGGCGTCATATTTACGCCGCAGCACGACGGTAAGCTCGCCGAGCACGGGGGATTCCACGAGGACGACACCCACGTCGCGCTGCTCGTGTCGAACGCACGGCTCGCCGACGCGGGGCGCAGCGTCACGTGGCCCGTCTCGACGACCCAGGTCGCGCCGTCGATTCTTGCCGCGCTCGGCCTGCCGCCGGATGCGCTGCAGGCAGTCAGGCTCGAAGGCACGCCGGTGCTGCCCGATACGGCGTGGACCGCGCAGGACCAGTCGCCCGGGACGACAGCAGCGCTCACGCCGCGCAACGGCCAATAATCCGCCAATGATCCGCCTGATAATCCGCCAATAATCCGACGATGAGCAGTCCATCCACAGGCCGCCCGAAAGTGCTGGTCGTCGAAGACGACCCCGGTGCCGGGCTGGAAGTCACCGCCGCCCTCGAGGACTACGGGTTCGAGGTCGAATGTGTTCCGACCGGGCATCGCGGACTGCTGCGCGCGACCAACGGCGAATTCGATGCCGTCGTGCTGGACCGGATGCTGCCCGATATCGACGGCCTGTCGATTCTCGCGACGCTGCGCAATATCGGCAAAGAGATGCCCGTGCTGATCCTCAGTGCGCTCGACGCGGTGGACGAGCGTATCCGCGGATTGCGGGCGGGCGGCGACGATTATCTCGTCAAGCCGTTCGACGGGCTCGAGCTCACGGCGCGGCTGAACGCGCTCCTGCGGCGCCGGTACGCGACGGCGAACGGCACGTCGGCTGTGTCGGTGCTCCGGGTCGACGATCTGACGCTCGACACGCATACGCGCGTCGTGCGGCGCGCAGGACAGGTCGTCGAACTGAAGCCGCGTGAATACGGCCTCCTCGAATACCTGATGCGTCACGCGGGCGAGGTGGTGACGCGCGCGATGCTGCTCGAGTCGGTCTGGAATTATCACTTCAACACGCAGACGAACGTGATCGACATGCATATCAGCAATCTGCGCCGCAAGCTCAGCTTTGCCGGGCAGATGTCGGCGATGGTCGTCACGGTGCGCAACGCGGGCTATATCATCCATGCAACTGGGTAAGGGGCGCGTGCGCACGTGGTTCGGCAGCGTCGGCTGGGTGCTGGCGGTGTTCGTCGGTTCGGCGGCCGTGCTGTTCGGGCTCCTCTATTGGCTGACGGCCAGCTATCTGCTGCACGAAGTCGACGAGCGCCTGCGCGGCGAGTTCGCCGAGTTTCATGCGATCGACCGCGATCAGGCGATCACCACCATCGATGCGCTCAGCCACCGCGACATCGCCAGCCGGCGCCCCTATGGCGTGTTCGAGGCGGACGGCACGCGGCTCGCGGGCAATGTGCCCGCGCTGCCGCCGGAAGAGGACCGCAAGCCGTTCAACTACACGGAGACGATCCGCGACGGCAACCGCATGGAGACCGCGTATTACCGCGGCATCATCATCCGGACGACGAGCGGGTTGCGTATCGTCGTCGGGCATTCGATCGACGAAGTGCTCCGCTTCGATCACACGCTGCTCAAGACGCTGTGCGCCGGAGTGGCGCTGGCAAGCCTGCTGGCACTTGTGTGCGGCGCCGTGCTCAACCACCTCGCTAACCGCAGGATTGCCGCGATCGGAGAGACCGCGCGTGAAATCATGGCCGGGAAGCTCAACCGGCGGCTGCCGCAGCGCGGCACCAACGACGATCTCGACCGTCTTGCGGCGATCGTCAACACGATGCTCGACGAGATCGAACGGCTCGTCGAGGAAGTCCGCGGCGTATGCGCGGGCGTGGCGCATGATCTGCGCACGCCGATGACCTCACTGCGCGCAGGTCTGGAACGCGCCCGCCGGCGCGCGGAAACGCCCGAAGCCTATGTGCGCGCCATCGACGAGGCGATGGCGCAGGCGGACAACGTGCTCCAGCGCTTCACTGCGTTGCTACGCATTGCGGAAATCGAATCGGGCAGTCGTCGTGCCAGCTTCCGGAAAATTTCTCTCGATGCCGTGATGCGCGATGTCGTCGAACTCTATGAGCCTCTTGCGGAGCATCGCCAGCTTTCGCTGACACTGGATGCTCACGCGTCAGTCGAGGTGAACGGGGACTTCGATCTACTGTTCGGTGCGATCGAAAACCTCGTCGATAATGCGCTGAAATTTACGCCGGAAGGTGGTGCGGTTACGTTGGGCGTACGGATCGACGCCGGGCAGCCGTTACTCGTGGTCGCGGACACCGGACCCGGCATCGCACCGGCCGAACGCGGCGCGGTGCTGCGAACGTTCTACCGCGGACGGACGGACGAATGTTCCGTCCCAGGCCACGGCCTCGGTCTCAGTCTCGTCGCTGCCATTGCGCGGCTCCACGATGCCGCCATCGAGATCCGGGACAACAAGCCTGGCTGCAGAATGCAGTTGCGGTTTCCGGGTGTCGCCTAGCAAGCGTGTTGCCACGCTGAGCCAGATACGAAGGTGCAGGTTCTTCTGCATCCGGAGCCGTCACGTATAGCGTGCGGTGGACGCTCACAACCGGTCCATGAACAGTCTGGAAACACAACCGCTCGAACAATAACCACGCCTCGAATTCACGCAATGCAGAAATTTTGTTAGTTTCCTGTTTGCACGTAGGGATGCATGTCAATAACAAGGCTCACACATGAACCAGACACCCAACGCCCTGCCTCATTCCGAATTCGATACCAGCGGTTTGCCGCGTTCCCAGCAGTTTTCTGCGTGGCGCGAGGCGATCAATGTGATTTTCGACACGCAAACCGCCGAGTCGAGCGATGCCGGTTTCGGCACCAGGGTAAGCGGCTATTTGTTTGGCGAGGTGGTGCTGGGGTCGATCCGCACAGGTGCGCAGCGCTACGATCGCTCGAACGCGAAGATCGGGCGCGATGGTCACGACCAATACGTCCTGCAGTTCTATCTGGGCGGCGCGTGCCGCGCGCGTGACGGGGGCTCGGAGGCCTGCACGCAGCCGGGTGACATGTTCATCGTGGATGCCGCCCAGCCGCTTGCCACCGAAGTCACGCGAGGCGAATTCATCAATCTGGCGGTGCCTCGGCGTCTGCTCGCACCGTTGCTCAACGCGCCCGACCAGCAGAGCATGCGGGTGATACGCGGCGCCTCTCCCACAGTGGCGCTGCTGCGCGAGCATCTGGGCGGGCTTTACCGGCATGCCCCCGAGATGACACCGGCGAACGCCCGGGCGGTCCTGCCGGCAACGTTGCAGCTCGCAGCGTCCGTGCTCAATTCGAGCATCAGTCCGGAAAACATGCCTGCCGTTCAGCAGTGTGCATTCGTGTCGATTTGCCGTTACGTGGAGAAACGCCTGACCGATCCGCACTTGAGTGCCGAGCAGGTCGCCAACGCGTTCGGCATGTCGCGCGCCACGCTATACCGGCTCTTCGAGCAGGAAGGCGGCTTCGCGACATACTTGCGCGAACGGCGTTTGCGGCGTTGCCGCGAGATACTGGTCGATCCGTCGAATCGCGGCCTGTCGATTGCGGATATTGCGGCCGCGCACGGGTTTTCCGACGCCGCAAACTTCACGCGCGCATTCCGTCGCGCAATCGGCCTTTCGCCACGTGCGGTACGCATGCTGGCGCTGCGCGGCGAATCGGCGCAAACGGAAAGCGGCGTTTCGGCTGACTGGCGTTACTGGATGGCGCTGATGCGTTGAGCATCGTTCGCGCGCACGCGTGTGAAGTGCGCGCGAGACAGCACGAGACAACACGAGACAGCACAACAAGTATTTGAGACGTACGGACAGATTTCACCTCCGCCACCGCCCCATTCATTGCCGCGTGCGCCATCGCCTGCAAAGATGCCTGTGCCTCCCGGATCCAGGCAAACGGGGGAATGTGCTGCCACGCCAGCAGCCCTGTGCGGCAACTACTGCATATGCACAGTCGTTCCGCAGAACACGCCTTCACTGTTCGTTTCCATGCGCCGGGAAATATAACGAGCACAAAGAAAGCCGGGGAAAAAGTGAATTACCATCAAATCGAAAAAGACCTTCAACACCTCGAACACGTCATCGCGCGAATACTGCAATTGGGTCGAACGCCGTTTCCGCTTTCGTACTGGCGCAGTCGCATCGATACGATCGAGGCCGTGCTTGCCTCAGGACTGTATCCGTCCCAGAGCTTACGGGTGAAGCGACTCCGGGAGGCGTTGTCACGTTGACGCGTTAAGTCGTTGCTGGCGTGAACTCAGCGTTAGAGACTTATTGCGCGGACCAGCCTCCGTCCACCTTGATCTCCGCCCCACGCATTTCGCTGGCCGCCTCCGAGCACAGAAATACCGCCACGCCGCCAATCTGCTCGACGCTGGCAAAGCGCGCCGAAGGTTGCTTTTCGCCGAGCAGCTTAAGCGTGGCGTCTTCGGTGGAAATCGTCTCTCGATGGGCAAGATCGTCGATCTGTTTCTGAACCAGCGGCGTAAGCACCCAGCCCGGACAGATCGCATTGACCGTCACGCCGCTACGTGCCGTCTCCAGCGCGGCGACCTTGGTGAGCCCGATCACGCCATGTTTGGCCGCGACATACGCGGACTTGCCAACCGAGCCGACGAGTCCATGCACCGATGCGATATTGATCACGCGTCCCCAGCCTGCGTCGCGCATGAGGGGGAGCGCTGTGCGCGTCGCGTGAAATGTCGCGCTCAGATTGATCGCGATGATTTGATCCCATCGCTCGACCGGAAAATGCTCGATCGTTTCGACATATTGAATGCCTGCATTGTTGACGAGGATGTCGAGACTGCCGAACGTGGTTACCGCGAAGATCACAAGCGCTTCGATATCCTCTGGGCGGCTCATGTCCGCATTGTGATGCGCGACGCGCACGCCGGTGGCTTCGATCTGCGCGAGTGCAGCCGCCGGGTCGCCGAAACCGTTCAGCACGATATTGGCGCCCGCGCGTGCGAGCGCCGTCGCGATGCCGAGTCCGATGCCGCTGGTCGATCCGGTGACGACGGCCGTTTTTCCGGCGAGGGCGAGCGCGTGGGGAAGTTGCATGAGTCAGCCTGTGCGAATGCGGGTTAGACGATACCGGTCAGGTAGAACACGGTGATGACGACAAAGACGGCGAGCGTCTTGATGATGGTCACCGCGAAAATGTCGCGATACGACTCCCGGTGCGTGAGGCCCGTGACGGCGAGCAGCGTGATGACCGCGCCGTTGTGCGGCAGCGTATCCATGCCGCCGCTCGCCATGGCGACGACGCGGTGGAGAACTTCCATCGGGATGTGCATGACCTGAGCCGTCTTGATGAACGTGTCCGACATGGCGGCGAGTGCGATGCTCATGCCGCCCGACGCAGAGCCGGTGATACCCGCGAGCGCCGAAACCGACACGGCTGCGTTCACGAGGGGATTCGGAATGGCCTTGAGCGCGTTGCCGATGACGATGAAACCCGGCAGCGCCGAGATCACACCGCCGAAGCCATACTCGGATGCCGTGTTGAGCGTTGCGAGCAGCGCACCGCCCACGGCGGCTTTCGTGCCGAGCGCGAAGCGCGTTCTCACGCGCTGAAACGCCGTCACGATGACGAGGAGAATGCCGAGCAGCAGCGCGCCTTGCACCGCCCAGATTGCAACGACGCTTTTCACGCTTACCGTCACGGGCGCATGCATGCCGGGCAGCACTTCGGGCGCGACGGTGAAGCTGTCGCCATACCACTGCGGAATCCACTTCGTGAGCAGGAAGTTGGCGACGCCGACGAGTACGAGCGGTGCGATTGCCAACGCGGGATGCGGCAGATTGCCGGTTTCCACGCGATCCGGCTCGTTCACGAGCGATGTGCCGTAGCCTTCACCCTTCGCCATTGCGCTGCGGCGGCGCCATTCGAGGTACGAAAGACCCACCACGATGATGAAGACCGAGCCGATCACGCCGAGCCAGGGTGCGGCCCACGCGGTGGTCTTGAAGAACGTGGTGGGAATGATGTTCTGGATTTGCGGCGTGCCGGGCAGCGAGTCCATCGTGAACGTAAACGCGCCGAGCGCGATTGCGCCGGGCATCAGACGCTTCGGGATGTTGCTCTGGCGATAGAGTTCGGCGGCAAACGGATAGACGGCGAACACCACGACGAAGAGCGACACGCCGCCATACGTGAGCAGCGCGCACACGGCGACGATCACGGCGTTTGCACGCGAACGGCCGATGTAGCGGATCGCGGCGGCCACGATGGCTTCGGAGAAGCCGGAAAGCTCGATCACCTTGCCGAATACCGCGCCGAGCAGGAACACCGGAAAGTAGAGCTTCACGAAGCCCACCATCCTGTCCATGAAAATGCCGGAGAAAACCGGCGCAACGGCGGCGGGATCGATCAGCAGGACAGCGCCGAGTGCGGCAATGGGGGCGAAAAGAATGACGCTGTAGCCGCGATAGGCCACGAGCATCAGGAACGCCAAAGCGGCGATCACGATCACAAAGGACATCTTGTCTCCGTTTAGTTATTCGTGCACGTGTGTTGCTTGTACTGCGCACCGAAGCCGGCGCGAACGCACCATTACGCACGATATGTGCCAGCGGCCTGTGAGCCTTGCGGGAAAAGGCGCGGAGGAAGCCGGCGTCGGCGTGCGTGCCCGATGCCAGGATGGTTGTGTCAACACACGTCTCGGAACTGGGACGGTCCAGGAGATAAAACATGCCGTTTTCCGCAAGCCGGCGCATAAAAACCAGCACGATCAAGGCTGCTGAGCAATCTCACTTCTGGGATAATCGGTCCCGAAAACGAGAATCCATGCGCCTGAATGCGCCATACCCGTGAGCGACGACAGCTGAAAAGAACCAAATGGAAATAAAAACGACCGCGCTGCTGGCCGACTACGACCACGTGCGCAAACTGGCGATGCAATCGCTCTTTCGATCGCTCGACAAGTTCAGCGAAGGCACCGTTATCGTCGACCGCGATGCGCGCGTGGTGTGGATCAACAAGGACTACGCGGCGCGATTCGGATTCGACGACCCGGAGGCAGTGATTGGCCTCGATTGCGAAAGCGTGATTCCGAACACCTTGATGCGAGACGTCGTGAAGGGCGGCGAGCCGATTCTCCTCGACATACTCGAAACCAATCGCGATCCGATCGTTGTCACGCGCCTGCCGATCAAGGACGACAACGGTGAAACGATCGGCGCGGTTGGCTTCGTGCTGTTCAACGAACTCAAGGGGCTGTCGCCGCTCTTTAGCCAATATGCGCGGCTGCGTGCCGAACTGATCAGCACGCGCCAGTCGCTCGCGCAGGTGCGTCGTGCGAAATACAGCTTTTCCAATCTGATCGGCACCAGCGCCGCCAGTCTCGAAGTCAAGCGCCAGGCGCGCCGGGCCGCGCGTCTTGCGTCGCCGGTGCTCCTGCTTGGGGAAACGGGCACGGGCAAGGAACTGCTCGCCCACGCCATTCACGGCGCGTCCGGACGCGCGGATGGCCCGCTCGTCACGGTGAACGTGGCCGCGATTCCCGACACGCTGCTGGAACTGGAATTCTTCGGCGCTGAAGCCGGCGCGTACACGGGTGCGGACCGCAAGGGGCGCATCGGCAAGTTCGAGCTGGCGCAGGGCGGTACGCTGTTTCTCGACGAAATTGGCGACATGCCTCTTGCTTTACAGGGCAAATTGCTGCGCGTCTTGCAGGAGCAGGAATTCGAGCCGCTCGGGTCGAATCGCATCGTGCGCACCGACGTGCGCATTATCGCGGCGACATCGGCGGATTTGCCCGCGCTGGTGGCGCAAGGAAAATTTCGCGCGGATCTCTACTATCGGATCAACGTACTGACGATTCGCGTGCCGCCGCTGCGCGAGCGCCTTGCCGACGTCGAGGCGATCGCGTGGGCGATCCTCGACAAGCTTTCCGTGGAAAGCGGAGCCGTGCATCTCGAACTCGACCGCGATGCGCTCGCGGTGCTGTGCGCGTATGGCTGGCCCGGTAACGTGCGCGAGCTGCGCAATACGCTCGAGCGCGCAGTACTGCTATCGGAGAACGCGCGGATCGACGCACGTTCGCTCGCGCGCTTCATTGGCGACGGGCGCGGTAATCGGGCCGAAGACGGGACGCGCGGTGTTGCGGCGGAACCGCACGATACACAGCGTGGCGCGTCGCCGGAATGCGGCGGCGTGCAGCAGTATGAACACGCGATGCGCGATTTCGAACGTCGCTTTCTGATCGACGCGTTGCGTACGGCGGACGGTCACGTGGCGAAAGCCGCCGCGCAGATCGGCATGGCGCGCGCGACGCTTTATCGGCGCATCGTTGCGCTGGGTATCGACGTTTGATATGTGCGCTTCGTCGCGGTTGTAGAAGCCCGCGCCGCTGTGCACGCCAACGCGTCCTGCCTTGACAAACATTGCCCTTGCGAGAGAATTTCCGTCTATCAATCAGTTTGAACAGAGCGGCCGCAGTTATACCCGCAGAGAGGAAAACACTATGTCACGCATTGCCATTATCGGCGGCACCGGAAACGTCGGCCAACGCATCGCGGTCGAAGCACAGTCGCGCGGCCATCAGGTTACCGTCGTTGCACGCAAGCCGAGCGCGGCCATTCCGTTCGGCGCGAACTTCGTCGCGGGTGACGCCGTGACGGGCGCGGCGGCACTGGGCGAAAAGCTCAAAGGCCACGACGTGCTGGTCAGCGCGGCGAAATTCGCCAGTGTCACGGCGGCGAATGTTCTGGAAGTCGCGCGCGGCGCAGGCATCGGGCGTGTGCTTGTGGTGGGCGGCGCCGGTTCGCTGGAAATCAAGCCGGGACTGCGTCTCGTGGATACGCCCGATTTTCCCGAAGCCTACAAGAGCGAAGCCGTTCCAGGCGCCCGGTTCCTCGATGACTTGCGCACAGTACATGACGTGGACTGGACCTTCCTCACCCCGGCCGCGCATTTCGTCCCGGGCCTGCGCACCGGCAAGTTTCGCCTGGGCGGGGATGCCTTTTTCACCGACGACAAGGGCAACAGTGTGATCTCGTACGAGGACTACGCCATTGCGATGCTCGACGAGATCGAAAAGCCTGCGAACGTGCGCAAGCGTTTTAGCATCGCTTATTGAGTCGAGCCGCACGCCGGGGACCAAAAATAAAATTCGATATTTCCCGGCTTGCCGATGTCGTCGTTCCGCATTTAACGAACTTTGGCGATCGATTATCGGTCGCCGGTTGCGCGCGGAATTAGAACCGGAGGGATTACTCCTCCGGGCCGTCCGATGGTTGTTCGTCACGCGAAACCTGAAAGCGCGGCCCGCTATCCCGGCATCGAGATCTGCCGAAATCTATTCACATTGAATGGAACAAAGCGGAAAACGCGTGGCCGGTTCGCCGTTGTGTTAGCGAGGTAACAGATCGGGTTACAACTCTTCCGCCAAAGTACGAAGTCGTGATTGCGGTCAATACGTCATGTTTAATCCACTACACGGTATCGCCAGTGCGTAGCCACGTCATCCGTTGCGTCTTGCTTCTCGCCTGCGGGTGCCCGCCCGTTATCGACGCATATGCGGATGCGCATGCGGCCGATGCAATCGGCATGATTAAAACCCTGAAAGGCAGCGTGCACGTCGAACGTTCCGGACAACTGCAGAACGTCGCCATCGGCAGCGAGGTTTACAACAACGATCGTGTCGTGACCGGTCCAGCATCGGCGGTCGGAATCACGCTGCGCGACAACACACTGTTGACGGAGGGCGCCAATTCCCTTCTCGACCTCAACAAATTCACCTTCAACACGACGACCGACGGGGGCGCACTCGATATCTCGATCAAGCGCGGCTCGCTCGCGGTAGTCGACGGCAAGCTGGCGAAGGCCAATCCGGAATCGGCGCGTTACAGCACGCCCACCACCACACTGGGCGTGCGTGGCACGGAATTCATCATTGAAGTAGGTGGAGGCACGGAGCGCGATCGTTGAAGACGATAAACGGAGGACATCGCCTGAACGGCGCCACGGCGTTTGCCATGCTCGCGATCCTCGCAGGATGCAGCGCGGCGCCCGACAAGATTATTTTGTTGCCGGACCCGGATGGCAGCGTTGGCGGGGTGATCGTCACGAGCGGCAAGCATACGCAGGTGATCGACGAGGCCTATGCGCGTGCCGAGGTCGCTAAAAACGGCACCATCGAGAAAACGGCCGACAACAAGTCCAATGTGCAGGCTCATTATGGCAATCTGCTGGCCGCTCAGCCTCCGCGACCGCGGACGTTCACAATCAACTTCGTGTTCGACTCCGCCACGCAGTTGGCGCCCGATTCCGCGACGGTGGTCGCAACGCTGAAAGCGGTGCTTGCGACGTGGCCAGCGCCGCGCCTCATGGTCGTCGGGCATACCGATATGGCGGGCTCGCAGGAATTCAACGACAGGCTCTCGATGCGGCGCGCACAGAGCGTGGCGTCGTTTCTGGTCAAGCAAGGCATTCCCGCCCGGCAGATAGAAGTCGCGGGACGAGGCAAGCGCGAACCGCTCGTGCACACGCCGGACGGCGTGCCGAATCAATTGAACCGACGCGTAGTCATTACCATTCAGTGAGTCGGCCGATGCGCGACTGCACGCCCGCCTGCCGCCTTGGTCGATCGAAATGAAACGCTACCGCGATTCGTTATTCACCTTCATCAAAAACATGATGAGGGCACGCAAGGGACGCCCCTGGGCGCTCGCGGTACTGCTCACCTTCGTCCTGCTCGACCTGTGCAGCGAATGGCCCAGCAACGTACCGCGCCCGTTATTTCTTAATACGCTCACTGACGCGTTGCCGGACACCTTCGGTTCGGCTCGCCAACTTTTGTTCGACCACTATCAGCGTCGCTTTCCGCGCATTCCCACGATGCAGCCGGTGACGATCGTCGAGATCGACGACAAGACCCTCGAATCGTTCGGCCAATGGCCTTGGCCGCGCAACCGGCTGGCAGCGCTCATCGACGCGATTGACGCGAAAAAGCCGCTCGCGATCGGTATCGACGTCTATATGCCGGAACCCGATCAAACGTCGCCCGGCAAGGTGGCCGACGATCTGCCGCCCTCGGCTGCGGCGCTCGCCACGCAGTTGCGTGCGCTGCCGAGTCACGAGCGCATTCTCGCGACCTCGTTGCGCGCGTCGCCGTCCATCCTCGGCGCGGCGGCGTTCGATCACGCTACCTCGACGACCAGCACGGACATGCTGAGCGCGCCGGTCCTCGTGCACGGCGCCGATCCACTGCCCAGCATGCACAGCTTCAACTACGTGCTGGCCAGCCTGCCGGAATTGCAGGGCGCGGCGCGCGGCCAGGCCATGCTCAACGTGGCGCAAGAGCAGGGCACCGTAAGGCGCATTCCGCTCGTCATGGCCCTGGGCGACAAGCTGGTGCCGAGCCTGCCGATCGAGGTCCTGCGCGTGGCGACCGGCTCCCCGGCCGTCGAGGTGTACGCCGACGCGTTGGGCGTGCGGGCGGTGGGCGTCGCGGATGTGCAGGTTCCCACACAGCCCGACGGCGACATCTGGCTGCATTTCGCATCGATTCGGTCCACCGAACAACGCTACGTGTCGGCGAGCGACGTCCTGCGAGGCACGGTCGACGCGGATCGTATCCACAACAAACTGATCCTGGTCGGCCTCACGGGAACTGGCCTGACCGACATGCGCACGACCGCGCTGGGCGAACTGGTGCCCGGCATCGAGATTCAGGCACAGGTCATCGAGGCGATTTTCGAGGGACGTTTTCTGCAGCGCCCACCCTGGCTGATCTGGGTCGAGATGGGTTTCATCGTGGCGTTCGGATTGCTGATTATCTGGTACGTACCGCGCGGCGAAACCCGATTCGCCGTCTTTATGTATACCGTGCCGAAGGCTTCTGCCATCATCGGCCTTACCCTGAATCTGGTGACGCTCTCCATCTGCTTCATGGTGTTCAAGTATTTCGGTTTTCTGGTTGATGCGGCATCTATCTTCATCATTCTTTCGGCGGTCATGGGCAGCTTCTTTTCGATTTCGTTGCTTGACGCGTCAACCCAGCATGGAACGCACACCGTCGACGCAAAGGGCCGTGAAGCCTTTGATGGTCCTGGCAACGCGCCTGGTGAAGAGTCGGCCCGCTAATGGCCGCTTACGCTTGCGCTCGCCGAAAAGGTTTTCGATTGCGTTCGGCGGTAGCCAGTGCAACTGCAGACAGGCATGGGAACGAATGCTTGATGCTGGAAACGGTCTTTGCATTAACTCTAACTCGATGCGGGGTTTGCGGACCAGGTCCACTTTTAAGGCGTGTTCGGGCGGATTGCGGCTGTGACGCCGGGGCAATAGCTTGGCGCCGCGTGTTGACCACGGGCGGCCGGTGCGACAGAGCATTAGGTTGAGCCGTAAGCACACGCCCGCGATCAGTTCACCCGTGACGGCGCGCTATGCATGCAAACCGGTTTGGATGATCAGCGCCGCGCTCGACAGCAGGATCCTGATCAGGTCTGACTGCCGCCTGACGCCAGTTTTTGCGAACACCTGCTTGAGGTGCGAGCGGGCGGTGTCGTACGCGACTTCGTGTGCTTGTGCGTATCCCTTCAGGTCCTCGCCGCGCATCAGCCAGCCTGCAAGCCGAGCCTGATGGCGCGTCAGGCCGTAGATCTTGCAGAGCAATTCCTCGGGCGTGCACAGGCCGTCGTCCGGATCCGACGCAAACACGATCGCCGCCGTTTCCTCGTCGATGCCGGTTGTCGCTTCGTGCACTGGCGTGACCATTGCCGAAATCCGCGTGACCGAACTCAGTCGTCCCAGCCCAAGCGCCGTGCCGGAGCGCCGCTCGCGTCCGTGCAAGCCGGTTGCGCGCGCAAGGGCGATCTGGAGCTTCGCGTCGTCTTCGGGCATTTGCGCGCGTAGTCGGCCAAGGCTGTCGATTCGCAGGCCGCGTTGCGTATTCGTCATCCCTTGCGCCGCGCGGTTGGCCGACAGCACCTTGCAATTGGCGCCACACATCCACACGGCAATCGGCATCGCATCAAGCGCGTGCGTCTGCCCCGCGTTCGTCGAGCGTAGCGCGACAAATTGCTTGTGAATCTCGAATGCCTGGCGGAGGTGCGGCAGCAGCGCCGCATAGAGCTGCAGCGCGGCGCCGTCGAACGCGCCGCCATGCGCGGAACGGATCGCCGAGAACTTGATCGCCTTGTTGCCTGTCTTCAATACGACGCCGCCGAGCGCGTGCGCGAGGTCCTGCGGCCGCAGCCAGTCGCCATAGAATTCGCTGCGTAGCAACGATGAATACGGCACCAGCATCTCGGACGTGATCGCGCAACCGGCCGGCATCCGGTTCTCCGCCTGTGCCCAGACATTGCACTGCGAGTAATGTGCCGAATATGACTCGATAAAAGCGGGATCGAAGCGCACGTATTCCATCAGTGCGATGTCGCCCTCCTGTCGAACGACTGTCGAATCATCGAAGTCGTGCATGAACAGCACGGTGCCAGCCGCATCGACAACGGTTGCGAACCGGTCAAGGAATTGTTGCCATTTCGCCGGATCCGTCGACGCCGCATAAATCAGATGGATCAACGTCGAAAGCGTATCCGCATCGATTCGGCTCATGGTCCACCCCTGCGAATAGGTCGCCGCGTCATCTGGATAGTGCGCGCTTCCTGTTTACGATGCCAGTTCGGCATCCAGCCGAAAATCCTCGTTTGCACGCTCGACCGGCGCTGTGCTACACGGCAGCGACTACAAGGCCATTCGATTGTGAACGCGAGCCTTTCATTCTCGTTTCCAGGTTGAACGATGAATGGAAATCGAAAGAATGCTGATGACTACGCACGCGTTATACCCCAATTGAGGCATGACGCCGCCTGGGCCGGGCGACTAAATTCCTGAGTACAGGATGCGCGGGTCAAACTACCCACCGCATATCGCATCCTTAACACTCTGGAGGCGTTAAATGAACAAGCTGCTAATCACCTTGCTCCTGCTCCCTGCTTCCACTGCTTTTGCGCAGGGAATGGCGTTCCCCGACGGGGCGACAACACCTGCCGCAGGCGACGTTCAGCAACACATCTCCGGCAAGACATTCGACATAAAGCTCGCCGACAGCAGCACATGGCATGTCCAGTACGACAATAGTGGTGGGTACGACTTCAAGTCGAGCAAGGGATTTGCCGATCACGGCGACTGGAAGGCCGAGGACGGCAAGATCTGCAGTAAAGGCAGCAAGATGCCTTACTCCTGCAACGAGGTTCGCATCAAGGGCGATGATCTATACCTCAAGCGGGACAACGGCGAGATCGTTCAGTTCGTCGAGTCGCACTGAACGTCGTCGGGAAGATGACGTTAGAACGGGCGGCCGCGGCTCGGGGCGCACCTCGTTGCGGAGCTGACCGGAGACGCTGCCGTATTCCGGTCACGAGCATGAATCTCGCTACCCTCGCGATAAGCGCCGGTTCGTGCACCTGATCTATACGCGTCGTGATATTCGGTTCCCGATGTTTTCGACTAGCTCGCGCTGCACAGTCAGCGAGATGTCGTGCGCCTCGACCCGCGACAACCCTGCGTCCACTGCGCGGTGAACCTCGACCGGATCATGTCGTCCAGCCTTCCAGTAAGGCGCGCGAGGAGCGGCCTTACTGGTGAGCCGGTTACAAGTAAAGCGAAATCAAGCCTTGGCGTATCCCTCGTCGAGGATCTTCTGGCGATTTGCCTGGATCATGAGGCGGTTGTTCGGATCAACCTTACCAAGCTCGTGTATCGCCGCGTCCCTCAGCACGCGCATGCCAGTCAGGTCGGCCCGCGCGTCCGCCAATTTTTTCTCGAGCTCACGCGCGTAGTCTTTCCAGGCATCAAAAGCGGCGTTGGTTGCGGGCGATGCGTTTGGCGATTTCGACGTGCCGTGGGCGCCCGGCATGTCCTTGCCGTCGCTGTACGCGTTCGCAGCCGACGATATACGTCCGCAGAGCACAGTGACGAAGTGTCTTCGAGTCACCATTTGAATTCTCCTTTTTAACAGCCAGGTGGCGTTATCAACGCCATGAGTGCACGGATACGCTTCGCAGTACGAAGGTAACTATCGTGTTTCCTGAAATCGATAGACGAACGACAGCCGCACGCCTTCAATCGGCGTGTCTGGCGGAACGGTCGGCCTGGAAAATGACGATCAGGAAATGGCTGGAGGAGCTCTGGGGCGCCCGGATGGGAACGCGCCGAGCGGCGTGAAGCGGGTAGACAGAACAGGCGCCGCTGCGAGCACGGCGAGCACCAGTAGCGACAGTACCACCGGCGGTATCGATGGCATGGCGGGGTGTGCGCCCAGCAAATCGCAGTATCCACACGCGCTGAGCGGGTCAGCCATCGTGTCATGTCCGGCCCCGGCATGCTGCTGCATCGGGCAATCGGCGGCCATCTGCTGGTGCACGGAGGTATGGTGTTCGTGCGCAACGCCGGACACGAGGAGCTGACTGACGAGCGGCGCAAACACGACGAGCCACATGGCGATCAGGCCAAGCCATGCGGTCAGGTGTTTGCGGTGCTGGAGCTTCATGTCGTCGAACAAAAGAATATCGCCGAGTCGAGTTTAATAGCCTGTCAGATTCGTGGTCTGATTCAAAACAAGAATTGCAGTCCTTTTTCGCTGGCGGCAGTCGGCCTGCGGACAGGAAGCAGTAATCGGGGGAATGAACTGCCTGTGCGGCGCGCCGTGCTGACGCCGAAGCGCGCGGCAGGCAATTTTCGGCGACGGCCTGATAGCGCTTATTACAGCGCCTGCCATCTGCAAGAACCGTAAGCTTTGTTGCGTTGCATCCCTGAAGCGTGCCGCTCGACTCGTCCGGTTTTGAGCCAGGGCATTCCGGGTCAGCCGGAGTTGGCAGAATCCGGTATCGGCAGCGGTGTGTCGCAAGCCGGGCATCGGCGACGCGATTTTCTTTAATTCGGCACGGTTTGCACAATCCCGCAGGTGTCAGATACATTATCAAGCCGGCATGGGTGAATTTGAATTCAACCGCGAATTCAACCGGCCCCGCTGGCTGGCGCAACGAAAGGCGCAACGAAAGGCGCAACCAGTGGCGCAAAGGCGCAACCAGCGGCACCCCGGCGCAGCAGTTTCACAAACGATGATGCTGGCACTAAAACAGCCCAACCGCGATAGCGGATGATGTTCCGAGAGGCGCTGCCCGATACGCTGAGCCGAATTCGCTCGCCGGCCAGCACCGTCGCATGCGGCACGAGGCGCCCGGAACACAGGAGACAGCGATGGACCAGTGGCAACGCGAGCACATCGAAACCGTCGTCCTGACGACCACCAGTGAGTCGGCGGCGGCGGCCGCACGCGCGCACGATGCGATCATCGAGAGTTCGTGGCGGCGTTGCGTGCACCAGTACGGTCTTGATCCGGCCCGAATGCAGGAAGCGCGCATCCTGCCCCAGATTCGGTTGCGCGAGCACCAGCAGCGCATCGACGATTTCACGCGGATCGCCCGCCATGGCCTCGAAACCCTCTACGGCCAGGTGGGGGGCATGGGCTACGTGGTCCTGTTGACGGATGCGGACGGCGTCACCGTCGACTACCTCGGCGATGCCAACTCGGACGCAGCCCTGCGCCGCGCCGGCCTCTATCTGGGCGCCGAATGGAGCGAGAACGGTGCGGGCACGTGTGCGGTCGGTACTGCGCTCGCGACCGGTCAGGCGTTGACGGTGCATCAGTCCGATCATTTCGATGCGACGCATATTCCGTTGACCTGCACCGCGGCGCCGCTATTCGATTCGTATGGCCGGCTCAACGCGATTCTCGATATCTCCGCACTGAGTTCGCCGCAGGCCAAGTACAGTCAGATGCTTGCGCTGCAACTGGTCCGTATGTACGCCAACCAGATCGAGGACGCCTATTTTCTGCGTCGGCACCGGCAGGACTGGATGCTCAAGCTGAGTCCGGCACCCGAGTTCCTCGACGTCAATCCGGAGTATCTGATCGCACTCGACGCCGACGGCCGGATCTCCGGCCATAACCGCCGCGCCCAGCAAATGCTGATGGCCGAGTACGGGGGCGAGGCGACGGCGCAGTCGCTGCTCGATATGCGGTTCGAGGCGTTTTTCGATGCGCGCCCGGAGGACCTGGGCCGCTTCGTCTACTCGCGGCCCAGCGAGCAGCGCGTCGTGCGCTTGACCCATAGCGGAAAACAGCTCTATCTGAGCGTGATGCCGCCCGTGCTGCGCTTGCACCCCCGGATGCAGGACAGCGTGTCGACGCCGCCGCTGCCGGCGGAACTGGCGGCGCTATGCGGCGGCGATGCGGCATTGCAGCAGCAATTGCAGCGTGCCGCGAGGCTGATCGATTCGCCGATCAATCTGCTCATCAACGGCGAGACAGGAAGCGGCAAGGAATTTCTGGCCAAGGCGCTGCATCGAGCCAGTTCGCGCCGCAATGGCCCGTTCGTCGCGGTCAATTGCGCGGCGATTCCCGAAACGCTGATCGAGAGCGAGTTGTTCGGGCATCTTCCCAACAGTTTCTCGGGTGCCGGTTCGAGGCCGAGGCGCGGCCTGATTGAGGAGGCCAACGGCGGCACGCTGTTTCTCGACGAGATTGGCGACATGCCGCGCGAGTTGCAGTCGCGTCTGCTCCGGGTGCTGTCCGAAGGCGAGGTGCTGGCGATTGGCGCTTCGCGTCCGGTGCGCGTCGATGTGCGCGTGATTTCGGCCACCCACCATCCGCTCGATCAACTGATCAGCAACGGGCGGTTTCGCGAGGACCTCTATTACCGTCTCAACGGTGCGCGTTTCGTGTTGCCGCCGCTGCGCGAGCGCGACGATCTGGACTGGCTCGTGCAGAAGCTGCTCGCCGTGCCGGAGGGCGGGCCAGGCTTCACGATTTCGGAGGCGGCGCGGGAGCGGCTGCATCGGCATCGCTGGCCGGGCAATCTTCGTGAGCTTCGCAATGCGCTCGAATATGCGCGCGCGGTGTGCAGCCACGGCCACATCGAAGCAGACGACCTGCCCGAAGGCCTGGGCGAGACCGCCGAGGAAGTTGCGTCCGCAGCGTTCACGGCGTCCACAGCGTCCGACCAGGCGGTGCATCCGGCCGATGCACCGGAGCCGCACACGCTGCCGCCCGAGGGCATGCTGCTCATGCAGTATCTGCGCGCCTCGGGCTGGAATCTGAGCGCCGTCGCGCGCCAGATCGGCATTAGCCGCATGACGCTGTACCGCCGCATGGCGCGCTACGGCATTCAGTCGCCAAACCGCAGCGATACCGGAACAGGCGAGGGAACAGGCGATCTGCCGCGTTGATCGCGCGGCGGTCGCGTCCTTTGCGGCGGTTGCGTTCTCGGCCGATACGCCTGTCGATCTTCCGCCTTGAACGCACGTCCATCGCGTCCCTCACGTCCTTCACGTCCTTCACGTTCGGCCGATACGCCTGTCCACCATGATGCAACTGCTGCTGTGACACCTGTCACGGCAGCACGCTGCGACGCTGCATTTCAGGCTCATTTTCTCGGGGTATTCACCTGGGCTTTCTGCCCATTTTGAGCGCCGCGCCGCTGGCACAGCAGTTGCAATACATACGCCTGTCCAAACAAATACATCAGGAGACAGGCATGCGCGAACCTTCTCCGGTTCGTCCGCCGCTGGTTGGCATCATCGCCAATCCCATTTCGGCGCGCGATATCCGTCGGGTCATCGCCAATGCGAACAGTCTGCAGCTCGCTGATCGCGTGAATATCGTGCTGCGGCTACTCGCTGCGCTGGCCGCAGGCGGCGTTGGCCGCGTGCTGATGATGCCGGACCGCGAGGGGCTGCGGGTCATGCTGCAGCGGCATCTGATGCGCGCGCAAGGACCTGACGCCACGCTCGCGGCGGTCGAGTATCTGGACATGCCGGTTACCGGCAGCGTGGACGACACGCTGCGCGCCGCGCAAATGATGCGCGAGGCAGGCGTCGCGGCCATCGTGGTGCTCGGCGGTGACGGGACGCATCGCGCGGTGGTCCGCGAGTGCGGCGACGTGCCGATCGTCGGGCTTTCCACGGGCACCAACAATGCCTTCCCCGAAATGCGCGAACCCACCATCACCGGACTGGCGACGGGCCTGTTCGCCAGCGGGCGCATCCCGGCATCGTGCGCGCTCGCGAGCAACAAGCGGCTGGAAGTGACGATTCGCGAGCCGAATGGAGCCGTGCGGCGCGACATCGCGCTGGTGGACGCGGTCATCTCCCGCGAGCAATACATCGGCGCACGCGCCGTGTGGAAGACCGAAACGTTGACGGCGGTCTATGTGTCATTCGCCAGTCCGCAGGCAATCGGTCTGTCCGCCATCGCGGGCCTGCTCGAACCGGTCGGCCGCGACGAACGCGGCGGCCTCGCCATCGAGCTGGGCAAGCGGGGCCATTGCGCATTCGAGTTGATGGCGCCGATCGCGCCCGGCCTCATGCAGCCGGTGCCGATCGCGTACTGGCATCGCCTCGAGCATGCCGTGCCGCAGCGCGTGCAACAGCACGCGGGCATCGTCGCGCTCGACGGCGAGCGCGAGATGGCATTCGGCAAGCATGACGAAGTATTCGTGACCTTGCACGAGAACGCCTTTTCCAGCATCGACGTGGCGGCCTGCATGAGCTACGCCGCCGGCGCGCACCTGATGCGCAGCGGTACAGGCCCAGGCGCGGGCCTGCCCGTTCCCGAGTTCCGCACTTTCACCCCCCAAACCTGAAACAAGGAGACAGACATGGAAGCAGACATCGCTGCAGGGCCGGTTCAGCTGCCGCTCGACAAGGAGACGCTGCTCGCGGTCTATCGCAAGATGCGCACGATCCGCGAATTCGAAGAGCGGCTGCACGTCGACTTCGGCCGCGGTGACATCCCCGGCTTTGTGCACCTCTATGCGGGCGAGGAGGCGACCGGGGTCGGCATCCTGCATCACCTCGGTGACGGCGACCGTATTGCGAGCACGCACCGCGGTCACGGCCATTGCATCGCCAAAGGCGTGGACCCGGTCGCGATGATGAAGGAGATCTATGGCCGCAAGGGAGGCTCGTGCAACGGCAAGGGCGGCTCGATGCATATCGCGGACCTGTCGAAGGGAATGATGGGCGCCAACGGCATTCTCGGCGCCGGTGCGCCGTTGATCTGCGGCGCGGCGCTGGCCGCCAAATTCCGCGGCAAGGGCGAGGTTGGCATCACCTTCTGCGGCGATGGCGCGTCGAATCAGGGCACCGTTCTTGAAAGCCTGAATCTCGCGGCAGTCTGGAATTTGCCGGTGATCTTCGTGATCGAGAACAACGGCTATGCCGAATCGACCGCGCGCGATTACGGCACCGCCGTGGACAGCTATGTCGATCGCGCAGCAGGCTTCGGCATCCCTGGCGTGACGGTGGACGGCACCGACTTCTTCGCCGTGCACGAGGCCGCGGGCGAAGTCATCCGGCGCGCGCGCGAGGGTGGCGGCCCGTCGTTGCTCGAATGCAAGACGGTGCGTTTCTACGGCCATTTCGAGGGCGATGCGCAGACTTATCGCGGGCCCGGCGAACTCGACGACATTCGCAGCAACAAGGATTGCATCAAGAAGTTCGCGCAAGTGGTGACGCGGGCGGAAGTGATTTCGCGCGACGCGCTGGAGGCGATCGATCGCGAGGTCGCGGCGCTGATCGAGCATTCGGTCGTGGAGGCCAAGGCCGCGCCGCTGCCGGGGCCCGAGGATCTGCTCTCGGACGTCTACGTGAGCTACTGAAATCATCGTGCGACGACCGATTCAATCATTCAATCAGGAGACGAAATCATGGCCAGAAAATTGAGCATGAAGCTGGCGATCAATGAAGCGATCGACCAGGAAATGACCCGCGACCCGAGCGTCATCATGCTGGGCGAGGACATCGTCGGCGGCGCGGGCGCGAGCGGCGAAATGGATGCGTGGGGCGGCGTGCTCGGCGTGACCAAGGGCCTCTACGCCAAACACGGCGACCGCCTGCTTGACACGCCGCTTTCCGAGTCCGCCTACGTGGGGGCCGCCATCGGCGCGGCCGCGTGCGGCATGCGGCCGATTGCCGAGCTGATGTTCATCGACTTCATGGGTGTGTGCTTCGACCAGATCTACAACCAGGCGGCGAAGTTTCGCTACATGTTCGGCGGCAAGGCCGAAACGCCGGTGGTGATCCGCGCGATGGTCGGCGCGGGCTTCAGGGCCGCCGCCCAGCACAGCCAGATGCTGACACCGTTGTTCACGCACATACCCGGCCTCAAGGTGGTGTGCCCATCCACGCCTTATGACACGAAGGGGATGCTGATCCAGGCGATCCGCGATAACGATCCGGTGATCTTCTGCGAGCACAAGAACCTGTACGGCCTCGAAGGCGAGGTGCCGGAAAGCTCGTACACGGTCCCGTTCGGCGAGGCCAATATCGTGCGCGACGGCAAACATGTATCGATCGTCACGTACGGCCTGATGGTTCATCGCGCGCTGGAGGCCGCCGCTGTGCTCGCGAAGGAGGGCATCGAGGCCGAGATCGTGGATTTGCGCTCGCTGTCGCCGCTGGATATCGACACCGTGCTGGAAACGGTCGAGAACACCGGCCGCCTGGTGGTGGTGGACGAGGCGAGCCCGCGCTGCAACATCGCCACCGATATATCGGCACAGGTCGCCCAACGCGCCTTCGGCGCGCTTAAAGCCGGGATCGAGATGGTTTGCCCGCCGCATACGCCGGTGCCGTTCTCGCCCGCGCTCGAAGACCTGTATATCCCGAGCGCCGCGCAGATCGCGGAAGCGGCGCGCCGCACGATGAAAGGAGGGAAGAACTGATGGGCCCGATTACCCCGATCGTAATGCCCAAGTGGGGGCTGGAGATGCGCGAAGGCACGGTGCAGGACTGGCTGGTCCGGGAAGGCGAGCGCATCGAAGTTGGAACGGCGCTGCTCGATGTGGATACCGACAAGATTTCCAATTCGGTGGAAGCGCCCGATGCCGGACTGCTGCGCCGCATCGTCGCGCAGAGCGGCGAGACGCTGCCGGTCAAGGCGCTGCTCGGCGTGATGGCCGAGCAGGACGTGAGCGACGCCGAAATCGAAGCCTACGTCGCCGCTTACGAGGTGCCGGCCATCGACAGCGGCGACGAGGACGCGGGCCCCGCGTTCGACTATGCCGACGTGGACGGCATTCGCGTGCGCTATGCGCGGCGCGGGCCGGAGTCGGGTACGCCGGTGCTCTTCATCCACGGCTTCGGCGGCGACCTGAACAACTGGCTGTTCAACCTCGATGCGGTGGCGGAGAAGCATCCGGTGATCGCGCTCGATCTGCCCGCGCACGGTCAGTCCCAGGTGAAGCTGGCGGGCACGACGCTGCAGGAGCTGGCCGCCTTCGTCGGCCGCTTCATGGAGACCATCGGCGTCCCATCGGCGCATCTGGTCGGCCACTCGATGGGCGGCGGCGTGGCTGCGCAGCTGGCGGTGGATGCGCCGCAGAAGGCGCGTTCGCTGGCGCTGATCGACAGCGCAGGGCTCGGCGACGAAGTCAACGCCGACTACACCGATGGTTTCGTGCGCGCCGAATCGCGTCGCGAACTCAAGCCCGTGGCCGAACTGCTGTTCAACGACACGGCGCTCGTGAGTCGCCAGATGCTGGACGATCTGCTCAAGTACAAGCGGCTCGACGGCGTTGCCGAGGCGCTCACCGAGCTGGGCACGACGTTGTTCGGCGACGGCAGGCAACGTGAGCAACCTGGCCGTGCGCTGGGCGGCTTTGACGGGCCGGTGATGGTGGTCTGGGGCCGTGCGGATCGCGTCATTCCGAGCGCACATGCCGCCGCCGCGCCTGCTGGCGCAGTGGTGGCGGTGCTCGATGACGCCGGCCATATGCCGCAGATGGAAAAGGCCAACGAGGTCAACGCGCTGCTGCGCCGCCATCTGGGCCAGTGAGTCGGGCTGGCCGGCGCGGGCCAGGCCATTCCTGTCGTGAGGTGCGGGGCGAGCTGCCCCGTACCGCCTCATTCGATATAAACCGAGCATACCGAGGAGTTAGAACGATGAAGGCAGCGCGTTTTTACGATCGCGGCGACATTCGCATCGAAGATATTCCCGAACCCGTCGTGGAGCCGGGCACCGTTGGCATCGAGGTAGCCTGGTGCGGTATCTGCGGCACCGATCTGCACGAATTCATGGAAGGGCCGATTTTCATTCCGCCGTGCGGCCATCCCCATCCGATTTCCAAAGAGTCCGCGCCCATCACCATGGGCCATGAATTTTCCGGCGTGGTATATGCGGTGGGCGAAGGCGTGACCGATATCGAAGTCGGCCAGCACGTGGTGGTGGAGCCTTATATCGTGGCCGACGACGTGCCGACGGGACCGGGAGAAAACTATCACCTGTCGAAGAACATGAATTTCATCGGTCTGGGCGGCCGTGGGGGCGGCCTGTCCGAAAAGATCGCCGTCAAACGCCGCTGGGTGCACCCGATCTCGAAGTCCATTCCGCTGGATCAGGCCGCCCTGATCGAGCCGCTGTCGGTGGGCCATCATGCATACACCCGCAGCGGCGCGAAGGCCGGCGATATCGCTCTCGTCGGCGGCGCAGGTCCGATCGGCCTGCTGCTGTCGGCGACGCTCAAAGCCAAGGGTCTGCGCGTCATCGTCACGGAGTTGAGCGCGAAGCGCAAGGAGAAGGCCCGCGAATCCGGCGTGGCCGATTACATTCTCGATCCATCCGAGGTGGACGTGGCCGCGGAAGTGATGAAAATCACCGGCGGCAAAGGCGTGGATGTGGCGTTCGAATGCTCCAGCGTGAACAAGGTGCTCGACACGCTGGTGGCCGTCACCAAAGCCACGGGCGTCGTGGTGATCGTGTCCATCTGGAGCCATCCGGCCACCATCAACGTGCACAGCGTGGTCATGAAGGAGCTGGACGTGCGCGGCACGATCGCGTATTGCAACGATCATCAGGAAACGATCAAGCTCGTTGAGGAAGGCAAGATCAATCTTGAGCCGTTCATCACCCAGCGCATTCAACTGGAAGATCTTGTTTCAAAGGGATTTGAAACGCTGATTCATAACAACGAATCAGCCGTGAAAATCATCGTCCAGCCCAGATTGAAGTGACCGGAGCCCCTACGTGACAAGGGGCGATTGGCGCGGTTCTTCGCGACGATGGACAATGTCACCGGCTCGTCCGTCGCTGCGGACGGCGACCTGACGTTCCAGCAGTCCGCGAAGGATCGCCACGGTTCTTTGCGCAAGCCCCTTATTCATGTGAACAGGCCCTGGCCTATGCCATTTGAAATCGTCGACTTCGATGCCGACACAACCGATCCACTTGCGGCGGAGATGGCGCTGCTGTCGCTAGCGGAGACGGGCCGCTGCGTCGCGCATCTGTGGCAGGCACCGGTTTCACTGGTGGTGCCGCGCAGCTACCGGCGCTACGCCGCCCTGGAGACTGCCCGCGCCGAGTTTGCGCGGCGCGGATGCCCGGTTTATTTGCGCATGTCGGGCGGCGGGCTGGTGCCGCAGGGGCCGGGCATTCTCAATCTGAGCCTCGCCTATAGGTTGCAGGGCAACGCGAGCGAGCATTCGGAAGCTGTCTACCGGCATCTGTGCGAAATCCTGCGCGAGGCGCTGGGCACGTTCGGGCTTCAGACGCATTGGCAGGCGGTGGAAGGGTCGTTCTGCGACGGACGCTTCAATCTCGCCTGGGGTGCGCCGGGCGAGGCGCAAAAGATCGCCGGGACCGCGCAATACTGGCGCCGCATGCGATCGGACGCGCACGGGGCGCAGGCACCGCTGCATGCGGTATTGGCTCATGCGGTGTTGTTGGTCAGCGCCGATCCGGAGGAAATCAACGAGCGCGCCAATGCTTTCGAAGACGCCATCGAAAGCGGAAAGCGCTACGAAGCGGGGCGTGTCGTCAGCGTGCAGCAGGCGCTTTCCCGAGCGGGGCTGGCATCGCCGGACGGACTCATCGATCGGGTCATGTCGGCGCTGCGCGCGAGCGTGATGACAATGCCGCCGGTTGCGGATTCAACCGGCCGAAGCTTCCGGTGAACCCCTCTTTAAAGGCGGCTACTGCCTGACGCCGCCGGCAGTAGCCGACGCGTAACTTACGTTCGGATCAGCGGTAAGCGGAGATTTGGCCTGGCAGTAACGCTAGCTCAACACGAGGCAAGTGACATCGAACTTGCCTATGGCGTCGTTTTCTTCGCAAGAACGAGGTAATGCATCCGACCGTTCGTCTCTGCGTAGCTCAGAACGAAATTGCCTGGCGGGACCGTCATGTCCGGAAACGCCTTGATGATGCCACCATTCTTGATCGTCCGGTTCGCATACGTTACGAGGTCAAGGTCATAGAAATTGACGTCATAAGCTGGTGTTTCGCACATTACGGCTGCATACGCGCCGCCTTTCACAACATACCCGTTGCACGCCTTGCTGCCGTGAAAGACCGCGGACTGGAAATCCTGGTTCATCAGTGTCACGTTCGGACCGTATGAACCGATGGTTTTCCGAACCACCACGTTCGTGACGTGAAGATTGTTCAGTCGGCTGTCGACCACTTCGTAGGTGCCGACCAACGCATCTGTTGCGGCACGTAGATCGGATTGTTTTTGTTCGACGGTGCGGGAATCGTTCACGCCGATGCAACCGACCAAAGAAACGGCTGCGCAAACCGCAGAGATGTAAGGAAGGAGCGTCATTTTCAAACTCGTTTAATTCTGGAAGCGGCATGGTTGGCGATTGGGCGGGCATCGCTCATCTCTACGGTGAACGGCCGTTTTCGAAAATTCTGAAGGCTCGCAATGGATCGTCTTATGCAAATGGAATAGATGCATCAGGCGGCCCCGCAGCGGGCAGGGCGTTGAGCGGATTACGAATTACTCCGCCGGCTGTCTTCAATCCGTGGGTGTAGCGCACCGTGGTCGCTATTTCGACGTGCCCTGGCAGTTCTTGAATCGGGCGGATGTAGCTGCCAGACTGGCGCAGGTGCGTCGCGAAGCGATGCTGCAGCGAATCCAGCGCGGCTAGCCTGGCGATTCCCGCAGACGTTACTGCCCACTTGAAGGACAAGGCCAAATGGAATTTGACGAGGACGGGGTATTTGATCTGGAAGCATCAATGCAACTCTCCGAATATGAGCGACTTGAGCGGAGGGCGGCAGATGCTCATGCACATAACATGGACGTTGCGCAGATTGTCACGCTTGGGCGGCTAATTGTCGGTCATTGTTTGGTCAGCGTGGCAGCAAACCGCGATCTGCTTGAACAGGAAGGCGCACTAAACGTCGATATTGGCCGCTTCCTCAAACATGAAGGCTACAAAATCGAGAAGCTCGACTCGCACGGAAATAAATATCGCCGTTCGATAGTGGGCGGTCTGCAGACCGCGCAAGATGCGCCGAGAGCGGCTAGATCGGCTGGTGTGTTGTCCGATTTGATCGTCGATGAGCGAGGCGATCGTGTCGAACTAAAAACAGCGGCATTTGCCACCCCCAAAGACAGAGTGCCGGACGATTTGTTTGATAAGGATCTGGCTTATCTGGAACGAGCGCCGTACACGGGGGACCTGGAACGCTACGGCTACGAGGGGCTGAGTCGCCCCGAACGGCTGGCGGAAATGGCGCTGTTTGTTGCGGACAAGAAGATCGCGCAAGGCAGTTCCAGACTCCGCGCCATGGTTGGAGACAATCGATCGCAACAGTACTAAGCATTGTGGCGTTAGCAATGCATGGCAGTGCGTAGCTCGCATGAGGCCCCGGCCAACAGCGGGTTGGGGCCGCCGTAGCCGATTATTTGCGATTTTCGGGACATCGACGTGGTGTTCGACGCTACCTCGGCTGGCGCGCACGTGAAGAACGATGCGTTCCTGCGCGAGCACAAGCCCGGCATCCGCGTGATCGACCTCACGCCCGCCGCAATCGGCCCGTACTGCGTGCCGGTCGTGAATCTCGACGCGCATCTCGACGCGCCGAACGTGAACATGGTCACCTGCGGCGGCCAGGCGACGATCCCGATGGTCGCGGCCGTGTCGCGCGTGGCGAAAGTGCATTACGCGGAAATCGTCGCGTCGATCAGCAGCAAGTCGGCGGGGCCGGGCACACGCGCGAACATCGACGAATTCACCGAGACGACCTCGAAGGCCATCGAAGTGGTGGGCGGCGCGGCGAAGGGCAAGGCCATCATCGTGCCGAACCCGGCCGAGCCGCCGGTGATGATGCGCGACACCGTGTACGTGCTGTCCGAAGCCGCCGACCAGGCGCGGGTGGAAGCCTCCATCGAGGAAATGGCGAAGGCCGTGAACGCTTATGTGCCGGGCTACCGCCTCAAGCAGAAGGTGCAGTTCGACGTGATCCCCGAGAGCGCGCCGATCAACATCCCGGGCCGCGGCAAGTTCAGCGGCCTGAAGACGTCGGTGTTCCTCGAAATCGAAGGCGCGGCGCACTATCTGACGGCCTATGCGGGCAACCTCGACATCATGACCTCGGCGGCGCTCGCTACCGCGGAGCGCATCGCCAGCTCGGCTGTGGCGGCTTAAAGGAAGCGAACATGAGCAAGAAACTCTATATCTCCGACGTGACGCTGCGCGACGGCAGCCACGCAATCCGCCACCAGTACTCGATCCAGAATGTGCAGGACATCGCCCGCGCACTGGATAAAGCGAAGGTCGATTCAATCGAAGTGGCGCACGGCGACGGCCTGCAGGGATCGAGCTTCAACTACGGTTTCGGCGCGCACAGCGACCTCGAATGGATCGAGGCGGTGGCCGACGTCGTCACGCACGCGCGGATCGCGACGCTGCTGCTGCCGGGCATCGGCACGACTCACGACCTGAAGGCCGCGTACAACGCGGGCGCGCGCGTGGTGCGCATTGCCACGCACTGCACGGAAGCGGATATCTCGAAGCAGCACATCGAGTATGCGCGCGAACTCGGCATGGATACGGTGGGCTTTCTGATGATGAGCCACATGACCACGCCGGAGAAACTCGCCGTCGAAGCGAAGAAGATGGAAAGCTACGGCGCGACCTGCATTTATGTGGTCGATTCGCTGTTTTTCGGACGCACCGACGCCGCAATGACGGTTGGTGGACTGTACAACTTCCGCGCCGGTCCGTTCCAGAAACTCGCGCTGCCGTACAACCCGCCCTTTGCGGGCCAGTTCGACTGGGACCGGATGTCGGGCCAGACGGTGACGAATTCGGTCAAGTATCAGTCGCCTTCGATCGACGGATTCCGCTTCGGCGCGCTTTACGGATTCGGCGGCGTACCCGGATCGTTCGGCGCAGGAAACTCGGTCAGCGCGGGGATCAACTACGATCGCGGCCCGTTCGGCGCCGCGGCGGCCTACACGGAAGTAAAGTACCTGCAGACGGGCGGCCCGCAGGTGGCCGTGCGCAACTGGGGCGTTGGCGCGCATTACGACTTCGGCAAGGTCTCCGCGAGCGCGCTCATCACGACGGTGCGCAACACGGCCAATGGCGGTGCAATCGCACAAGGCGAAATCGGCGCGACGTATCAGCTGGCGCCCGCCGTGCAGATCGGCGCCGACTACATGTACATGAAGGGCAACGCGTATCTCGACAATAACCACGCCCACCAGATTTCGACGTCGGTCGACTACCTCTTGTCGAAGCGGACGATGGTCTACGCGCAGGCGGTGTATCAACGCGCGAATTCAGGTGCGCAGGCGCTGATCAGCGGCATTATCGACCCGAACGGGACGTCGAGCGGGCCGAGCCAGTTTCTCACCCGCGTGGGCATCGAAACGCGGTTTTAGGCGGTTGGTGCTTTGGTTTGCTGATTGTCTCGCGGTTGTTTCGCGCTTTTTTCTCAATCGTCGATGTGGCCGGACCGCAATGTATGCGCGGCTCGGTCACGCTACCGGTTGTACCCTCTCTTCGATCACCTGGCGCTGTTTAAGCTTGATTTAAGCGACGCTGCCTACGCTTTAAACAAACCTTGAGGAAACAACGACTCGGGGCATCCGCGAACGGAGAGAGAGGTTGAGATGGTGTACCTGATTACCGACCTGAAGATGGTCGAAAGCTACGGCCAGGTTAAGGCTGAAAGCGGCAAGGCTGCGCTGGAAGAGTTTGCGCACAGCAATGGCTTCCTCGATCTGATGGAGCTTACTTCCGCACAACCCGCGTTCGCCAGCGACTTGATCGCCGTTCAACTGCAATAAGGGGGCTGGCGCGGGCATGCCCGCGCAGCCACGCTATCTGGGCGGATATGCGGTCTGGCCCCGGCACGTCATCCCTTGCCTTGCTGCGCGTTCATCGTCGGATCAAACTTCACGACTCGATGCCGTACCGAAGCAACTCGTTCGCAATTTCCATCATGGCGTCTACCCGTTTCGATTCGACGATGTCGGCGCAACCCTTGATGTATTCCCGATTGATGCGCAATTCAAATTCGTCGAATGGTTGCGGGCGTTTCAGACCGCGCACGACCTCCGCCATCCGGTAGGAAAATGCCGCGCTGACAAGACTGCCACGGGAGGGGATCACTGCGCTGTACCCCTCGGCAAAACGCTCCATGTCCTCATACTGGCGAGCATGCTGCAGGAACTGGGCCACATCGGTCAGGGGTGATCCGACATGGAGGCACTCCCAATCAATAATGCCGGCGACTCGACCGGCTTCCGTCAACTGCACATTTTTTGCCTTGTAATCGCCGTGACAAAGCGCTTCCATATTCGTGTAGGGCAAGCATTGCTGCGCACTTGAACGCAACGCTCTCAAGATGGGCGCTTGCGCGCCCTCGCCGAGCAGATCGATTGCCTGACCGACAGCCGCAAACAGATTGTCGCCGAACGCCTCTGTTCCGTAGCCGAGGCTATAAATCTCGTCGCAATACAAGCTGCGCGGCAAGCCTTCCTGTTCGCCGAACTGAACACAGTGAATGCGTGCGAGAAGCCTTCCGCATTCGTAAAAGATTTCGCTAATGACGGGGTGTGAGTCCCCGACGTCTCGATTCAAACCCAGAAGCCAGCGGCGCATGTCCTGCGTGCCAACGGCTTCCATCACGATCCAGTACCGATTGTCATCGGTCACGCCCGAATGCAGTATCTGCGGTGCTGGAAAGTCCGCGGGCAAAAGCTCCCTCGCCAGAATTTCACGCTGTTGAAACCGGTCGCATTCTCCGAGGATTTTGAAGATATAAGTGCGGCCTCCGCACTCAATCTTGAATACCTCGTGTCTTGGGCCTTTGACTGTGCGAATGTCGGGTTCGCCTTCGTGTTTGAACAGCGTCCCGATCAATTCGAGGAGGTATTCCGGTGCAGCATGGTCGGTGGGGAGATTGCCGGTCATGATCGTGTGGTGGGGTGATGTGAGATTTGCGGCGACTCCGTCGCGCGTGAATGATTTGCAGTACGAAAAATCAGGCAGAAATGCAATCGCATCGATCATCGGGATGATCTCAACGCGAGCGGAGTGATTCTGGGGTGCTTCGAAGCAAATCGTACTGCTTCAAAAGGGAGGATTCTCGTTTCGATTAGTGAAACGGGAATGTACTTGAGATGAAACTCGGATGAAAGCTGCCGTCAAGCTGGTTCGACCTGGTCGAGTGCGCTGTCAGTTGCGCGTACCGTTGTTCTTCCACTCCGAAGGCGGCGTGGTGGCTTCCATGAACAGATCCATCTGCCCGGACGGCAGACCGAAACCGGTCCAGCCGAACCCGGAGTGGCGCAGGAACAGCAGCGCGCCGTCGAACAGCGGATGCTGGTGAACGTGCCACTCCGCATTCGTCTCCACCGCGTAGCGTTCCGCTTTGGACACCGTCTGCTCCGGTGCGGGCGTGAGGTCGGCTCGCAGGAGGCCGAGCGTCTCGATAAGCTCGTCCAGTTCTTCAGCCGTGAGCGCCGCGGTCCGGCCGTCGAGCGTCAGGAGCAGCGACGGCTTGCCGTATTCGTTGACCAGCTCCAGTTTGATTTGCTGTGTCATCAGCTTCTCTCTCTACCTCGGCGTCCGGTTCGCGTTCCGGCTGCGCGGCGCGGCAGCAATCCCGCATGTTCCCGCACGCTGTCTCGCGCCGGTGCTCAGACCGGTAGCGCGAAGATGAAGAAATATTTCATGCCGGAGCGCCGCCCATCGTGCGGCGGCAACGCTTAGGTCGACGAGCCCGGCGTCTGGTGCAGGCAGTCGCGGGTGTAATCGCTCTGAAGCAACTGCTCGGCGTGCTCGATGCCGGCGGGGTAGTCGTCGTTGTCGTCGCCCGGCGAGTAGCCCTCGCCTTCGACCAACGCGAGTTCGCGTTGAAGATCGTCGCGCGTCGGCTGGTGGCTATGGACGAACGGGTAGCCGTTGCATTGCTGCGGCGTCAGGTGTTCGGCGTGTGCGGAAAGGCTCGTGATACCGACGATCGAAATGGCGGCCAGCTTGAACCACGTTTTCATGTGTGCTCCTGCAATGAAGTTGAATGTCGCGCTCAGACCGGTCTTTGAGTCCGCACCATGCGAACGAGGCAAGTGAACCGGCAGCGAGGCGAGAATAGGCGACGGCAGGCGAGCGAGCCAGAGCGTGAGCATGAAAACTTCTTCATTGCGTTGCGAGCGCAGGCGTAAAAAAAATCCCCGACGCGCCAACGCGTCGGGGATTAACGCGTGGATAAAAGTCCCGGAGAACGTTCGAGACCGGCAGCAAGCTTAACCCGGAATGCGCGTGCGTTGCGCGCGTAATTGGGCAATTCAGTCTTTCGGCATTGTGCATTTCACGTAGAACGCACGCCTCGCTTCGCTTCGCAGCTAACATTAAAGACTCTTCATGTTTGTGGAGAGGACGGGTTAGTCGCGTTCGACGATCATCCGTCGCATTCCGACGAAACGATGCGCCATGAAACGTCTACAGATCGATTCCTCCCCGGGCCTGGCAGCAGGATTCGCACGCCGTCCGCACGCAGTGGTCCGCGAGGCGAGGTCATGACGCGCGTTCTCTCGGTCGACGACGACGAGCTCGTTGCGAAGGCCATCCGTTCGTCGCTCTGCGCCTTCGGGCACGAGGTGGACATCGCCACGACCGGGCGCGACGGGCTCGCGAAGGTGATGGCCGGCAGCTACGACGTGGTGACGCTCGACCGCGTGTTACCCGACCTCGATGGTCTTGCCGTGCTGTCGACCATGCGCAGCGTGGGCATCATGACGCCCGTGCTGCTCGTGAGTGCGATGTCGGCCATCGACGAGCGCGTGCGCAGCCTGCGCGCCGGTGGCGACGATTACCTGACGAAGCCGTTCTCGGCCGACGAGATGGCCGCGCGCGTAGACGTCCTGGCCCGTCGCGGCAGCGTTGCTTCCAGCGCCGCGCCGCGACTCGTGCTCGGCGCGCTCGAATGCGATCTGCTCGCGCATGCGGCGCGCTTTCACGGCCGTGCACTCGACATGCTGCCCACCGAGCAGCGGATTCTCGAATACATGATGCGTCACCCGGGCCAGGTGCTCACACGCACGATGATCTTCGAGGGCGTGTGGGGCTACCGCTTCGATCCCGGCACGAACGTGATCGATGTCCACGTCAGCCGCCTGCGCAACAAGCTCGCGCAGGCCGGCGCGTCGCCCGCCATCCGCACCGTGCGCGGCACCGGCTACATGCTGTCCGAATGACGCGCTCCGCGCGCAAGCTCCGCTTATTGAAATGAACGCCATTGTCCTGGTTGCACTGCGACGTCCGCTGACGTTCGTGGTGATGAGTCTCCTTATCGTGCTGTTCGGCGTCATGGCCGTGTTCCACATGCCGACCGATATCTTCCCGGCCATCCGGGTTCCGGTCGTGGCGGTTGTCTGGACATACAACGGTCTGTCTCCGCAGGACATGTCCGGGCGCGTCATCTACTACTACGAGCGCGCGCTGACCTCCACGGTCGAAAACATCGAGCACATCGAAAGCCAGTCGCTCTACGGGCGCGGGATCGTCAAGATCTTCTTCCAGCCGGGCACGAACGTCGCAGCGGCGCAGGCCCAGATCACGTCGATCTCGCAGACGGTGCTCAAGCAGATGCCGGCCGGCATCACGCCGCCGCAGGTGCTCTCGTACAACGCGTCGTCGGTGCCGGTGCTCGATCTGGAGGTGTCCGCCAAGGGCATGACGGCCTCGCAGGTCTACGACATGGCGTCGAACCTGATCCGGCCGCAACTCGTGGCGGTCCGGGGCGCGGCGATTCCGACGCCATACGGCGGTGCGTCGCTGAACGTCGAGATCGATCTCGACCAGAACAAGCTGCTCGTGCACGGGCTCAGCGCCTCCGATGTGGCCGCTGCGCTGCGCGCGCAGAACGTCGTGTTGCCGGCCGGCGACCAGAAGATCGGTGCGCTCGACTTCATGGTGCAGACCAACTCGAGCCCGATCGAAGTTGAGAAGTTCAACGACCTGCCGATCAAGACCATCAACGGCGCAACGGTGTATCTGCGCGACGTGGCCTACGTGCACCGTGGCTCGCCGCCGCAGACGAACGCCGTGCTCGTCAAGGGGCAGCAAGCCGTGCTGATCGAGGTGCTCAAGAGCGGCGACGCTTCGACGCTGTCGGTCGTCAACGGTGTGAAAAAGGCGCTGCCAGGCATCATGCGCACGCTGCCGCCCGGCGTGAAGATCAAGGTGCTCAACGACGCGTCGGGATTCGTGCGCGACTCGGTGGAAGAGGTCGTCCAGGAGATGGTCACGGCGGCCCTGCTCACGGGTCTGACGGTCCTGCTGTTTCTGGGCAGCTGGCGCTCGACGCTGATCGTCGCCACCTCGATTCCCCTCGCCATCCTCAGTTCGATTCTCGCGCTCTCCTGGCTCGGGCAGACGATCAACGTCATGACGCTCGGAGGACTCGCGCTCGCGGTCGGCATTCTCGTTGACGACGCAACCGTGATGATCGAGAACATCGACACCCACCTGGAAGCCGGTGCGCAACTGGAGGGCGGCATCATCGCCGCCGCGAACCAGATGGTCGTGCCGACCTTCGTCGCAACGCTCTGTATCTGCATCGTCTGGCTGCCGTTGTTCGAACTCGGCGGCGTAGCGGGTTATCTGTTCCTGCCGATGGCCGAAGCGATCATCTTTGCGATGGTGGCCTCGTTCATCTTGTCGCGCACGCTCGTGCCGACGATGGCGGCGTGGCTGCTCAAGGGGCAAGTCCGGGGGCACGAGCGCAGGCACGCAGCCGGGCACCACGGCCACGCGCTCGCGCACAGTACGGGCGGCAACCCGTTCACGCGCTTTCAGCGCGGCTTCGAGCAGCGTTTCGACCGCTTTCGCGCGCGCTATCGCGTCGTGCTGACCGCAGCCGTCGCGCGGCGGCGCGGGTTCGTCATCGCGTTCGCGGCGGCTGCGCTCGCATCGCTCGCGCTCATCGGCCAGCTCGGGCGAGATTTTTTCCCGGGGATCAAGTCCGGCGAAATCGACATGCACATGCGTGCCCCCATCGGCATGCGTCTGGAAGAAGCGTCGAAGCTCGCCGTGCTCGTGAACGGGGCGATACGCGAGATCCTGCCGGGCCAGGTCACGAATGTGCTCGATAACTGCGGCTTGCCCGCGAGCGGCATCAACGAGGCCTACAGCTCGTCCGGGACGATCGGGCCGCAGGATTGCGATATCACGATCAGCCTGAAAGACGAGCACTCGCCCGTCGACGACTACCGTTTTCAGCTGCGCCGCGAATTGCCGAAGCGCTTTCCCGGCACGACGTTTACGTTCCTGCCCGGCGACATCACCGCGAAGATTCTGAACTTCGGCTTGCCCGCGCCGATCGACGTGCAGATCGCCGGGCGCGGCCAGGTCGCGAACTTCAATTACGCACGCGAGCTCGCCGCGCGCCTGCGGCGCATTCCCGGCAGCGCCGACGTCAACATCCAGCAGGCGTTTTACGAGCCTACGCTGCATATCGACGCATCGCGCTCGTACGCCTCCGGCATCAACCTGACCGAGGCCAATATCGCCGACAACACGCTCGCGACGCTCTCCGGAAGCGGGCAGACGGCGCCGACCTACTGGCTCGACACGGCCAATGGCGTGTCCCACCTCGTCAACATGCAGACGCCGCAGACGCAGCTCAGCTCGATGAACGATCTCGAAACGATCCCGATCGACAGCGGCACGGGCGGCCCGAATGCGCCGCGCGCGCAGTTGCTCGGCGCGCTGAGCCGGATCACGCAGACCGGCACGCCGTTGCTCGCGTCGCACTACAGCATCCTGCCGGCCATCGACATCTTCGTGAGCAACCAGCGTCGCGACCTCGGCGCGGTCTACGACGATGTGGCCACAACGGTCGCGCAGATGCAGAAGGATCTGCCGCCCGGCGCGAGCATTCACCTGCGCGGCCAGGCGCGGACGATGTCGAGCGCCTACGTCGAGTTGATCGGCGGCCTCGCGCTCTCGATCCTGCTCGTCTATCTCGTCATCGTCGTCAATTTTCAGTCGTGGCTCGACCCGTTCATCATCATCACCGCGCTGCCGGCTGCGCTCGCGGGCATCGTCTGGAGCCTTTTTGTCACCGGCACGACGCTCTCGGTGCCTGCGCTCACGGGCGCAATCATGTGCATGGGCACGGCCACGGCTAATTCGATCCTCGTGGTGTCGTTCGCACGCGAACATCTGGAGCGCTACGGCAACGCCGTCGAAGCCGCCATCGAGGCCGGTTTCGGCCGCATCCGCCCCGTGCTGATGACGGCACTCGCCATGATGGTCGGCATGCTCCCGATGTCCTTCAGCAACACCCAGAACGCACCGCTCGGCCGCGCAGTCATCGGCGGGCTGCTGTTCGCCACGGTGGCGACGCTGCTGTTCGTCCCCTGTGTGTTCGCGCTGCTGCATCGCGACCGGGAGCAGCCCACAACGGAGAAGCAAGCATGAGCATCAACATCAACAGAGAGGCGCCGCTGCCTGCGCGCGTTCGTCCGCGCGCCTGGGTGCTCGTGGCCGCGCTCGCCGTCGCGGGCGTTGTCGCACTCGGCGTGATCCAGCGGCATCGCAACCTGACCGAGCTGACCCAGGTGGCGAACGAAGATGCGACGCCGATGGTGCAGGTGGTCTCGCCGAGCCCCGGCCCGGCCACGCGCACGCTGACGCTGCCCGGCAACATCCGCGCGTGGTATTCCGCGCCGATTTACGCGCAGGTGTCCGGTTACGTGCGCCGCTGGAACAAGGACTATGGCGCGACCGTGAAGGCGGGCGAGGTGCTCGCGACCATCGACGCGCCAGCCGTCGACGAGCAGTACCAGAGCGCGCAAGCCGATCTCGACGTGGCGCGCACGCGCTACAACCTCGCGCAACTGACGGCGCAGCGCTGGCTCGCGCTCGCCGGTACCCAGGCCGTCGCGCAACAGGACGTCGACGTCAAGGTCGCCGACGCCGCCGCGCAAAAAGCGCAGGTGCGCGCGGCCGAGCACGAAGTCGCGCGGTACCGCGTGCTCGAAGGCTTCAGGAATATCGTTGCGCCGTTCGACGGCGTCGTGACCGCGCGCAGCACTGACGTCGGCAACTACGTGAACGCCGCGGGCGTCGACGTGGGCTCGCGCGGCTCGGCCGACGAACTTTTCACCGTCGCGAATATTCACGAGATGCGCGTGTTCGTGTCGGTGCCGCAGGACTACGCCGCGATACTGAAGCCTGGGCTGACCGCGACGCTGTCGTTGCCGCAGTTCCCGGGCCGCGAATTCAAGGCGTCGTTCCAGACGACCGCCAACGCTTTCGACCCGCAGACGCGCACCGTGATCGCCGAGCTGCTCGTGCCGAATCCCGATCGCCTGATCTGGCCGGGCGCCTATGCGAGCGTGCATCTGAACGTTCCGCTCGACCGCGGCACGCTCGTCGTGCCCGAGCAGGCGCTGCTGTTCCGCGCCGAAGGGATGCAGGTGGCGGTTGTCGATGCCAATGACAAGGTGCATCTGCGCAACGTGAAGCTCGGCCTCAACTTCGGCAAGACGGTGCAGGTGCTCGAAGGTGTGAGTGCATCGGACCGGATTGTGATGAGTCCGTCGGCCGGTCTGCTCGACGGCCAGGCCGTGCATATCGAGCCGGGCGAGAACGGTGTGGCGGTCGCTTCCGCCGCGCCCGGCGGCCACTCGGAGGTGACGCGATGAGGGTGAGGCGCAGCGGCGCCTGCGACCGCCTCAGCCGCCTCGGTCGCCTCGGCGGCATGGCCGTGCTCGCGCTGACGATGCTCGTCTCCGGATGCAATCTCGCGCCCGTCTACCATCCGCCGGGCATGTTGTTGCCGCCGCAATATTCGGGCATGGGACCGTTCGTGAAGGCCGATCCGTCCGGCCCGCCGGAACAGGGCGCCTGGTGGAAGATTTTCGACGACGCGGAACTCGACACGCTGGAGCGCAAGCTTGACGCATCGAATCCCGATCTGAAAGCGGCCGTGCAGACGTATGCCCAGGCCCGCTACGAGGTGGCGGCGGCGCATGCGGGGCTGCTGCCCGAGCTGGGCATGAACGCCTTCACGAGCGAGAACCACGAATCGGCCCACACGCTGTTCCATAGCGGCACGGGACCTCGCCAGCAGATGTCGAACGGGTACGGGCTCGAAGCCTCGTGGGCGCTCGACTTCTGGGGCGAAGCCAGCAATCGCGTGCGTGAGGCGCAGAGCGGCGCGCAGCGTGCAGCGGCGCAGCTTGCGCTGGCGCGGCTCAGCCTCGAAACCGAACTCGCAAGCGACTACATGGCGATGCGCGGGCTCGATGCCGAGCACGCTGCCTATGGCCGGGCCATCGCGCTCTATCAAAACGCGCTGGAGATCACGCAAACGCGCTACGCGGGGCGGATTGCGGCAGGGCTCGACGTTGCGCGCGCACAGAACCAGTTGGCTTCCGCGAAGGCCGCCGACACCGAGGTGGTCTCACAGCGCCGCGTGCTCGAACACGCGGTGGCCGTGCTGGCCGGCGAGAACCCGATCGGCTTCCATCTGGCGAGCGAATCGGTCATGCATGTGGCCGTGCCCGTCGTGCCCGTGAGCATGCCATCGCTGCTGCTGCAGCGGCGGCCCGACATCGCGGCGGCCGAGCGCCGCATGGCCGCCGCGAATGCCGCAATCGGCATCGCGCGCGCCGCGTTCTATCCGAACGTTCGGCTGGCCGCGCAGGCGGGCTTCGAGGACACGGCGTGGGGTCTCGCTTCGCTGCCCAACACCCTCTGGGCAGTCGGCGCGTCCGTGATGCTGCCGCTCTTCGAGGGCGGCCTGCGGCACGCCCAGTTGCAGGCGAGCTGGGCGCGGTTCGCGCAGACGGGCGACCAGTACCGCGCGGTGGTGCTGCAGGCGTTCCGCGAAGTCGAGGACAACCTTGCGCTGACCGATGGTCTTGCGCAGGAGTCGCAGCAACAGGACGCGGCGCTTGCCGCGGCGAAACAGGTGCAGAAGCTCGCGCTGACGCTCTACACGGGCGGCATCGACAACTATCTGAACGTGACCGTCGCGCAGATCGCGGCGCTCAACGCGCAGATCGCCACCATCCAGTTGAAGACGCGCCGCCTGCAGACCTCGGTTGCGCTGATCGGCGCATTGGGCGGCGGCTGGAGCCGGGCGGACCTGCCGGACGAGGCGCAAACGATGCCGGGCCGCGACGATGTTGCCCGCACGCGCGAAGCCGCCGTGGCGGCAGGCGCGCAACTTTAGAAACTTAACGCTCTCTTAATGGAAATGATGTCGTTGCGCCGCAGCATGGAGGCTAAGATCGCTGCTCGTATGGAAGGATGGGCGAGAGGCGGGCTGAAAATGCGTGGGTATCGGACAGGGTCGACGTGTTCACCGGATTGACGCTCGCATGATGAATCTGTCCCGACCGCTGGCCATGCCCGTTGTGCACGCAAGGATTCGCGTCCCTGTTGCCGACCCGCGGCACGAGCGCTGGCGAAGCACCGTGTTCCGGTGGTTCATCGCCTACGCAGTGATTTTCTCCGTCGCATTCACGGCGCTGCTCGGGCTCATCGAGTATTCCGTCAACGCGGCGATGCAGCGCGAGACCGATAGCGGGCTGCGCTGGCAACTGCGCTATTTCGACGGCTACGCGAACGATGATCTCGCGACGTCGATCGACGCGCGCATCCGGCGCCAGCCGCACCAGCGCAACTACTACGGACTCTTCGCGCCCGACGGCCGCCGGCTCGCGGGCGACCTCCTCAGCGTTCCGCCCGCGCTCGTATTCGAGCGCTTCACCCATCCTCACGATCTGGAGCGAGGCAACACACTGTGGTTCGATGTCGGCGCATGGCGCGTGCGCGTGCGGGCGATGGGCGAAGTGCGCGCCGACGGCTCGCGGCTCGTCGTCGCGCGCACGCTCGACGATGTGCAGCGCGTGCGCGACGAGCTGCTGAAGGCGCTCGTGGTCGGCGGCTGTGCGTGCCTGCTTGGCGGCCTCGTCGTGGGGCTCTTGCTCAGCGTCCGGCAGATGCGGCGCGTCGCCGATATCCGGCGCGTGACCTCGCGCATCGCGGGCGGCGATCTCGCGCAGCGTCTGCCCGTGAGCGGGCGGGACGAATTCGACATGCTCGCGCGGCTCGTCAATCAGATGCTCGATGAGATCGAGCGGCTGATGGACGAAGTGAAGGGCGCGTGCGATGTCGTCGCGCACGACCTGCGCACGCCGCTCGTGCAGTTGAAGCTGCGTCTCGCGACGCTGGCCGAGTCGTTGCCGCACGCGGGCGCGGCCGAATCTGCGAGCGCCGCGAGCGTGCTGGCGGCTGCGCGCGACGACACCGATGTGATCCTCGGCCGCTTCGCCGCGTTGCTGCGCATCTCGGAGATCGGCTCGCTGCGGCGGCGCCGCGCGTTTTCATCCGTTGCGCTCGACGTGCTCGTCGCCGAACTGTGCGATCTCTACACGCCGCTCGCGGACGAGCGGCGCATTGCGTTCACGGTCAGCATCGAAAACGTCGGGGCTGTCTGGGCCGACCGCGCGCTGCTCTTCGAGGCGTTCACGAACCTGCTCGACAACGCGATCAAGTTCACGCCCGATGGCGGGCACGTCGGCGTGCGGCTGCACCAGCTCGAAGCGGGACCGCAATTCTCCGTCGTCGACTCGGGGCCCGGCATTCCCGAAGACGAGCGGCAGTGCGTGCTGACGCGCTACTACCGCGGCGAGCGCACGCGTCACGTGCCGGGCACGGGGCTCGGGCTCGGCATCGTCACCGCCGTCGTGCGGCTGCATGACTTCCGGCTCTCCATCGCGGACGCGGACGGCCCCGCATCGGGCGCGTTCATCCGCGTGGATTGCTGGCCGCACGATTCATGACGGACCCGGCCCACCGATGAGAATCCTGTTGAGCTGCGCGTCCGACGCGGAGCGGGTCTATCTTTGCAAGGCGCTGAGCGAAAGCCTGCACAGCGTCGAGGCGACCGACGATCTGCGCTTCGCGCATTACCTCGCCGCGCAGGAGCGGTTCGACGCGCTCGTGGTCTGCGTGGCAGGCGGACCGTCGCAGACCGATCTCGCAGCGGCGCTGCCGACGCTTGCGCGTCTGCCGGGCCGGCCTGCGCTCGTCGTCGTGCTGGACGCGGCCTCGCCCGCCGACTGCGCGAGACTGCTGCGCGCCGGGGCCGACGCCTGCTTTGTCGCGCCGTATTCGGTGATGGAGATCACCGAGCGCATGCGCGCACTCTCGCGCGCCGCGCCGGGCCGCGCGGGGCGCGGCGTGCGCGAAGTCCGCCTCGATCCGGCCACGCGCGAACTGGTGGAGGGCGCGCAACGGGTCGAGCTGACGCGGCGCGAATATCTCGTCGTCGAATGCCTGCTGCGCGAGGCGAATGCACCGATTGCCCGCGACTATCTGATTCGCTATGCCTGGCCCGAGAAGGAGGGCGTGGAGCCGTCGAGCCTGAACCTCGTGGTCCTGAGACTGCGGCGCAAGCTTGGCGCGTGCGGGGTGCGCACGAGCATCGAAACCGTGAGCCGCTATGGCTACCAGCTTTGCACCGGCTGAGCGCCGCACACTGCGTAGAGGACCGCGCGCCGCTTGCGGGGCTGCCATCGTAGGGAAAATGAAATTCTTTTCATGAAAATATCGGAAGTACGGCGCAAACGCGCCGGTAAAATTCCCCGCTTCTGAGCGATTCGCGCTCGCTGGCTGCCGGAGCCCCCCATGAACGAGGTACGCGTGCTGACCGTTGAAGACGACGCCATTACCGCGAACGAAATCATCGGCGAGCTGACTCAGCACGGTTTTCAGGTTAATTGGGTCGACAACGGCCGTGACGGCATGGCACATGCGCTGAGCGACCAGTACGACGTGATTACGCTCGACCGCATGCTGCCCGGCGTCGACGGCCTCTCGATCCTGACCGCCATGCGCACGGTCGGCGTGCAGACACCCGTGCTGATGCTGAGCGCGCTCGGCGACGTCGACGAGCGCGTGCGCGGCCTGCGCGCGGGCGGCGACGACTATCTGACCAAGCCCTTTGATCCCGACGAGCTCACGGCGCGCCTCGAAGTGCTGCTGCGCCGGCGGCAATCCACGGGCGCGACGCCCGAGACCGTGCTGCACGTGCGCGATCTCGAGATCGATCTCATTTCCAGACGGGTCAGCCGGGGCGGCGAAGACATTGCGCTGCTGCCCACCGAGTTCAAGGTGCTCGAATTCATGATGCGCCACGCGGGCAAGACCATCACGCGCACGATGCTGTTCGAGGCCGTGTGGGGTTACCACTTCGATCCGGGCACGAATCTGATCGATGTCCACATGGGGCGCCTGCGCAAGAAAATCGATCCGCCGGGTGTGGAACCGATGATCCAGACCGTCCGCGGTTCCGGCTACATGCTTGGCTAGGAGGACGCAGTGAGTCTTTCCACGCCGGAGGCACACGATCCGGCCGGCCACCGCTGGCATACGGCCACGGTGCGCTGGCTCTACGTATTCACCGCGCTGTTCGGAATCGTGCTGACGCTGCTCGTCGGCGTCATCTCGTGGGTGGCGACGGGCTCGATCGAGCGCGACACCGACGCGATTCTCAACTGGCAGCTCAACTATTTCGGTTCCGTGCCCGATGGCCAGCTCGCCGGTGTGATCACCTATCGCCTCGAATACGGGCACAGGCATTCGAACTACTACGGGCTCTTCGACAGTGCGGGCCGGCATATCGCGGGCGACGTTGCCGTGTTGCCGTCGTACGGCGTCACAGACGGCACCGTCCGCACCGGCGTCACGCTCAGGCATACGCTGCTGCTGCTCGATGGCGTACGCTCGCCGATCGTCCGGTCGATGACGGAGAAGCGGCCGGATGGCCGGCAACTCGTCGTCGCGCGCGACATGACGAGCGTCCTGCTGATCCGCGAGATCGTGATCCGGTCGCTCATGGCGGGCGGCGGCATTGCGGTGCTGCTCGTCATCGCCAGTTCGCTCGTGCTGGGCGTGCGGCAAATCCGGCGCGTGTACGAAATGCGCCGCGTGACGCTCTGCATCGCGCAGGGCGACCTCGCGCAGCGCCTGCCCGTTGGCGGCGGCAGCGACGAACTCGACATGCTCGCGCATCTGGTGAACCACATGCTCGACGAGATCGAGCGCCTGATGGGCGAGGTCAAGGGCGCCTGCGACGGTATCGCGCACGACCTGCGCACGCCGCTCGCGCGCCTGCATACCGTGCTCGGGCGCGTCGCCGCGCTCGAATCCGTGCGCACCGACGAAGCGGGCACGGCGCTGGTCGAATGCGCACGCGCGGAGACGGACCGCCTGCTCGAACGGTTTCGCGCCATGCTGCGGATTTCGGAAATCGGCACGCTGCAGCGTCGCGGCGGTTTCGGGTTCATCGATCTGGCGGAGCTCGTGCAGGAACTCGCGGAACTCTACGAGCCGCTCGCCGAAAGCCGCGCGCTGAAGTGGCGCGCACAGATCGATGAGGCCGCACCGATTCACGGCGACCGCGCGCTGCTGTTCGAGGCGTTCAGCAACCTGATCGACAATGCGATCAAGTTCGCGCCGTGGGGCGGCAGCGTGAGCGTGGCGTTGCGCGCGACGGCGCATGGCGCGGTGGTCGAGATCGCCGATAACGGTCCCGGCATTCCGGATGTGGAGCGGGCCGCGGTATTGCAGCGCTTTTATCGCGGCAGCGCCGCACGCCAGGTGCCCGGTTCGGGACTCGGGCTCAGCATGGTCGCGGCGGTGCTGAGGTTGCACGATTTCCGGCTTCGCATCGAAGACGCGAACGGCAAACTGAATGACAGCGCGAACCACACTGCAGACGAAAGCGCGGAATCGGGTGCACGCATCAGCGTCGAGTGCTGGCCGGGCGCGCTCGTGGTGAATGAGCCGGGTGCACGATGAGGATCCTGTTAGTGTCGCCGCCACGCACCCAGGGTGCGTGGATTGCCCGTTCGCTTCACGAGCACGCGCATAGCCTCAAGGAAGTGCCCGCTATCGACGACGGTATTTTCTGGGCAGGCGAGGAAACGTTCGACGCAGCGATTCTGGTTGCTTCGCATGAGCAGCCGATGTCGGCGCTCTGCGGTGCGCTGCCGCGTCTCGCGCACAGCATGGCGGGCCGCGCCATCCTGGCCGTGCTCGACCGCCAGGCCGGCTCGCCGGACCGGTCGGCTGCGTTGCGAGCCGGTGCGGACGCCTGCCTCTGCACGCCGGTTTCGTCGATCGAATTGCACGAGCGATTGATCGCATTCCAGAGGACTGCGCGATATGCGGGCGCGAGTGCGCGTACGGCACAGACGGCTGACGACGCACTCGCGAGCCGGATGCTCGACGATGCGCAGCGCGCGGGACTGACGCGCCGCGAATTTCTGCTGCTGAAGTGCTTGCTGCGTCAGGCCAATCACCCTGTCGCACGCGACGACATGATTCGTTACGTGTGGTCCGGGCGCGAGGATGTCGATCCGTCGACGATCAACCGCGCGGTTTCGCGGCTGCGGAGCAAGCTCGGGCAGCGCAGCTGCGTCGCGCGCATCGAGACGATCGCGGGCTACGGCTATCGGCTCCGCACGCACGGCGCGGCCTAACTGCAACATGAGCGCAACATGAGTGCGGCACGAGCGCGATGGCCGGAATCGCACGACCGGCGCGCGCTCATAGTGCGATTCGTTGTTCAGGAGAGGATCAGGCGGCGTTGCGCAGCCCGTTTGACGCCTGCGCCGTATCCGTTCTGAAGTACTCGACGGCGAAGTCGATAAAGCTGCGCACCTTCATCGTCAGATAGTTGCGGCCCGGGTACACGATCGAGATCTGCAGCCGCCCGCCGTTGACGTCATGGCGTTCGAGCACGCGCCGCAGCGCGCCGCTCTCGATATCCTGCTCGACAAGCTTCGCCGGTAATAGCGCGATGCCCATGTCCGCCAGCGCCGCCGCGCGCGCCATTGCGTAGTTGCTCGTGGTGAGCGGCCCGTTCACGGTGATGCGCTGGATGTTGCGATCGATGCCGAATTCCCAGATGCGCGGCCCGTCCGCGAGCGCGATCAGTTCGTGCGCCGAAAGATCGGATGGCTTCTGAAGCTGGCCATGCGCGGCCAGATAGGCGGGCGAGGCGACCGCGATTTCCTGCTCCGACGTGAGGCTTCGGCTCACGAGCGAAGCGCTGGCCGGATGCCTGCTGGTCGCGAAGCAGATGTCGTAGCCGCCGTCGATCAGGTTGATCGGCGCATCGTAGACGGTGACCGCGAAATCGACGCGCGGGTTGCGCTCGCGGTACTCGCGGAACAGGCCCGCCAGATCGCCGCCGGCGAATACGGCAGGAGCCGCGATGCGCAGCACGCCGATCGGCGCGCGCGTGGCGCGGACGAGATCGGACTCCACTTCGTCGAGCTTCTCGACGACAGCACGGCATCCCTCAAGATAGAGCTGCCCCGCTTCAGTGAGCGAGATGCTGCGTGTGGAGCGATTCAGGAGCCGCATGCCGAGATGCGCTTCGAGCATGCCGATGCTGCGCGTGACCGCCGGCCCCGACATGCCGAGTTGCTTCGCGGTCAGATTGAAACCGCCCAGATCGACAATGCGGATGAACACCCGCATGGCTTGCAGTTGATTCATTCACGATTCCGTTTTGACCCGGGGAGATGCCGCATCGGCTCGTCCGGGTTTTCCGATTTCCAAATACGTGAGCATTATCGAAGCGGCTCGAAGCGCGTTGTTTTAAGAAGCGCTAGGAAGAAGATGAAACGAAGTTTAGGAAAATAAACGAAGCGCAAAGACGCGCGGGCTGCGGGCAACGCCACAAACGATGTGGAGGCGCAAAGCGAAGGAGCAAAAAAAACGCCGCGGACATGACGTGCGCGGCGGGGCCGAATCCGGCCCGCAGGCCGGAGACAGGGGAGGGGTCGTCGCGAGGCGACGACCGGTCAGAACCGGTCAGAAGCGGTGGCGGATACCGACCATGACCATGCCCTGGCGGTCGTTGCTCGCGTCGTTGCCGAAGTCGCCCATCGACGCAACAGCCGTGGACAGGACGCCGCTCGTGTTGAACGTGTTGCCCGAAGCCTTCTGGTAGCCGCCGAGCGCATAGATGTCCGTGCGCTTCGACAGCGAGTAGATCGCGCCGAGGCTGACCTGGTTGTACGTAACGTCCACGCCGTTGCCGCCGCCCTTCGTGTAGTTGTAGCCGACGCCAACCACCATTGCCGGCAGGAGCTGGTAGTTCACGTAGGCTTGCCCGGTGTTGAACTCCGTGCGGTTGTTCGAGCCGGACGTTGCAGTCTGGTAATTCTGGTACTGGACGTTGCTGTACGAAATGCCGGTCGTGACGGGGCCGATCGCGTAGCTGCCTGCCGCACGCACGATCTGCAGCGAGTTGGCCGACACGAAGCCGCCCGAGATGCCCGGGGAGTCGTCGACAACGCCGCCGGTCGTCGGGCTCTGGAGGCCGTCGAACGAGGACACGGTGCCGTTGCCGCTCGTCGCGCGGAAATAGCCTGCGGCGAGGCCGATCGGGCCGTTGTTGTACGACACGGCTGCTGCGTAGGTCTGGCCTGCGCTCATGCTGCCGGCCGCGCCGCCGAAGCCGTACATGGCCGACACCTTGAAGCCCGAGATATCGGGGCTCATGTACTTGATCGCGTTGCTGGTGCGGAAGCTGTTGTCATAGTTGTCGATGTCGCCAGGCGTGGCGAACGTCGAAGCGAAGACGTCGTCATTCGTGAGCGGCTGGATCAGATCGATCAGCGGATCGTACTGGCGGCCGAGCGTCACCGTGCCCATGTTGTTCGACTGCAGGCCGACGTAGGCTTGACGGCCGAACAGGCGCCCACCCTGGTTCGAATTACCCGTGTTGACGTCAAAACCGCTCTCGATCCGGAAGATCGCGTGCAGGCCGTTGCCGAGATCCTCGTTACCCTTGAGGCCCCAGAGGTTCGGCGAGACGTTGCCGGCCGACATCTTGACCAGATTGCCCGAGCCGTTGGCGCCCTTGACGTTGCTGAACCAGGCGACGGCGTTGTCGAGCGTGCCGTAAAGCGTGACGCTGCTTTGCGCATGAGCGGCGGTGGCGAAAGTCGCCAGCGCTGCGGTTGCGATCAGGAGTTTTTTCATGGACGTTTTATTGATGAACATTTATGTCGTCTATCTCCGGTCTCCAGCGAAGCTGGAATGCCGGTCCGGATTGAATGGGCCTCACCATGGGTGGAATGGCATGGGCCGTGAGACCAATCAATTCGCGGCGATTATGCAAAAGGCCGGAAAGTCCAAATTGCAAAAAACTAAAACTCTGAATTTCAGAATGCCGTTGGCCCCGCGAGCCCTGTCGGAAGGGCGTCGCAAGGCCGGCTGATGATCGTGGCGTTGTTTTTACGTCAGCGAAAAACAACGCGCGGCGCGCATCGGAAGATGATGCGCATGCCCGTGGCCGCGATGTGGCTGGTCGACTGGCTGGACCGGTTTTGATGATTGAGTGTTGGCCGGAACCGAATAAATATTTGTTCATGTGTACGTCGATACCGGTACAGGCGCGCGCCGTTATCGTAGCTTCGCCTCCTGGCTCGTTATCGCTTCGTCATGCGCGATCAAATGTGATCAAACGCGAAAAGCGGCGGCCATGTGGATCGTGAAGGACTTATCGAAGCGGAGATTGAAGATGAAGAAACGGGTGCAATGGACTGCTGCGCTCGGCGCGGCGCTACTTGCATGCGGGGTCGCGCATGCACAGGACGCGCCAGCGGCGGCGACGCCGGAGCAACAGTTCGCTGCGAGTCCTGCTCAGACCGGGCAGGCCGTCGCGACTGCAAACACGCGCGGCAAGACACGGCAGCAGGTCAAGAACGAGTACATCGAAGCTGTTCGCAGCGGCGAACTAAAGGAACTGAATCGTGAGTTTTATTCGCATCACTAAAAGCACACGGCAGAAAGCCATGTCGAATCGCCATAATGAGCAACCGCGCAAGCGCCGCAATTGGACGCGTTTCGCGCTCGGTGCAGCGCTGACGTTCGCGCTGGCCGGCTGCGCCGGCCTGCATGGACAGCCCGACGGGCCGGACGGCTGCGTTGGCCCGGCTGGTTTTTGTCAGCCGTATTTCGGCGCGGGCTGATGAAAGCAGTAGAGAAAGCGGTAAAGGTGTCGCAACAAAAGAGCCCTCGACACCGGCGGGTGTCGGGGGCGCAATGAGCGTCTGCGAATGACCCATTCTGTTTTTAGCGCGGTGCGCAGATGGTAGCGAGGCCAACGATCGCGGCCACGCCAGAATGCTGAAATTCGGAGTTGAGCTTGCCTTCGGGTGGCATTGCACGTGGCATTTTCAGCGACGTGAAGGATTTTTCATCGAGGCGAAATTGAAGGCACGACCGGACGGTGCCACGATTGTCGTCAGGAGCGGTTTTTCCGGCGAAACGGGACACGACGCGAACAGCGCGTTGGGGAGTGAAGATGCGCGAACAATGTGGGCTGCAAGTCGGGCGCGTAGAGCGTGAAGGCAAGGCGGCCTTGCTGATCGAGTGCGGCGGGGCCTCGACGATACTCGACGGCGCGCAGGCCGAGGCGCTGATTCAGAAACTGGCGCTCTACCGGTCGGCAATGAAACCGCCCGCCGCGCAGCAGCTTTCGCGCACGCACAACTATCACATCACCCTCCAGCCGCTCTGGTTCGCGGAGCCCAACCTGACAATCGACGGCATCGTGCTGTTGTTGCGCCACGGCGGATTAGGCTGGATCGGATTCTCGTTCGACCGTGCGGTGCTCAAACGCATGCGCCGCGACCTGAGTCGCGCCACCGCCGCATCGCGTCGCGTTCGGCTGGCGGAGTCGCTGGCGACCCAATAGCGGTTCAGCTTTACGGCTCTTACCGCGGCTCTTACCGCGCCTCTTACTGCGCCTCTTACTGCGCCTCTTATCGATTACCCCCGGCACCTTCCCTGAGGTCCGGGCAGTCCGGCTTTCGCACGCGGCAGCCATCTTCTCGCGCGAACCCGCCACAACATTCCGCCCGATCAAACGCTCGCCCGGCACATGCGCGCCGCCGGGCAGCATATGCAGGATCCGTGAGAGCTCACATCACGATCGATGCGGGTTCTTTGTGGGCGCATCGGGTGCATTGGGCCGTTGAGCGCCCGGTAGCGCACCGAACATATGCTGGCCGGATTTCGCTTCGCGCCATGCGGCCTTCAGCCTGAGACCCGACAGTACATGACGCGCGATGGGCAATATCTGCTCGCCCGCCAGCATGCCGAGCAGGCCCGCCAGCGCAATTGCAGGCGGAGCCGGAGATTGCACGCCGATCGTGTAGTAGACGACGCCGGCGAGGATGCCGGCGAGTAGCGAAAATGCATACGATTTCATGAAACGAATCTCGTCGACAATTTGCTGGTATCGCGAACCGGACCGCGAATTTTTTAAAGCGTATCGGGTTTGATACAACAAGAAAAGGCTGAATGTGCGGTAAGAATAGTGATTTGACATTCAACTTTCGGCGTTGCTCGAACGCTATTTATTTGTCGTTCTCTTTTTTTGATTTACATGTTAAATAGCGCGGGCTGGACGGCGAGTTGCCAGCCCATCCTCTATTCCACCCATTCCGGTTATTCCGGTCTGGTGGCTCTTTCTACGCATCAAACATCAGGTGCGCCATGACCAATCCGAAGCTCGAATTAATTACCCCGCAAAACAGCCAGCTGATTTTTATCGATCAGCAGCCGCAGATGGCGTTCGGTGTTCAGTCGATCGATCGGCAGGTGCTGAAGAACAACGTCGTCGGGCTGGCCAAGGCGGCCAAGGTGTTCGAGATTCCCACCACGATCACGACAGTCGAATCGACGAGCTTCTCGGGATTCACGTATCCGGAATTGCTCGATGTGTTCCCGGGTAAAAAGCTGCTCGAGCGTACCTCGATGAACTCATGGGACGACCAGAAGGTTCGCGACGCGCTTGCCGCGAACAACCGCAAGAAGGTGATCGTGGCGGGCCTGTGGACCGAAGTCTGCAATACCACCTTTGCGCTGTGCGCGATGCTCGAAGGCGGCTACGAGATTTATATGGTGGCCGACGCATCGGGCGGTACGTCGAAGGAGGCGCATGACTACGCGATGCAGCGCATGATCCAGGCGGGCGTCGTGCCGGTCACCTGGCAGCAGGTCCTGCTCGAATGGCAGCGCGACTGGGCTCGCCGCGAAACCTACGATGCGGTGATGGCGATCGCGCGGGAGCACTCGGGCGCATACGGCATGGGCATCGACTACGCCTACACGATGGTTCATAAGGCGCCCCAGCGTGCGGCGAAGCTGGGCGAGGTGCTGCCTGCCGTTGCAGCGCATTGATCGTTATCGTCGCGATTCCCGAAGCTGATCGCGTGAAGCCGATGCGCCGCTTTCCCCACGGAGGCGTCGCACCGGCCAGTCGTAAACCTTCGGAGCGACTGATTGCATGGAACCGTATCTGGTGTCACTGGCCGCAGGCGTGCTGATCGGCGTGATCTACAGCGTGATCAAGGTCCGCTCGCCCGCACCGCCGCTGGTTGCTCTCGTCGGCCTGTTCGGCATGACGATAGGCATGCAGGCCATTCCGTGGCTGAAACCCTTCTTGGGCCTTTAATGCGCGGCCTTTAGTTCGGTTATCAAGCAACGCAAGCGCGAATTGATTTCGAAGTCAACGAAGTGAGGACAATCACATGAGTGCGACCGCAGCCCAACCCGATCTGATTCTGTATAACGGACGGTTCACCACATTGGACCGCTCGAATCCGGGTGCCACTGCGGTGGCGATTGCCGATGGCCGCTTCGTCGCGGTCGGCAGCGATGCCGATATCGTGCCGCTCGCGGGCGGCGCGACGAAGCGCATCGATCTCGGCGGCCGGTCTGTTTTACCCGGCCTGATCGACAATCACCTGCATCTGATCCGTGGCGGCCTGAACTACAACATGGAACTGCGGTGGGATGGCGTGCGCTCGCTCGCCGTCGCCATGGAAATGCTCAAGCAGCAGGTCGCGATCACGCCCGCACCGCAATGGGTGCGCGTGGT
>NZ_JAMXLH010000013.1 GCF_024281035.1 Paraburkholderia sp.
TCTTCACGTAGTCGGCGTGGCCCGGGCAGTCGACGTGTGCGTAGTGGCGGTTAGCCGTTTCGTACTCGACGTGCGCGGTGTTGATCGTGATACCACGTGCCTTTTCTTCCGGCGCTGCGTCGATCTGGTCGTACGCCTTCGCCTCGCCGCCGAACTTCGCGGTCAGAACCGTCGTGATCGCTGCCGTCAGCGTGGTCTTGCCGTGGTCAACGTGACCGATCGTGCCCACGTTCACGTGCGGCTTGGTCCGTTCGAATTTACCTTTTGCCATGTTTCTCTTCTTTCAAAAAAGTGGTGAACCGGTGTCTGTTCGTTGCGAACCAGGCTTCGTTGCCCGGCTCGCTCCGTGCCGATGCTTACTTCGCCTTCGCGCTGATGATTGCGTCGGCCACGTTACGCGGTGCTTCTGCGTAGTGCTTGAATTCCATCGTGTACGTTGCGCGGCCCTGCGTGAGCGAGCGCAGCGACGTCGAGTAGCCGAACATTTCCGACAGCGGTACTTCTGCGCGAACGATCTTGCCGCCGCCAACCATGTCTTCCATGCCCTGGACAATACCGCGACGGCCCGACAGATCGCCCATCACGTTGCCCATGTAGTCTTCCGGCGTTTCGACTTCGACGGCCATCATCGGCTCGAGGATGACCGGCTGCGCCTTGCGCATGGCTTCCTTGAACGCCATCGAACCGGCCATGCGGAACGCATTTTCGTTCGAGTCGACGTCGTGGTACGAACCGAACGTCAGGTGAACCTTCACGTCGACGACCGGGAAGCCCGCCAGCACGCCCGACTTCAGCGTATCGGCAATACCCTTGTCCACCGCCGGGATGTATTCGCGCGGAATCACACCGCCCTTGATCTCGTCCAGGAACTCGTAGCCCTTGCCCTGCTCGTTCGGCTCGAGCGTGATGACCGCGTGACCGTACTGGCCGCGACCACCCGACTGCTTGACGAACTTGCCTTCGACGTCCTTCGCGATCGCGCGGATCGTTTCGCGGTATGCAACCTGCGGCTTGCCGACGGTCGCTTCCACGCCGAATTCGCGCTTCATGCGGTCGACCAGAATTTCGAGGTGGAGCTCGCCCATACCCGAAATGATGGTCTGGCCCGATTCCTCGTCCGTCTGGACGCGGAACGACGGGTCTTCCTGAGCCAGGCGGTTGAGCGCGAGGCCCATCTTTTCCTGGTCAGCCTTGGTCTTCGGCTCGACGGCCTGCGAAATCACCGGCTCCGGGAAAATCATGCGTTCCAGAACGATCGGGTTCGCCGGGTCGCACAGCGTGTCGCCCGTGGTCGCTTCCTTCAGACCGACAGCCGCGGCGATGTCGCCTGCGCGCACTTCCTTGATTTCTTCGCGGTTGTTCGCGTGCATCTGCAGAATACGGCCGAGGCGTTCCTTCTTGCCCTTGGTCGAGTTCAGCACGGTGTCGCCCGAATTGACGATGCCCGAGTATGCGCGGAAGAAGATCAGCTGGCCGACGAACGGGTCGGTCATGATCTTGAATGCGAGCGCCGAGAACTTCTCGTCGTCCGACGCCTTGCGCTCAGCCGTTTCACCGTTTTCCAGCTCGCCCTTGACCGGGGGGATATCCACCGGCGACGGCAGGAAGTCGATCACGGCGTCGAGCATGCGCTGCACGCCCTTGTTCTTGAACGCGGTGCCGCACAGCATCGGCTGGATTTCGCAGGCGATTGTGCGGTCGCGCAGCGCCTTGACGATTTCCGCTTCGGACAGGCCTTCGCCGCCGAGGTACTTTTCCATCAGCTCTTCGCTGGCTTCGGCAGCCGACTCGATCATCTTTTCGCGCCACTCGTTGCAGGTGTCAACGAGTTCAGCCGGGATGTCGACGTAGTCGAACTTCGTGCCTTGCGAGGCCTCGTCCCAAATGATCGCTTTCATCTTCACGAGGTCGACGACGCCCTTGAAGTTTTCTTCCGAGCCGATCGGCACCACGACCGGAACCGGGTTTGCCTTCAGGCGGGTCTTCAGCTGGTCGTAGACCTTGAAGAAGTTCGCGCCGGTACGGTCCATCTTGTTGACGAACGCGAGACGGGGAACCTTGTACTTGTTCGCCTGACGCCACACCGTTTCCGACTGCGGCTGCACGCCGCCCACGGCGCAGTAGACCATGCACGCACCGTCGAGCACGCGCATCGAGCGCTCGACTTCAATCGTGAAGTCGACGTGTCCCGGGGTGTCGATGATGTTGATGCGGTGTTCCGGATAGTTGCCGCCCATGCCCTTCCAGAAGGCGGTCGTAGCAGCGGAGGTGATCGTGATGCCACGCTCCTGTTCCTGCTCCATCCAGTCCATGGTGGCAGCGCCGTCGTGAACTTCACCAATCTTGTGGTTCACGCCGGTATAGAACAGGATGCGCTCGGTCGTCGTCGTTTTGCCGGCGTCGATGTGAGCGCTAATACCGATGTTGCGGTAGCGCTCGATAGGAGTCTTGCGAGCCACTTTGATCCTCTATGGGGAGGGACACATCAGGTTCGATCCCGACGCGTCTGAACACAAACGGGCGAGGCGCTGAATTAGCGCACCCGCCCGGAATTTTTTCCGCTTTAGAACAAACCCTGAGCGGGTTCGCCTCTTAGAAACGGAAGTGCGAGAACGCCTTGTTCGCTTCTGCCATCCGGTGAACTTCGTCGCGCTTCTTCATTGCGCCACCGCGGCCTTCGGCCGCTTCTTGCAGTTCACCCGCCAGGCGCAGAGCCATCGACTTCTCGCTGCGCTTCTTCGCGGCTTCACGCAGCCAACGCATCGCCAATGCCATACGACGCGACGGACGCACTTCGACCGGAACCTGATAGTTCGCACCACCCACGCGACGGCTCTTCACTTCGACAACCGGCTTCACGTTGTTGAGTGCGACAGTGAACACTTCCAGCGGGTCCTTGCCACCCTTGGTCTGGATCTGTTCGAAAGCGCCGTACACAATGCGCTCGGCAACCGACTTCTTGCCGGAGAGCATCAGCACGTTCATGAACTTGGCTACATCAACGTTGCCGAACTTCGGATCCGGCAACACTTCCCGCTTGGGAACTTCGCGACGACGCGGCATGTTTCTTCCTTTAACTTTTCAGTTGAAGCGCGGGATCGAACCCTTGCGCTCCGCGGCCACCAACTAACCCGATTCATCCATTACGACTTACCAGCCTGGTCGGGTGACCACTTACTCGACAGCACCGGCCAATCCGGCACCACCGCATGTATCGCCTCGCACCAGTGAGCGGCGCAGACGACCTTTCGACTCTTACTTCGCAGCCTTCGCGCGCTTCGCGCCGTACTTCGAACGAGCCTGCTTACGATCCTTGACGCCCTGGGTATCCAGCGAGCCGCGAACCATGTGGTAACGCACACCCGGCAAGTCCTTCACACGGCCGCCGCGGATCAGCACAACCGAGTGTTCCTGCAGGTTGTGGCCTTCACCGCCGATGTACGAAATTACTTCGAAGCCGTTCGTCAGACGAACCTTGGCGACCTTACGAAGTGCCGAGTTCGGCTTCTTCGGCGTCGTCGTGTACACGCGGGTGCACACGCCGCGACGCTGCGGGCAGTCCTGCAGGGCCGGACTCTTGCTTTTCGAGACTTCCGAAGTACGGCCTTTGCGAACCAGTTGATTGATGGTTGGCATTGTTTATTCCTGAAATTGAACAAAATCGACGCATTTATTTCCGGGCAAAGCGGAAAACCATACGTATCGAACTCCGGAACCGGAAAAAGACGTGAGTCCTGATCTTCACATTCGTCCATGTACGGACGAGCGCAAGAATCCCAAGAACCGGAACCCAGCATGATATTCCGAAAATACCAAGTGAGTCAACGGCTTGCTATGATCAGGACCACAGGGGAAATGACAGTGGAGCGACAACGAGAGCGCTTGAGACGGCGCGCAGTGGAGATTGCGCGAATTGGGCGCCGCCTCGCCAGGCTATACGCGTGGAATTACGCGTCCCCGACAACCTCAAGCAGCTCCTCGCCGAAGCGTTCGAGCTTGCGCGCGCCCATACCGGGGATTTCGCGCAGTTCGTCGAACGATTCGGGGCCGTTGCGGGCGATTTCCGCCAGCGTGGCGTCGTGGAAGATCAGGTAGGCGGGAACGCCCTCGCTCTTCGCGGTCTCCGTGCGCCACAGTCGCAGACGATCCCAGCGCGTACGCTGGCGCGGGCTCATGCCCTGGGTCGGATCGGCACGCTCGCTCGTGCGCCCCGACGACTGGCGCGTGCGCTGCGGCTTCACATAGCGACGCATCGTCACCTTCTGGTCGCCCTTCAAAACCGGCTTGCTCGCCTCGGTGAGCACGAGCGAGCCGAAGCCGTCGTGATCGACGGTGAGATAGCCAAATGCCACCAGTTGCCGGAAGATCGCACGCCATTCCGCTTCGGATAGCGCCGCACCGATGCCGAAGGTGGAAATTTTCTCGTGGCCGCGCGCGAGGATCTTCTCCGTGCGGTTGCCGCGCAGAATGTCGATCAGGTGGCCCGCGCCGAAGTTGAAGCCGCTCGCGCGCTGCGCGCGGAACACGCACGAAAGCGCCATCTGCGCCTCACGCGTGGCGTCCCACGTGGCGGGCGGTTCGAGACACGTATCGCAATTGCCGCACGGCTGGCTGGCTTCGCCGAAATACGCGAGCAGGCGCACGCGGCGGCACGACGCCGTCTCGCACAGCCCGAGCAGCGCGTCGAGCTTGCCGGTCTGCACGCGCTTGTGGGCTTCGTCGGCCTCCGATTCGTCGATCATCTTGCGCTGCTGCACGACGTCGCCGAGGCCGTAGGCCATCCACGCATTCGCCGCCAGCCCGTCGCGGCCCGCGCGCCCCGTTTCCTGGTAATAGCCTTCGACGCTCTTCGGCAAATCCAGATGGGCGACGAAACGCACGTCCGGCTTGTCGATGCCCATGCCGAATGCAATCGTCGCGCACATCACGACACCCTCGTCGCGCTGGAAGATTTCCTGATGCTGCTGGCGTACCTCGAATTCCATGCCCGCGTGGTACGGCAGCGCGCGCACGCCCTGCCCCTTGAGCCATTCGGCCGTTTCTTCGACCTTGCGGCGCGAGAGACAGTAGACAACGCCCGCGTCGGTCGTGCCGTCGGCGCGGCTGTGCTCGGCACGAATGAAGTCGAGCAGCTGCGCGCGCGCATTGTCCTTTTCGACGATGCGGTAGCGGATATTCGGCCGGTCGAAGCTCGAGATGAAAACGCGCGCGTCGTCGAGCGCGAGCCGCTGCACGATCTCGTCGCGCGTGATGTCGTCGGCGGTTGCTGTGAGCGCGATGCGCGGCACGTCCGGAAAGCGCTCGTGCAACACCGAAAGCTGGATGTACTCGGGCCGGAAATCGTGCCCCCATTGCGACACGCAATGCGCTTCGTCGATGGCGAACAGGCCGATTCGCGTACGTTCGAGCAGATCGAGAAAACGCGGCGTCATGAGACGCTCGGGCGCGACGTAGAGCAGATCGATACTGCCCTCGCGCAGCGCGCGTTCGGTGGCGGCGGCTTCGGCGCCGGAGAGCGTCGAGTTCAGGTAAGCGGCGCGCACGCCGACTTCCGTGAGCGCGGCCACCTGATCCTGCATGAGCGCGATGAGCGGCGATACGACGATGCCGGCGCCGTGGCCGGCTTCGTGACGTACGAGCGCGGGGATCTGATAGCAGAGCGATTTGCCGCCACCCGTGGGCATCAGAACCAGCGAATCGCCGCCCGCCGCGACATGCTCGACGATCTCGGCTTGCTGCCCCCTGAAAGCGGGATAACCGAAGACTTCGTTGAGGATTTCGAGCGAGCGGGACATGGAGAGGCGGGTCGATGCAAAGGCAGTGGGCCAGATTTTACCAACCCGTGCCGCCTCTGCCCGCCGCTACGAACGATATTGTCCGTTCGGCGGATAGCCGGCGCGCGCGCATGTGATGCGCGCTATGCACGCCGAGCACGAGAGTGCGAGCACGATCGTGTGAATCAGCGCGCGAGCCGGTTGCCGCGGCGCGCGACGAGGATGCTGCCGATGATCGAAACGAGCCCGACCGGAATGAAGATAAGCGAGCCGATGGTGATCAGCACGGCGCCGCCCTTGCGCTTGCCCGCTATCAGCATGATGTAGCCGATGATGAGAAACGCCCACACCACGAGGAAGGTTGCGAAGAACCACGCGGCCTGCTGGACCCCGACGTGATGCAGCAAATACGAAAAGATGCCGACCGACGCCAGCATATTCAGGAACAACCCGGCTCCAACGACCCACATGATTCACGCCTCCCGATTCGGATAGATCCCGTCTGCCACGCTCGATGCGGCGCATGCATAACGTGGCGCGCGTACGTTAGCACGGTCCGGTGCGCGCTGCACGGCACACGCGCACTCGCACTCATTCGCGCGCGGGCAATAAAAAAGGCCGTCCGGTCGAAACCGGACGGCCTTGCGACTTCTGCGACTTCTGTCAGCGAAGGGCGGCGGCTACGCCGCCCCGATGCTTACTCGCCAGTCGTGTGCGGCTGTTGCGGCTCTTCGGCTGCCGGGGTTTCCGGTGTGCCGAAGTCGAACGCTTCTTCCGCTGCGATCTGGTCGAAACGCTCGCGATCCGACGATTCCTTCGCCTTACGCGCCTTGTGGAACGCGAGACCCGTACCGGCCGGAATCAGACGGCCGACGATCACGTTTTCCTTCAGGCCACGCAGATCGTCGCGCTTGCCCATGATCGCCGCTTCGGTCAGCACGCGGGTCGTTTCCTGGAACGATGCCGCCGAGATGAACGAGTCGGTCGAGAGCGATGCCTTCGTAATACCGAGCAGCACGTTCTCGTACGTCGCCGGGCGCTTGTCGTCGGCGTTCATCTTGTCGTTTTCGTCCAGCATGTCCGAACGCTCGACCTGCTCGCCCGGGATGAAGCGCGTATCGCCGTTGTCGGTGATCTGCACGCGGCGCAGCATCTGACGCACGATTACTTCGATGTGCTTGTCGTTGATCTTCACGCCCTGCAGACGGTACACGTCCTGCACTTCGTCGACGATGTAGCGCGACAGCGCCTCGATACCCTGCAGACGCAGGATGTCGTGCGGATCGGCCGGGCCGTCCACGATCATTTCGCCCTTGTTGACGACCTGACCGTCGTGGACCAGCACCTGCTTTTCCTTCGCGATCAGGAACTCGTGCTGGTTGCCCTCGAGGTCCGTGATGACGAGACGCTGCTTGCCCTTCGTGTCCTTACCGAACGACACCGTACCCGTGACTTCCGCCAGGATGCCGGCATCCTTCGGCGAACGTGCTTCGAACAGTTCCGCCACACGCGGCAGACCGCCGGTAATGTCACGCGTCTTCTGCGATTCGGTCGGGATACGTGCGAGCACTTCACCGATCTGCACCTGCTGACCGTCCTTCACGGTGATCAGCGCGCCGACCTGGAAGCCGATCTGCACCGAGTGCTCGGTGCCCGGGATCTTCACTTCCTCGCCGTTCGCGTCGAGCAGCTTCACCTGCGGGCGCACGCTCTTCGCGGCCTGCGAGCCGCGGCGCTTCACGTCGATCACGACGAGGGTCGACAGACCCGTGACGTCGTCGATCTGCTTCGCCACGGTCACGCCTTCCTCGACGTTCTCGAACTTCACCGTACCGCCGTACTCGGTGATGATCGGGCGCGTCATCGGATCCCACGTTGCGAGCTGCGTGCCGGCCTTGATCTGCGCACCGTCGAGCTGCAGCAGCGTCGCGCCGTACGGCACCTTGTGACGCTCGCGCTCGCGGCCGTGATCGTCGGCGATGAGCGCTTCGCCCGAACGCGAGATGACGATCTGCTCGCCCTTCGCATTCGTGACGTAACGCATCGTCGCCGTGAAGCGCACCGTACCGTTGCTCTTCGCTTCGACCGACGAGGCCACTGCCGCACGCGACGCCGCACCACCGATGTGGAACGTACGCATCGTGAGCTGCGTGCCCGGTTCGCCGATCGACTGGGCAGCGATCACGCCAACCGCTTCGCCGACGTTCACGCGCGAGCCGCGGCCGAGGTCGCGGCCGTAGCACGAGGCGCACAGGCCATAGCGCGTTTCGCAAGTGAGCGGCGTGCGCACGCGCACTTCGTCGATGCCGAGGGCTTCGATCTGCTCCACTGCGGTTTCGTCGAGCAGCGTGCCGGATTCGTACAGCGTTTCCTGGCTTTCCGGGTTGACGACGTCCGCCACCGCGACGCGGCCGAGAATCCGGTCGCGCAGCGCTTCGACGACTTCACCGCCTTCCACGAGCGCCTTCATCGCCACGCCGTTCGACGTGCCGCAATCCTCCTCGACGACCACGAGATCCTGCGTGACGTCGACGAGACGACGCGTCAGGTAACCCGAGTTCGCCGTCTTCAGTGCCGTATCAGCCAGACCCTTACGTGCACCGTGGGTCGAGATGAAGTACTGCAGCACGTTCAGGCCTTCGCGGAAGTTCGCGGTAATCGGCGTTTCGATAATCGAGCCGTCCGGCTTCGCCATCAGGCCGCGCATACCCGCCAGCTGACGGATCTGGACCGCGGAACCCCGCGCGCCCGAGTCGGCCATCATGTAGATCGAGTTGAACGATTCCTGACGCGTATGGTTGCCGTCGCGATCGACCACCGGCTCCGTCGAGAGCTGCTCCATCATCGCCTTGCCGACCGCTTCCGACGTGTTCGACCAGATGTCGACCACGTTGTTGTAGCGTTCCTGCGCGGTGACGAGACCCGACATGTACTGGCGGTCGTATTCCTTCACCTTCTTCGCGGCGTCGCCGACGATCGTTTCCTTCTGCGGCGGCACGAGCATGTCGTCCACGCAGATCGAAATGCCGGCGCGCGTCGCGAGACGGAAACCCGACTGCATCAGCTGGTCGGCGAACACCACCGTCGCGCGCAGACCGCACTTGCGGAACGCCGTGTTGATCAGGCGCGAGATTTCCTTCTTCTTCAGCGGCTTGTTCAGCACCGAGAACGGCAGGCCGTGCGGCAGGATTTCCGAAAGGATCGAGCGGCCGACGGTCGTCGGATACAGCGTGATCTTCGGCACGAAAGCCGGCGCGCCTTCCGACGTGTCCTCGTTGCGCACCATTTCGGTGATACGCACGTTCACGCGCGAGGCCAGCTCGACTTCCTTGTTCTCATACGCGCGGATCGCTTCCGACACGCCCGTGAACGTCATGCCTTCGCCCTTGCCGTTGATCGCTTCACGCGTCGCGTAGTAAAGGCCCAGCACGATATCCTGCGACGGCACGATCGACGGATCGCCGTTCGCCGGGAACAGGACGTTGTTCGACGCGAGCATGAGCGTGCGCGCTTCCATCTGCGCTTCGAGCGACAGCGGCACGTGAACGGCCATCTGGTCACCGTCGAAGTCGGCGTTGAACGCCGCGCAGACGAGCGGGTGCAGCTGGATCGCCTTACCTTCGATCAGCACCGGCTCGAAAGCCTGGATACCGAGGCGGTGCAGCGTCGGCGCACGGTTCAGCATGACCGGATGCTCGCGGATCACCTCTTCGAGGATGTCCCACACCACCGCCGTCTGGTTCTCGACTTCCTTCTTCGCGGCCTTGATCGTGGTCGCGACGCCCATCGTCTCCAGCTTGTTGAAGATGAACGGCTTGAAGAGTTCGAGCGCCATCAGCTTCGGCAGACCGCACTGGTGCAGCTTCAGCGTCGGGCCGACCACGATGACCGAACGGCCCGAGTAGTCGACGCGCTTACCGAGCAGGTTCTGACGGAAGCGACCGCCTTTACCCTTGATCATGTCGGCGAGCGACTTCAGCGGACGCTTGTTCGCACCCGTCATCGCCTTGCCGCGGCGGCCGTTGTCGAGCAGCGAGTCGACGGCTTCCTGGAGCATCCGCTTTTCGTTGCGGACGATGATCTCCGGCGCGCCGAGGTCGATCAGCCTCTTGAGGCGGTTGTTGCGGTTGATCACGCGGCGGTACAGGTCGTTGAGGTCGCTGGTGGCGAACCGGCCACCGTCGAGCTGCACCATCGGCCGCAACTCCGGCGGGATGACCGGGACGGCGTCGAGCACCATGCCCATCGGGGAGTTGCCCGACTGCTGGAAGGCCGCGACCACTTTGAGCCGCTTCAGCGCACGAAGCTTCTTCTGCCCCTTGCCGTTTCGGATGACGTCCCGCAGGTTCTCGGCTTCCGCTTCGATGTCGAAGGCCTGCATCAGCTTCTGAATCGACTCCGCGCCCATCGCGCCGGTGAAGTACTCGCCGTAGCGGTCGACGATCTCGCGGTAGAGGTTCTCGTCGACGATCAGCTGCTTGGGAGCCAGCTTGGTGAAGGTGCTCCAGATGTCCTCGAGCCGGTCCAGCTCGCGCTGGGCACGATCGCGCATCTGGCGCATCTCCCGCTCGCCGCCGTCACGAACCTTGCGCCGCGCATCGGCTTTCGCGCCCTCGGCCTCCAACTCGGCCAG
>NZ_JAMXLH010000014.1 GCF_024281035.1 Paraburkholderia sp.
ACGCACGATACGCACGATACGCACGATACGCACGATACGCACGATACGCACGATACGCACGATACGCACGATACGCACGATACGCACGATACGCGGGACAGCGTGCGGTCATTGCGGCCGCAAGCGAATGCGGATGCGGGCGGCACGCCGGTTAAGGCATAGCCGCCCGCTATGGTTTTACCCGCTGTGCTTCGTACGCATCGTGCGCGTCAGAACGTTTCCCAGTCGTGCTCCGCACTGGCCGCACCGGCCGGAAGTTCCGGCTCCCGCTGACGCACGGGGGCAGCGCTCGCACGCGCCTTTACCTTCACTTTCGGTTCGTGCGGCGCAGCCGGTTTTACGGGCCTGGGCGCGGCGGCAACCGGCGCCTCGCGCGTCGCGCCGATCCGGAACGCCGAGATCACGTCACGCAAGCCGTGCGATTGCGTAGCCATCGCCTGGGCTGCCGCCGACGCTTCTTCCACCAGTGCCGCATTTTGTTGTGTCATCTCGTCCATCTGCGAGACGGCCTTGTTGACCTGTTCGATGCCCGAGTGCTGCTCTTCGGAAGCGGCGGCGATTTCGCCCATGAGGTCGGCCACGCGTCTTGCGGACACCACGACTTCGTCGATGGTCGTGCCCGCCTCGTCGACGAGCTTCGAGCCTTCCGCCACCTGCGTGACCGACTGGCCGATCAATTCCTTGATTTCCTTCGCGGCACTGGCGCTGCGCTGCGCGAGGGTGCGGACTTCGGCGGCGACGACGGCGAAGCCGCGTCCCTGGTCTCCCGCGCGCGCCGCTTCCACGGCGGCGTTGAGCGCGAGGATGTTGGTCTGGAACGCGATGCTGTCGATTACGCTGATGATCTGCTCGACGCGTTCGGACGTCGTCGAAATATCGTGCATCGTCGCCACGACGCGGCGCACGGCGTCGCCGCCGCGCGCGGCGACCTGGGACGCGTTGACCGCGAGCGTATTGCCCTGGCGCGCGTTGTCGCTGTTGTGTTTCACCGTCGCGGTCAGTTGCTCCATGCTCGCCGCGGTTTCTTCGAGCGAGGCGGCCTGCTCTTCGGTGCGCGACGAAAGGTCGAGATTGCCGGTCGCGATTTCGCTGGCGCCCGTCGTGATCGATTCGGCGGACTGCTGGATGCGCCGCACGGCTTCCACGAGTTGCCGCTGCATCTGACTCATCGCGTACAGCAGGCTGTGCGAGTCGCCGTTCCTGACCTTCACCTGCGTGGTGAGATCGCCCGCGGCAATGCGCGTGCAGATTGCGGTGGCGTAGCCCGGTTCGCCGCCGAGGCTTGCGCGGATGCTGCGGATCAGCCAGACCATGCCGATCGTGACGGCCACGCCAATCAGCGTCACGAGCACGAGGTTGCGGATCAGCGCGCTGAAGAACGCGTCGTCGATGTCGTCGACATAGAGGCCCGAGAAGAGGTGCCAGTCGTACTCGGGCACGAATACGGAGTAGGTGATCTTGCCGACCGGCTGGCTGTGGCCCGGCTTCGGCCACACGTAGCGGGTGAGGTGATTGCCGCCAGGCGACGAACTCTTCACGATCTCGACGGCAACGTGGCTGCCGCGTGCGTCCAGCATGCCGGACTGGTCCTTGTTCTCGAGTTCGGGCTTGGGCGGAACGAGCACGGCCCAGGCCCGCGAATCGTAAGCGCCGAAGTAACCGCTCTGATCGGCGCCGTAACGTATGTTGCGCAGGGCCGCGATGGTCAGGCGCTTTGCTTCGTCGGCGGATATCTGGCCGGACGTGGCCTGCTTCTGGAAGAACGCGACCACGCCCATCGCCGTGTCGACCTGCTGCGCGAGCATCTCTTCGCGATCGTTCAGCATGTTCTGCCGCGTCATGACCGCATTCGCGACAATCATGACGACGAGCGAGATCCACAGCAGGGCGATGATGCACCACGCCTTCTTGTTCAACGATATACGGTTCACTTTTGGAATTCCCGGTCTCTCTCGTGTTGCTGCATTGTCCCAACACGCAATCCAGGCAGGCGGGACGGCCTCCCCACTCTGTTTATCGGACGATCTGGAGCAATCTGAACCCTCGCGGGGCGAATCCGCGCTGGAATGTCGCGTTGATGTGCCTGGGGGCGTTGACCGGGCCGCGACGTTCAGGCCGTGCGGGCGAACGGCCGGCAGCGCTCGACGGCTGAGAAGAACGATGCGACGAGACGGCTCTCGCGCCGCTCGCTCAAACAGCAGACGTGGATGTGCGTGACGACCGGATCGCCCTCGATGCGCAACGGGCGCAGGCGTTCGTCGGGCACGTACTCGGCCTGCGATACCGTCCCGACGCCGAGACCGCGCGCGACGGCTTCGCGCAGCGCTTCGCGGCTGCCGATTTCCATGGCGATGCTGGGGCAAAGGCTTGCTTCGCCGAGTGCGTCTTCAATCGCGCGCCGCGTGGTCGAACCGGGCTCGCGCATGAGGAGCGGTTCGCGGGCGAGTTCCTTCAACGTGATCGACTTGCGAGCGGCAAAGCGATGCGCCTTGTCGACGAACGCGATGACGGGAAACGTCCCGTACGGCTGCGTGTAATAGCGCGTGTCTTCGAATGCGCGGGCCACGACGCCCACGTCGCAGGCGTACTGATCGAGGTCGCGCAGCACTTCCTCGGAATTGCCGAGCGTCACCGAGAGCTGCATGCGCGGATAGATGGCATGCCAGGCCTCGATCATCTCGGTCACGTGAGCCGGACCGACTGCGCCGATTTTCAGCGTGCCGCGCTGAAGCGCGCCGCTATCGTGCAGCAGCGAGATGGCGTCGCTCTCGTAGCCGCTGATGCGCCGCGCAATGGGGAGGAATTCCAGCCCGACCGCGGACAGTTCCACGCGCCGGCCGCGCCGGTGAAAGAGTTCGACACCGTGCTCGCGTTCGAGGGCCTGGATCTGCGACGTGATCGTCGTCTGACTCGTGGAGAGCGCCCGTGCAGCGGCGGTGAAGCCGCCGTGCTGCGCAACGGCGATGAAACTGCGGATCTGCGTGAGGGTCATGGCGGGCGCCGAGCGAATAAACCGTCGCGAACGGCGGTTTCGACCGAAAAACGCAATCTATCCGCGTTGTGTGACAGTTTCGGAACGCGCAGCGCTCGTAATGTGAGGGCGAAGTTGCGGCCATCGCCGGTATGCCCTTGCCCGAATGGGCGCTCACCGCAGTGCTACGGCTGCTACGCGCTGTTTGCTGCGGGCTGGTACGGGCCACTACGGGCGCGGCATCTTCGGCGCTTTCGACCGCGCTCCCGTGGCCGTCTTTTGCTTCTTGTTTCGATTGAATTCCACCGCGGCACGGATCAGCGCTGTTAAAGCGCGTTCATCGACTGCGTCGCCCTCGAACCAGTCGATGGCCCGTCTCGCGTTGCCGTCGAGGCCCGCGTTGAACAGCTTCCCGGGATCGGGGAGGCTTGCGCCAAAGGCGAACGTCAGTTTCACCTTGTCCTTGTGGGCATTGGCGACGGCGATCATGCCGTCGCGATACCAGACCGGGCTTCCCATGTACTTCCATTCCTCGACGATCTCGTGATCGGCATCGAGAATGAGCCTGCGAACGGCCGCGAGTGTTTGCCCGCGCCAGTCCGTGAGCTCCGCGATCATCTGGTCGATGCGTTCGGATGCATTCATGGGATTTCATGCCTCGATGTCGTGGTCGGAGTCCTGCGACGCTAACACCGATGTCTCGTCGGCGTGTGCTTCTCGCCGCATCTCGCGTGCCGCGACGAACGCTGCGGCGATGCCCGAAGCCGCACCCACCACCAGCGCCCAGCGCGGGCCGTAATGATCGGCCACCCAGCCGACGATCGGCGCGCCGATGGGCGTACCGCCCAGCACCACCGCGAGCCGGATCGCCATGACGCGCCCGCGCATGGCGGGCTCGGTCGAGAGTTGCATGAGGCTGTTGGTCGTCGTCGTGAGCGTCAATGCAGCGACGCCAATGAGCACGAGCGCCGCGCCGAACCATCCATAGCCGGGCGCGATTGCCGCAAGCGCACAGCCGACACCGAACAGCACGGAGCCCGTGAGCAGCGAGCCAAAGCGCGGCAGGCTGCGTCGCGCGCCGAGCAGCGCGCCGGACACGGTGCCGACGGCCATCAACGACGAGAGGAGGCCGTAGCCGCCCGCGTCGGTATGAAAGACGCGTACGGCCATCGTCGAGATGAAGATCGGAAAGTTCAGGCCGAACGTGCCGACCAGTGCGAGCATGACGACGATGGCCTTGAGGTCGGGGCGCGACCACACGTAGCGAAAGCCCGCCGTCATGCTGCCGCGCGCCGGACGGGCACGCCCGCGTGTGCGCAGTTCCTGCGTGCGCAGGTGCGTGAGCGAGATCAGCACGGCGACGAACGAGAGGCCGTTGACGATAAACGCCCATCCCACGCCGACCGATGCGATCACCACGCCCGCCACGGCAGGGCCGACCATACGCGCTGCATTGAACGAGGTGGAATTGAGCGCGACGGCGTTGGGCAGGTCGCCGTCGCCGACCAGTTCGGAGACGAAGGTCTGCCGCACCGGCGCATCGAAGGCCGTCGTGCAGCCGAACAGGAAGGCGAATGCGTAGACGTGCCAGAGCTGCACGACGCCGGAGACGGTCAACACGCCGAGCAAGAGCGCGAGCGCGCCCAGCGTCGCCTGCGTGGCCATCAGCAGCTTGCGTTGGTCGAGATGATCGGCGGCGTAGCCGGACCACGGCAGGAAGAGCAACTGGGGCCCGAATTGCAGCCCCATGACCACGCCCACCGCCGCCGCGCTGTGGTGCGTAAGCCCGGTGAGAACGAGCCAGTCCTGCGCCGTGCGCTGCATCCACGTGCCGATGTTGGACACGATCGCGCCGCTCGCCCACACGCGGTAATTGAAGCTGCGCAGCGAGCGAAAGACGCCGTCCGACGAGGTGCTCATGCGTGCTCCGGCGTCAGTCGCTCAGTCATCTACGAGCCGCTGGAGCAGATCGAGTGCGGCAGCGAGTTCCCGCTGTTCGTCCTCGTCGAGCTTTGCTTCGATCGTATGCGAGAGCCAGTCCTGGCGCGCTGCCCGGACATCGCGCAGCCACGCGGCGCAGGCGTCGGTGAGCGACCAGAGCGTCTGGCGGCCGTCGTCGGGGTCGGGTGCGCCATTCAGGAGGCCGGCGGCGTCGAGTTGCGCGATCACGGCGCCCATCGACTGCGGGCGCATGCCTTCGGCGCGCGCGAGGCTCGTTACGGTGCCCGGCCCTTCGCGGTCGAGGCGCACGAGCACGGCGACCTGCGACGGCGTGAAGTCTCCGGGGTTGGACTGTTCGCGCAGGCGGCGTCTGAGTTTGCCGATCAGGGCGCGGATCTCGCTCGCGAGCTGGGCGGCGAGATCGTGTTCGGCGAGGGGATTGCGGCGGGTCATGCGGGCATTCTAGGAGAAAGGAAGGCAAACTTCAAAGTTTGGCTTCAGATCTGCCCTGGGCCTTACATTTGAGCCTGTAATGCGGGCTTTTGAATCGGGCCTGGAATTCGGGCCTGCCGTTCACGGAGGCGTCTTGCCTCGCCGGTAGGATCGGCGCGATGGCAAGGGCGGCGCCTGTCGGCCCGCTCGCCGCTTCGAGGATTGGCAATGCAGACGGTCGTAATCACCGATTGGCAGCAGTTCATGGCGCTCACGATGCAGCTCGAAGGCTGGGCCTTTCGGGGGCAGCAAAACGAGGCCTGGCGGCTCGAAAGCTCGCTTTCGCGCTACATGCGCGACTATGTGCTGGACCGCAGCCAGTGGCGCGTGCGCGAGGAGCGGGCGATCCGCATCTTCCGGCGCAAGGCGCACAACTTTCTCGCGCATCCCGACCTGCTCAAGGACGACCTGCGCTGCCTCGCGCTGATGCAGCACCACGGCGCGCCGACGCGCCTGCTCGATTTCACGAAAAGTCCCTTCGTCGCCGCGTTCTTCGCACTTGAACGCGCGACCGGCGATGCGGCGGTCTTCGCGCTGAATACGCCCGCGCTGTGGAATAACCGGGCCGTGCCGAAGGCCAACCCGACGCTCACGCGCGACATGATCGATCCCCGCGTGCACGACAATTTCGACCGGTACTATTTTTCAAACCGCCACGAGATCGTGTGGTTCGGCGAACCCACGGAAATGGACGACCGGCTCGTCGCGCAGTCGGGCACGTTCGTGGTGCCCGGCGTCATCGACAAGTCGCTACAGGCCATTCTCGACGGCTACGAAAGCAACGAAGAACTCCTGCACAAGATCGTGCTGCCCGAGCGCATTCGCGTCGACGCGATGAAGTGGCTCTACCGGATGAACATCACCAATGCATCGCTGCTTCCGGGGCTCGACGGTCTTGCGCGCTCGATTGCGGTCGAACTGGAAATCGTCTGGCCGGGTCTGATGCCGTCTCCGTGACGCCCGCGGCGCGCCAGCCGGGCCAGCCGCGTTAGCCGCGCTAGTGGTTCGCCCTGAAAATGCCATTGAGCTGCGGGCCGCGCGCGGCGCCTTCGAAGCCGTCGAAGCGGCCCTCGGCCAGCGCCTGCGCGGCGCGCATGAAAGCGCCCCATGCCGCGCGCGCCAATGCGCCGCCGACGCTCACGCGCCGCACGCCGAGCGCCGCGAGATCCGCAAGCGTGAACTCCGAGACCGAACCCACCAGCACGTTGACCGGCTTCGGCGCGACTGCGCCGACCACGGCGGCGATCTGTTCGCGCGTCTGGATGCCCGGCGCGTAAAGGCAATCGGCGCCCGCGTCCGCGTAGGCCACGAGGCGACGGATGGCGTCGTCGAGATCGGCCTTGCCCGCGAAAAAATTCTCGGCGCGTCCGACGAGCAGCGTGTCGCCGCCGTGTGCGTCGATGGCGCGCCGCGCCGCCTTGATCCGCTCGACGGCAACCTCGACCGGAAACAGCGGCGCGGCCGGGTCGCTCGTCGAGTCCTCGATGGACAGGCCCGCAACGCCCGTTTCCACCGCCAGGCACACGCTTTGCTCAACTTCATCGGGGTTCGCGCCGAAACCACTTTCGAAATCGGCGTTCACGGGCAGGTCCGTCGCGCTCGCGATTGCGCGCAGATGGGCAAGCACCGCCTCGCGGCCGACGGTGTTGTCGGCGTGGCCCGTGGACCAGGCAAATCCGGAACTGGTGGTGGCGAGCGCCTTGAAGCCGAGGTCCTGCAAATAACGGGCGCTGCCCACATCCCACGGATTCGGCAGCATGAAGCAGCCGGACTCGTGCAGCGCGCGAAACGCCGCGCGCTTTTCGCCTGTGGTTTGAGGCATGACGTGTCTCCTGGTCGAATAAGGGGACGGCAAGCGTGAGTGCCGCACGCTCGCCAGCATAAACGGGGTAGTCGTTTCGTGCGGTCGGCGTGAGCTCACACCAACATGGAGGGACATGAAATGTTTGCTATCGCAGATGCCGGAGCCGAAACCTGATTGAAGTTAATTCGGTACGTAACTATCCAATCGTTCAGATCTACCTTTCTTTTTGGGGTACGAAATGACTGATGAATCATCGGGGGTGATGCCCCTATCCGCGGAAGACGCCCAACGTCAGTTGCGCCGCGCTGTCATTGCCAGCACGATCGGCACGACGATCGAGTGGTACGACTTCTTTCTCTACAGCATCGTAACGGGCCTCGTTTTCGCGAAACTGTACTTTCCTGAATCCGATCCGCTCGTCGGCACGCTGCAGGCGTTTCTGATTTACGCGGTCGGTTTTATTGCGCGGCCGGTCGGTGCGGCGATTTTCGGCCACTACGGCGATCGCGTCGGCCGCAAGGCCACGCTGATCGTGACGCTGCTCACGATGGGGCTCGCCACGTTCGCCGTGGCGTTCGTTCCGACCTATGCCTCGATCGGTATCTGGGGCGCCGTGATTCTCACCGTGCTGCGCTTCATTCAGGGTGTGGGCGTGGGCGGCGAGTGGGGCGGCTCGGTGCTGATGTCCATGGAGTGGGCGCGAACCAATTCGCACCGCGGCTTTGTGGCTTCCTGGCCGCAGTTCGGCGTGCCGGCGGGACTGTTCATCGCCAACCTGGCGGTTCTGGCGATGAGCGAAATCTCCGGTAGCGCGTTCCTCACCTGGGGATGGCGTGTGCCGTTCTTCATGAGCATCGTGCTCGTCGCAATCGGCCTCTACATCCGCTTGAACATCCTGGAGACGCCAATATTTGCGAAGCTGCTCGCCGAGCGCAAGATCGAAAAGACCCCGATGCTCGAGGTGATCCGCCGCCAGCCGAAAGACATTCTGTATTCGGCGCTCGCACGTATGGCCGAACAGGCGCCGTTCTACATCTTTACTGCCTTTGTCTTCACGTATGGCGTGACGAACCTCGGCGTATCGCGGAACCTCCTGCTAATCGCAGTGCTCGCGGCTTCCGTCGTGGAATTCGGCACGATTCCGTTTTTCGGCCACCTGTCCGACCGGATCGGGCGCAAGCGCATGTACATGATCGGCGCCGTGGCGGTAGGCGTATTCGGCTTTCTCTACTTCGCGATGGTCGACACCAGAAATCCAATGTGGATCTTCGCGGCGATCGTGCTTTCGCTGGTGCCGCACTCGATGCTGTACGGTCCGCAGGCAGCCTTTATCGCCGAATCGTTCACGGGGCGGCTGCGCTACAGCGGCGCGTCGCTCGGCTATCAACTGGCTTCCGTCATTGCCGGCGGTCCCGCGCCATTGATCGCAACGGCGCTCTTCGCTTACTACCGCTCGGGCTATGCGATTGCGGCGTACATCCTCGTGTGCGCCGTGGTCAGCCTCTTTGCCGCGTGGCGCATGGGCGACTACACGAACAAGGATATCTCGCGCGAATACGATGAAGCGCATGCGTTGCACGATGGCGGACACGCTTCACGGCCCGCATGAGCTATCGGTTTGCGGTACGGCTTTGCGGCACGGCAGGTCAATGCGCCAGGCAACTGGCGCATTGACTGATTCGGTGCGCCCACATGCGGTTTGCATGATGCCGGCAACGCTTGCGACCCGGCTGCACAACGCACGCATGCAGCCGCTATCACGACGATGTTGCGAACCGTCAATCGCGGCCCTGTCCGGCTCATGCGCCGCGCATCGTTTCACGCTTCGACGTGCCTCATCATCTGCGCGCGACGCCTGCAAAAGCGCACGCAAGACTGCGCGGTGCGCTATTTCGTCATCCCGTCGCGAAGCCGCCCGAAATGGTTGCGCAAGGACAAGATTGCCCGGGGCGAAATTAAAAAATCGCGGTCTGCGCAGCGCGTGTCTATCTGAATAATTCGCGCAATTGCCGGACTGGCAAGGCCTCGCGTGCTTATGTGGCTAATAAAACCATTGTGCAAGTAAGGAAATGCGCCGGATGTCTGATTTTTTGAGTGACCTAAAACCCTTTCATCGTCACGGGAATATGTGCGGCATTCTGCTGCATAACCGAAATTGAGAAATTGATGGCTATCAAAGATATCTATTACCGGAGGGTTTAGTCTCTTTCCTGTTACGAAGTCGTAATTAACAGGTTGCACTGATATCGTTGAAGTCGCGAAAGACATTATTTCATTTTGCCGGGGAATGGCTATCTGAAAATCGGTTTGCTGCCCGCGCTGAATGTAATTGGCATTGGGATCTCGGTTCATTATGGTTGCGCATCTCAAACCCGGCTTTAACGGGTGACAGGTGTTTTTTGCCCGCGTCGCTATTCCCCGAATAGCTCGCATCGGCTGCGCAGGGAAGCCAGTCCTCGATCCGCTCGTGCGGCACCCGTTGCCGCAGGGAGAATTGCGTGCGTGAACGGGAGAATCGTCTTCAGGTAATCAATATCGCCTGGTTCCGGCAGGAAATTCCGAACGAAATTCGGACGAGAATACACACAAAACGCTCTGTTTAACGCGCCGTGGATTACTGAAAGAAAGGGAATGTTAGCCGCCGTCTGGGGATTTTCGGCGCCAAATTATTCCTGGCGCATCACAGCTCCCGGCAGCGAGAGCAAATAAGGAGAATGCTCATGAAACGAAAAATTTGTACTGCTTTGGCCGTTGCCGGTTTGCTGGCCGGTTTCTCTTATTCGGCGCTTTCCGCGACTGCGGTGCCGGGTGATCTGGGTGCGCCGCAGGGTGCGCCGATTCAGGCTGTGCTGACCAGCCCGCCGAACGTGCCGCCTCCGATCGACCGTAAGTATCCGGCGCGCGTGATCGTCAATCTCGACATCAAGGAAGTCAAAAAGGAAATCGCGGACGGCGTGACGTACGACTTCTGGACGTTTGGCGGCACCGTGCCGGGCAGCTTTATCCGCGTGCGCCAGGGCGACACGGTTGAATTGCACCTGACGAATCCGCCGGATTCGCACATGCCGCACAACATCGACCTTCACGCAGTGACCGGTCCTGGCGGCGGCGCGCCGCTGACGCTGACGTCGCCGGGCCACGAGGGTGTGTTCACGTTCAAGGCGCTGAACTCCGGCCTGTTCGTTTACCACTGCGCGGCAACGCCGGTCGGCATGCACATCGCCAACGGCATGTACGGCATGATCGAAGTGGATCCGCCGGAAGGCCTGCCGAAGGTCGACCACGAATACTACGTGATGCAGGGCGATTTCTACACGGCCGGCAAGTATCACGAGCAAGGCATGCAGGGCTTCGACATGGAGAAGGCCCTCGACGAGCGTCCGACCTACGTGCTGTTCAACGGCCGTGAAGGCGCGCTCACGGGCGATAACGCCCTGAAGGCCAAGGTCGGCGAGAGCGTGCGTCTGTTCGTGGGCAATGGCGGTCCCAACCTGGTGTCGAGCTTCCACGTGATCGGGGCGATCTTCGACCGCGTGTGGGACGGCTCGCTCAAGCACTACGAAGAGAATGTGCAGACCACGCTGATTCCTGCGGGCAGCGCGAAGGTGGTCCAGTTCAATACGCCGGTGCCGGGCACGTTCCTGCTGGTCGATCACTCGATCTTCCGCACGTTCAACAAGGGCGCGCTGGGCATGCTGAAGGTGGACGGTGCGCCCGCGCCGGAAGTCTACGCACCGGGCCCGGTTACGGCGATGGCGAAGGCAACGACGGCACCGGCAGCACCGGCAGCAGCAGCCGCAGCGTCGGGTGCAGCCGCGCAATCGAGCACGGCAGCGCCGGTACACGCCACGAGTACGCATGCAGCAGCAGGCAAGCCGGCCGATCTCGTCGCAACGGGCAAGCACGTGTTCGAGGGCATCTGTGCCGCGTGTCACCAGGCAACGGGCAGTGGCATTCCGACCGTGTTCCCGCCGCTCGCGAAGTCCGACTTCCTCGCAGCCGATCCGAAGCGTGCGATTCACATCGTGCTGAACGGTCTGAACGGGAAGGTCACGGTGAATGGCGAGCACTTCGATTCGTCGATGCCGCCGCTCGGTCCGCAACTGACCGACCAGGAAATCGCCGGCGCACTGACGTATGTGCTGAACAGCTGGGGCAATCCGGGCGGACATGTGAGCCCGGAAGAAGTGGCAGCAGCGCGCACGCCGACCTCGGCACACTGACGCTGCGACTTACCGGAGTGGAGTTCAACGATGCGATCCCCCAGGCTGTTGGCCGCCGTACTCTTACTGGCAGCTTCGTGTGCGTATGCCGATGGGCAATACGCCTTCGTGCCGGGGGGATCGTTTCGTAGCGCGATTGCGCAAGAGGGCAATGCGACCGACGCCGTCGACGTAGCGGCCTTTCGCATGCGCACGAAGCTCGTAACCAACGCGGAGTTCCTCGCTTTCGTCAAGCAGGACCCGAGTTGGCGCCGGGATCGCGTCGCCTCCTTGTTCGCCTCTTCGGGGTATTTGTCTCACTGGGCCGGGTCGTCGAGACTCGGCGACAACGCGCCAGCCGATCAGCCGGTGACGAAAGTCAGCTGGTTTGCTGCGCGCGCCTTTTGTGCTTCCGAACACGCGCGTCTGCCCGACTGGATCGAGTGGGAATACGCCGCGGCAGCGGACGCACACCATCGTGACGCTCGCGCTGACGTTATCCGCAAGGCACGCATTCTTGCGGCTCTGACCGCCAGTTTCAGCAGCGCACAGACCAAAGCCGACAACAGCAACGCGCCGAACACGTACGGGTTGTACGGCATGCATTCGCTTGTGGGCGAATGGGTGAACGACTACGCGGCATTGTTCGTGAATACCGACACGCGCGCCCCCGGTGGAACCGGGCAACTGCAGCTTTGTGGCGGTGCGGCGCTCGCGTTTGTCGATCGCACCGATTACGCGTTGCTGATGCGTGTCGCGGCTCTCGCCGCGCTTGCGCCTGCCGATAGCGCCAATGTGGGCTTCCGGTGCGTCAAGGACGTCGGCGACGGAGAAAAAACATGAAGCACATCCGTGGTGTCTGTCGCGTGCTCTACGCACTGTGTTTGCCTTATGTGCTCAACTCAGTGCTCGGCCCGGTGCTCGGCGCCTGCCTGCTCGCCAGCGCGCCGGCCATTGCCGCAGCGCCTGCCGCGCAGCTTCCGGGCGATTCGCTCTACCGAACCCCGCTTGTATTGCAGGACCAGCAAGGGCGCAAGTTCGATCTCGCGTCAGTGCGCGGAAAGCCGGTCATCGTCAGCATGTTCTACGCGTCCTGCACCTCGGCATGCCCGTTGACGGTCGACACGATCGATCAGACGCGCCGCGCTGTGGATGCAGCCGGTCGCACCGCGCCTCCCGTTCTGATGATCAGCTTCGATCCGGAACACGACGATGTCCTCAATCTCGCGGCCATGGCGAAGGCGCATCAACTCGATCCGGCGTACTGGCGTGTGACGCGCCCGGCGTCCGGCGACGTGATGGCGTTTGCCGCCACGCTGGGTATTGCCTACCGTCACCGCGCGGGCGGCGATATCAGCCACAATGCCGTGATTGCACTGCTGGACGAGAACGGTCGGGTCATTGCGCAAACAACGGTTGTCGGCGCACTCGATCCGGCGTTTGTCGATGCCGTGAAGGCACAGGTTGCGAAGCACTGAGGGATACGCGAGGTCGAGCCGATCCCGGAGCAACCCGAAGACGACTTTAAAGCTGGCGTGGATTGTCAAAGATACGTGGCGAGCAGCGCCACGATCATTGCCGCAAGCGCCAGCAATAGCGCGGCGAGCCAGAGCGAAGCGCGTGCCGGTGAGGCGATTGTCGAGGGCAGCCGCTTGCGGCCCGTGAGCATCGGGCCCAGCAGATTGTGGCCTTTCGCGAGCGCGTAGACGCCAATCGCGCAAAGATGCAGCACCACCGCGGCGAGCAGAACATACCAGCCATAAGCGTGCAGCGCCGAGATCGCGTTCGCGATGCGCGCCGGAACGATCTCGCTAAGCGGCCCCTCGTCGGCGATATCGTTGTAGACGTAAATGCCGCTTAGCGTCTCGATCAACAAAAGTGCGAGCAGCAGCAGAACCATCCAGGCGCCTGCGGGATTGTGCCCAACCTGGATGTCCGGCTCGCGCCTGAAGAGATGCCGCAGATGCCGGAACGCCGCCGCTGGCGTTGAGATGAAACTGCCGAAGCGCGAAGTTTCGCTCCCGACACAACCCCACATCAGCCGGAACAGCACGAGCGCGAGCAGCGTTTCGCCAAAGCGCACGTGCAGGTTGATCCAGTTGAACCGCTCGGTGATCCAGGCGCCGGCCACGAGCGCGACGGTCAGCCAGTGAAAGAGCCGCGTCGGGAAGTCCCAGACGCGCACCGGGCGTTCGCGGACGGCATTGGCTCGATTCGATTCCATAGACACGCGCGAGAGAGAGAGAGCGGCGTGTGGTGCCGCTCCTCCTGAGTACGAGTCTAGCGAATCCGTATTCGCGTGTCGCGGGCGCGGCACGCTGTGGTGCGCCGCAATGTGCGGCGGCGTGCTGCCCTGCAACATCAATGGCCATGCGCCTGTGAAGCGCCGCGTCGATGCGGAATTCACGCGCATGGCGCGTGAAAGCACGTAGTGATTAATCGCGCGTTTCAGGTCATCATCGGTAGTGCTTCGATGAGAACGAACCCGAGCAATGTGCCGATGGCGGCCCCGATGAGCCGTGGATGCCAGCGCTCCAGATGGAGCGCGGTAATGAGCGCGCCGATCAGGATTGCGCCGAGCAACGCGAACGCAATGAGAACATAGGTGATCTCGAATCCACTGGTGATGAGCATACGGCCTCCCTGATGACGCCGTGATCGCAGTGACAACGCACGTGTCAACTATATCACGCTGTGATACAACGCCTATAATCGAAACGGACAGTTCGCAACACGTGTCGTCGCAGGCCGCGCGCGCTTCGGACCTCACGCAACGCAAAGCGGGGGAGGAGAAAATGTCTTCTTTCAGCCGGATTCTGCTGTGCTACGACGCCTCGCGGGAAGGGCGCCGGGCGTTACGCGAAGGGGCGCAGCTTGCGCTCGAGTGCCACGCGCAAACGCACTTGCTGGCCGTGCTCGATAACGCGCCGGTGCAGTGGGCGATGGCGGATGTGACATTGGCAGTGCCGCTGGATTCGGCAGAAGACGCGGCCCGGGAGATTTTGCGCGAGGGCGTCGCACGCCTGACCGCGATGGGGCTCGATGCGCAAGGCCATTTTGTGGTTGGGCGGCCGATCGACGAGATTGCGCGCTATTGCGAAATGTTGAAACCCGATGTCGTCGTGCTCGGGCATCATCGCCGCGGCGCATTGGCCCGCTGGTGGGAAGGTCGCGACGACCGCCTGTTGCTTGACCGCGTGTCGTGCAACGTGCTGGTCGTGACCGCGCCAGAACCAGAACCGGCGCCCGCGTAAGCAGGGCGCTGCGCGAGGATCAAGCTTCCAGTCCGAAAGGTGTTCGACGCGTTTTGCGGCGGTACCGCGCTGCGGCATTTGCGGTGCGGCACGCACGTGCCTGCGGGTATTGCGATGCGTCGCTGCCGAGATCGGCAAAAAGTCCGCCGCGATTGGCCCGCTCGGCTGCCTCGTCCGGCAGCAATACCGCCGTCAAAAAGGTCAAACAGACCCCGGCGAAAACCGCGAGCACGGACATTACAATCGCTTCAAACATTCGTTGCCCCGCTTGTAAAATTGCAACACGCAGGCTGGGCGCCTGCCGTTGTCATGCGTTCACCCAGCGTTTACACCAGTCCATTCTGTGCATCCCGATGGCGGGTGTCCAAGACGATATTGCAATCGTTCCGATAAGTGACTCTTATAGAGGACCGGAGCTCGATGCTGCGCCCCCTTCGATACGTGGTAACCGTCGCAGAACTGAAGAACTTCACGCGCGCCGCCGAGGTGCTGCACGTTTCCCAGCCCGCGTTGTCGCAGCAGATCCGGCAACTGGAGAGCGAACTGGGCGGCCAGCTTTTCGACCGCACTGGCCGCACCGTGAGCCTCACCGATTTTGGCCGCGAATACGTCGAGCACGCAAAGCAGGCGCTGGCGCAGCTCGAAGCCGGCCGACGCGCGCTGCACGAATTGCGCGACCTCACACGCGGTCTGCTGCGCCTCGCCTATACGCCGACTTTCTCCGAATACCTGATCGATCCCGCGTTGCAGAAATTTCGCACGGCGCATCCGGCTATTGCCATCGAACTCGCGGAGAAGCCGCTGGAAGAAATCGAGGGCGGGCTCCTGCGCGACGAACTCGATCTCGGCATCGGCTTTACCGATGTGCGCTCGGAAGAAATTCAAGCGCAACCTCTGTTCGAGGAGCACATCGCGCTCGTGGTGTCGAAGCGTCACAATCTCGCGCGGCGGAAAAAGCCCATTCCCGCCGCCGAACTCGCCGCGACGCCCATGACGCTGCTCAGCCCGGATTTCGTCGTGCGCCAGTTCGCCGACACATGGTTGCGTGTGCATCAAACCCGGCCACCGGTCATGGTGCAGTCGAACGCACTGGGGACGGTGCTCAAGCTCGTAAAGCAAGGCACGCTCGCGTCGATCCTGCCCTCGGCGGTGATGCGGGAACACGACGGGCTCGTCAGCCTGGCCGTCTCGCCCGCACTGCCGCAAAGGACGGTGGCATTGCTTTCGCGTCGCAACGCCTATACGACGCTGGCGGCGAAGGCGTTTTCGGCCATGCTGATCGAACTGGTTGAAAGCGAAGGCTTCGCGCAACGCTAGGCCGTTGAAGGCGGGGCAATCGGCCACTCTCGCGTGCCCGCATGTCCTGCGACGTATACGCGATTCGTTATGCTTAAGCAGAAAATTATCAATTGTTGACGTTTGTCACGCCTCGATATGCTGGCAGCACTTCACTCATTGCACGCCGACGTGCTGCCTCGTTCATGTCACTGTCCACCTTCATCGACTGGCTGACGAATTTCGCACCCCATCCCGGCGTGCCGATGTGGCGCGAGCGCGTAAGGCGATGCGCGGGCGCGCTTCTCGGCATCGGCACTGCGGCACTGTCCACACGCTACGTGTTTGGCGAGGCGGGCGGCATCCCGATGCTTATCGCGCCGATGGGCGCGTCGGCGGTGCTGCTGTTCGGCGCATTCGAGAGCCCGCTGGCACAGCCGTGGTCGATACTCGGCGGCAACATCGTTTCGGCGTTGATCGGCGTGGCCTGTGTGCAGTGGTTTGCCGATCCGGGCACGGCAGCAGCCGTGGCGGTTGCGCTTGCAATCGGCGCCATGTATGCGTTGCGCTGCGTGCATCCGCCTTCGGGCGCCGTTGCGCTGACCGCCGTGCTCGGCGGCCCGGCCGTGCATGCGCTGGGGTTACGTTTCGTGATCGAACCGGTGCTGTTTCAGTCGGTCGCATTGCTCGGTGCGGCGCTCGTGTATCACGCGCTAACGGGTCACCGCTATCCGCATACGGTCGTGCATGCCGTACCGCAGCACAAAACGGATTTGGAGCGTACGCAGGCGTCGCGCTTCGATGCGGCCGCCAACGTCTTCTGGCATGGATTCGACGAAATCACCTGCGAGGACGTGATGAGCACGGACGTGCGAGCCGTGCCGTCGACAATGCATCGCAAGGCCGCGCGCGAACTGCTGCATCGCGAAGGTGTGACGGCACTGCATGTAGTCGATGCAATGCACCGGCTGGTGGGTGTGGTGACGCACGGCGATCTCGCCGAAGCGTCCGTTCCGTTGCTCAGGCGGCTGTGGCGAGCGCTGCGGCGCGGATCAGCACGCGTCGAGGAAACGGTCGAGGCGGTGATGACGGCAGCCGTCCATGCGGTCCATCAGGCGACGCCGCTGGCCGGACTCGTACCGGCCTTCACCGATCACGCGATTTCGTCGATCCCGGTGCTCGACGACGGACAGCGGCTGGTCGGCGTGATCAAGCATTCGGACATGATCCGCTGGCTGCATCGCCAGGCGGGCGAGGCGCGGACCGTTGCGCGCGCCCGCTGATCCGATCACGGATCGCGCGGGCGCGTCACGTCGCATCACGTTACGTCACGCTTGCGCGAGAATTTGCCGGATCGCCTGCTCGAAGGTTTCCACGGGTTGCCCGCCGCTCACGAGATAGCGCTCGTTGAAGATGATCGCGGGCACCGACTGAATACCCATCGACTGAACTTCCTCTTCTTGCGCGCGAACGTCGTCGGCATAGGCTTCGCTCTCGAGGACCTCGCGTGCCTGCGCGCCGTCGAGTCCGACCGATTGCGCGGCTTCCACCAGCACGTCATGGTTGCCCGGATCCTTCCCGTTCGAATGATAGGCGCGCAGCAGCGCCAGCTTCAGCGGCACTTGCTGGCCCACGAGACCGGCCCAATGCAGCAGGCGATGCGCGTCGAACGTGTTGTAGATAAAGTTGCGCGGTCCGAAATCGAAGCCCACGTCTTTACCGCGCGCGCGGATCATGGCCTGGTTTTCGGCAATCTGCTCGGGCGTAAGCTCGTACTTCTTGCTGATGTAATCGACGAGCGATTCGCCGGCCGGTCCCATCTGCGGATTCAGCTCGAACGGATGCACGGCGATCTGCGCGTCGACCTCGTCGCCAAGGCGTTGCAGCGCGAGTTGCAGCGAAGAAAGACCAATCGCACACCACGGGCAGGCGATATCGGAGACAAAATCGATCTTGAGCGGCTGCGTCATTGCGTTCCTCATGGACATGACTGGTTGCGCGCCGGGAAAAGTGGAACGCAACGATGGCGCACAGCGTAGCGCGAAACGCCGGGCTCTGCAGAGCAGCGACCGGGTTTTACCTCACGTTATCGGGTGTTTTTCGCGCTGAGCTATCATGCTCGACGGTCATCCTCTTGCGAATCCGGCGCCCACTCGCCCACCTCATATTCTTCGATGTTCGATCTCCATCTATCCGGCGGACTGCTTTATCCCCATCTTCAGGCCCTGAATGCGCTCGCGTTGTCGGGAATCGTCGTCGCGCTGGTACTGGGCGGAATCGTGAAAGGCGTCACGGGTATTGGCGTGCCGCTCGTCGCGATGCCGATCCTCGTGCACTTCATGCCGGTCAAGGCCGCCGTGTTGCTGCTGTCCATGCCCATCATCCTCGGCAATATTCCGCAGGCAATCGAAGGCGGCGCGATACTCGCGACCGCACGACGCATTGCCGCGCCGCTGGCCGGGACCGTGATCGGCAATGTGATTGGCGTGTCGGTGCTTATCGCGCTCGAACCGCATCGGGCCCAATTCGCGTCGGGCGCGGTGTTGATCGTGGCGGCCGTCTTGCTGCTCGCCTCGCCGAGACTCAAACTCGCGCCGTCACTCGTGATGCCCGTGGGTTTCGCATTCGGCTTCGGCGCGGCGCTGATGGAAAGCATCGCCTCCGTGCCTGGGCCGTTGCTCGCGATGTATCTGCTCGCGACTGGCGCAACGGGCCGTCAGTTTACGAAGCAGATTGCGATCATTCTCGTCGTGTCGATCGTGACGCTCGTCACGACGTTCACCAGCGGCGCGCACGCGAACGCCGCGGACCTCGCGATTTCTGCGGCGGCCAGTCTTCCGGCCATCGCGGGCATGCTGCTCGCGCGGCCATTGCGTGACAGCCTGCATCCGCTCGCGTTCCGTGCCGTGGTGCTCGTCTGCGTGCTGGCGGCCGCCACGCAGATGATCTGGAAATCCGGCCTGCTTTAAGGCACGAAGACACGGCAACGCAAAAACACGGCAACGCAAAAACACCTTCAACCGCATGAAGGCAATCGTCAGGCGAAGCGTCAAGCCGGATCGTACCGATTGCGCGCGCAACGGCCATCCATGCGGCTTACACCCGCTCGAGCGCAACCATCTCCCTGACAACCACCAGCAGCACCGCGAGACTTGCCCCGCCTGTGGCGCGAAGATCCGCGAGTAGCTGGCCGTAGCGCGCGAGCGCGGTTTCGCGGCAATCGCACCATGCCTTGACGATCGCATCGGACGTCGACGATTCCGGCGACTGTGCAAGCGCACTCGTCGTCAGCGCGCGCTTGAGCCGTGCAACCTCGGCCAGTGCCGCCGCGCGCGCCATCATGTCCCAATGCGTGGGCGTGGGCAGCGAAGCCGCCCGTTCGCTGATCCAGCCGTAATTGAGCTGCGTGCCGAGCGCGAAGTACACCCCGGCGACGAGATCCAGATTCCGGTTGCAGGCTGCGGCGACCTCGGCGATATCGAGCAGCGCTGCCGAAATGTCGCCACTCGCCACGCGCGCGGCCAGCCCGCTTTCGACACCCGCATCGACCAGCGTGCGCTGGCGTGCCGTGAGCGCTTCGAGATCCGTGGCATGCAGCAACTGCGGCAGTTGCGGTGCAAGCCGTTGCGCCGCGTCGCGACAGCGCGCGAGCAGATCGCTCACGCTGCCGTTGCTGCTGTTACCCACGGCGCCCGATTGCAGATGCCGCAGGAACCACAGCGCCGCGCGTTCGAGCAGCCGCGCGACGTCGACAAACATGCGCGCCTGCACGTCGTCGGCGACGCGGTTGTCGAGCGCGTCGATATCGCGCCAGACTTCGTCGAGATCGAACACGTCGCGCGCGAGGATGCAGGCGCGCACGATGTCGCGGGGCTTCGCGTCGGTTTCTTCCATGATGCGATGCACGAACGCGCAGCCCACGCGATTGATGAGCGCATTGGTCAGATGCGTCGCGAGAATTTCGCGGCGCAGCGGATGGCGGCGCATCGGCTCGCTGAAGCGCTGTTGCAGCGGCTTCGGGAAGTAATCGACCAGCATTTCGGCCACGAGCGGATCTTCGGGAATGTCGGAGTCGAGCAGCGCGTCGTACAGCCACATCTTGCTGTAGGCGAGCAGCACAGCGCGTTCCGGCGACGTGAGGCCGAGCTTCGCGGCCTGGCGCTCCGCAATCTCTTCGTCGGTGGGCAGAAACTCGATCACGCGGTTCAGGCGGCCCGCACGTTCGAGCGAGCGGATCAAGCGCGCTTCGGCATCGAGCATCTGCACGGCGTAACGGCCCGCAATCGAAAGCGCCTGGGTCTGGTAGTAGTTATCGCGCAGCACGAGCAGGCCGACTTCGTCGGTCATTTCCGCAAGCAGGGCGTTGCGCTGCTTTTCGGTCATTTCGCCGTCCGCGACCACGAGTCCGAGCAGAATCTTGATGTTGACTTCGTGGTCGGAGCAATCGACACCGGCTGAATTGTCGATGGCGTCCGTATTGATGCGGCCGCCGCGCAACGCGAATTCGATGCGCCCGAATTGCGTGGCGCCGAGATTGCCGCCTTCGCCGACGACCTTGCAGCGCAGGTCGGCACCGTTGACGCGCACGGCGTCGCTGGCGCGGTCGCCCACCTGCGCGTTCGTTTCGTGCGCCGCCTTCACGTATGTGCCGATTCCGCCGTTGTAAAGCAGATCGACGGGCGCGAGCAGGATCGCGCGGATCAGCTCGTTTGGCGCGAGCGCCTTCGCATCGATCCCGAGCGCGGCCTGAACTTCGTGTGAGAGCGGAATGGTTTTCACCGTGCGCGCGTAGACGCCGCCGCCCGCGGAAATTTTCGTGGTGTCATAGTCGGCCCAGCTCGAACGCTCCAGCGCGAAGATGCGCTGCCGCTCCGCGAGGCTCGTGGCCGGATCGGGATTCGGGTCGAGGAACACGTGCCGGTGATCGAAGGCGGCGACAAGCCGGATGTGCGGCGAAAGCAGCATGCCGTTGCCGAATACGTCGCCCGACATGTCGCCGATGCCGACCACCGTGAAATCGGTTGCCTGCGTATCGATGCCCATTCCGCGGAAATGCCGCTTCACGGATTCCCAGGCGCCGCGCGCCGTGATCGCCATCTTCTTGTGGTCGTAGCCGACCGAGCCGCCCGATGCGAAAGCATCGTCGAGCCAGAAGCCGTATTCGTGCGAGATCGCGTTTGCGTAATCGGAGAAGGTGGCCGTGCCCTTGTCGGCCGCGACGACGAGATAGGGATCGTCGGCATCGCGGCGCACGACATCGGCTGGCGGCACGACGGCGTTATTCGCGAGGTTGTCGGTGAGGTCGAGCAGGCCGCGCAGGAAAGTCTGATAGCACGCGATACCTTCGCGCATCCACGCTTCGCGATCCGAGGGCGCGGGCGGTTGCTTCACGACGAAGCCGCCCTTCGAGCCGACCGGCACGATAACCACGTTCTTCACCATCTGCGCCTTCATGAGCCCGAGCACTTCCGTGCGGAAGTCTTCGCGCCGGTCGGACCAGCGCAGGCCGCCGCGTGCGACGCGACCGCCACGCAGGTGCACGCCTTCGACGCGCGGCGAGTACACCCAGATCTCGAACATCGGCTTCGGTTCCGGCAGGCCGGGCACTTTCGCCGGATCGAACTTGAACGAGAGATAGGACTTGGGCTGGCGGCTGGCGTCGCGCAGGAAATAGTTGGTGCGCACCGTCGCGTTAATGACGCCGAGAAATTGCCGCAGAATGCGGTCTTCGTCGAGGTTGGGCACCTGGTCGAGCGCGCTTTCGATGGCCTGCAACAGGCTTTCGGCCTGCCTGTTGCGCGCCTCGCCGGCGGACGGATCGAAGTGCGTCATGAAGAGTTCGACGAACTGCCGCGCGATGGCCGGATTGCCGGTGATCGCGCGCTCGATATACGCATCGCTGAAGGTCGAGCCTACCTGGCGCAGATATTTCGCGTACGCCCGCAGGATGGTGACTTCGCGCGCGCTGAGATTCGCGCGCAGGACGAGCCGGTTGTAATTGTCGTTTTCGATGGCGCCGTTCCACACCTGATCGAACGCATCTTCGAACAGATCCTTCACGCGGTCGATATCGAATTCGGCATCGTCGGCCAGTTCGAGCCCGAAATCGTGGACCCATGCAGGCGCGCAATCGGGCGCCTGAATCAGATAAGGCCGCTCTTCATCGACGCGCACGCCAAGATGTTCGAGCATCGGCAGGCTGCGCGAGAGTGCGATTGGCTCGCCCGCGCGATAGACCTTGAAGCGGAACTGACGCACCCCGGATTCAATGGGGCGATAGAGATTCATCGCGAGACGAGGCGTGCCTTGAACGCGCTCGATCAGTTCGATGTCGCGCACCGCGGTGCGCGCGGGATAATCGTCGCGATAGCCCGCGGGAAACGAGTCCGCGTAGCGGTGCAGCAGCCGGTTGCCCTGTTCTTCGCCGAACGCATCGAGCAGCGTATCGGCGAGATCGTCCTGCCAGCGGCGCGTTGCCTGCACGAGCCGCGCTTCGAGTTCGCGCGTGTCGACATCGGGCATCGTGCCCGGTTCGGCATGCACGACGAAATGAATTCGCGCGATGGTCGATTCGGACAACAGCGGCGTAAATTCCGCGGATATGCCGTTGAATGCCTGCATGAGCAGGCGTGCGATGCGTCGGCGCGAATCGGTGTTGTACTTGTCGCGCGAGATGAACACGAGGCACGACACGAACCGGTCGAAGCGGTCGCGCCGCACGAAAAGCCGCGTGCGCTGATGTTCCTGGAGGCGCAGCACGCCGAGCGCGCTGTCGTAAAGCTGGTCTTCATCGGCTTCGAACAGTTCGTCGCGCGGCCAGGTATCGAGCACCGTCACGAGCGTTTTGCCAAGGTGCCCCTTAGGCAGAAAACCCGCGCGCTGCACGATGTTCGCGCACTTGCGGCGCACGATCGGAATCTCGGCGCTGGACACCATGTAGGCCGTCGACGTATAGAGCCCGAGAAAGCGCCGCTCGCCGGTCACTTTGCCGTCGGGGCCCATGAGCTTCACGCCCACGTAGTCCAGGTAGCCGGGCCGGTGAACCGTTGCGCGCGAATTCGCTTTCGTCAGGAAGATCGGCCACGCACCCGTGATGATTTCGGCAGCGGCGTGCGGCAACGGCGTGATGTCGGGCGTCCCGGGCGGACGCCGTGCGGCGCGCAGGATGCCGAGGCCCGATTCGTCCATGCCGCGCAGGCCGAAGCCGGTGTCGAGGGAGACGAGCGCATAGTCGCGTTGCCCGAGGAACGTGAAATGGTCGGCCACCATCCATTCGAGGAATGCGCGTGCCTCGATGTCCTCCGCGGTCTTCTCGCGGGCCTTCATGAGCTTGATCGTGTCGCGTGCGATGTCGAGGAGCTTCGGCCAATCCTCGACCGATGCGCGCACATCGTCCAGAACTTGAGCGATGTCGTTGCGCAGTGTGTCGAGTTTTGCCGCGTCTCCGCATCGATCGACTTCGAAGTGAATGAAAGAGGCGAGTTGCGACTGGGCCTCGTCGCCGGTTGCACCCCCCACGCCGCCCACGCTAACGCGGCCAATGCCGCCGTCCTTGTCGCGCCAGATCCGGAACACGGGATGCAGAACCGAATGGAGAACGAGGCCGAGCCGATTGACGGCCATGGTGACCGAGTCAACGAGAAACGGCATGTCGTCGTTGACGATTTCGATGACCGTGTGGTCCGAATGCCAGCCGTGCTGTTCGAGGATCGGGTTGTAGACGCGCAGGCGTTCGCTGCCCGGTACGAAACGTTGCGCTGTCTGCCAGTGCGCCATGGCGGCGCCATAAAGGTCGGCGATGCTGCGGCTCTTGAGATCGTCGACGTCGGCAAAATCGTAATAATGCTGGAGAAACGGCTCGACGATCTGGAACGCGGGTTCCGGTAATCGTCCACGCGCGAAATCAACGAGATCAACAAGCAGGTGCGTGACGACTTCCTCGGTCTTCGCGTGCATGGCGCTCTCCTCGGCGGGTGACCATCATTGCATCGGTAGTGGGCCATTATGCGCCCGTTGCGTGAATGGGCCGCGTACGGTGTGCGTGCAGTCGCGCGCCGGTTTCATCAGATGTATCGCACGTGCAGCAAAGCGCGCGCCCGATAAATCCTTTGCCCAATTGCATCAGTTGCTCGCGGATGGCACGCCCGATATTCCTGCGCCGTTCGGCGACGCATGCCGCGAGGAACTCGAATCGCTTCGCGCACAACAGTTCTGATTGCCGTGGACCGGCGTGTCAACGCGGCGTTATCGCGATGTTAGTGTGATGTTAGTGTGATGTTAGTGCGGCGTGAGCTCGACGGGCTGATCGGCGCGATATCCGCCGCCGAGCGCCTTCGTCAATGCAATGTCCTGACTGATCATTTCTCCGTGCAGCGTAAGCAGGACAACCTGCTCCGCAATCACGGGCTGGCGCGCTTCGAGCGCCGCCAACCGGCTGGATAAACCGCGCTGGTAATGCGCTTTGGCGCTGTTGCTGGCGAAATCGATGGAGGCGACCCGGCGGCCTTGCAATGCGAACTGCGCATCGAGTGCCTGCAGGCGGCTGCCGGTCTGCGCGACGTCGCGCACCGCGTTGAGGACGGCCTCGTTGTACTGGTCGATCAACAGGTTGCTCTGCGCGCGTGCGCCGCTCAGGTTGGCGTTGAGCCGCCCGCCGTCGAAGATCGGCAAGTAGAGACCCGGAATGAAGTTGATCTGCTGGCTTGCATGCGTGAACAGGTCGCTGAGATGCAGCGCATTGACGCCGAAGAACGCCTTGATGTCGAAGCTCGGGAAGAAGGCGGCCTTCGCGGCATCGATGCGTTTGAACGATGCCTGCACATACCAGCGCATGGCCTGCAAATCGGGCCGGCGTGCGAGCAGCTCGTACGAAAGCGTCGCGGGCAAGGCCGCCTGTTCGGGCGGCAGCGCAACCGGTTCGATCACGCTCAGGCCGTTCGGCCCCGCGCCCATCAATGCGCGCAACGACTCGCGAAACGCCACGATCCGGCCTTGCGCTGCCGCGATCTGTTGTTCGATGGCCAGTTGCTGTGCTTCGGCTAATTCGAGTTCGGTGCGGGCTTCGAGGCCACGCGAGGCGCGTGCTTGATGAGCCGCCACGGCGAACGACGCGATATCGCGCGACTGGTTGAGCAAATCAACGAGTGCATACGTCGTTTGAATGCCGTAATACAGCTGCGCGACGTCGGTGGAAATTTCGAGTTCGACTGCGGACGTTTCGGCTAGGCGCGCGTTGCGCACGCCAAGCGATGCGGCAATCTGGGCGCGCTGCTTGCCCCAGATATCGATATTCAGACTTGCGCCCAGGCCGACGATTCCCTCCGTGTACCAGGGGCCTGTCAACCCGAGCGCCGGGTCGTTGCTGGCGAACGGACCGAGAAAGCCGTTTGCCGAAACATGCTGGCGATCGAGCATGCCTAGCGCCACGACTTGAAGGCTCGAGCCGGTTTGCGCCAGTTCCACGTCGGACCTGGCCTGCGCGACGCGGGTTCGCGCGATGTGCATCGTGGGTGCATTTTCAAGCGCCTGATCGATGAGTGCGTCGAGCTGGGCATCGTGATACCGGGTCCACCAGCGCGCAGCGGGCCAGCCTTCGCTCGCAAGATGAATGTCGCTTGCCAGATTGATCTGGTCGGGTTCGATCGTGGCATCGGGCGTGCCGTTTTTATGGATCAGCGCGCATCCGGGGATCACGCACAGCACCCAGACGATGCTCAAGATGCGCCGTTGCCAGCGCCGTCGCTGTTGCCGCCGCAGTTGCCGCCGCTGTTGCCGCGATACTCCGCTGAAAAAAGGACGCGTCTTCACGTGCGCACCGCCTGTGACGTTGCCAAAGCAACGGTCGCTCCGAAGCGCCAGTCGGGCAGGCCTGCGATTTGCCGTGACAGATCGTCCATCGCGGCGGCCAGTGGAGGCTCCACGGCAACCGCTGCGAACTCGATGCGCCGGGGCGCGCTGGCGGCAGGTGGGTTGGATGCGAGATCGTCGGCGTACCGGCCCAGTTCGGCGCAGGCCTGCTCCTGAACGCTGCGCGCCGCGTTGGCCGCTTCGGCGCTTGCAGCGCGGTCGCGCGAAGCAATCGTGTTGTGCAGCGTATTGCCCGCGAGCATGATCTCGCGCCCCTGTGCGAGGACGGTTTGCGCACGCAGCGTCAATTGCGCGTGTTCCCCTTCTTGCCAGTTGGGTTCGAGCGCAACACGTGAAAGCGTCGCTTCGCAATCGTCCAGTTGCGCCCACGCTTTTAGCTCAAGCTGGGCGTAGGGCGCCTCCGCCACCGTTCCTGCGGGCGCCTGCGGCGGGCGCAGCAGCGAGGCGATCGAGCGCAGCAGCGCGGCGAGTTTCAGGCGCAGTGCATCGCCTTCGCCTTCGCGCCAGAAGGACATCTGCACGAAGGTCGACACGCCGACGCCCAGCAGAATGCCCACCATCCGGTCGCGGATTTCCGTGAGGTTCGTGGTCGGGCCAAACTGTTCGAGCAATGCCAGCGCGAATGTGAATACGAGCTGGATTCCGGCGTAGCCGATACGCTCCGACCCGGCCGATATCCACGCGCCGAACGCGACGATGGGCAGTGTCATCAATAGCAAGCCGACGATGCTGTCGAGTTGCGGCACGACGAATACCACCATGAACAGGGCAAGCGCGCTGCCGACGAGCGCACCGGCGAGGCGCAGTGCGGAACGTTGCGCCGACGCGCCAAGACTCGGCAGCGCGACGATCAGGCAGGTCAGCATGATCGTATGGATGCCCTGCCAGTCCACGGCGTTGTAAAACACGTAGCACACGAGCACGGTCAACAGCACTTTCAGCGAAAAGCGCATGTAGGCGGGATTGGTCCATGCATCGGGCGCGATCATCGGTTCGGGTGTCGCGGGCTTGCCGGATGCGGCGCCGCTCGCAACCAGATCGGAATAAGCGTGCAGGGCCCGCTGAATTTCCGCTGCGGCCGGGATGGTATCCGCGCTGGCGCGGTCCGTGACGGTGGTGGTGCTCACATACCGATACGGTTCGCCCGTCATGACAGCGTTGTCGAGCGCCCGGCAGTTCGCGAGCAACTCGCGCAACATCGCGATCCGCGCTGCGGGCACGAGCGGTGATTCGTCGGGCAGTGCAACTGCGCTGCGATAAAGCCTCGATACCGTTGCGATGCACGCAAGATGCAGTGCCTGATCCTCCCGATACTGCGCATCGCGCATCGTCGAAAATCGCAGCAGTTTCTGAAGTGACAGCGCACCGCGTTGCACCGCCGCATGCGTTACCGGCGTGGCGCCGCGCGTGCCGTCGATCAATTGCGTGAGCCGGGCTTCGAGCGCGCCCAACTGACGATGGATTTCCTCACGAAGCTGACGTTGCGGCTCGGCGGGCAGGAGCAGGGTGTTGACCACGAGCGTCAGCGCAATCGGATAGTTGACGGCGACCCACACCCACAAGACGGCTCGGACCAGAATCTCTGCCTGATCCGTTTGATCGACAAAGCTTTGGACGTAGATGATGACGATCGCGACAATGAAAAACACAACGCCGATCTTGAGCACGCGCATCAGATAAACGCTTGCGAAGAACAGTCCACTCGCTACGACGATGCGCACCAGCGGGTAATCGAACGTGAGCTTGAGCATCAGGATCGATAAGCCGATGGCGAACGTCGAGCCGACGATGAACATGAGACCGACGAGCCGCGTCATCACCACGTTGGCCTGCGTGACGTAAAACACGACGAGCAGCGACAACGCGAGCGAAGGCACTTCGAGCGCCATCGAGGCGACGATCACGATCGCGCTCGTGAGTACGCTGCGAAGCATCACATTGGTTCGTCCGGGAAACGGCGCAAGCTCGTGTTTCAGGAACGCGCCTGCGTCATGCAGCGAGGTCGGCAGGTATTCGTCGATGGCCATGGCGACCTCAGCGGCGTTCGCCGTTTTTGTCGTGCTCGGGGTGCAGCACCGCGACCGCCGACGTGCCGACGCGAAAGAGCGCAGGGTCGGGATGATCGACGCGTATCTTCACGGGGAAGCGCTGCGACACGTGCACCCAGTTGATCGTGCGTTGTATGCGCGGCAAGCCGCCCGGAAGCGTGAGGCCGCCTTCGTCCGGCGCGACGCCGTAACTGATCGAATCGACGGTGCCCTGAAAGTGACGGCGCGTATCGCTCATCAGGTAGACGGTGGCGCGCGTTCCGGGCCGGATGTTTTTAAGTTCGGTCTCGCGGAAGTTCGCGACGACGTACCACTGGCGTGTGTCGATCAGCGTAAAAATGGGTTTGAGCACCGATGCAAACTGGCCCGTCGAAGTCTTCAACGCGACGATGCGGCCATCGAACGGCGCTTTCACCGTTGCGTATTCGAGATTCAGTTCGGCAATCGAGATATCGGCCATGACGACGGCACGCTGCGCGACGAGCGCATCGACACCGCTTACGGCCGCCGTAGCCTGTTGCGCCTGCAACTGTGCGGCGCCGAGTTCGGCTGCCGTGGCGCGTTGCGCGGTACGCGCACGATCGACATCCTCCGCCGATACATAGCCTTGCGACAGGAGCGGTTCCATCCGGTGCAGCGTATCGGCGGCCTGGGCGGCGGCAGCGCGCGAGCGTTCGACGGCGGCGCGCACGGATTGCGCGTTGTACTGTTGCGCGTTGACGGTGCGCTGGGTCAGCTCGATCTGCCGGTCGAGCGCGACGAGCGACGCTTGACCTCGTGCGAGTGCCTGCTCGTACGGACGAGGATCGATGCGAAACAACAGGTCTCCCTGCTTTACCGCCTGATTGTCGCGCACGGGCAATTCGACGATACGACCGCTCACTTCCGGCACGACGTCGATCGTATCGGCGTACACATAGGCGTCGTCCGTGCGCGGGGAACGGTCGAGCAGATGGATCACGAAAAACAGCAACAGTATCGTGACGACTACCAGCACGATGGCGGGCCATTGCTTCGTTGATGTCTTGCGGGCAGTTGTCGCCATGGTGTGCCTGCGAAGGAGAATCAGTCGTGAAAAAAGACTAGCCAGGCAACGAGTGCGAGGAACGTGACGAGCGTGGGATAAACGACGGCCGGTGGGCCGAGCAGCCGGTCGCGTTGCAGGCGTTTGAGGATCAGGAAGAGCGCCACCGCGAGCGCGACGCCCGCGACAATGCAGAACAGCCAATCAGGAAAATAGGCGCCGAGAATGCCTATGGACGGTGCGACTGCGCATCCTTGCAGGAGCACGGTGGCGACGGCTGCGACGGTCACCATAGCGATTGCGCGCGCCAGCTGGAAGTCTCGCCCGAGCGGCATAAAAGCGCTCCCAAGTCGTCCGTCTTGTTCGTTTCGGATGTAAAGCTTTGTAGCTTTGCTCGCGTATTCTGCACGAACTGCCGATACTCGCGCGGCGAGCAGGGATGCCAATCCGGAAGTCAACCCGGACGCAATTCAACGCTTCCTTGCATTACCCTGACAACCATCGCGATTTAATTATTGCACCGCAGCAAAATGATGCCTAAACTGGATACGTTGAGTGGTCGTTCCGAATGTTTTTGAAAGGAGAGCGTGACATGACGACTCGATCTCCACCGCATCAATCAAACCCGATGCTACATGTCTTCGAACAAGAAGGTGGATGGCATTGGGGTATCACAATCCCCAGGCCGGCTGGCAGCGGCTTCAAAGTTATTGCATACAGTAAGACGAAATTCGCCGGTGAAAGTGAGGCCAGACGAGACGGCAACCACGCACTCGATAGTCTCCCTGGTATGGAAGGATTCTCGTTCGTGAGTTAATGCGCGGACGGTCGTTCGATCTCGCTGAATCGATGCGCTTGCCCTGCGGCGGCATCGTGGACGGTCGGATGTTCTCGCTGTTTTTGTGCTCGACGTATCACGTAACGCGAAGAGACAAAACGATGATTGAGCGAGCCGATATCGCAATGCGGCGGAAGCGTTATGCGATGTATCGCCTTGGTCTGGCGATGGATCGACTGATGAAGGCCGATGGCGAGTGCGAGCGCGTCATGGCTACGCGCTGGGTGAACGCCTGGGGACGAGCAATCGGCGAGCGATGGTTCGCGAGACGCACGTACGGAAGCGATCGGCCTCCCGCTGTGGCATCGCCCGAGTGGCTAAAGCACGCCGGCGCTATCGGCGCAGCCGGAACAACGGCGACAGATCGTCCGTTTCAATAAAATTCGGAATCCGGTTTTAAAAACGCAGTTGACTCGCATGTGACGTTTCCATGCGATTGCCCCGCTGCGCATCGACCGATGAGGTAATGGAACCAAAACGCGGAGAGATGGACCCGTTACACCGCAACGGTCCACCCTCCGCTTATCCGCGTATCCGATTTTGTGCGGATAGCTCTCCTGTTACGACCCTACCGTCACGAACACCGGGTTCGAATAGAACCACAGGTTATTGTAGTTCCGCGCGTTGATCGCATTAAAGCGCGCGTCGTTTTGAGTCACGTCGGTCTTCTGGTCGGGTAGCGGATTGCCATTCTCCGTTTCGCCCGGCACATTCATGCCCAGATTCGTGCCGCGCAAACGGAAGTATTGATTCGTCGTCGCCACGTACTTGTATGTCATTGTGTTGTAGCCATCCTTGTCTAGCTTCCAGTCGGCAGCCGTGAACGTAGCGATAACCCGCGTCGAATCGTTGGTGTCCTTGCTGTAGTTCGGCGTGCCTGGTGCCGCGCGAGGCGTGACGTCACCGGCAATCAAATCAATATGATCCACGGTGGGGCGAGCATTGACGCTGATGCCACTGTCGATCGGATACTGATAATTGTTGCGATCCGGGCTCTTGAAGCGGATCGTGATCGATACCGTTTCTCCAGCTTTCGCCTTCAGCTCACCGCCCATATCGGCAGCGGTCGTGCCGCCGCCGATATGAAAGTCGAGCGCATTGATCAAGTCGCCGTACACCGAAAACATCTTGCCTGAGCGCAGACCTTCCAGTACCCCTTTCACGCCGGTGTACTTATCGTCTACCCAGATATAGGTTCTAGCATATTCGCCGGGGAAGTAGCTGCTGCTGTGCGGCACACGAATCTTGAAGTGGTGATCGGAATTGCCCACGTTCCAGAAGCGGCGGCCGTCACCGAGCAACGCATCCCAAACGCCACCCACTTGCGCCACAGCGTAATCCACGCCGCCGTAGGCACGGTTTTTCCGGTTTGCATCGACATAAGCCGTGGTATAGCCACCGCGATCGGGCTCCATCTGCGCGCCAATCATGCCTTCCATGGCAAACACGATGTTCGGTGCAACGTCATTGAACGCGCGATAGTCGGCCGCCGCCCATTTGCCGTTATTGCGCGAAGGGTGGTTGATCAATGCATAACTCGTGTCCGGGTAGTTGTCGCGCAACCACGTGATGGCCTTGACCGCATCGTCGTGAGTCGTGAAGGCGCGGGTACCGGCGGCATCCCATCGGGCGACATCGGCTGAGTCGAACTGGCTGGCCTTGCGTTTGGTGAAGTAGTACTCGAATTGTTTGGCCGCTTCGAGCGACGTGCTCAGTGGCGAACCGGTGAAGATGCCCACGTTAATATGATCGTGCGTGGGCATATCCCATTCGAATGTCGAGAAGATCAACTTGTCTCCGTAGCGGCCGCCGGCCTGCAGTTCGCGTACAGCCGGAATTTCGTATTGAGCCAGGGCCAAAGAGAACGGTAGCTCGCCGTTGACGAGGTCAACGCCGTTGTGATCGCGTTCTGACGGACGAAGATGGTTGGAGAGGGCCATCCAGTCGAGGTCGTAGTGGAGCAGCGCTTCATCCAGCACGACCGAAAGCTTGTCCTGCGCATCGTTCGACTCCACCGTATGGACGTGAAAATCACCGGTCTTCCATTTACCCGTGATCTCAGGCGCTGGTGTTGGCGGTGCCGAGGGCTTCGACTCGACTGGTTTATTGTTGTTGGCATCGCTGCAGCCATAAGACACGGCGATGATAAAAGCCGCCATGGCGGTCATCGTCAACTTGAGAGGATTCGTCATATTTCAAATATCTAGATTTTCTGGTGCCGAAGAGGGGGTATTCCTGGAGGCCTAAGCGCGCGCGTCTACCAGCAGAAGCGGTATCCCGGCGGACGGAAATGAACACTGGACTACTAAGTGACACGCCGATGCCTGCCTTTGCTGTAGGGCAAGGATTCCATTTTGCTAGCTGTTCGTGCGTACTTTGCGGTCCTCACTAATTTCAAGGCCGCAATTATGCGTAAGGAAAATGACATCTTTCTGACCCGGTGCGTGGCACATCTCGTGGTGACCTCAAAGTGAGCCGGGTTTAACCTGCGCAAGCTCGCCCGTCAACGTCATCTTCACGGCCTCGTCGCGAAGCGCCTTCATATAGGGCGCTCCTGGATGTCGATTCGTCCACGCCTGCGTTTTGCAATTTTTAACGAAACGTTGGCCGCCATGTTCTCCAATCGATGTCATCGACTCCGCGCGCACCTCGTTCGAAAAGCATTCCTGACCTTTCGTTATGCTTTCATTGTCGAGTCACACTTGTTCCTTAACATCCGAGCTTCCTGAAAACCTTCGCGACGGGGGAGTAGAAAACATGGAGCGAGCCAAACTGGCGGCGCTGCTTAGTTCTTGCGTCTTTGCACTTGCCGGATGCAACGGCAGCGATGAACGGACCAGCACCGTACCCGATACTGCGCCGACTGCCGCGCGCAACGTAATCTTTTTCCTCGGCGACGGCATGGGCATCACGACCCTGACGGCCGCTCGCATTTACGCCGTTGGCGAAAGCGGCGACCTCACGATCGACACGCTGCCTGAGTCCGCGTTCGTGAAGACCTATTCCAACGATGCACAGGTGACCGACAGTGCGCCTTCGATGTCCGCCTATATGACGGGCGTCAAGTCCAACAATGAAGTCATCGCGATGTCGACCGAAACGGTGGCGATCGAGCCGAGTGGTGGCGTCGGCAACTGCGGTGCGAACAACGGCAAACCCGCGACGACGCTGCTCGAAATCGCCAAGGCGAAGGGGTTGGCCACGGGCGTTGTGACGACCACGCGCGTCACGCACGCGACGCCAGCAGCAACGTACGCGCACGTATGTCATCGCGACGCCGAGAACGACATTGCGGCATCGCTGGTGCCGGGCGGTGCGGGCTTTAACAGCGCGCTGGGCGACGGCGTCGACGTTGTGCTCGGCGGCGGCAAGAAATTCTTCGTCCCGAAGGACAGCGGCGGCGAGCGCGGCGACGGGCGCAACCTGGTCAACGAGTTGAAGGCGAAGGGCTACGCGTTCGCGCAGAACCGAGACGACCTCATTGGCGCGGATGCGATCAAGAACGGAAAGCTGGTCGGCTTTTTTGCGTCGAGTCACATGAGCTACGACCTCGATCGCAACGCGGTGAAGGAGCCTAGCCTCTCCGAGATGACGACGCGTGCGCTCGACGTGCTGCAAAAGAATCCGAAGGGCTATTTCCTGATGGTTGAAGGCGGCCGCATCGACCACGCGCTGCACGACACCAATGCGAAGCGCGCGCTGCAGGACACTGTCGCGTTCGACGACGCGATCAAGGCGGCGCTCGACAAGGTGAGCAAGACCGATCCCGGCCTGAAGAACACGCTGATCGTCGTCACGGCCGATCACGATCACACGCTGGTGCTGAACGGCTATGCGGGGCTGACCGGCAGGACCGAAGCGGGCAAGCCGGGCGTGCTGGGTGTGGTGCACAACTATCAGGACGGCAAGGTCGCGAAGGATGCGGACGGCGCACCGTACACGATCATCGGCTTCGGCAATGGTCATAACCGTGTGCAGGGCAGCCGCGCGAACACCGCGCTCACTGACGAAGTGACGGGCGCGAACGATTATTACCAGGAGGCGGCAATTCGAGTGACCAAGGGCGAAGAAACGCACGGCGGCACGGATGTGTTCCTCGGTGCGATCGGCCGCGGCGCGGACACGTTCCACGGCGTGATCGAGAACACCAAGGTCTTCGAGCTGGTGCGCAAGGCGGTGCAGCTATGAGCGCCGACAACACGGGTACAGGGGGATACATGATGTCGACCATCAAGCGTATTGGGGCGGCGTTGGCCGTCGCGGGTTTCGCATGCGGCCCGGTGCAGGCAGCGGGCCAGGCGAAGAACGTGATTTTCTTTCTCGGTGACGGCATGGGGCCGACAGTCGTGACGGCGAGCCGGATCTACAAGGTCGGTGAGGCGGGACAACTGACGATGGAGACGCTGAAGCGCACCGCGCGCGTCAAAACCTTCTCGAACGATGCGCAGACAACCGACAGCGCGCCGTCCATGTCCGCGTACATGACCGGCGTGAAGATGAACAACGAAGTGCTGTCGATGTCGCCCGATACGGTCGCCGTCAGGCCGGGCAAAGACGCCAACGAGAACGGCAACGGCGTCAACAACTGCAAGCCGGACAACGGCAAGCCGGTCAAGACGATACTTGAACTGGCGAAGGAGCAAGGCAAGGCGATCGGTGCGATCACAACTACCGAGCTTACGCACGCGACGCCCGCCGCGACTTTTTCGCACATCTGCCATCGCGATGCGATGTACGACATCGCCGCACAGGCTGTGCCGGGCGGTGCCGGCTACAACACGGCGCTCGGCGATGGCGTCGACGTGCTGATGGGTGGCGGTCGCAACTACTGGACGCCGTACCATAAGGATGACAACGATCAGAAGAATGACAACCGTCGCGGGCGCGCGGACGGCCGCCACCTGCTCGACGAGATGGCGGCGAAGGGCTACACGGTCGTGGCCACCAAGGATGAACTCGCGCAGGCGGACACCGGCAAGCTGATCGGTCTGTTCAGTAAGACGAGCCATCTCGAGTACGACATGGATCGGGTCGCGGGCAAGGACGAAGGGCCGACGCAGCCGAGCCTGGCAGAGATGACGTCAAAGGCGATCGACGTGCTGTCGAATAACCCGAAGGGATACTTCCTGATGGTCGAAGGCGGCCGGATCGATCATGCGCTTCACGGCACCAACGCGAAACGGGCGCTTGACGACACGGTGGCGTTCGACGAAGCGATCCGCGTTGCGCTGGAGAAGGTTGACCTGTCCAACACGTTGATTGTCGTGACCGCCGACCACGACCACACGATGACGATCAACGGCTATTCGGGGCGCGGCAATTCGATTCTCGACATCAGCCGCAGCTATCGCGACGGCCAGCCGAGCAAGGATGCGGACGGCAATACGTACACGACACTGGTATTCGGCAACGGCAAGAATCGACCGGAAGTGCGGACGTCCGTCGATTCAGCCGAGGCGCGGAGTGACGGCTATCTCCAGGAGGTCGGTATCAAGATGGGTGGCGAGACGCACGGCGGCGGCGACGTCATGCTGTTTGCCGATGGCGCGGACGCGAATACGTTCAAGGGCACGATTGACAATACGAAGGTGTTCGATCTCATGCGGTCCGCGCTCGGCTTGTGAGCTTCTCGATTTCTAGACGGACGGAGAAACGATGAGCCCCACCATCTTTTGCGTGCTTGCCTGCGCATTCGCCGCGTCCCCGGCGCTTGCGGCAGCGGATCTCGACGCCGTGGTACTGCATGAAAGCCGCGTGGTCACGGCTGACGGCGTAACGCGTACCACGACGTATCGGGAACGGATGGTTCGGCGCGACGGGCACGTGTGGGTCGAGCGTGTGCTGCCCGTCGCGGCGGCGGGCGGCGGTCGTGGTGGTCATGACGACCATGACCATGACCACGGTCATGTGCGCAAGAACCCGCTGCGCGCCGGTGTGCAGCCGGTTTCCGCACATGCAGCCCAGGCGACCCACACCGGCCACAAGCACTTCAACTTCCAGACGGCCGCACGGCACGTCACCTACGACGGCAAGACGGCGCACATCGAGTACGTGGATGCGGCGAACCGGACGGTCGTCGGTGTGCCGCCGGCCGAGTACGAATCCACGGGTTTCGACGGCTCGTGGGACAACGCGTACTACGTCACGCCGCCATCGCAGTTGAAGCGGCTTGCGGCCGCGAAGCGCGGCGCGACGACCGGCACGCGCTGGTACGAGCAGGCTGTCGATACACGCGGCGTGAACCGGATCCTGTGGAGCGACAAGCTGCAGGCACCGTTGTCGGTCGAGTATCGGAGTGCGGATGGCCGTGTGATGCGCAAGCTGACGTTGACGCAAGTTCCAGCCTCGCGGAACAAGCCGTTGCCGTGGCAAACGCTCGCGGACTATCAGCGCAAGGAATATGCCGACTACCTGGATTGACCGTGTGCGCGGTTGGGCTCCGGTCGGTTGCCGCAAGCTGGTCGAGTAGTTCGCGCAGATATCACCTTCACGCAACCGGATGAATCTCTCGATTCATCCGGTTCCTCTCGCTCGTACGGCGCACTTGCCCGACTCGACATGTCTTGATCGAGCACCGCTCGGGTCACGGGCGTGCCTGCACCGACCTTGAACGGCGTCACGCGGCGAGCAGCTCGCACCCGCTACCGACCTCGACATCCTCCAAAGTTTTTTCTCTTGCCTTAACCCAATCAATCAGATCACCACCTCATGAAAAACGAAGGCGTTCCCGCAGCAGGACCTGTTATCAGCGACGACATAAGCGTGTCGGACTCCCGCAGGCGAAGCCTGCTTAAAGCAGGCTTCGGCGCCACACTACTGCCGATTGGCGGCAGCATGCTGCTGTCCGCTTGCGGCGGCGAACTCGGCGCACCAGGCGCCGCCACCCAGCCGCCGGCACAGCCGGACACGTCGAAGCTCGTCTCCAGCTTCGCGCTGGCCGTGCTGCCCGACACGCAGTTCTACGCCCGTTACGCCACCGTCGCCGAGAACCGGCAGTTCACACGCAAATACGGTAGCGAGCCGTTCCGTGCCCAGACCCAATGGGTGGCGAGCAACGCCGCTGCACTGAATATCCCGTTCCTGATCCATCTGGGCGATGTGGTTGACCAGGTGGGCAAAGAAGCGCAGTGGATGGTGGCACACAGTGCGATGCAGGTGCTGGAGAGCGCCAAGGTGCCGTACTCGATCCTCGCCGGCAACCACGACGTCATTCGCGATCGCGACTACGTCGATGCCGGCAGTCAGCAACGTGACACCGACGCGCAGCGCGACCTTGACAAGGAACCGTACTTGCAGTGGTTCGGCACTGCGCGCGCGAAGCGCCAGGCCACCTTCGGCGGGCGCGATCCCAGCGGCTTCCACGAGTACCACGTGTTCACCGCCGAAGGGCAGAAGTTCCTGGTGCTGTCGCTGTCGTGGCGCATTTCCGACGATGGTCTAGCGTGGGCCAACAAGGTCATCCGCGACAACCCCACGCTGCCCGTGATCCTGGTGAATCACCAGCTCCTCAACATCGGCAAGGACGGCGTGAGCCCGCTTGAGGTGCCCTACGGAAAGATGCTGTGGGACGAGCTGATCTACAACAACGATCAGATCTTCATGACGCTGAACGGCCACTACCACGGCGCTGCGCGACTCACCAAAACCAACGCGTACGGCAACGCGGTCGAACAGATGGTGGTGGACTATCAGATGGCCTACCAGGGCGGTAACGGCCTGATGCGTCTCTACGAACTCGATCTGACCAACAACGAGATCAAGTGCCTGTCGTTTTCGCCGTGGGTGCCGCAGAAGCCTGCGGACACGCTGAACGCCTTCGATCAGGCGGTGTTGACCGCACCGAACGAGCAGTTCGTCATCAAAATGGATTTCGCGAAGCGCTTTGCGCGCTTCAACAAGGACTTCCAGGCCGGCAAACCGTCCCATACCTCGCTGGTGGACAAGGCCACGGCCATGATCCTGGCCAACTACAAGGACCCGGCGCCTGCCGAGCAGAAGCCTGCAGCCGACTCGGAAGACTATCCGCACATTGTCGGCACGCTGGCGCACTGGCGCTTCTTTGGCGCGGTGGGCCAGGCCGTCAAGGTAGGCGAGACCGTCATCGACAAGGGTGAGAGTGGCCAGAACCCGATCCGCCGCGCTGCGCTCAACGTCGATGGCGTGACTGACGCGCAGCTTGACGATCTTGTCTGGTCCGATGACCGCCACCACCTGTCGGCCGTACCGGGTTCCGTGCAGTTCCGCAACACGGACAAGATCAAGATCAGGAACGAGAACACGGGCGAGGACGAGGAAGTACCGCGCATGAGCTACTTTCTGACCGACGCCGCAGCGCCGATCAATGCAGAAAACCTGGCCAATGGCTACACCGTCGAAGCCATCGTCAAAATCGACAAGGACTGGAATGCCGGTAAGCACGCATGGATGAACATCATGACGCGCGATGGCGCGCGCGGCGGCCTGGATGGCTTCAAGGGCGACGACCCGAAAGCATCGCCGATGCTGTTCGCCGTTTCAAGCCTGCGCGAGATCCAGTGGGAAGTCGTGCCGGTGCAGAGCGGCGATCGGATTCCCACGGCCAACTGGTCCGGGGAAATCATCGCTGACAAGTGGCTGCATATCGCGATCGTCGGCGACAACAGCACCAACGAAACCATCCTCTATGTCGAAGGCGCCCCGGTGCTGCGCAATGCAAGCAATGCCCCCGGCGTGGATACGCTGGGCGCCGCGATGCCCTGGGTCATCGGTGGGGGCGCATGGGGCGGCGACCGTGCGGACGGTTTCTTCGGCAACATCAGCGAGATTCGCGTGGTCGGCAAACCGCTGACGCCGGAGCAGTGGCTCACTGCACGGCGTAGTTGACGTTTTTTCGGGCGCCTGGCCGTCGAATGGAATCTCTTTGGTGGACGGCCGGGCGCATTTAAGGCATGGCCTGTGGGCGTGCGCGGTTCTCGCGTTTAGTCGAGTGGGAGATGAAATTGTTGAACTATAGAGCTTTGCGGATTGGCGCAATTGCTGCGCTACTCGGGGCAGGCATCGCCGCCTGCGGCGGTGTCGACGACAATCAAACTGCACTGCAACCGCCAGCGCAGCAACCCCCGGCGCAGCAACCCCCGGCGCAGCAACCGCCAGCGCAGCAACCCCCAGCGCAGCAACCCCCAGCGCCGCAACCCCCAGCGCCGCAACCCCCAGAGCCGCAACCCCCAGAGCCGCAACCCCCAGAGCCAGTCACGGTTTCCGTGATTGGATTGAACGATTTTCACGGCAATTTGATGCCGCCGTCGGGTGGCGTGGTCATGGAAGACCCAGCGAAGCCTAAGGGAACCACCGTGTCGGCTGGCGGTGCCGCCTACCTGGCGACATTGATCAACAGCCTGAAAGCGCAAAATCCGGGCAATACTTTGGTCGTTGCTGCCGGAGACATGATTGGTGCGTCGCCGCTGATCTCGGGGGTATTTCATGATGAGCCAACCATCGATGTATTGGGAAAGCTCGGGTTGGACATTTCCGCGGTAGGCAATCACGAGTTCGATAAGGGCCGAGACGAAATACTCCGCATGCAGAACGGCGGGTGTTTTCCCGCTTCAGCAGACGGTTCGGCCGGCGTGGTTGGCGGCGACACCTGTATGGATAACGGTAGCTTTAGCGGGGCGAAATTCCATTACCTGACGGCTAACGTAGTCGATAAGTCGACTGGCAAGCCCTTGTTTCCCGCATATGAAGTTCGTACGGTAGGCGGTGTGAAGATCGGCTTCATTGGTTTGACGCTGGAAGAAACGCCTACGGTGGTGACAGCCTCTGGCGTGGCGGGCCTGCGATTCCTGGACGAGATCACGACCGTCAATAACCTTGTTCCAGAACTCAAGAAGCAGGGTGTTTCCGCCATCGTGGTGTTGCTCCACAACGGCGGTCGTACCAAGGCTACCTTCGTCAATGACAAGACTTGCCCCGGGTTGAACGGCGACATCGTTGGAATAGTCGACAAGCTCGATCCGGCGGTTGATGTCGTTATCAGTGGCCATACTCATCAAGAATATGTCTGCACAAGAAATGGGAAGCTGCTGACGCAAACCGGATTGTATGGGCGAATCGCAACAAAGGTCGATTTGACTATCGATCCAGTCACCAGAACTGTCCTCAAGAAGGATGCCAATAACATCGTCGCAGTCAACGATGTCGGAATACTGTCTGGTGGGAAACCGGTTCCCCTTCCCGACGGTGTCGTTCCTTTGGCTAAAGACAGTGAAATCGACGCCCTCGTGCAGAACTACGAAAAACTGGCTGCCCCGTTGGCTGGAAAGGTGGTCGGCAAAATCTCTGAATCTCTGTTTAAGAAAAAAAATACGGCGGGCGAGTCGACGCTTGGCGATGTTATAGCGGATGCCTTCCTGTTTGGTACGTCAGACGCTTCGTTCGACAAACCGGCACAAATCGCCTTCACCAACGGTGGTGGCGGTTTCCGCAGCGACTTGAAAGAACTGGACGTGACTTTAGGCGCGTTGTATAGTGTTCTGCCGTTCAGCAATAGTGTCGTTTTGATGGATTTGACAGGAAATCAATTGCTGAGATTGTTAGAGCAGCAGTGGGAGGCCCCGAACTCAGGTAATGGTCGCGTCCTCGAGGTTTCGGATGGATTCACCTATACCTGGGACGTAAATCAGCAAGAGGGCGCTGAACCTGGAACGGGTAAGCGCGTCGACACCGGGTCGATGCAGTTGAATGGTTCGCCGATCGAAATGGACAAAATCTATCGCGTGGCCGTCAATGATTACATTGCAGGCGGTGGCAGCGGTTTCACTGTGCTATTAGACGGCGCCAACCTGGAGCAAGGCGGGATCGACCTGGACATTGTGGCCGCTTATTTCGAGGCCAAGGGTATCGTCGCTAAACCTACTAGGTTGAATAGAATTAAATGTGTAAACAAGAAGGGATGCGGTAACCCATGACGATCAGGGGCGGCTCAATGCCGCCCCTGAACGCTTGAGGAATCTCTGTTTTCCTGTGGCGTTTTAGTCCGGGTGCCGGTGGCGACATGACCGGTCGTGTCAGGTTAAATGCGTGGCCGCAGCATTCGGTGCACCGCATCCAGCGTTCGGCGACGTATCCATCCGCTCGGCAGCCGGATCGCCCACCAGTAGGGCGTCATTCGCCTCCGGGTCTGCGAGTCTGGACAATGAACGAACGTTTCAGTGCGTAGCGTCCGCAAGCCGTCTGGCCGGTCAAGCACGAGAAACCGCAATACCAGTTTCGCGTTGCCCGGTGTGACGAAGCGAGAGAACGCGTCTGCGTCGGATAGCGTTGCGAGTTGCATGCCGGCGCGCCAGAATTGGCCCGCAAGGCCGAGCGACAGTTCGCGCTGCGTCCGCCGCAACGGCGTAAACGTCGAAAATCCGAACCGTTCCGTCTCCTCCGAATCATCGCGTCCATACAGTCGTGCGGGCAACTGGCGCACCGCGAGTAGCGTGCGCGTCACGCGATCGTCTTGCATTTCGATTGCTTCGACGGCCGCGATGATCTCCGCCGGCGTGGCGCATAAAGGTCGCGAGTCGTGCAGTTCGTGAAAGCAGTAAGACGGCAGAAACTCCGTGCCGGGCGGGCCCTCATGTGTTGTTCTGTCGATCATGTCGCAGGTTCATTGTTGTCGTCGCGAGGAAGCCGGACTAAACGGATCGGGACACCGGCTGCGCGCTACAGTATGCGCTTTCCGATCGGGGAGTTCAGGGAGGAGATTGGCTCAAGCGCGTCACGGCGAACGGTCTTCGACATGGGAGCCCTCCGATTCCGTCATTTGCCGCACGATGGCCGCCATACTCAAGCGCAGTCAGCGAACGCCATGCATCGGCGTTTCAAACCATCGCAGCCGAAGTAAATCGAATACCTGATCAATCTGAATGCGCCAATAGCGACTCGAAATCAAGCGGCATCGCTGCTTCAGATATCGAGCTACAAAAAAAGACCGCCCCGGGGAGGGGCGGCAAACTCCATGAGTACGCACTCGTAGCCAGCCAGAATGGGAGGTATCTGGCTGCTGTCTCAGTATAGGTGGGTGCGAACATCGGCTGCATGGGACTAGTCCGAAAAACGAAGTGGTAACCCCATTGAAGGTGCTGGAAGTGCCGCAGGCGATGCGGAACCCGCACTCGCATCGCCGCAACTATTGATCGATAGTTCACCGTATCGTATCGTGCGACACGTTCGGTATTCCTCAAAAGGGCGGGCCGATTATGTCGTTTATTGGGGTGAATAATGCGAATCGGAATATCGGCGCTGAGTCGGGCGGGCCAGAGCATCTGGCAAAACGGGCTCGGTCAGAATGTAATTTTTTTCGCGCAATTGCTGCTGCGTCTACCACGGGTGAAATCAGTCGTGCTGATCGATGTCGGAAGCGAGCGCAAGCTGCCGTGTGATCTTGAACGGTTTGCGGCAGGCGTTCGCATCCTGACGCAGCAAGAGGCAACCGACGAGGTCGACGTGATCGTCGAAATGGCCGGTGCGCTCGACAACGAATGGCTCGACCTGATGCGCGCGCGCGGCCGCAAGGTCGTCTATTACTGCTGCGGCCAGCCCTACGTGGCGCTGGTCGAGTCTGCGGTGTTCGAGCGGCAGGTGAGCACAACGCGCCCGGATCGCTGCGATGAGGTGTGGCTGCTTCCGAAGGATCACCTCATGCAACCCATGATGCGCACGATGCACCGTTGCCCCGTGCATGTCGTGCCATTCATCTGGCATGCGGGTTTTCTCGACGTCCGTATCGCCGAGGCGGCCGGCTATGGCGTGCGATACGGCTACGATTCCGGCCGGGAAGCACGCGAAAAGCAGGGCGGCGGCCTGCGCGTAGCGATTTTCGAGCCCAATATTTCTGTTGTGAAGGCGTCGAGTATTCCAATGCTCATATGCGACGAGGCCTATCGTGCCGACCGCAGCAGTGTGAGCGCGATGCACGCGCTGAACACGTTTCACATGAAGGATCATCGGACCATGCTGTATCTGGCGAATTCGCTCGATCTCGTGCGCGAGCATCGGGCCACGTTTCATGGTCGCCACGATATCGTCGGCTTCATGGGGCAACATGCTGACGCGGTGGTCGCGCATCAATGGGGCAACGAACAGAACTACAGCTATCTCGACGCGCTCTACGGCGACTATCCCTTGATACACAATTCGCCCTGGCTTGCGGACGCGGGCTACTACTATCCGGGTTTCGACGCGCTTGCGGGCGCGGCACAACTGCTGGAGGCCGTCCGCCATCATGAAGCGAGGATCGACGATTATCGCGCGCGCTCGCGGGCTGTTTTCGAAGCCGTCAATCCGTTCAACGAGGCCAATCTGGAGGCTTACGCCATGCGTCTGCAGGCGCTGGCAGGCAACAAGGCGTGGGAGAACGCGGCGTGAATGACAATGCAAAAACGGCGCGCACCGTGGGGCGCGAGCTGAAGGTCGGCGTTTCGCTCTTCGTGCGCAAGGGAGAGCAATCGTTGTGGGAAAACGGCATCTTCCAGAATTGCCTCTTCCTCGTGATGTTGCTGCAACGATTGCCGCAAGTGAGTGAGGTCTATCTCGTGGTCGGCGGCGGCGACGGCGATCTGGACGACGCGCGGCGTTTCGTCGAAGAGTCGCCCGCGCCGATGATCGATATGAGCGACGCCGCCAACCGGCTCGACCTGATGATCGAGATGAGTGCGCAGCTCGACCGCGAGTGGATCGCGCGGTTTCGCGAACGCGGCGGCCGGGTTGTGTCGATGCGTGTCGGCAACGACTACGTGATCGATATCGAACGCATGATCTTCGACAAGCCCCATGCGCTGCTGATCAGCGGTGCGGCGTACGACGAAATCTGGACGCTGCCGGAGTACGAACACAGTTGCAAACCGTACTTCCGAAGCGCGATGCGCGCTCCCGTTCGCATCGTGCCGCATCTGTGGAGCCCGTTGGTGCTGGACCGCGCGGCGGCGAAGCTGGACGCGGATACGCCGTTCGGCTATCAGCCAGGCCGCCGCCGCTGGCGGGTCGGCATATTCGAGCCGAATATCTGCATGGTCAAGACAGGGCCGTTACCGATGCTGTGCTGCGAAGTGGCGCACCGCGCAAACGCCGACATACTTGAGCACGTGTGGGTGTACAACGCGATGAAGCTCAAGGAGCATGGCGGGTTTGGCGTATTTGCGCGGAGTCTCGACATCGTGCGCCACGGCCTGGCTTCGTTCGAAGGCCGGTTCCCGTTCTATCAGGTGATGGCATCCTATGTGGATGCAGTGGTGACGCATCAATGGGAAAACGCGCAAAACTATATCTATTACGAAGCGTTGCACGGGGGCTATCCGTTGATTCACAACTCCCATTTGATCGCGGATTGCGGTTATCGCTATCGCGATTTCGACTGCGAAGAGGGTGGACGCGCGCTTCTGGACGCATTCGCGCAACACGACCGTAATCTCGACGCCTATCGGCGCAAGTCGCAAGCGTTCCTCGCGACGCTTTATCCCGATCACGAGGCCAACCTGCAAGCCTACGGGCAGGCCATTGGGGCGTTATTCGACGACGGAATCTGAGGATGACGGGGCCGCATCGCGCATCGTTCGGGTAAGTCATCGGGGTGAGGCGTTTCCGGACAGAACGGGATATCGCAGGCGTTGAGGTTCTTCCAGGAAGTCAAATAGTAGAACTGATGGCAACCCGCGAGTTTGTCAGCGACTTGTTATGAGATTGTAATGTCCGGATTGTTGGGTTACCATCTGCCGAATGTTGCATGGGTGGCTGGAATGCCACCTGATCCGATAACCCCATATGTTGTTTCGGTTGTTTCGGGGGTTTCGACTCACACATTGAGCGTGCAGTCCCGATCCAGACTGCGTGCGTCTCTTATTCGGAAATGATTCGGACAAGGTCCTGAAACCGGATCAGGCGACTACATTTTCGTTGTCCGAAAGTTTTACCCCCAGAGCCGGAACCATGAAAATCGACGTCATTCTTGCTGACGACCATCCCGCGTTGCTGGCCGGCGTCAGATATACGCTGGAGTCCACCCGAGGGATCGACGTGATCGGTACGGCGGGGAGTTCGACGGAACTGATCGACCTGCTCGACGATGTCACCTGCGACGTGCTTGTGACCGACTTCTCCATGCCCAACGGCGAGCACCGCGATGGCATCGCGCTGTTGTCGTATCTGCGGCGTCAGTGGCCCGATCTGAAGATTGTCGTGCTCACGATGATCGACAACCCTGGAATCGTGCGTGAAGTCGCAAAGCTCGGCGTGCAGTCGTACATCCGCAAATCTGACAGTCTGGAAAATCTCGTCATGGCTGTTCATGCCGTGTTCAACCACATGATCTACTTTCCCGGCGCGGCTTCGCGGTCGGAGGAATCGCTGCGGCCGCTCAGTGGCGGCGCACAGAATCAGGCGGCGCTGTCGAAGCGGGAGAAGGAAGTCGTGCAAATGTACGTGGCGGGCGTATCGATCAGCGAAATCGCGCAGCGATTGAATCGTGCGGTGCAGACGGTCAGCACGCAGAAGCAGATGGCGATGAAGAAACTCGGCATTGCCCGCGACGCGGAGTTGTTTCGTTATGCGTGGGAGTGCGGCCTCATTGTCGATGGCCGCCCCGGAAGTGATCTGTGAGCAGACCAGGACATGTCCTGGCTGCTGAGGGCTGGCTTTAGTATCGGTCTGATATCGAACGGCTGGCCTCATTGCAATACTGGCCCGATCGCAACGTTGGCGGCATTGGCGGCATTGTCGGCCTGGCGCGTCGTCTGCCTGAACCGAATGGCAAGATCCCACTGCTCGCGCGCCGCTCGGCAAGCGTCCATCCCTGGAGCAAACATTGAACAGGCGAGGTCACTTGATCTACAGTGAATTTAGCGCACACCGAATCCCTGGACCGGCCCGCCTGGAGCAGCTGTTATGAAGCGCCAGCGCATTGGCATCACCATCGGCCTGCACAGGCCCGACGAAACGCTCTGGAATAACGGTATCAAGCAAAATGCCGTGTTTCTCGCCGACGCCTTGCGTCATTGCCCGAGCGTCGCGAGCGTCGTGCTCGTCAATACCACATCCGTACCGTTGACATCGGCCCTGCCATGGGACCTGTCGCGTCATCCGACGCTCGACTTCAGCGATGCGAAAGACCAGCTTGACCTCGTCATCGAACTCGGCGGACAGGTGGATAGCGCGCGCACCGAATATCTCAAGGCGCGCGGGGTGCGGCTCGTGTCCTATTGCTGCGGCTTCGAGTACATCCACGCGGCCGAAGCGATGATATTCGGCAAATCGCTCTGGGGCGGCAACCTGTTCGTCAACGACCGGTACGACGATCTATGGGTCATTCCGCAGGTGGCGGGCAACAGCCAGAGCTATCTGGAGGTCATGCGGCGGCAGAACGGACGCGTTGTCCCGTTCGTATGGAGCCCGGAGTTTATCGAGGCCCGCAGCCGCGAATTTCCGCACAACGGCATTTATCGCGCACACGCCGGCTCTCGCCGGCTGACCGTGATGGAGCCGAATATCGACGTCGTCAAATTTTGCCTCTATCCGATCCTGATCGCCGAGCTGGTCTATCGCGAGCGGCCTGGCGCTATCGATCTCGTGCAGGTCGCCAACGCATTGTCGCTGGCGCAGGGGCACGTCGATTTCATCGCGCTGATGAATCAGCTCGATATCGTGCGCGAGCACAAAGCGGTGTTTACCGGCCATCACGACACGCCTACGTTCCTTGCGCAGAATACCGACATCGTGATTTCTCACCAGATGGAAAATCCGCTGAACTATTTCTATCTGGAGGTGTGCTGGCAGGGCTACCCGCTCGTCCATAATGCGTCGCTGTGCCCGGATCTGGGCTACTACTACGAGGGCAACAACGCGCAACGCGGCGCCGCGCGACTCATCGAGGCCATCGACTACCACGATCTCCATGTGGAGAGTTACCGCACCTGGCAGCGCCGCCTGATCGGCCGCTATGCGCCCGGCAATCGGGCAGTCGTGCGCACGTATCAGGCACTGCTCGATCAACTGTTGAGCCGTCCGGTGCGCGGCGCGAGCGCCGGGCAGAAATAGGCCGGGCAAACGGCGGAGCAAGCGGCGGAGCAGGCGATTGCGACGCGTGCTGCGCGTTCGGGGGCAGGTGTTTAGACTTGCGTTAGCTGCCTGAGCAAGAAATGAGGGAACATGAGCATGCCTTTCACGCCTTTGGGACGTCTGCGGCGCTACCAGGACTTACTGCTTCTGGGCGGCGGCGTCGTGATTACCTTGGTGGCGTTCCTGATGTTCGCAATCACATGCGTTTATGCGATACGTCAGTTCGTGGCGGCCGAGCGTCAAAATCTCGCGGAGGACAGAAGCCAGGTCGTGACGCTTGTGCAGGCCGTGGAAACGTCGCTGCGCCGCACGGTCAGCCTCTTCGAACTGTCATGGCCGACGTTGCCGCAAAACGACGGATTGGCCTACGCGGCATTCCTGCGCAACGGCAACCAGCTTTCCATCAAGAGTCCCGCGACATCGAGCGACGTCTATTTCGCTGCCTCCACGAAAGCCCTCGACGATCCATCCCTCGTGCGCCGCTATCTCGCGCTCGCGCAGTTGTTCGCGCTGAGCAACGCGTCGTCGTCGGTCGCCAACAACCTGGACATCTCCGGGTATATCTACAGCCCGCACGACGAGCTGATCATCATGCCGGCATCCGTCGTGCCGCTTGCGACACGTCCTCAAGTGGCCGAACTCATCGAGACGCTCAAGGTCGACCTCTCAAGGCTCACGCCGTCCGCCGAACAACGCCCGGGCGGCTTCCGGCGCGCTGTGTACTGGCTGCCGCCGTTCACCGATCCGCTTAGCGGCGGCAAGCGCGTACGGCTCGTTTCGCAGGCGAGCAGCCAGGGCGAGCCTTTCGCGGTGATCGCCATCGAATACGATCCGCAAACCTTTCTACGCGCGGTGTCCACGCGCGGGGAGGGCACCTACCTGATCGCGGGACCCGAGGGGCATATTATTGCGAGCCGCGACAACCAGAGTTCCGCCGAGGCTCAGGAGCAAACGTGGCGGCAACTGCGGCATCCGGCGTTTCTTGGCGGCGATGTGGGTTACGGCGGCGGGAAATTCGTGATCAAGGAGTCGATTGGAGGCACGGAGTGGACACTGCTTCACGTGTTTTCGTGGGACGACGTCGCAGCCGGCATCGCGCCGCAGGCGCGCACCGCGGCAGTGGCGATGGCCGTGATCCTCGGCGTCGTGTGGGCGCTGCTGCTGAGTTTTCGCAGCCGCGTTTTCGCCCCCTTGCTGCGCCGCTCAGAGCGCGTATTCGAAAGCGAGAACCTGAGCCGCACGGTGGTCCAGACAGTTCCCGTCGGTCTCGCGCTCATATCGCGCAAGTCCCGCGAGTGGCTGCTGGATAGCCCGGTCATACAGGAACTCGGGTCGCGGATCGAGCGCGGAGAGGCGGCTCTCGCGGATGCGCTGGTCGCGTGCTACGACGCGTTCGAGCGCGATCATCCAGCGGGCGGGCCGGTTGGCGTGCTGCGCCAGGACGTCGTTCTTCCCACGAAAGGCGGCGGCCACGTCGAGCTGGCTTGCAGCGCCTCGCAAGCGCGATATAAGGGCATTGACGTGCTGGTTGCGGTCTTCATCGACGTGACGGAGCGGCGGCGTCTGCAGCGCCAACTCAATGCGGCGCTGGAGGCCGCGGATTCGGCGAATCAGGCCAAGTCGGCCTTTCTCGCCGCGATGAGTCACGAAATCCGCACGCCGCTCAATGCGATCCTCGGCAACCTCGAACTGCTTGCGCACTCACCCTTGACGAGTGTGCAGCATGACCGGCTTGCCACGGTGCGCGGCGCTTCCGCTGGCTTGCTCGCGGTGATCAGCGACGTTCTCGATTTTTCGAAGATCGAAGCCGGTGAGATGACGCTCGAGCAAATCGAGTTCAACGTGCTGGAGCAGATCGAGTGCGTGCTGGGGATTTTCGAGCCGCTCGCGCGGGCACGTGGACTTGGCCTTTATGCCCGCATCGACATCGCCGCCGGGCAGACCATGTGGGGCGATCCGACGCGCGTGGGGCAGGTTCTCAATAATCTACTCAGCAACGCGATTAAATTTACCGAATACGGGTCCGTTACGGTGGCCGTGAGCATCGAGACGGCCAGCGACGGCAAGCAGCAGCTGGTGCTTGCGATTGTCGATACCGGCATCGGCATTTCACCGCAGCATCAGGATCAGCTTTTTACAGCGTTTTCGCAGCTTGACGCTTCGATTAACCGGCGCTTTGGCGGTACAGGACTTGGGCTTGCGTTGTGCCAGCGGCTCGTTCAAGCCATGCACGGGCGCATCGATGTGTCGAGCACGCCCAACGTCGGCAGCCGCTTCACGGTGTATCTGCCGCTCGGCGACGCAATCGCGGTGCGCAGCGACCCGCGCATCGTCGACGGGGCACGGGTGCTGTTCCTGAGTTCGGCGCGCGAATGGTGCGAGTTTGCGGTGCCCCATCTCGAACACTGGGGTGCGCAGGTGAATGTGCACCGGCATCCGGCGACCATCAAGGAGTCGGACCTCGAAACCGCCGCCGTGCTGGTGATCTGGGGCGCTCGCGAGCAATGGCGAGCCGACGACGAGAACCGACTCGTCGAAGACGCAACATGGGTGGTCGACGGCTATCCGGGCGGCCCGGCGAACGCCATTTGCACGGGCAAGATCGTGAGCGTGTCGTGCCTGAGTCTGAGCGGACTCGCGGCGAGCATGCGTGCGACTTTGCTGGGTGAGCCGTTGCCCGGCCCATCGGCTGCGACGGCCGGCGCGATTCGCGCGGATACGGTGGCGTCCTCGCGCGGTCTGAACGTGCTGGTGGCCGAGGACAACGAAGCGAACCGTATGCTGCTGGCGGAGCAGCTCACGTCGCTCGGCTGCCGGGTCACGACCGCGGCGAACGGCCGGCAGGCGCTCGAACGGCTCGACGACGACGACTGGGACGTTCTGCTGACCGACCTGAACATGCCGGGCATGAGCGGCTACCAGCTGGCTGAGACTGTGCGCACGCGCAAGCCTGCTTTACCGATTGTGGCGATCACGGCGCACGCCACGAAGGAAGAGCGGCAACGATGCGAGGCTGCGGGCATGACCCAGGTGATGACCAAGCCGATTTCGCGGCAGCAACTCAACGATGTGATGGGAGCGATTGCCGCGGAGCGGGGCGTGAAACTGATCAGCGTGTCCAACTCGGACGAAGCGAAGTTTCGTGGCCGCACCATGCCGAAACAGCTCTGGGAGACGTTCATCAAGTCGACGGCGGAAGCGGTATCGACCATGGAAACCGCTCAGGCGGCGGGCGATGTGGACGCCGTCCTGGCGCAGCTTCACTCGATACGCGGTGCACTGGCGGTGTTCGGTCAGGCGTCACTGGCGGCTGATTGCGCGCGGGTGGAAACGGTAATCAATCGGGATACGAGCGCGCCATTGCCGGACGATCTGAACGTGCTTTCGCAGTCTCTGCGGGAAATGCTTGATGGCGATGCTTAGTGGGCGGTAACGGGCAGTAGCGGTCAGCACGTGCGCGGGCGTTATCGGCGAGCTTTTTGAGCAGCGAAGCCGTTGGTGTACCGGCTTATGCGAGGAGCGCGTTGTCGTGCGCCATCATCAGCGTTCGCATGCTGTGCCACATTCCGTAATAGTGCACGATGAAGCTATCCGGGCGGCGAAATAGCCAGGGCGTGTTGACGCAGACCATATCCGATATCGCTTCATCCTGTAGCGCGCCGCTTTCTCTCATCGCGTTGATGAACTGAAGCTGATCGCCATCGCTGGAATAGACTCTCGATTTATCCGGCAACGCCGAAACGCTCGCCATAAGATCTTGCAGCATCGCGTCGTTGCGCGCCGTGCGCCGAAAACCCATCACACCCGAGTTAAAAGGCCACTGGCCGACATCATGTGCGAGCAGGTAATCGCGGCCCTCGAGCAACGGCTCCAGTTTTTTCTGCTGATCGGCGATCAGAACGTCGGCGTCGAGCCAGATGACCCACTCATGATGTTGCAGGTAACCGTGTAACAACCACGGCTTGAACCAGTTGCCGGACGCGTTCAAGCCGATTTCGCGCGGAATGTCGCGGTGTACATAAAAGGTATAACCCTGCGTCTCGCAGTAGCGACGGAAATTTCCCTCCGCAATGCGTGCGTAGCTTCCAATATTGGGTGTGTGGAGCGTCACTACCGCGATTGCTTTGCCAAGGTTGTAGGCACGACGATCCGCCGTTTCATTCGAGGAATCCGCAGCATATTGCGGAAATGAAAACATCGGTAAACCGGCCGCCTGAGCCTGGTTGACGTGCGCGATGAGCGCATCCCTGAAGCGTGGCGTGGTGCCTTTCCGTTCTGGCGATTGCGGCGCATCGTCAATACTGATAGCGAACGTCGGCACTCGGCTCCACATGGGATCATAGTTGTATCCGGTCGGCATGACCGGGCAAAGTCCGTTAAACAACGTCATGTAGTGTTCAGATTCGAAACCGGCGAATACGCCGGCCTCGGAGGGTAGCCGGTCGGTGAAGTCGATTCGGCATCGCTTCACGATCTGCAACACGGTCTCGCGTATGGCGCTCGTGTTTCGCCAGATCTGGACGTCGATTTGCGGCAGGGCATGCGTGGATGCGCGTACCAGAAGCACGTCGCGATCGGCCATGAGCTGCTCCAGAGCAACCGGCTCGATGATCGCCGCATCTTCACTGAGTAAAAGGATGAGTTCGTTGTGGTCCGCGCGTCGCAGCGTATTCAGCAGCGTTTCGTAACGGTAGAGTGCGCGCAACGGAAGCGCCTGAGGCATTGCGGATGCGTCGATTATCTCGTGGCGATAGCCGTGCGCGCTCGCGTAGTGTCGATGATTTGCAAGACTGGGCGCGGCATGCTGTCGAAAGTGGCTGAGGACGATCATGGTAGACGGGCCGTGCGTTTATGCGGAGTTTCGGATAATGTCCGGCCCGCCGCTAATCGAGACGGGAGGGGGCTGTTCCGTGTTGGCGCGTAACCCATAGCGCAGACTTCTCCACATAAAAAGATTGCGGGTGCCTGGATAGATTCGGTTAACTAAATAATGCAGATGTTTTTCAAACCGGATCGATGGCGCGAGATGGTGATCTTAACCCAGCGTGCGCCGATTTCGTCGTCGAAATGTATGGAAGTGGTTGCGCGGTGCGCGTGCAGTAGCGACGCAACCAGTCTTTGATTCGCGATACTAGAGGTGCGCCATCTGCTCCAGCACGAAGTCCTTGATGCTCCGGCGAATCTCATCGCCCAGGCGGGCGAACTCGAGACAATGGCGAATGCGATTCGAATCGGTTCGTCGATTCATGACGGTTGCGTACACCTTCACGTGGCGCGTCCTGCGATCAACCGGCAGGTTCATCGTGAGCGGCAGATCAACGCGTCGTGTGAGATTTACGGCGAGGTGCTGCCGAATGAGCGCCTGAAATGAATTGCCGGTCCCGATGTGCGAGGAGTGCACGCAGTCGAGCCCATATCGTTGGCACGACGCGGTTCGGCGGCTTTCAGCGGAGGGGGGTATTACCGATTGGCGATGTCGATGCAGAAGGGAAGGAGCAGTGAGTGAGAAATCACCGCTCCTGTGAACTCAATTCCTGCCGGCCTTTCGTCGCGCTGACAACACCGCCGTCAAAAGCGTAAGCATGAACACCAGCAAGGCAACGGCAGCCGCTTCACTACCAAAACGTCTCAGGTTGAAGTTGCCGGCCAGTACGCCGATTACCCGCAGCCCAACTGCTGTATGCAAGAGAACGAGCGGCAGATAAAAGCGCGGGCTGTAGCGCACACGCAAGCCGGTGATCGCGGGCAGGACGATCGGCGCGTGGCCGAACACCATCGAGAATACGAAGCCGAGCGTCAGCGCATGCAGCGCTGCGTCGTGCCAGGGATGTCCGGCCGCGAACGCGCCATCCATTCCCAGCAAGCCGCTTACGCCGAGCCAGCCGTAGCCGGATAGCAGCGCGGCGGCGATGAATCGCGTCAGGCCTTGCTGACGCACGGTGTGCCGGGCGATATCGTATCGGGCGAGCCAAAAGAGCAGCAGGACGCAGCTCGCGGCAAAGATACGAAGACCGAGGTCCGGTTGCCAGAGCGTGACGACGAGTCCCGCCAGCAACACCGTGACGCAGCCATAGAAAAGGTAATGCGTTGCGGGCCGCATGGGCCGCATGCGCGTCAATTCGAGTCGTTCGGCGACAATCGTCAGTACGAGATACGCGAGCCAGTACGGCACGGCAGCCAACGGATCGCCGAAAACGATCCAGGCGAGATTGCCCGCGCTCCAGCAGACCGTTGCAATGGCAAGGACCGCGAGGTGCAGTGCAAGCTGCTTGCGCAGCACGACAATGCTGCCCGCGAGCAGGACGGCTCCAGCGATCAGCAGTGCGGCTTGTGCGAGTGGAACCGGTGCGCCGGCCAGCAAGAGTACGCCCGCAAGCGCGGCTGCGGCCGGTGCGGAAAAGCACCACGCGGAACCGATTGCGACGGCACGCTCGAGGCTGATGGCGGCGCCAAAGAATACGGGGATCATCAGGACGCCATGCCACGCTGCTCTGGAGACGGCGTGGGCTGGCAACGGTACGCCCAGTCGGGCGAGTCCGGCGGCAAGGCCGCAAAGGAGCGATGCGACGATGGCCGCACCGAGTAATGCGCGGACTACGAATCGCAGAGGGGAAGGGCGGGGGCGCTTCGTCTGGCTCGTCCGTTGTCCGGGGACCGTGGACGCGGCGGAGTGTGTCATTCGTCCGGCCATCCCAGCACCTGGCGGGCGGCGTCGTTCATCATGTCGGGGTTCCATGGCGGTTCCCAGACAAGCTCGATATCGAGTTCTGTGCCAGGAGGTATGAGTGCATCGAGAACTTCATTGACGTCGTCCATGATGACCTGGCCCATCGGGCAGGCGGGCGAAGTCATCGTCATCTCGATACGCAGTACATCGGGGCGTACATCCACGCGATAAACAAGCCCGAGGTCAACGATGTTGACGCCAACCTCAGGATCGATCACATACCGCAGGGCCGCAAGGACTTCGTTTTCAGCTTGCGACAGCGGAGTGTTTGTAGTGTTGGTCGTCATGGTTGTTTCTCCTGCCAACCGTTAAAAACCGCTGGTCGACATGTGCCGGCCAGCGGTTCGTTCTTGCTATTGCTACTACTACTGCTACTGCGATTAAACGCGGTGCTTCATTTGCTTGCTGACTGCAGCCTGCGATGCGGTCGGCTTGCCGCGGCCGAGCAGACGCAGTGCAAACCAGCCGAGGTACAGAACGCCTGCAGCGAACACCAGGTCGCCCGGCACACGTGCCCAGACCAGCGACGTCATGACCGGCGAGTGAATAACCTCAGCCGAACGTGCGTACCAGAGACCCTTGTGGACAGCTTCGTACGCTTCGTAGATACCCGACGGCAGGATCGAGATGAACACCATCATGGCCAGACCGATGTTCAGCAACCAGAATGCCGGCTTGAGCAGCGAGTCATCCCATGCGTCACGCGAGGTCAGACCACGCAGGCAGAACAGCATCAGGCCGATACCGAGCATGCCGTACACGCCGAACAGTGCAGCATGGCCGTGCGCCGGGGTCATGTTCAGACCTTGCACATAGTACAGCGAAATCGGCGGGTTGATCGAGAAGCCCAGCAGACCCGCGCCAATCGTGTTCCACACACCGACTGCCACGAAGCAGATGATCATCCACTTGTAGTTCTGAACCCACGGAGCAGCCTGGGTGCGACGATACGTGTGCCAGCCTTCCAGACCGATGAGTGCGAGCGGCACGACTTCGAACGCGGAGAACGCGGCGCCGAAAGCGATGATTGCCGTCGACGTACCCGTGAAGTACAGGTGGTGCAGCGTACCGAGAATCCCGCCGAAGAGGAACACGATCGTTTCCATCACGATTGCGCGATTCGCGCTTTCGATACCGATCAGACCAAGTCGCGAGAAGATCAGCGCGATAACAGCCGTGGCGAACACTTCGAAGAAGCCTTCAACCCACAGGTGCACCAGCCACCATCTCCAGTACTCGATCATCGAGTAGCTGGTGTGTTGACCCCAGGCGAGCGACGATGCGTAGAACAGGCCGATACAGGTTGCCGACAGGAACACCATGGCGATCAGGCTGCGGCCCTTCGTCTTCGGATCCTTGAGCGCCGGCCACAGACCACGGCCGAGCAGGAACACCCAGAACAGCAGACCGACGAACAGAAGCAACTGCCAGATCCGGCCCATGGCCGTGTAGGCGAGACCCTGATTGCCGAGCCAGAAGGCGAACGACGTGCCGCGGTGTTGCAGCGAGCCGAGCCAGCCGCAGGCCGTCGAGCCCACGACGATGAAGAGCAGCGCATAGAACAGGACGTCAACGCCGAGCTTCTGCATGACCGGTTCACGACCACCGAGCAGCGGGGCGATGTAGAGACCCGTCGCAAGCCACGCGGTAGCGATCCAGAGAACGCCGAACTGCGTGTGGATGGTACGGCTCACAACCCACGGAAGAACTTCAGCAACCGGAACACCAAAGACGCTGTGACCTTCGACGGCGTAGTGGGCGCTCAGCGAGCCCATTGCGACCTGTGCGAGCAGGAGACCGATCACGACGTAGAAGTACTTCTTCGTCGCGCGCATCGACGGCGTCGCCTTGACGTTGAACAGCGGATCGTCGCCCGGCGTGGCCGGTTCTTGCGATTCGCTTTCACCGTGCGCAGCGTGATACCAGATCATGCCGGCGATACCAGCGATCATCAGGATCACGGACGCAACCGACCACATGCCGTTGGCGATCGTCGGCGTATTGTCGACGAGCGGCTCATGCGGCCAGTTGTTGGTATACGTTTGACCCACTTGTCCCGGACGCTCGGTCGTGGCAGCCCACGACGACCAGAAGAAGAACGCGGCCAGTGCGGTCCGATCATTTGCATCGGGCACCGAGTTGGCGTTCATCGCATAGTCGTCGCGCAGCTTGTCGAACGAGGGATCCGTTCCAAACAGCGATTCATAGTGCTTGGCGACGTCGAGGATTACGCTCGCACGCGGATCGGTCACCGTGACGTGGCCGGTTGCGGCGTCGTAGCGGTTGGCGCGCATTTCGTGCTTCAGGCGTGCGTCGAGCGCGCCTTGCTGATCCACGGTCAGTGCGTCATACGACTTGTGGAACTCCTGCTGAGCCCACGACTCGCGCAACGCAACTGCCTCGCGGTGCAGCCAGTCGGCAGACCAGTCGGGAGCCACGTAGCTGCCGTGACCCCAGACCGTGCCGACCTGCTGGCCGCCGGCCGCCAGCCAAACCTGCTGGCCGCGCTGGATTTGATCGCCCGTGAACAAAACGTTGCCGTTTTCGCTGACGACTTGGCTCGGGATGGGAGGCTGAGCCAGATAGATATCCCTGCCCAGCCAGAGCAGGGTGCCAAATGACAGCAGGCAGATTAGCCCGAGCCATTTCCATAAGCGACGTGTTGAGTGCATAGTCCTCTTTCCGCTGTTTGAAGGGATTGGATCGCAGGAAAGTTGTGTACGTTCGTAGCGGCCTGCGATGTCGTTAAACATGTACGTCGAATGCATGTTTAACGACATGATAAGACGTAGACGCGTTATATGCAAAGGAACCGTTGATCCCCGGCACTGCCCCGCAGACAGCAAAAATTAAATAAAACAAATGGTTACAGCCTCCTGGATGGTTGACTGCGCACCAGCTGTGCCAATTCGCCACATGGTGTTCTAAAATTTCGTGCCCAGAACTCTGCGCAAGCGCATTCCCGGCGGTGCGTCTCTGAGGCATCGGCCGGGCGTTGGAGTGAAGCACCGGCAAGCGGCTGCTGGCGGGAGTGGCCTTCGCTCACCTCAAGTCAGACAATCGACGCCCGCGGGGCGATTGATGTGAACAATGCGCGCAAGGTTATAGGCGGAATTCACGCTCGCGTCTGCTATTCTCTTCAAGCGCCGCATACTTCGACTTCGGCGGAACGCATTAGCGGATGCAGCAAAACATGGAACCTGAAGCGCGTGAAATAGTGCTCGATGTTTGCGGACTGCAACCACCCGAGCCGATGGAGCAGATCATGTCGGCGCTGGGCACACTCGAGCCTGGGTGGCATCTGCGTGTCATCATCGATCGCCAGCCTTTTCCCCTCTACTCAATACTTGAGCGAAGCGGTTACGCACACAGTACGCGTGCGATCGACGCTCATCGCTTTGAAATTCGCATCTGGCGGAATGCCTGATGCGCCGTGCGCTATCGCTCGACAGTTCGCCGTCTTTGTCGGCGCCGCTCCGATTCTTCGTTAGTGCGCCAATCTACGTCTTGATCGCGGGCGGCCTGCTGCTTTGGAGCGGGCCGCTTGCGCTGGCGTCGCGCTGGTCGCCGTTCGCGCTCGCGCTCACGCACCTCTTTACGCTGGGCGCGCTGGGTAACGCGATGCTCGGAGCGCTCATTCAGATTCTGCCCGTGGCGACGGGCGTACACGTTTACCGCCCCGTCGTCACCGCCACCGTCGTGCATGCTTTGCTTACGATCGGCGCGCTCTCGCTTTCCACGGCTTTTGTTTTCTCGGTACCGGCGCTTTACGCCTTAAGCGCCGTTGTGCTCGTCGGCGCTTTTCTCTGGTTCCTCACAGCGTTCGTCATCGGCTTCTTTCTTAGCCGTAAAAACCGCCAGAAAGGATCCGAGGATGTCCTGCTGTCGACGCGGCTTGCCCTCGGCTCGCTCTTCGTTACCGTTGTCGTCGGCGGTATGCTCGCGGGCGCGATGTCGGGTGCCTACACGCTTCCACTGCCGCGCGTGACCCATATTCATGTTGTCTGGGGATTGTCCGGCTGGATCGGGCTCCTCGTGGCGGGCATTGCCTACCAGGTTATCCCGATGTTTCTCGTGACCGAGCCGTATCCGCTTGCATTCACGCGGTGGTTCGCCCCGGGTGTATTCGGCCTCGTTCTCGTGCTGTCGCTCGCGGCCGGCTTCCTGCCGGACGATCGCGCAACTGTCGTGCAACCGCTCGTCGGCAATGCACTGGGTGCGGCATTCACGGCGCTGGGCGGCATGACGCTCTATCTGCTGGCAACCCGCAAGCGCGCACAGGCAGACGCCACGACGCTGTTCTGGCGTCTTTCGATGGCGAGTCTCGTTTGCTGCTGGCCTGTGTGGTTTCTCGCAGTGAATACCGGTCGCACCGCCTGGTTCGTAACGTTCGGTGTACTCGTGCTGGTGGGTTTTGCGTGGTCTGCCGTCAACGGCATGCTCTACAAGATTCTGCCGTTCCTGCTTTGGTACCACTTGCAGGCGTCATTGCCGATGCCGATGAACATCGTGCCAAAAGTAAAGGACATCATTGAGGACCGCACGGGGAAACGGCAATTCGCCGCTCACCTCGTTGCAGTGCTGCTACTTGTCGCGGCAAGTCAATGGCCGGCGCCGCTCGCACGCGTAGCGGGTCTTGCATTGATCGTATCGGCGGTATGGCTGGGCGTGGTTATCGTGAACGCGCTCAAGTGCTATCGGCGCGTCAGCCTTCTTATCGAATCGAAATTAGCCAAGCCGGCTGCGGATGCGCGCCGCCCGGAATAGGGATGCCGTGACCAGATTGCCTGCCTGGAAATGAATTCCGGCAGGCTGGTTCGCTCTCAATTTGCCTTCTATTAAAGGCAGTCTGGCAAGTGTTCGTGTCGCAGCCGCGCGCGAAGAAATATGAACGGAAACTCGCGAAGGCGCGCATTGGCTCGACGTAACGAGTCAATGGCAAGCGAGAGCGGATTCAAATTCTCGTATCGCGCCAACGCCTGTGCAAACCGGACAATTTCATGGCGTTCTACCTTTCGGTCCGGCTCTGTTCGCAGCGATTCGAGTGTGCGCGATATCCCGTTTTTCGGCATGAAGCCGAAGGCGAGACACAGCATGTGAATCGCGTCATAGAGATCGGCATTGAGACCGATCATGTCCGAGCGAGGATCGACTGGTGCGCGTCTGGCCGCTCGCGAGCGCACGAACGGATCGAAAATGGGTAATAGCGGTCTGCCGAACCCGCGCAGTATCTTTTCCGCGCAGTGATTTTCCGCGAAGAACGTAACCGCCGCGCCGCCTTCGCGTGGCAGCGCTTCAAGGTAGTAGTAGCTCCCGTCGTCGGAAACAGGGCCGCACGGCAGCTGCTGCCCGGGCATGTTTCTGAAATGAGCGAGTGGTGTAACGTAGTGCGTCTCCCAAACGCCACGTACATGGGGTTGATCGTGTAGCCGTCGCATTGTCGTTTACTCGAAAGTCCGTCGCACGCGTATAAATTTAGAATTGCGACGGTTTTTAGTATTGCTATTCGTTTTTGTCGGCCTACCGTTCTTCAACGGTGAACGGCCGCCGAACTACCGCCGAACTACCAGCGGCCGTTGCCAAAACCCGATCGGTTCAGCCCGATAGTTACCCGCGCGTGAGCGGCACGAGTGGAATAACCGTTGGCGCCCCTGAAAGCAGGCGTGCCAGAGTCTGTGGCTCAATCGCAAGATCCGCCAGCGTATATTCGTCAAGAACGGCCATGTATGCGCGCGATGCACGCTCCAGCATGCCGCGCAAACCGCAAGCCGGTGTGATGGTGCATTTGTTTTCTGCGGCATTGAAGCATTCGACGATGCGAAAGTCCGGTTCAGTCGCACGCACGACGGAGCCAATGGTAATTTCGTTGGCCGGGAGCCCCAGACGCATGCCTCCCATACGGCCTCTCGTCGTGCTCAGATAACCGGCCCGTCCGAGCGTATGAACGATTTTGCCAAGGTGGCCGCGCGCAATGCCCAGTGAATCGGTTAACTCCTGAATCGTGGCGAGCTCCTCGCCGCGTGCTGCGACGTAGGTCAGAACCCGCAGGCTGTAATCGGTAAAATCAGTCAGTCTCATGAATCACCTTATGAAAGCGTCCTGTTTGCAACAGTTTTCGTGTGTTTGAACAGACAGGTTGGGCTGTATTTCCATGTCCGCGTAGCCACCGTGCTCCCATGGAAATGGACTGCCTCGCGCCTTGCTCCCTTCTTGAGCCAAAATTTCTAGGACTCGCTCAGGTTTAGCGATTCACTGCTCCTACGTGAGTTGCCATCACATTCGATTGCTGCACAGCATTGCGGTATCCATGCCGTGCAGAACAGAAATCGATTCAATCGCGCGAACCACGAGTACGGAAGTGGTCAATGAACTTCACCCGCGCAATCGCGTTGTTCGCGATCGGCGCAGGTTTCCTGCTCGACACAACACAACTGGAATCTGTCTTCCCTTGTTCTTGCGTTCAGGGGAAATACACGTTTACTCCAGCTTGTTTACGAAGCGCCGGATACCTTCAGTCGGCCTGCTGGCGATGAGTCGATCCGGCGCTTTCAACATCTGTCTTGTTGCCGACTTAGCTGCCGCAACCTGCGCCGCCAGCGCCGCAACCGCAGCCGGAGCCGGAGCCCGAAGAGGTCGATTGGCTGGACGTCGCGGCTTCCTCGCCGGTGACGGCGATCACCATATCGATGACGACGCCTTGCGCGCCACGCTCGACGTACTGGATGCGCACCTGATTGCCATAACGCTGCTGGATCTGATTCAGCAGCGGCAGGGGATCGTGGTCATTGATGAAGCGCATCGTGTCGCCTTGCTCGAGCGATTCGAGGGCACCAAAAATCGCAGCGTGGCGGAAGCGCTTTGCAATGCCTCGGGCATCGAACTGGAATACGTTGAGCTGGGTGACGGTCATGGGGACTCCGGTGAAAAAAATAGTGCTTATTTGTGCACTGCGTAAAAAATAGTGACTGCGTTACGGATGTTGGGGGCGGGTTTCGCGAAACGGAACTGCTTCAAGATGCCGCGGGGCCGGTGCTGCATGGCTGCCCTGCGTCAATTTGGCCTGGGACATGCCCGTGGCCGGCGTGCCGATGGCGCATCTACGGTCTTGTAAAGCATCGAGTTGCAGGAAAGTGCCCATCCGATGGTCTGATGGAAGCCATATTAAAACATTCATCACGCGTACATGTTAACCTGGATCATAGATTACAAGTGCATTCGTTGCAAACAGTAAGGTGGGACAGATGCTCGCAGTCGCGCGCGAGCGTGACGAACCGGGGAATCCGGTTGCTTTTGTGGCGCAGGCTTTATAAGGGTCTGAATGGTGCGGATGCATCTATCGAGTCATGCGCGCGTTTAGCGGGCGCATCGGGCGCAGCCCCGCTAAACCCCGCCGCATTCATATCACCCCCAGCAGCTCCTTTAACTGCACCGCACGGGAGCGGCTTACCGGCACCACGCTTCGTTCAACGTCATCCATCACGAGATTCAGACTTTCGTCGGCTTTAACCAGTTCGACGGCGAACGGCAAGCTCACGATATGGCTGCGGTGCACGCGCAGGTAGACGCTGCTGTCCAGACGCAATTCCAGATCCGCAAGCGACAGGTTCGACAAATAGCGGTCGTCGCGCGTAACGATCGTCGTGTAGTGGCCGTCGCCCTGGAAGCGCACGACGTCCTTTAGATCGATCAGAATCACGCGATTCTTGCGAAATACCGGAATCTTGAAGAGGCGCCGCGGCGGCGTTGTCATCCCGGTGAGAACGCCCGGCGAGGGTTCCGTCGTGAGATCGGTGAGATCGTAGAAGAACATGCAGGTGCCGCACGCGCCGTGCAGGCCCGACATGTGCGACGCCTTGATCATGAGAACGTGATCGGCAATGCTGGTCAACACTGCGGGCAGCGCCGAATCTGCTTCGTGGCCGCTTGCGTCGCCGGATTGCAGCAGGTCGCGCAGTTTGTCGCGGCTTCGGGCCGGGTGTAGCTGCACGACGTCCATGCCGAACAGCGTCTCGCGATCGACGCCGGGCGACTGCTCGTCTACGGTGCCGAGAATCCGCAGCGCGACGTCGTTAAATGCACTGACGCGTCCTTCTGCATCGAGCCACACCACGCCCGGGCTGAACTGCTCCAGCCGGTGCTGGAATGTCACGGCGCCGCGTGTGTCGGTAGTGGACAGGGTGTGAGGGGGCGGCTTCATCGAGGATTCTCCCTGATGCGCCCGCGGCTTTGTGCACGGCGTCATCCGTGCGGGAGGCGGTGCTTCCGTTTTATGTCGTTTCCGCTTTTCATGCAAGTTTTCCGCCGTTTGGTGAATTCCGATGACCGCTCGCGAATTCACATTGAATTGCTGCATTGCATTGTGAAATCCTCGACTTCATGCGGATAACAACAAGGAGGCTGATGTGATTCCTCGACCCTTCGAATATCACGCACCTCAAACCTTGCACGAGGCGCTCGCGTTGCTCGGCGAGCATGGCGAGGCGGCGAAACTGCTCGCGGGCGGACACAGCCTCTTGCCGATGATGAAGCTGCGCTTCGCGCAGCCCGATCATCTGATCGATCTCGGCAGGCTTGCCGAACTCAAAGGCATCCGCGAAGAGAACGGCGCGCTGTGGATTGGCGCAATGACGACCGAAAACGAACTGATCTGGTCCGAACTGGTGCAAGCGTGTTGTCCGTTGCTCGTCGAGGGCGCGAGGCAGATTGCCGATCCTCAGGTTCGTTATCGCGGCACGCTGGGCGGCGATCTTTCGCACGGCGATCCCGCCAACGACCATCCCGCGCTGATGATCGCCCTCGATGCTTCATTCGTCCTGCAAGGCGCGGACGGCGAACGCGTCGTGCCTGCCGACGGTTTCTTTGTCGGCGCCTACGCGACGCTGCTGTCCCCCGGGGAGATCATGACCGGCATCCGTATTCCCGTTCCCGCAGCCAACACCGGCTATTGCTACGCGAAGCTCAAGCGCAAGACCGGCGACTTCGCCACGGCTGCGGCTGCGGTGACGTTGCGCGTCGTGGGCGGCAACGTCGAGCACGTTCGCATTGCTCTGACGAATGTCGGCGACACCGTGCTTCGCGCGGTGGATGCCGAGCAGGCGATGACCGGCAGGCCATTCGACGCACGTGCGGTCGACGAAGCGGCCCGGCTCGCGATGGCGGCATGCAATCCAGCGCCCGATCTGCGCGGCGACGCGGACTACAAGCGCGCGATGGCAGGCGAGATGACCCGCAGGGCGCTCAGTGTTTCATACGAGCGTGCGGTCGGCCCGGCACAACCCTGAGCGGCGAGGAGAACACAAAATGGCCAGCAAGACGATGGTGTCGTTCACGCTCAATGGCGGCGAAGTCGATGTCGTCGTCGAGCCGCGGGAGCTGCTCATTCACACGCTGCGCGAAAAATGCCGGCACACCGGGCCGCACATCGGCTGCGACACATCGCATTGCGGGGCATGCACGGTCGATTTCAACGGCATGTCCGTGAAATCGTGCACGCTGTTGACCGTGCAGGCGCAAGGCGCGGATATCCGCACCGTCGAAGGGCTCGCGCAAGGCGGTGTATTGCACGCGCTGCAGGAGGGTTTCATGCAGGAACACGGCCTGCAATGCGGCTTCTGCACACCGGGCATGTTGATGCGTGCGTACCGGCTGCTACAGGAGAATCCCGATCCGGATGAGGCGGAGATTCGCTACTGGATGGCCGGGAACCTGTGCCGCTGCACGGGTTATCAGAACATCGTGAAGGCCGTGCAATACGCGGCGCGCAAATTGCGCGGCGAAGCGGTCGAAAGCTCGCATCCGCTGATCGCGGCGGACGCGGTGCACGCGCAATGACCACCGGGAGAAACGTCATGGGCGATCAAGACGCCAATCTCGACCGACTTGCGGCGCTGGAAGGCATGGGCTGCTCGCGCAAGCGCCGCGAGGATCCGCGTTTCATTCAGGGCAAGGGTACATACGTAGACGACATCGTCATGCCGGGCATGTTGTTCGGCGTGATGGTGCGCAGTCCATATGCGCATGCGCGCGTAAAGCGCATCGACAAATCGCGCGCGCTCGCGCATCCGGGCGTGCACGCGGTACTAAGCGCCGACGATCTGAAGCCGCTCAAGCTGCACTGGATGCCCACGCTTGCAGGCGATGTTCAGGCTGTGCTCGCCGATGAAAAAGTCTGCTTCCAGAATCAGGAGGTGGCGTTCGTCGTTGCCGACGACCGCTATGTCGCTGCCGATGCGGCCGAGCTGGTCGAAGTCGAATATGAGGAGTTGCCGGCGCTCGTCGATCCGATGCGCTCGCTCGAACCCGATGCGCCCGTGATCCGCGAGGATATCCGTGACAAGAATACCGGCGCGCACGGTGCGCGCAGACATCCCAATCATATTTTCACGTGGACGATGGGCGACCGCGACAAGACCGACCGCGTGTTCGAAAGCGCCGACGTCACGGTGAAGCAGGACATCCTGTATCCGCGCGTGCATCCCTGTCCGCTCGAAACATGCGGCTGCGTCGCATCGTACGACAAGGCGTGCGGCGATCTCACGGTCTACATCACATCGCAGGCGCCGCACGTCGTGCGTACGGTCGTCGGGCTTTTGTCTTCGATTCCGGAATCGAAAATCCGCATTATTTCGCCCGATATCGGCGGCGGTTTCGGCAACAAGGTGGGCGTGTATCCGGGCTACGTCACCTCGATCGTTGCGTCGATCGTGCTCGGGCGTCCCGTGAAATGGATCGAGTCGCGCAGCGAAAACCTCTCCACCACCGCGTTCGCGCGCGACTATCACATGACCGGCGAACTCGCCGCCGACAAGGATGGACACATCAAGGCATTGCGCGTGCATGCGGTGGCCGACCATGGCGCATTCGATGCGTGCGCCGATCCGACGAAATGGCCCGCCGGCATGTTTCATGTCTGCACGGGTTCGTACGCGATTCCGAATGCGTTCGTCTCGGTGGACGGTGTGTACACAAACAAATTTCCGGGCGGCGTCGCGTATCGCTGCTCGTTCCGCGTGACGGAGGCGGTGTACGTGATCGAGCGGATGATCGACGTGCTCGCGCAAAAACTCGGCATCGACAAGGCCGAGATTCGTCTGCGCAACTTCATCCGCAAGGATCAGTTTCCGTACGCGACGCCGCTCGGCCTCGAATACGATTCCGGCGACTACGAGATCGCGTTCAGGAAAGTGCTCGCCGCGGTCGATTACGACGCGTTGCGCGCGGAGCAGGCGCGGCGCCGCGCCGATCCGGACGCGGAGTGGCTGATGGGCATCGGTGTCGTGAACTTTACGGAAATCGTCGGAGCGGGGCCGTCGAAGATGTGCGACATCCTCGGCGTCGGCATGTTCGACTCGTGTGAGATCCGCGTGCATCCGGACGGCTCGGCCATCGCACGCATGGGCACGATCACGCAGGGCCAGGGGCACCAGACCACGTATGCGCAGATCATCGCCTCGGAGGCCGGTATTCCGGCGTCGCAGATCGCGGTCGAGGAAGGCGACACGTCCACCGCGCCATACGGGCTCGGCACGTACGGTTCACGTTCGACGCCGGTGGCAGGCGCGGCGGTCGCCCGCGCCTCGCGCAAGATTCGCGAGAAAGCGCGCAAGATCGCGGCGCACCTGCTCGAAGCGAGCCCCGACGACGTGGAGTTCGATCTGGACCGCTTCGTGCTGAAGGGCTCGCCGGATCAGTTCAAGACCGTGAAAGAGGTTGCCTGGGCCGCGTACAACAACGTGCCCGAAGGGATGGAAATGGGCCTTGAAGCGGTGGACTATTACGATCCGCCGAATTTCACATTCCCGTTTGGCGCGTACGTGTGTGTGCTCGACGTGAACCGCTACACCGGCGAGATTCACGTGCGGCGCTTCTATGCCCTCGACGACTGCGGCACGCGAATCAACCCGATGATCATCGAAGGGCAGATTCACGGCGGCCTGACCGAGGGCTTCGCAGTCGCGCTCGGCCAGGCGTTGCCTTACGACGAATCGGGCAACCTGCTCGGTGCGACGCTGCTCGACTATTTCGTGCCGACGGCAATGGAAACGCCGCATTGGGAAACCGACTTCACCGTGACGCCGTCGCCGCATCATCCGATCGGTGCGAAAGGTGTCGCCGAATCGCCGCACGTGGGCTCGATTCCGTGCTTCACGGCGGCCGTCGTCGATGCATTCGCGCATCTCGGCGTCACGCACATGGACATGCCGCACAGCGCGTTCCGCGTGTGGCAGCAATGCCGCGAACTCGGCTTGACGCGGCCGGTTTGAAACGATTGGCGACACGCGGGAGGGACGTGAATGAAAGTCGTACTCGACAGGGCCTTCCCGCTTGCTGCGGGTGCGGACCTCGCCTGGCAATTGATGCAGGATATCGAAGCCGTGGCGGGTTGCATGCCGGGCGCGAAAATCACCGAGCGCGTTGACGATACGCATTACAAAGGCACGATCACGGTGAAGCTCGGACCCGTGACGATGGCGTTCAAGGGCGACATTGAAGTGCTGGCGCTCGATGCCGCCACGCGCAGCCTGCATCTGCTTGGCAAGGGCACGGATTCGACCGGTAGCTCGGCGGCGACGATGGATCTCTCGGCCGCTGTGCAGCCCGAGGGAGAGACCTCCACGCTCGCGGGCAAGAGCGAGGTCACGATGAGCGGCAAGGCGGCTGCAATCGGCGGCAGGCTCATGGGGCCGGTGTCGGAGCAACTGCTCAAGCAGTTCGTCGCGAACTTCGCGGCGCGGCTCGACGCGATGAAGGCGCAGCAACCTACGGTAGGCGCGACGGATGCGAATGCATCGACCGCACCGGCTGCACAAGCGGCACCGCCCGCACAACCCGCCGAACTCAACGGCTTCGCGTTCTTTTGGGCGATGATTCGCGACTGGCTGCGCGGGCGTTTCTCGCACAAGGCGCCCGGACGTTGAGTCGCATCATGGCGCCGACCGACCGCATGCCTGATGTCGTCACCCTGCAGGCGAGGCTCGCGAATCACGGCTTTATCGCCGAGTGCAGTTTTGCAGCCGCGCTGCTCTTGACGATGGAAATGCGCCGCCCGCTGCTGCTGGAGGGCGAGGCGGGCGTCGGTAAAACCGAAGTGGCGAAAGCGCTTGCCCGCTTGCTCGATGCGCCGCTGATCCGGCTGCAATGCTACGAGGGGCTCGACGCGCACGCGGCGCTTTACGAGTGGAACTACGCGCATCAACTGCTGGCGATCAAGCTGTTCGAGCAAGACGCGCGGCCGCTGCGCGACAAGGAGCAGGACATTTTCTCGGAGCGTTATTTGCTCAAGCGCCCGCTGCTCGAAGCGATTACGACAACGCCCGCGCCCGTGTTGCTGATCGACGAAATCGACCGTACCGACGAAGCCTTCGAAGCCTATCTGCTCGAACTGCTTTCGGATTTCCAGATCTCGATTCCCGAACTCGGCGTGATCCAGGCGACCGAACGGCCCTACGTGATCCTCACCTCGAACGGCACCCGCGAAATCTCGGATGCGCTGCGCCGCCGCTGCCTCTATCAATACGTCGACTATCCGTCGTTTCAGCGCGAACTGATGATTGTGCGCATCCGCGTCCCGGAAGCGCCCGAAGCGCTCGCGCGCCAGGTCGTCGAATTCGTTCACGCGGTGCGGCAGATGGCGTTGCACCGCAAGCCTGGGCTCGCCGAGACGCTCGACTGGGTGGCGGCACTGCTGCGCCTTGGCGTGAGCGCGCTCGATGAGGACGGCATCGAGCGCGTCATGGATTCCCTCGCCGCACTCGTGAAGACGCGCGAGGATCAGGCCGGGCTCACGCGGCCTGTCGTCGAAAAGCTGGTGGCATCATGCTGAGCAGTCACGACCGCGTTGCTGCTCAAACGCACGCTCCCGATCTCGCCGATGCGCTCCTCAAGCGTTATGCCGGCTTCGCGGGATGGTTGCGCGCGAACGCATTTTGCGTGACGAGCGCCGACGTTGCCGATTCGATGGAGATCGCCCGGCGCATGGGCCAGTTCGACCGCGATCTGCTGCGCTGGAATCTGCGTGCGCTGCTGTGTTCGCGTGCGCAGGACTGGCGGCGGTTCGACGATCTGTTCGACGCGTACTTCCGTGCGCCGAACCGGCACGAACTGGCTGAAGTCCGTGCGGGCGGCGCCGGGCCGCTCACGCGCGACGAAACAGGGCGCACGCCGCCCGACGCGAGCGAGGGCACGCCGGTCTCGCTCGCGGGACGCGGCAGCGCACCGGGCGAGGGCGCGACGGCTGACGAAGGCGCCACGCAGGCCGATTCGCTCGCGCTCGCGGACTTCCGCCATCTGAACGATCGCAGCGAGCTGTTCGCCATCGATGCCGCGATCCGCCGCTTCGCGCGACGCCTGCGCGGCATCGAAACGCGCCGCGAGCAGCGTGCGAACGAAGGACGCGTCATCGACTTGCGCTGGACGATCCGCCGCAGCGTATCGCGCGGCGGCCTGCCGATCGACATCGGCTGGCGGCGCAAGCGGCGGCAGCGCCCACGCATCGTGCTGATGCTCGACGTGAGCCGCTCGATGAGCCTCTACAGCTTCTTCCTGCTGCGGCTTGCGCGTGTGCTCGGCGAGCACTTGCCCGACGTGCACAGCTTCGTCTTCCATACGCGGCTTGTCCGCGTCGACGCGGCGCTGCGCGACCCCGATCCCCGGCGCGCGCAGGAACGCCTGCATCTGATTTCCGAAGGCTGGGCTGGCGGCACGCGCATCGGCGAGAGCCTCGCCGCGTTCAACCAGCTCTACGCGCCGCGCTTGCTGCATGCGCGCACGGCGGTCGTGATCGTCAGCGATGGATACGATGCGGGCGACCCGGCGCTGCTCGGCGAATCGCTTGCGGCAATCCGGCGGCGCTGCCATTCGCTGGTATGGCTCAATCCGCTCGCCGGACGCCCGGGGTTCGCGCCGGTCAGCGCGGGCATGCAGGCGGCGCTGCCGCACCTCGATCTGTTCGCAGGCGTGCGCGATCTTGCGAGCCTCGAACGCGTGTTTCCTCACATTCTCGGTGCGCTGCAATGAATGCCGACACGACCGAAACCGTCACGAGCACAGCAGACCTGCTGATGTTCGAACAGCAACTGATCGCTGCGGGCGCACCGTTCGCCGTCGCGACCGTGATCCGCGTCTCGCCGCCGACTTCGACGCAGGTCGGTGCGCAAGCGCTCGTGGAAGGCAACGGGACCTTGCATGGCTGGATCGGCGGCGGCTGTTCGCAGGCGATCGTGATCGAGGCCGCACGCCAGGCGATGCGCGCCGGTCAACCGAGGCGCGTGCGCATCAGCAACGAGCCCTCCGTGCACGATCCCGATGTCGAAGCGCACGCGATGCCGTGCGCGAGCAACGGCGCGATGGAGTTGTTCATCCAGCCGACCGTTCCGGCGCCGCTCGTGGTCGTGTTCGGTGCGACGCCCGCTGCGCAAGAGGCCTGCGTGCTCGCGCAACGCGTGGGCTTTCGCACGTGCGTTGCCGCCGACATCGCGCGTGAGCGTGAGGGCGTGTCGCGCTACGACGCCGCGGCGCTCGATCGGGCGGGCGCGTCGTTCGCCCTGATCGCGACACAAGGCGACGGCGACGAGGATGCGCTCGAAGCGGCCTTGCGCAGCGGCGCAGCGGCGGTGCTCCTCGTCGCGAGCCGCCGCAAGGCCGGGCGGCTGAGCGAGACGATGCGCCTGCGCGGTATCGACGACGCAAGACTGGCCGCGCTGCATGCGCCAGCGGGCCCGGCGATTCACGCGCACACGCCGCAGGAGATTGCGCTTGGCGCGGTGGCCGGGCTTGTTGCGTTGCGGCACGAACTGGCGCAAGCCGCGGCGCTCGCGCGGCAAGGCGAGGTCGCCACGGAAGCCGTGCCGCCGCTGCCGCCGTGCGAGGCAATGGGTGCGACCGGAGCCGATGCGGGCCGCTACGTCAATCCCGTGTGCGGCATGAGCATCGAGATCGCGAAGGCATTGCATGTGGTCGAGTATGGCGGTCAAAAGGTCTATTTCTGCTGCGACTGCTGCAAGGCTGAATTCGAGCGTGCGCCCGAGCGCTACCTCGCTGCCGCGTCGCAACGTTCCGATTAACGACATGAGCGGGGCCGATAAAAATAATGGATAGCCTGGTGTTTTCAGCTGTCGTTCTGGCCGCGGGTTTTTCCTCGCGCATGGAAGGCCGCCACAAGCTGTTGCTGCCTCTGGGCGGCGAGCCGGCGGTGCGGCGCGTCGTTCGCGCTATCGTCGCCGCACAACCGCAGGAAGTCGTGGTGGTGACCGGATTCAACGCGCCCGCCGTATGCGAGGCGCTGGACGGCCTCGATGTGCGCTTCCAGAACAACGCGCGCTACTGCGAAGGGCAGATGACTTCGGTGGCGACCGGCGTGGGCGCGCTGCGGGAACCGTGCGATGCGGTGATGATCTGCCTTGCCGACCAGGTGCTGATCGAGACCGCCGATTATCGGGAACTGGTCAAGGCCTTTGCCTTGCTGCCGTACGGTTCGATCCTGGTGCCGATGTTCAGGGGCGCGCGCGGTAATCCGGTTATTTTCGCGGCGAGCTACGCAGCGGAGGTCGTGAGCGGCGATTTGAATCCCGGTTGCCGCAAGCTGATCGCCGAACATGGCGACAAAGTCTCTATCTATGAGGCGTCCGATGACCGCTTCTGCGCGGACATGGATACGCCCGCCGATTACGCGCGCATGGTGGCGCGGATCGGATCCGATGCGGGCTAATCGATGTGCGCGGGCGCGACGCCCGTCGTGCCCGTCAGTAAGAAGACGCCTCAAGCCACAGGTTGATCCCGATGGTGTCGTTGCGAACGCAATTGACGCCGGTCATGCCCGATTCGCCGTGGCGTGAAAGATCGCGGGCGATATTTGGCCGCATTTCAGCCGGAAAGCGGAATCGGCGCTCGTCCCGGTGCGTTTATGACCATACAGTCAGGAGGGAATGTGTAATTTGTGTGGCGCAACGGGCGACATATCCTCATTTAGATGCATGCCGCCATGACGAACGTCAATATATGCACGCGCAATCCGCTGCGCAAACGGCGTTTCCAGGGAAGAATGCCGAAAAAACTACCATCTTGATCATGCTTTACGGACCAAAAGACATGTCACTCAAACCGCCTTTGGAACCAGACGATCTCCCGCTCGTATGCACGGGTTACAGCGATATGGACGCGAAGCGGATGATGCAGAATGTCGCGGGCGCGCTTGCCGCAGTCGCCGTGGCAGTCGTCGTGGCTTCGGGGCCGCTCGTCGTCGCAACGGGCGCGCCGCTTTTTGCAGGCTTTTTCGCTGCTAAAGGCGTCGGGACGATCTGGGGCTGGCTCGACGATCTTTGAGGCTCTTCAGGCCGAGGATTTCGGCGATGCACCGGACGCCTCGCGCATCGCCGGAATCGACAGCCGGAAATATCACTTCGTGCCAACGGCACAAATGAGCGGATGCGAAGGAACGTCGTTGCGGTTGATCGCAACGGACGAGAAACCCGCTTCAATCAAGCTATTCGTCAGCTTCTCGGGGCGGAATGCGTCGTAGGGCGGCCGCTCCTTGTCACGCACGGTGATGGCTACGAGGCCGCCGCGCTTGACGACACGGTATAACTCGCTCAATCCGCGCGCGGGCGCGGGCCAGAAGTAAATACAGTTGATCGAATAGACCTTGTCGAACGAATTGTCTGCGAACTGCAGATGATCGGCCGAACCGAGGGTGAGCCGTACACGCCCCTCGGCGACCGCATCGTGATTCAACCGTTCCGCCGCGGCCAGCATTTCGGGAGAGTGATCGACACCCGTTATGCGGACCGAAGCATTCAATTGCGACGCGAGCCTGATCGCGGCGCCGGGTCCAAATCCGACTTCAAGCATCTGTTCGTTGTCGCGGATGTCGAGCAGCGACAGCGTCCACTCGTTGTCCGGGCGATTGTGCCAGCGCATGACGCCGCCCAGCATTCGCCCGACTAGTCCGTGCGGCAACCCGGGTTGCCCCAAGCGATCATTCATGCGCACTCCCGTGTTTGCCCGGACGGTTGTCGTCGATCGGCCGCTATTTGCCGATGTCACGCCAAAAGCAGCGACGGGCCGGCCGACCCGCACATACTATCGCGGTTCAAGCAACGGGTAGGCGAGCGCGCAGATATGTGACTGGATGCGCACGAGGTCGCTGAGCACAGCCAGATGGAGATAGCGGCGACGGTGCATCTGGCGGCGCCGTACGATCCGCGTGCGTTACGCGTGAAAAGCTGAAATAGAAGCGCACGCCTGCAAACGGCCGGTGACTTGCCGTCCAGTCTTTGCACATAATGGCGCCATGACTTCAGCCGGACCTGGGCATGAACCTCCATCGTCTCGATCTCGTTTCGCTTTCGCTTTTCGCACTCGTCGTTCGCAGCGGCAGTATCAGCAAGGGCGCCGAGCTTGCTCACCTGGCCGTCGGCGCCGCAAGCAGGCGCATCGCGGATCTCGAAACGGCCATCGGCACCGCGTTGTTCGATCGCCATTCCCGTGGTATTACGCTGACCGCAGCCGGTGAGGCGCTCATGCGCCACGCGCAGCGCATCCTCAACGACGTCGACGTGATGACGGCCGACATGTCCGAATACGCGGCTGGCGTCGTGGGCGTGGTGCGGCTCTGGGCGAACACGTCGGCTGTGACGCAGTTTTTGCCGAAAGACATTGCCGCATTCAACGCCGCGCGGCCGGAAATACGGATCGAACTGGAAGAGCAAAACAGCGAACAGGTTGCCTTGGCCGTCGTGGACGGCGCGGCGGATTTCGGCATCATGGCCGACCAGATGCCGACGTTCGGCCTTCAAACCCTGCCATACCGGCGCGACCGGCTGGTTCTCGTCGTTCCCACCGGCCATCCGTTGACGCAGCGCGATTCGGTCTCTTTTGTAGACGCGCTGGAATTCGACTTTGTCAGCCTCTCCCGCACCACCTCGCTCGCACGGCGCCTTCACGCCGCCACCGCGTTCACGGGCAGTCAGCTCAAGCTGCGCATCCAGGTGCGCAGCTTCGACGCGATGTGCCTGATGGTCGCTGCCGGACTCGGCATCGCCGTGCTGCCCGATGCCGCCGTGCGCCCGCACCTGCGCTCGATGGGCCTGCGCAAGATAAGCCTCACGGAAGACTGGGCCGTGCGCGAATTGCTGATCTGCGCGCGCGACCTCAGTGCGCTGCCGAAACCCGCGCGCTTGCTCGTCAGGCATTTGACGGGCGACGCGCAGGATACGCTCACGACATCCTGATTTACCCTGGGTTCTGTCGAGCTTTCGCATTTTGCGAAAGCTCGATTCCGCACTGTTGCATTCCATGTGCGCGACCGTGCGTGGAGAATGCGTCTACACCAACCGCATCTTTCCCTCGATTTTTCCCGCGATTTTTTCCGGACGGGGCTTAAGGATGCGGTCTGTAGTCTTCTCCGTCTTTCGCCCTATATCGAGGAATTCTCCCCATGAGCGGCCAGCCTTCCTTTGCGGCAACGCCTTCCGCGCTCAAGGGCGTGCGTGTGATCGAAATGGGGCAGTTGATCGCGGGCCCGTTCGCCGGCAAGACGCTCGGCGAATTCGGTGCCGAGGTCATCAAGATCGAGCCGCCCGGCGCGGGCGACCCGCTGCGCAACTGGCGTCTGATGAAGGAAGGCACCTCCGTCTGGTGGCAGGTGCAGTCGCGCAACAAGCGTTCGCTGGCGCTCGACCTGCGCGAAGCGCAAGGGCAGGACATCGCGCGCAAGCTGATCGCCGAAGCCGACGTGCTTATCGAAAACTTCCGTCCCGGCACGCTCGAAGGCTGGGGCATGGGTTACGAGCAACTGGCGGCGCTGAATCCCGGGCTCATCATGCTGCGCATCTCCGGTTACGGGCAGACCGGGCCGTATCGCGATTTGCCGGGCTTTGGCTCGATCGGCGAGGCGATGGGCGGGCTGCGTCATCTGACCGGCGAGCCCGGGCGTGTGCCGGTGCGCTGCGGCATTTCTATCGGCGATACGCTTGCTGCACTGCATGGTGTGATCGGCGTGCTGACCGCGCTCTATCACCGCGACGCGAATGGCGGCCAGGGGCAGGTCATCGACGTCGCCTTGCACGAGGCCGTCTTCAACGTGATGGAAAGCCTGATTCCGGAGTACAGCGCGTTTGGTGCCGTGCGCGAAGCTGCCGGTAGCGCGCTGCCCGGCATTGCACCGTCCAACGCGTATCGCTGCGCCGACGGCTTTGTGCTCATCGCGGGTAACGGCGACAGCATCTTCAAGCGGTTGATGACGGCGATTGGCCGAAGCGATCTCGCCGACGACCCCACGCTCGCCAACAACGCCGGCCGCGTGGCGCGCGTCGACGAACTGGACGGCGCCATCGAAGCCTGGACCGCACCGCGTTCGAGCGCGGACGTGCTCGCCGCGCTTAGCGCCGCGCGCGTGCCGACGGGCAAGATCTACACGGCCCGCGATATCGCCGAGGATCCGCATTTCCGCGCGCGGGACATGATCCTGCGGCAGACCACGCGCGACGGCTACGACATCGACGTGCCGGGCATCGTGCCGAAGCTTGCGGGCACACCGGGTTCCGTGCGCACGTCGGCGCCGAAGCTCGGCGACGATACGGACGCGATCCTGCGCGAGATGGGGCTGGCGGAGAGCCAGATTGCCGAACTGCGCGCGAAGGGAGCGATCGCATGACGATCTGGAACGGTGGACAGCGACGCGTCCATCTGCAGGAAGTCGGCACGCGTGACGGCTTTCAGGCAGAAAAGGCCTTCGTCGCGACGGATGAAAAGATCGCGTTGATCAACGCGCTTTCGCATACCGGGGTATCGAAGATCGAAGTGACGGCGTTTGTCTCGCCGCAGGCGATTCCGGCCTTGCGCGACGCAGAAGCCGTACTCGGCGAAATCGAACGCGTGCCGGGTGTGGTGTATACGGCGCTCGTGCCCAACGTGCGCGGCGCCGAACGCGCGATCGAGGCGCGCGCGGACGAGCTGAACCTCGTGATGTCGGCCACCGTGAGCCACAACGTATCCAATCTGCGCATGACGCGCGAGCAGTCTTTCCGGGGTTTGAAGCAGGTTGCCGCGCTTGCGCGCGAAGCGGGGATTGCGGTCAACATCTCGCTCTCGTGCGCCTTTGGATGCCCGATGGAAGGCGACGTAGCGGATGCCGAGGTTTTCGTGTGGGTGCAACGTTTCGTCGAGGAAGCGGGCGCGCATGGCGTGACGCTGTGCGACACGACCGGCATGGCGTATCCGCAGCAGGTCGAAAGGCTCACGGCGCAGTGCATCGCGCGCTGGCCGGAGACCGAATTCACGCTGCATTTCCACAATACGCGCGGCATGGGACTCGCTAATGTGCTCGCCGCGATCGATGCGGGCGCAACCCGTTTCGACGCTTCGCTCGGCGGCATCGGCGGCTGCCCCTATGCACCGGGCGCGAGCGGTAATGTCTGTAGCGAAGAAATCGTGCACGCGCTCGAACTCATGGGCTACGACACGGGCGTCGATCTGGGCGCGCTTCTTGAGGCGTCGAAGCGCCTGCCCGCGCTGATCGGGCATGACACGCCCGGGCAGATCGCAAAGGCAGGACGGCGGCTCGATCTGCATCCGCGGCCAGCCGACTTCGATGCAATCCTCGCGCGGGCCATCGAGCGCGAAGCCGCTTCTCGCCCGCACGGCTGACACGTTTTTTTATAAAAAACATCGAACCTCAAACAGGAGACAACATCATGCAAACCACCTCTGGCGCACAGCCGCCGAATTCCGCCGCGAGCACGCGTAACGCCTGTAACGCCTGTTATGCCTGTAACGCACGTAGCGGCATGACCTCACCCGGTTAAAAGCCGAAGCGGGCACCGCCCGCTCGATCCTGCGGCAAGCATTCGCTTATCTGGGTTTAAACGAAGTGCCTCGCCGTGCCGGCTCCGATAAGCTGCATGCTGTGTCGCGTATCAATGCCTGCCGATACAGCGCGTGGCGATCTGCGTTGCCTTGCGAGCGCGCGCCGCATCGGTCATCCATCGCATTCATATCTCACAACATGTAATGAGGCATCACGATGTCCATTGAAAAATCCGCGGAAATCGCCGCCCGCTTCGACCGGCTGCCGCCGTCGCGCACCGTCTGGTCGATGGTGATCCTGCTCTCGCTCGGCGGCGTGTTCGAATTCTACGATCTGTTCTTCACGGGCTATGTCGCGCCGGGCATGGTGCATTCGGGACTCTTCACGCCCGAGTCACTCGGCTTCTTCTCGGCGCTCGGGCCGCTCAAGGTGGCCGGTTTCGGCACCTTCGTGTTTTCGACGTTCGCCGGGCTGTGGGTCGGCGCGCTCGTGTTCGGCCAGGTGGCCGACCGCTTCGGGCGCCGCATCATCTTTACGTGGTCGCTGATCTGGTACATCGCGTGCACGGCCATCATGGCGTTCCAGACGACCGGGCAGGCGCTGAATATCTGGCGTTTCGTGGCCGGTATCGGCATTGGCATCGAACTCGTCACGATCGACACGTATATCTGCGAGTTGATCCCGAACGCCGAGCGCGGGCGAGCCTATGCGGTCAACCAGCTCATTACGTTCAGCGTGGTGCCCGTGGTGGCGTTTCTCGCGTTCATCCTGAAGAACACGCATCCGATCGGCCTCGACTACTGGCGTGTCGTGATTCTGATCGGCTCGGTGGGTGCGATCGTCGTGTGGTTTCTGCGCCGCAGCATTCCGGAAAGCCCGCGCTGGCTCGCGCGCCACGGTCGCGTCGAAGAAGCCGAGCGCATCGTCGCGGAGATCGAGCGCCGTGTCGCCGCCGAAAAAGGCATCGCGCTGCCGCCGCCCGGGCCCATCAAGGTCGAGAAGGGCGGCCACGGCTCGCTCATCGAAGTGCTGCGCCCGCCCTTTCTGCGGCGCACGGTTCTCCTCTCGATCTTCAACATGGCGCAGGTGATCGGCTTTTACGGATTCGCGGCGTGGGTGCCGACATTGCTGATCAGCCGCGGCGTGCACGTGACGGAGAGCCTTGGCTACGCGTTCGTGATTGCCATCGCCAACCCGTTCGGGCCGCTGCTTGGCGTATGGTTCGCGGACAAGGTCGAACGCAAGACGCAGATCGTCGGCGGCCTTGCGATCATGGCGGTCGTGATCGCGCTCTTCTCGCAGGCCTCGGAGCCGTCGCTTCTGATCGTGCTCGGCGTGATCTTCACGCTGGCGGCGAACGTGATGTCCTACGCCTACCACGGCTACCAGGCCGAGCTTTATCCCACCCGCGTGCGCGCCCGCGCAGTCGGCTTCGTGTATTCGTGGAGCCGGATTGCGGCGGCGTTCGCGGGCCTCGCAATCGGCATCCTGTTGCATCATTACGGCGTGCCGGGCGTGGCGGCTTTCATCGGAATGGCGATGCTCGTCGGGATCGTGATGACGCTGCTCGGACCGAATACCCGCGGCCTCGCGCTCGAAGAAATCAGCCACTGAGCGCGTAAAAGACGACACATGCCGCCGCATGCCGCCCATTCATGTGGCGGCATGCGGCGGCGGTTTTTTTCTACGGATATCGTACGATCCGCAGTCGGCGGAATGCCTGTTTCCGATTAGCCTTCTTGCGCCGTAACGGCGTAGCGCGGCGCGGGCACATTGCTCGACAGGTGCCCCGACATCGTCCGGCGCGCGGCCTCGTAAGCTTCCCATTCCTCTACCGCGTGCAACGACGGGATCGTCACGACCTCGCGGCGATCGAAGCCGGTCAGCGCGGCGTCGACCATGGCGTCAGCCGACATGACGATTTCCTGGGGCAGATGTTCGAGCGGCAGGCCGCCGGTTTGCCAGAAATCGGTCGCCGTTGCGCCGGGCAGGACGGCTTGGATCTGAACGCCCTTGCTGGCGAGTTCGTGATGCAGCGACTGGCTGAAGGCCAGGACGAACGCCTTGCTGCCGCCATAGACGCCGTTGAGAATCTCCGGCGCGATCCCGACAATCGACGAGATGTTGATGACGGCCCCCTTGCCGCGTGCGACGAAACCCGGAACGGCTGCATAGGTGAGGCGCGTGAGCGCTGCGACGTTCAGGTCGATCATCTGGCTCATGGCATCGACATCGCTTTCGAGCAGCGGGCGGTGCGTGCCGACACCGGCATTGTTGACCAGCAGCGTGATGCTCGCGTCGCGCTTCAAGGTTGCTTCAACGGCGAGAACGGCGTTCCGGTCGGTCAGATCGGCTTCGATGATCTCGACGTTCTGGTGCGTCTCGTCGGTGATGCGCCGAGCGAGGGCGTCGAGGCGCGCGCGGTTGCGGGCAACGAGAATCAGGTCATAGCCGCGCCGCGCCAGCCGGTCTGCGTAAATGGCGCCAATGCCAGACGATGCGCCGGTAATGAGCGCGGTACCTTGGTGAGCCTGCGTCATGATGTAACTCCCTTTCAGAGATCTTCACGGATTGCGTGAAGCTATTCTGGCTTCGTTTGACGATGGCGGAAATGACGTATATGGTCGTGATTTAGGTCATTCCTCCACGGGAGGCGGACGTGCACCGCATTGGTTATCTTTTAAGCGACGGCTTCCAGATCATGGCGCTCGCGACCCAGACCGTTTTCGAGTGCGCGAACATGGTCGCGGGCGAGCCCTTCTACAAGCTCGAGAATTTTTCGGCCGAAGGAGGCGACGTGCGTTCGTCGCTTGGCCTGACCGTGGGCACGCGGCCGTTGCGAACGCGCGTTGCGGTCGATACGTGGATGGTGGCGGGCGTCAACGATCCGCTCACGTCGCCCGCGCCTGTCGACGTGCTTGCATTTCTGCGCAAGGCGGCTGGACGCAGCCGCCGCATCGCGGGCATCTGCACGGGCGGGTTCGTGCTGGCCGAAGCCGGGTTGCTCGCGCAACGGCGCGCCACCACGCATTGGGCTTTCGCGCGCGACTTGCAGAAGCACTTTCCGGATATTCGCGTGGAAGACGACCGCATCTACATTGTGGACGGCCCGATCTGGACTTCCGCCGGGATGACCGCGGGCCTCGACCTCGCACTGGCGATGGTGGAGAAGGATCTCGGCGCTGAAGCGGCGCGCTCGGTGGCGCACAAGCTCGTCATGAATCAGCGGCGCTCGGGCGGGCAGTCGCAGCACTCCGAAATGCTCGATCTTGCGCCGAAATCGGACCGTATCCAGGACGCGCTGAACTATGCGCGCAAGAACCTGAACCGGGCGCTGAGCGTCGAGGAACTGGCCCAGGCGGTGCACCTGAGTCCGCGCCAGTTCAGCCGGGTATTCACGCTTGAAACGGGCAAATCGCCCGCCAGGGCGATCGAAGGGCTACGGCTTGAAGCGGCTCGGCTCATGATCGAGCAAAGCCGGCATCCACTCGATGTGATCGCAACGGAAACCGGCTTTCGCGATCGCCGCCACATGCGCGAAGCCTTTCTGCGCGGATTCGGACGGCCGCCGCAGGCCGTGCGGCGCGACGTGCGGGAGTCCGATTAATCCTCACGCGTCGCGCGCTGCCGTGCAGCGTTAAGCGGATCCGCGCCGCTCAGGCCGTCGCGCTGTCGAGTGCCGGATAGTCCGTGAGGCCCGTCACGCCTTTGGCCTGAAGTGGCGACGAAAACGGTTGCTGATTGCCTGGCAGGCTCGTATGGCTGAGTTGGTCCACGTGCCTTCCCCGCGAGAAGATGCAGCGGCCCTTGGTGTGAACCGAATCCGTTACCGTGAGCCGTCCGTCGATTCGACTTGACGTGGGAATGTCAGATGTCCGCGCGTAACCCTTGCCAAGTTGTTAAGTGCTGTCAAATGTGAGGTTTGTGATTCAATTTGCATTGCTTGTAAATTTTAATTTAACGAAGCCCATGTAAAAGAGTTGATTTTATAAATTGGAATTCTGGATATGCCGATACCTGCATATGTGTGGCTTAAAGATGTTGGCGGAGCAGAGATCAAAGGGTCGTCAACCGTCCAGGGCCGGGAAGAAAGTATTGAAATTATAAGTTTCGGGCACAGTGTGAGGCTGCCGATTGATGCTGTTAACGGAAAAATAACCGGCACACGTGCGCATTCGCCGATTTCATTCGAAAAGGAGTTTGATTCTGCGACGCCTTATCTTTACAAAGCTGTGGCGAAGGGACAAACGCTGCAGTCCGCCGAAATCAAGTGGTATCGAATCAACGATGCGGGGAAAGAGCAAGTGTATTTCGTGATGCTGCTCGAAGGCGTCAAGGTCTGCGGCATCAATCCCGGCATGGCTAATGCAAAACTTGCGCAGGCATCCATGCTCAATCACGTTGAAGCGGTGTCCATGATGTACGAGAGCATCACGTGGCACTACCTTGACGGCAATATCAAATATACCGATTCGTGGAATGACCGCGCATAAGGAGGGCGGCAATGGCTTATCAGGGTAAGTTTCTGGTGAATAATGCCCCGTTGTCACCGCTCACAATTTTTGGCGTCGGCACTTTCAACGCCTACTCGGGCAACGATCAATTCCGCAATCGGGGTGGCTGCACGATGGTGCCTAATAACGGCCCCATCCCCGCCGGTAAATACTGGATCGTAGCCCGCCCCACGGGCGGCCTCTACTCGCAGACTCTCGCATGGTCTAAAGACACCCTGAATTCGGTCGTAGGCCATGCGACCCATCATGAGGAGTGGTTTGCGCTCTATCGTGATGATGGGGCGATTGATGATGTGACGTGGATCAACGGTGTCAAACGCGGGCAGTTCCGGTTGCATCCGGCAGGCGGACGCGGGATTTCGCTAGGCTGCATCACCCTGCCCAGTTATACGGATTTCGCGAGAATCCGTAACGCGCTGCTTCACACCGTGAAAATTCCTGCCCGAAACTCGGGGATTCGTGCCTATGGATCAATTGAGGTCATCACGTATGGCAACACTTGTCCGTAGGGCGTTCAAGGTCATTCTGTTCTGCGGCCTGTTCCGTCTTTTGCTGCCGTACGTCCATCCCTACCCCGTGGAATGGACAGATAGTCAGGCGCTCACATGGTTGCACGTTGCGAACCGGTTAGGCATCCGTGACCCCGATGATCTATTTTTTTTGGTGACAGTAGCCATGAACCTCATCGCAACCACGCTTGCGTATATGGCGATCATGAAGCTATGGCGGCTCTACAGGAAAAAGCCTTAAAGGCGCACACGACGAACAAACGCCCCGATGGGGCGTTTTATTTACCCGCGCTGGCCCGCTACGCCCCGCCAAGCCCGTTTAGCGCAATGGAGGGTTTAGTGGGGGGGGGAATATCGAACTGACCGTGGCGGTACTGGCCTATGTGGCAATCATGAGGCTCTATGGTGGTGCTGCCGGACAAAGAAATTGAGGTGATCACGCATGGCAACAATTGTCCGCAGGTTCTTCAAGATTGCGCTGTTTATCGGGTTGCTTCTTATTTCAGTTCGTTATATCCCGCTCTCCAATGAATGGACAGCAGGCGAGGCGCGTGCATGGTGGCGTGCTTCGGACTGGCTTGGTGTCCGCGATCCCGATGACTTGTATTTCGTGGTGTGGGTGACTATCGAACTCGTCGTGGCGGTGCTCGTCTATGTGGCGATCGTGGAGTTATGGAGCTACTACCGGACGAAGCCATAGGCGGACGCTTCGCCAGAGCGCTTTCTTTGTGCGCACGGCGTGAGCACACGCAGTCGTCAGGGTTTTGTTAAGGTACGCATCACTCAGGCCAGCCAGATTCGCTGGTTGCTTGCTGAATTTGGTTGGCCATTCCACAGGGTATTAGGCACCTGGCCTAGGCGGTGCATCTGAGTCCGCGTCAGTTCAGCCGGGTATTCACGCTTGAAACGGGCAAATCGCCCGCCAGGGCGATCGAAGGGTTAAGACTTGAAGCCGCACGCCTGATGATCGAACAAAGCCGGCATCCACTCGATGTGATCGCAACGGAAACCGGCTTTTGCGATCGCCGCCACATGCGCGAAGCCTTTCTGCGTGGATTTGGCCGGCCGCCGCAGGCGGTGCGGCGCGACGTGCGGGAGTCCGATTAATCCTCACGCGTCGCGCTTTACGTAGATCTGATGCCGATGCGCGCCGCTCAGGCCGCAGCGCTTTCGAGCGCCGGGTAATCCGTGAGCCCCTTCGCGCCGCCGCCGAACAGCGTCTCGCGATGATGCTGCGCGAGCGGCGCGTCAACGCGCAGTCGCTGCACCAGATCCGGATTGGCGACGAACGGGCGGCCGAATGCGATGAGATCGGCCCAGCCTGCTTCGATGGCTTCACGCGCGCGTTCGCCGGTGTACCTGCCCGCATAGATCAGCACGCCGGGGTAGGCCGCGCGCAGCTTGCGCTTGAAGTCGGGCGCCATATGCGGGGCGTCGTCCCAGTCGGCTTCCGCGATATGGATGTAGGCCACGCCGATGTTGCCGAGCAAGCGGGCCGCCGCGAGATAGGTCGTTTCCGGATCGGCATCTTCGCAGCCGTTGAGCGTGGTGAGCGGCGCGAGCCGGATGCCGACGCGGCGCGCGTCGCCCGTGCCGTCGACAAGTGCGCGCGCAACCTCATCAAGAAAGCGCAGACGGTTTTCGAGCGATCCGCCATAGGCGTCGGTGCGCGTGTTCGCGCCGGAATCGATGAACTGATTGACGAGATAGCCATTCGCCGCGTGCAGTTCGACGCCGTCGAAACCCGCCTCGATGGCATTGCGCGCGGCCACGCGGTACTGGTTCACGATTTCGCCGATTTCATCCACGGAGAGCGCGCGCGGCTCGGAGGCCTGCACGAAACCGGGCACGCTGTCTTCCGCGCTGGCGATGAACACCTTGACGCCTTCGGCCTGAAGCGGCGAAGACGACACCGGTTGCTGGCCGCCCAGCAGGCTCGTATGGCTCAGCCGGCCAACGTGCCAGAGCTGCGCGAAGATACGGCCGCCTTTGGCATGAACCGCATCCGTGACCTTGCGCCATCCTTCGATCTGGCCCGGTGTGTGAATGCCGGGCGTCCACGCGTAACCCTTGCCGAGCGGCGCGATATACGTCCCTTCGCTCACGATGAGCCCTGCGTCAGCACGCTGAGCATAGTATTCGGCCATCAGGTCGTTGGCCTCGTCGCCGGGCTGGCTCGCGCGCGAGCGCGTCATCGGCGGCATCACGATGCGGTTGGGCAGCGTCAGCGCGCCGAGCTGGAGTGGCTGGAAAAGCGGATCACGGTTCATGCTGTATTTCCTGATCGGGTTTGCGGCGGGTTTGCACGGGTTTGCCATTTCTTTACCGCGAACGTTCAAAACGGGTTTCGCCGGACTAGTCCCACTGCGGCGCAAGAGCTTCGGGGCTCACTTCGCGGCCACCGCGTTCGAGCGCCGCGATCCGGGCCATGTCTTCGTCGGTCAGCTTCAGGGTCTGCGCGAGCAGGTTGCTGGCAAGGTTTTCGCGCTTCGTCGACGAAGGAATGACCGAATAACCGAGGCGCAGCGCCCATGCGAGTGCCACTTGAGCCGGAGTCACGCTGCGCTGTGCGGCGATCTCGCGGATCACCGGGTCGCCGAGCACCTTGCCGTAGGCGAGCGTCATATACGACGTGACGTGAATGCCTTCGCGCTGGAGGAACTCGACGAGCTTGCGGTTTTGCAGATACGGGCTGAGCTCGATCTGGTTGGTGGCGATGTTCTCTTTGCCGACCACGGCGATGGCCTGCTTCGTCAGTTCGATATTGAAGTTGGACACGCCGATTTGCTTCGTGAGGCCTTGCGATTTCGCCTCGGCGAGCGCACTCATGAACTCTTCAAGCGAAACGCCGTTGTTCGGCGCGGGCCAGTGAATGAGCGTGAGGTCCACTTCGTCGGTACGCAGCTTTTTCAGGCTTTCCTTGAGGCTCGGCACCAGCTTTTCACGCGCGTAGTTGTCGACCCAGATTTTGGTCGTGAGGAAGAGTTTCTCGCGTGCGATGCTGGATGCGGCGATTGCCTCGCCGACTTCGGCTTCGTTGCCGTAAATCTGTGCGGTGTCGATGGCGCGGTAGCCGGCTTCGAGACCGTTGCGCACCGAATCGATAACAACCTGGCCTTGCAGACGGAACGTGCCGAGGCCGAATGCGGGGATATTGCTCATGAGGTTCTCCGGGGCAGTGATGGAAACGAGATGTCGATGGAGGAATTGTGCTCAATCCGATCTATGCGAAAAAGATCGACAAACGCTAAATACAATTGAATAAAAATCAAATATTGGTCGACGGAAGATCGCGTGCCGAACTGCGCTGCGGATACCCGCGCTGCAGGACGATCTGCAGGAACACCAGCGCGAGGCCCGATGCGGCGATCAGCGCGCCGACGATGGGCACTGCGGCATAACTGAAGCCCGCGGAAATCGCCGCGCCGCCGGCGGCTGCGCCCAGGGCATTACCGAGATTGAACGCGCCCACGTTGACCGATGACGCGAGCCCAGGCGCCTCGGCCGCAGCACGCATGACGCGCATCTGCAAGGGCGGCACAACGGCGAAGGTGGCGATGCCCCAGATCACGATGGCGATTGCAGTACCCGGACGAGTTCTTGCCAGCAGCGGGAAGGCGAGCATGATGGCGACGAGCAAGATCAGGAAGACGATCAGGCTGCCATTGAGCGAGCGGTCCGCGAGCCGGCCGCCCGCGACGTTGCCGATAGAAAAGCCCACGCCCACGAGCACGAGCATGGCGGTCACGAAAGCGGGCGATGCACCCGCGAGGTGTTCGAGGGTCGGTGCGATATACGTGTACAGCGTGAACATCGCGCCCGCGCCGAGCACGGTCGTGGCCATTGCCATCAACACCACCGGGCGCGTGAGTACCTTCAACTCGCCGCGCACGTGCGGAACCTTGCCGGCTTCGCCCTTCGGGAGCGCGACGCGCAGAACCAGCATCGTGAGCACCCCGAGCGCCGCGATCGCGGCGAACGACATGCGCCAGCCGATCGTCTGGCCGAGCCACGTCGCGGCGGGCACGCCGCCCACGTTGGCGATCGTCAGGCCCATGAACATGGTGGCGACCGCGCTCGCCTGCTTGTGACGGGGCACGACGCTCGCCGCGACGAGCGAGCCGAGCCCGAAGAACGCGCCGTGATTGAGGCTCGTGACGATGCGCGCGAGCAGCAGCGTCGTGTAGTTCGGCGACATCGCCGAGAGCAAATTGCCAAGGGTGAAGATGCTCATCAGCGCGATGAGCGATGTTCTGCGCGACCAGCTCGACAAGGCGAGCGTCATCAGCGGCGCGCCGATCATGACGCCAATGGCGTAGGTCGTAATCAGCATGCCGGCCGTCGGGATGGAAACATGCACGCCCTGGGCGATGACTGGCAGCAGCCCCATGGGCGAAAACTCGGTGGTGCCGATGCTGAATGCGCCCATGGCGAGCGCCAGCAACGAAAGCCATGCGCTGCCGGGTTGCCCCGACCGATCTGGCTTCGATAGTTGCGCCGGGTTCATGCCGTTTTCTCCGTCATGTCTTGATGGAAAGGGTGAAGGACTTCACGGGCGATTTCGCTGAACGCCTCGATCGGTTTTTCGGGTGAAGCGGACAGGATCGAATCGCTTTCAGGGTTTTACGCCCGGACTGCGCTCAGACTGCCTTCGAGCCGGTAGAAGTCGAGCGACGGCGCGGTGAAGAACGATCGCGACGTGCCGGCCGCGAAGTCATCGATATGCACGACGGTCGCCCGGTTGGCTTCCTGCCACGAGATCGCGTAGATCTCGCCGGCGACGTGCTGCCACGTATAGGCGACTTCGCCCTTTGCGCCCGCGAAGTCGCCTTCGGTGATCTCGTAGCGCATGTGGACGCCGTCCTCGGCATAGGCGTTGATCGCCGTGAGGCCGTCGTAGCGCACTTCAAAGGACTTGCCTGCGAACGGCGGGCGTTGCCGGGTCGGGTGGTTCGATGCGTTCATGCGGGTGATCTCCTGCTGACTGGGAAAAGGATTTACTGAGCGCGGTTCACTGAGCGACTTCCACGGTTTCGGCCGTGCGCTCGGGCAAACCATCGCGCTGATCGAGGCGGCCGCTCAGCGCAGTGAGTGCGAATGCGCCGAGCGTCACGGCGGCGGCGATCCACGGGGTATGGCCGATGCCGAGGTGCGCAACGATCAGCCCGCCGAGCGACGAACCGCCCGCCACGCCGAGATTGAATGCGGCGATGTTGAAGCCCGATGCGACGTCGGCGGCCTCGGGGGCGAAATGGCGCGCCTGCTTGACGACGTACACCTGCAGCGCGGGCACGTTACCGAACGCAACGGCGCCCCAGCAGAGCATGGTGATCACAGCGAGCCACCGGTTATGTACCGTGAAAGTCAGGGCGAACAGCACGGCGGCGAGCAGCAGGAAGATGAGTTTGAGCGCCCGCACCGGGCCCGCGCGGTCGGCGAGTTTGCCGCCCCACATGTTGCCGACTGCAACGGACACGCCATAGGCGACCAGCACGATGCTGACCTCGGAGGGCGTGAAGCCCGCAATCTGTTCGAGCAGCGGCGCCATGAACGTGAACGCGATGAGCGAGCCGCCGTAACCCACCGCAGTCATGGCATAAACGAGCGCGAGACGCGGCTCGCCGAGCACGCGGAACTGCTGGAACAGTCCTGCGGGACGCGTATGCGCGAGTTGTCGCGGCACGAAGGCGACGGCGCCGGCAAACGCGATCAAACCGAAGCAGGCGACGATGAGGAACGTGGCGCGCCAGCCGAAGTGCTGACCGATCAAGGTGCCAAGCGGAATACCCGCGACGAAGGCGACCGTCATGCCGCTGAACATGGTTGCGATTGCACTGGCCGCTTTGTCCCGCGGCACGAGCGTCGTGGCGATGACCGAGCCCACGGAGAAAAAGACGCCATGTGCGAGGCCGGTCAGGATGCGGGCCACGATCAACGACTCGTAACTCGGTGCGCGCCAGGCGACGAGATTGCCGACGGTGAAGAGCGCCATCAGTCCGGCGAGCAGCAGCTTGCGCGGCACGCGCCCGGTCAGCGCCGTGAGCACGGGTGCGGCGAGCGCGACGCTGAGCGCGTACAGGCTCACGAGCAGACCGGCAGAGGGCAGGCTGACACCGAGATCGGACGAAATCGTCGGTATCAGACCCACGATGACGAACTCGGTCGTGCCGATGGCAAAAGCGCTTATGGTGAGCGCGAGGAGGGCGAGAGGCATGACGTGCTGTCCTGGCTTCGATGAAGACGGGACGGAGTGTGCGCCCTTTACTTTTGCCGAAAAAGTCGCTTATAAAGGAAATTGTTTTGATTTGAAATCAAAAATGAAGATCACACTGGACGAGCTGCAGGCGTTTGTGAGCGTTGTCGATACCGGCTCCATTACGGCAGCCGCGCAGCAACTCGGTCTGACCATCTCCGCGACGAGCCGCACGTTGGGAAGGCTGGAGGACAAGCTCAAGACCACGCTGCTGCGCCGGACGACACGGCGTCTGGAGTTGACGGAGGAAGGGCGCGCGTTTCTTGGCGACGCGCGCGCGATCATCGCATCGGTGGAAGGCGCGGAGGAGCAGATGGCCACGCGTCGCGAGCGGCCATCGGGGCGGCTGCGCGTGGATGCTGCCACGCCGTTCATGCTGCATGTGATCGTGCCGCTCGTGCAGGGCTATCGCGAGCGCTTTCCGCAAGTCGAACTGGAACTCAACAGCAACGAAGGGATCATCGATCTGCTTGAGCGGCGCACCGATGTCGCCGTGCGGATAGGCCGGCTGAAGGACTCCACGCTGCACGGCAAGCCGATAGGCCGCAGCCGTCTGCGTATTCTCGCGAGCCCCGCGTATCTGGAAGCCCATGGTCATCCGAAGCGCGTGGAAGACCTCGCGAAGCACACGCTGCTGGGATTCAATCAGCCTGAGGCGCTCAACGTCTGGCCGATCGCGGGGCCGGACAATGAGTCGTATCGCATCGCCCCGGCCATCTGGTCATCGAGTGGAGAGACGTTGCGGCAGCTCGCGCTGGCGGGCGCCGGCATCGTCTGCCTGTCCGACTTCATGACGGCGCGCGATCGCCGCGATGGCGCGCTTGTGCAGCTTTTTGCCCGCCAGACACAGGATGTGCGGCAGCCAATCAACGCGGTCTATTATCGGAACACCGCGATTTCCACGCGGATTGCATCCTTTGTCGATTATCTGCGCGAAGCGGTGCGCGGGACGGAATTCGAACAGTAAATTTACAGTCGAATTACTGTTTATTTACAGTTGCGCTCACTTTTTTATTGAATTGACGCTGTGTCAGCCACCTGCCTTTCAAACGGGGCAGGTGGCTTTATTTTGTTGCAGCCTTGAGCCACTCCCTCTATCTCAGTGCGATGGCCATTCCGGTTGCAGCCATTGCGCGTCGATGCGAAATCTAAACCTGCGGGAGCATGGCCTGGCTCGCTTTACGCTGCGTTCAGGCTTTCGCGGCTTGCTCTTTTGCGAGCAGACGTTGAGCCTGCAGGTCGCCGCGTCCAGCTTCCTGCGCGGTTTGCACCGAGGTTTCCGCTGCTTCAGCGCGCGCAGCGAGCAGGGCTTGTGCTGCGGCACTGATCTTGACCGTATACGAAGCTTGCGGCGCCGGCGACTGTGCCGACGACGTCGCGCTGCCCGTCTTCGCGGCCGATGCAGGCTGCGCAGACTTTGCAGCCTGTTGTGCCTGCGTGCTCACACCCGTTGCAACCGAACTGATCTGCTGGTTATTGACTGCTTGTACTGACACGATGTTTTCTCCTAGTGAGACGTCGTCATACGACGACATTACGTATAACGGACACCTCTAACGTATTCTTAATATCTATATTTTCTGTAACAACGCCGTTTCTTAAGCATCCGTTAAGTAATCGCTTTTATTGGCTCTGCGCCCGGCATCCAGGTCATGCTGGATGCACTCAAGCTTCCGCGATTATCGAATGGCGAGCGTAATATTCAGAATGGCAAACGTAATATAAATCCGGGCGATTCGAACGATTCGAATCACCCGGATCACGTCCGCTCAGTCCGCGACGCGTGCGGCGCTGCTGAGCACGGCCTGCGAGATCCGGAAACCCGCCACCGCATCCTTCATCTGCCGGGTTTGCTGATGCAGCGACATCGCGGCCGCCGCGGCTTCCTCGACCAGCGCCGCGTTCTGCTGGGTCATCTGGTCCATCTGTGCAATCGCCTGATTGACCTGCTCGATGCCGGTGCTCTGTTCGCGCGACGAGTCGCTGATGTCGCCGATCATCTGCGCGAGCCGCGAGATCGATTCGGACACTTCGCGCATCGCGTCGCCCGCATGTTCGACGCGTTCCGAGCCGCCGCGCACCTGGTCGACCGAATCGTCGATCAACGCCTTGATCTCCTTGGCGGCGTTTGCGCTGCGCTGCGCGAGCGCGCGTACTTCCCCCGCGACCACCGCGAAGCCGCGGCCCTGGTCGCCTGCGCGCGCGGCTTCGACCGCCGCGTTCAGCGCGAGGATGTTGGTCTGGAACGCGATGCCGTCGATCAGGCCGATGATTTCGGCGATCTTGTTCGAGCTTCGCGCGATCGCCTGCATCCGCTCGACGACGTCGTTGACCACGGCGCTGCCGCGCGAGGTCGCGTCGAGTGCGCCGTTCGCGAGTTCGCGAGCCTCGCCTGCATGCTGCGCGTTGCGGCGCACGGTGCCCGTCATCTCGGCCATGCTCGCGGTCGTCTGTTCGAGCGATGCGGCCTGGTTTTCGGTGCGCGCGGATAGATCGGCATTGCCGGTCGCGATCTCGTCCGCGCCGATGTGGATCGAATCGGCCGATTCGCGTACCGTCTGCACGGTGCGTGCGACGCTGCTTTGCATGTGTGCGAGACCGCGCATCAGACGGCCGATTTCGCTCGCGCCGTGTGCGACGACCGGCTCGTCCAGATGTCCGCGCGCGATGCGTTCGAAGTGGCGGCCCGCTTCCTCGAGCGGCGCGACGACGCCGCGCTTGAGCGTCAGGTACACGCTGGCCGCGAGCACGACCAGCACGACCAGGATGGCGATGCCAACGCCGCGAAAGACTGCGAGACGGCTGTCGATCGAATCGAGCGATGCGCGGCTCGCGGCCGTGCTGAACTGCACGAACGTGTGCAGGTCGTTCAGGTACGCGTCCTGAAACGACTGGGTGGGCTGGTCGAGGAACGCCTGAATATTGTTGGCGTCGAGATACTGGGTCAGTTCGACGAGCGCGTCGTGATAGGCGCGATAGGTCTTTGCGATCGCATCCATGCGCGCGCGGTTCTCGTCGTTGACGGGCGGCGTGTTCGCGAACTTCGCGAACGATTGATCGGCGAGCTGCAATTGCTCGCGCGCGTGATTGACGATGTCGGCAGGCTCGGTGCCGCCGCGCACCATCCGCGTGCCCGCGCGCGACGTGTTGATGCGCGCGTCCATGAGGTGCTGGGTCGTTTCGTTAATCGCGGTTTCCTGGCGGAGCGCGACGCGCGTCAGATCGCCGACGTCGTCGTGCGTGCGCACGAGCGACCAGAAACCCAGGCCGGCGGTGACCAGTTGCAATATGCAGAAAGCGGCGAGCACGCACAGCATGCCGACGGCCACTTGGATTTTGCTGAACATTACGAATACCTGACTGAAGGAGGTGCGGGGGGAGCGAACGGGGCAATGGAGACGATGTGTCTACCCGTCGTTTACGGCGCTGGAAGCCAGGGCTTGAGGCTGGGCGGGTGCGAATTGCGACGCGACCATTCAAACATTTGGGGCGTCGCTTATTTCCTGAGCTGTCATTTACGGCAAATCAACCACTGCTATCTGGCCGGAGCACATGCGGCCGATTCGCGTAGCGGTGGAATCGTTGCCTGCTGCAACGTCTGGATCGCACCGTCCGTGATGAATGGCACGATGCCGTCGGCGGAAATGCGCGCGGCAGTTTCGCGCGCGCATGCGGCGTCGTCCGGCGCGCAATAGTCGATTGAAATCACCGGCAGGCCATAACGCTCTTTCACCGTATGCGCCATGGCCAGCAGCCAGTCTCTGTCCGCCTGGGGCACATCGACATAGCGCGTATGCGCCTGGTCCCAGCCGCGATAGAGCGATTCGAACGCAACGGCGCTCACGTCGTCGTGTATCTGAGGCAGTAATTCGAAGCCGCGATTGAGGATCAACTTTGCCGCAGGGTGGCTCTTCCTGATCGCATGGATGACGCGCACGATTCCTTCGCGCTGGCGTTCGCGTTCGGCTTCGGTCGACGTCACGAGCTGATACGAATCGAGCGTGTCGAGAAAGAAGCCGCGATAGCCGCGCGCCCATAGCGGATCGATGACGTGGCGCACGAAGAACGCTGGCCAGCCTGCACGGCTTTGATCGACCACGTGCGACGCCCAGTTCTGGTTGCGGCCTTTGAGCCAGTCTTTCGGCAATTGCGCGAAGTACGGCCGCTGCGGGGTCATCTCGCCGACGCTCGCATAGGCAAACCACTGCGTGCAGGGCAGCGGATGCTCGCCCGGCTGGAATCCGCTGTCCGGCTCGAGGACCGCGATGTCGTAGTGGGCGAGCAGCGCGGTGGGCGGCGTCGTGCCGTAGTAGAACGCCACGCGCAGATCGGGCGCGGGTGTGTCGCCGCCGGTGCCCGCGTGCGCGGCGGAAGCCATGCCACATGCGTACAGCACGGCGGAGATCAACCGCGCGCCGCGCGAGAGAAGGCGTCGTGCGGACCGCCGGTTTTGAGCCTTGTCGAGGCCGTTATTCATGTGAACAGGCCCTTGCATACCGGCATTCCGGCTTGAATGATGTTTGCCTGCTGAACGTTCATTGGAGCATGTACGTTTCGTATTCGAGGGTGGCGAACCTGGCGTCGAGCGAGCGTATGGCGAGGATCGTCGCGATCAGCAGCGCCGCCGCGAACCCGTAACCATACGCGGCTGGCCCGAGCCGGATCGACACCACCGTCAAGACCGCATTGAGCACGATGAAGAAGGTGGCGAGCCGCAGCACGTCGCGGCGCGTGTCGAGATAGAACATGACGTTGAAGAGGCCGAGCAACAGCACCTGCAGGCTCGCGGCGATGACGTCGACGAGCAGCAGCGGCAGGTACAGCGACGAGATGTGCAGCGCGCCGAGGAGCACCGCGCCGAACGCGAGCATCAGCAGGACCACGACGATCTGGACCTTGACGATTTCGGCGAGACCGGTGCGCACGCTGCGCACCATCATGTCGCGCATCGCGTTGATGCGCTGCAGGGTGGCGCCGGTGCGCACCGCGTCGTAGAACGCGTCGTAGTAACCGGCGAAGTCGGCTTCGATGCGCACGAGGAACGCCGCCATGGCCGGCATGACGCACACGTAAGCAAGAAACACGGGAATGTCGTAGATGACCGATGCGTGGAACCAGCCCACCACGCGCGTGCCCGTGACGTCCGAGAACCAGAAGACGAACTTGTCGATCCACACGCCGAGATTGAACATCAGTCCGACCCAGGCGAGGCTCGGATAGATGAGCCGCCGGTCGAACACTTCGAACGAAATGTAGCGCGAACCCGGATACTGGCGATGCACGATCGTCGAAAGGCACAGGAACAGCAATGCGTGGCCCGCGACGAAACCGCCGAGCAAGCCGGTCAGCCCGTAATGGTTCAGTCCGAGCGCAAGACCGACCACGGCGCTGTAGCCGATTGCGAACGACCACAGCACCTGCCGGTACTGCTTGATGCTCGAGAGGAAGATCACGGCGATCCAGATATTGCTCGCAATCACGAAGCCCGCGATCATCAGCAGCCGGTAGGCGAGCGGCGTTGCGTCGAAGCCCACGCTCATCGCGAGGATGCCGATCGTGCCCGACACCGCCGAGCAGACAAGCTGGATCGCGCGGTAATTCGGCAGCACGAGGTCGTCGCGGTGCTCGTAGAGCCGGTCCGAGACGAAGCGCGTGAACGACAGTTGCAGCGGTCCCGTTACGATCAGGCTGAACGCGATCATGTAGGTCACCGACACCTGAAACTGTGTGATGAGCACAGTCGGTATCACGACGGCAAAACTCAGCGTGCCGATGATCAGAATGCCGAAGCACGAGAGGATCATCGGCCCCGAGCTGATGAGGCCCGCGTAGAGATAGGCACGCGCGACGCCGGTCAGCGTTTCGCGGGCCATCAGCTTGCGCAGTTCGAATCCGATACCGGCCATTAGCGACTCCGGTTGAAGAACGCACGCAGCGCGGCAAGCGCGCCGCCGCGCGTCGTTGCGTGTGCAAGGGTTTGCGTTTTCGCGTGGAACGGGCAGCCGTGCGCGGCGTGGCCCGGCTGCGACGCCGCCGCGCCCGCCGCAGGTCCATCGTGCCCGCGCTCCGGTTGCGCGCTGGCGCGCGCGTAGATGGATTCGTAACGCTCGATCATCTGGCTGCGCCGGTAATAACGTTGCGCACGCGCCATTCCGGCACGTTGTGCCGCAAGCCAGCGTGGTTCGTCGGTCAGCAGGTCGATGGCCGCGCTCGCGAGCCCGGCGGGATTGGCGATCTGCACGACCGCTCCGGCTGAGCCGAGCGCACGATCTTCCGGCTGCGCGCCTTCGATCAGCTCGCGGCATGCGCCGACGTCGGTCGTGATCGCCGGTATGCCGGCGGCGAAGCCTTCCAGCACGACGAGGGGCAGGGCTTCGCTGATCGAACTGAGCGCGAGCACGTCGATCTCGGGCAGCACTTCGTCGATGCGCCGGAAGCCGAGGAACTTCAGGTTGCGTTCCAGCCCGAGGCTTTGCGCGAGCGCGTGGCATTCGTGCGCGTAGGCCGGATCTTCATCCTCGGGGCCGACGATCCAGCCTTCGATGTCGGGCATCGTGCGCGCGGCGATAAAAATGGCGCGGATAAACGTCTTGATGTCCTTGATCGGCACGACCCGGCCAATCAGCGCGACCACGCGCCGCGTGCGCGCCGCGCGCCGTTCGACGAGCGGCATCAGCGCATCGACGTCGATGCCGTTCGGGATCGTGCGGGTCAGCGCGGCACGCGCGCCGTCGGCGATCTGGCGCTGGCGGTTGCCCTCGTACAGCGCGACGATCTCGTCGGCGGCGTCATAGGCCAGCCGACCAAGCGCTTCGAAAAAGCGCAGCCACAGGTCGCGGAAATAGCTCACGTCCGACATGTCGCGCTCGAACACGCCGCGGTTGTCGCGAATCCAGCGGCTTTGCAGCAGGTCGATCTTGCGTTCCTTCGTATAGATGCCGTGCTCGCTGACGACGAGCGGGCGACCGGTGCGGTGATGCAGCAGCGCGCCGAGATAGCCCGCATAGCCCGTCGATATCGTGTGGTAGACCCTGGCCTGCACGGTCTGGGCCGCCACGTTGGCGAGCTGCCAGAGCGGCTGGTGCATGTTGCGCACGGTCCAGAAGTAGTCGGTAAACGACGGGTCGGTGCAGCGTTCGCGATACTCCTGCTCGATGTACTCCCACGATTCGCGGCTGTGCAGAAACTGGTCGGCGTCGAGCTTTCCGCCGTGCGCGAGCATCGAGATCAGTTCCACCATCATGGCGCTGATCTCCGGCTGCCGGTCGCGCTCGCGCAGCAGTTCATGGAACGTGGCGGAGAGCGCGAAGGCTTCGCGGTCGCCGCGCACCTTGCGGCGATGCTGCTTCGGCTCGACCGGCGCGGCGCCGTAGAGAAAGTGCTCTTCGAAGTGCACGACGTTGTCGGGCAACGGATAGGCGGACTTCGGATAGTCTTCCTTGCGTCCGCCGATGAAGACGATGCCGAATTGCCGCTGCGGATAGGCGCGGATCATGTCGTTGACCCAGCTCGATACGCCGCCGCGCACGTAGGGAAACGTGCCTTCGAGCAGCAGGCAGATATCGGTTTGCGCGGCGCGGCGATAGAGCGATGGGTTCATCGTGTCCAGTAATCGATCACGGGTTTGAGCGCCGGGGTGCTGGCGTGCCGCGCAAGTTCGCCGACGATTGCAGCGGCTTCGGCGTGATGTCCTTGCCGGAAAGCTGCTTCGGCGAGCCACGGCAGCAGTCGCTCGCGCGGAAAGTTGAGCTCGCGTGCGCGCTCGAGGAGCGGTGCGGCTTCGTCGGCACGGTCGCGCGCGAGCGCGAGGCGCGCAAGCAGCAGGCAGAGCGCGGCGTCGCGCTCGCCGTTCGCGAGCGATTGCGCCGCGCGCGCATGCTTTTCGGCTTCGGCGATGGCGTGGCGGTAGACATCGCCTTGCGCGAGCCGCTGATAGACCAGTTCGAAATGCAGTTCGGCGAGCCTGCGGTGCAGTGCCTGCTGTTCCGCTTCGGTGCTCTCGTGCTCGAGCGCGTCGCGGCACGCGAAGATCTGGTTCACGATCTCGTTCTCGGCCTGGTCGAGCATGCCGTAGGCGAGCAGGCGCAGATCGTCGACCGGGTCGGCGAGCAGATTGCGCAGCAGCGTGCCGGTGGTCCGGGTCGGCAATTGCTGGATCGAAACGAGTGCGGCGAGGCGGTCGTCCGTCGCGCCATGCCGGTTCGTGAGACGCGCCTGCACGCGCGCGCCCGCGGCGTGCGAGACGCGCGAGACGAGGTGCGAGACGAACTCGGGCCGCCCCACGAGGTCGAGCGCACGCGATGGCCGCACGATCGCCAGCCATGAGCCGGCGTAGCTCGCGACCACTTCGAGCAGCCCGCCCACGCCGGGCATGAAAAACGACAGCACCCAGAGATGGAGGAGCGCGCCGCGCCGCGGCTCGCGCTTCGCGGCGGGCAGCATGCGGCGCAACACGACGGCCTCGGCGGCGGCGGCCGGCGCCTGGAGCAGCAAAAAGCACGCGAGCGCGCCGATTCCGGCCGGCGGGTGCAACGCGCCCCACACGGCCAGGCCTTGCAGCAGCGCGGCAACCGGCATGGCGAGGAGGAGCGCGAGCGCGTTACGCATGGCCCATCGCCCGTTGCAGCAGTTCGGCGAGATTCGTGTTCCCCGACGCGCCCGTCACGAACAACGTGTGCACGCCGATGTGCGCGCGTTCGAAATCGGTGTCGAACTGGTTGCGCAGGTTCGACTCGATGCGGGTGAGGTAGCCGGACACGCCCGTCGCATCGGCCAGCGGCATCAAGTTCAGAAGCACGGAACGCTGCGGCGTTTGCAGCGTCCAGGCGAGATCCGCCGAGCGTCCGCGGCGCAGGACGTGTTCGAACAGCGAGTCGCGCGCTTCGTCGCGCGGGAAGGCGAGGGCGACCACCGACGACGCGACGCCGCTGCGCTGATGCAGCCGCACGAGACGGCCGTATTCGAGGCCGAAGTCGGTCGGGCAGCCTGGCACGGCCTCGATGAGTTCGCGTGTCGCGCGGGCGTATTCGAGCCCGTCGCCGTAGTAGCCGAGCAGGACGAAGAGCAACTGGAGGTTGTCGTGATTGAGCGACAGGAACGGCATGCGCTGCACGACGAGCAGCGCGCGCGTCTCGCCGGTGGCCGAGATGAGCGGCGCGCAGGCGATATACCGGCTGTCGCGCACCGCGCCGTCCGCCGACTTGAGGTGGGCGAGCTGCCCGGTGGAAAGGGCGAGTGCGGGCAGCGGGTCGGCGGCGTCCAGATCGAAGGGCTCGCCCGCTGTTGCGAGCGGCGTGAGCCCGAGCTTGCCGTTGTGCACGGGGTAAAGCGCCGCGACCTCGATCTGGCAGGACCGGGCGATGAATTCGACGAGCCGCGCCGTGCCCGGCAACGCTGCCCTGGCTGCCGTATCGGGTTCGCTCCTGGCCGCGTCGGCGGCATTGCCCGCCGCGAGCTGGCGCAGTTCGTGGATCGAGTCGCGCAGCGTGGTTGGACGCGTGAGCAGGTCGCGTTCGAGCCGCTCGTGCGAGAGCCGCAGCAGGTAATGGTTATCGGTGAGCGCCGTGAGCCGCTCGTTCAGATAGTCGTTGACCGCATTGGCGCGGTCGGCGCGCACGTTCCAGGTGTCGGCGAAGTGTCCGGTGAGGATCACGAGGACCCCGCCGCCGACAAAGAATGGCGTAGGCCACGGCGTCCCGGCCGGGTACGCGAACACCCAGGTCAGCGCGAACAACAGCGCCGAGGTGAGCCCGGGCGCGACGCCGTAGCGCAGCGCGACGAGCGTCGGAATGAGCCACAGCCAGGGAAAACCGCTGTTGAGCACAAGCGGGTCGGCGCGATTGACGAGCCAGGAAAGCACGAGCGGCACGATCGTGACGACTGCGGTCTCGACCCACGCGAAGCGCCGCCGCGCGACCGGCGCGAGCAGGCTGCGCAGCCGGCCGGGGTTGCCGTGGGAGCGCTCGTACAGGTGCCGCCGGCCGGCGGGTTTGCGCGTGGCCTGTTCGCCGGGGCTAACGGTCTGCGTGTCCATCTGCGTCTCGATCTGCGTCTCGGATTGGGCGGTAGCGGGCGCGTTCAGCCATGCGCGGCGAGCGGCGCGAGCAGCTTGCCGACGAGGCTCTGCGCCGTGCCGCCAAGCGCCGAGCGGCTCCAGCCGCTGCGCGAACCCGTTGCGCTCCAGACCACACGCCCCGAGGGCAACTCGCGCAGTTCGAACGACAGGGCGACGACAGGTTCGCCATCCACGCCGACCTTGTAGCGCCACTCTTCCACGGCGCCGCTCAGGACGAATTTTGCGTGGTGCGCGCGGGCCCATTCGAGGCCCTGCTCGATGCCAGGCTGCGCGGTGGTGTCGAAGGCCGCGCCGTTGTCGGCGGCGGGCATGGCCGCCACGCTCGCGAAGCCGTGCTTGCGCAGCGTGTTCGCCGCGATGGCCTGGGCGGCGCGCCCGGCATCGGGCGTCTCCGTGAAATTCGCCAGCGGCAGCACGGCGACGCTGTCCGGCGCGGCGATTGCCGGCGCGGGCGTCGAGTCGACGCTCGCACACGCGGCGAGCCCCAGCATGCATGCAGCGGCCAGCGCGTGCGCCCAGTTCCTGCGGATGCGTGCGATTGCATTCATGTGCGTTCTTCCTTTTCGATTCGTCAGTTGTCTATTGTCGGTTGTCTTTTGGGTCATACCGGCGGCCTGCGCCATTCCGCTTCAATTCGCGCTTCAAATCGCGCTTCAATACAGCCAGCGATAGCGCGCGCCGATCATCGTGACGGCCGTTCCGTTCTGGGCGACCTGCTCGCGCTGGAAATAGAGCGCGGCCTGGTCGCCGCCGAACACCGATCCCGCGATGCCGAGATTGGCGTCCACGCCCCATCCCTGTACGGTGTCGTGCACGATGCCGACGTCCAGATACGGTCGCCACGCGTGCGTGTAGCGCTCGGCCAGGTCGTTGCCGAAGCCCGCGTAGAGGCCGAACTGCGTGTAGCTGTTCGGCATGAACGCCGTGACGCCGGGCCCGGCGGCGCCGGCCGGCACGAGCCGCGCAAGCAGGGCATCCGGACGGCCGCTGTCGTTGTAGCTGCCGTGCGCGCCGACCAGGCGCAGCGTGTAGTCCGGATAATCGGTGCGGATCTTGTAGTCGACTTCCGCCTGCTGAACGATGCCCGTGCCGACGAAGTTGCGCGCCTGGCTGTAGAAGCGGTCGGCTTCGACGTTCGCGTTGAACGACCAGCGCGAATCGATCTGCCACGCGAAACCGGCCGTCACCAGATCCTTCATGCCGCCGACCAGGAGCGTCTGCACCTCGTCGGCTTGCGCGTTGCGCGCGATCGAGCCCGTGAGCGTGAGCGACGACGCCTTGCCCACCGTTCCGTCGAGCCGGAACGTATAGAACGAGTCGAGTCCGTCGCGCCGCCCGAAGGCCGCATTCACGGTTGCGTCGCGTGTTTGCCGGCGCAGATAGAACGCTGCCGCGCGGTCCACGCCTTCGACATTGATGAGCTGCGTCTCGTCGGCGCTGTGCTGGAAACGCTGGCGCGCGGTGAGGCCGATCAGGTAATGGTCGCTCAGCTTGAGGCTTGCCGCGATGGTCTGCTGCACGTAGTCGAGCGGGTGCTCGACATAGCTTTCGACGGACGCGCCGATCGACTGGTCCCAGAAGAGCGACGTGTCGACGAGGCGCGTATGCAACTCGTTGTCGTCCGGCGCGCCGTCGAGACCGGCGAACGCGTGCGCTTGCGCGGCGCCCTCGCGGTCGGCGAGGCGCTCGGCGTCGATGCGCGAATAGAGCGACAGCGCCGCACCGCGCGTGTCGAGAATCTCGGTGACCTGCCGGGTGTCTTCTTCGGCCAGTGCGATCGTGAGCCGCTCGTTGCGGTCGGCGGCGAGATCGGCTGCGTAGCGGCGCGCGAGCCAGCGCCTGGCCACCTCGTTGCGCTCGCCCGAGAGCGCCCACGCGACGGCGACGTCGCGCGCCACCGCGTGGCGCAGCCGCCGGTACTGCGCGTCGCGCTCGTTCGGCGCGGGCAGCGGCGCAACACCTTCGGCATTGCCGAGCAGGCTGGCCGCCGAGGGATCGTCGGGTGCTTTCGCGGCGGGCGTCGAAAGGGCGTCGAGCAGCCGCGCGGCGGCGTCGCCGTTGGTGAATTCCTGCGCGAGCAGCGCGCGGCGCGCCTGGAGTTGCTGGCGCGCTTCCCATTCGTTGCGCGCGGGCGTCGTGAGGCGCTTCGCCGGCTTCCCCTCGCCTGGTTTCCCTGCGTCTGGTTTCTCGGCACTGTGCGTCTCGTGCAGCAGCGCGAGCCAGACGCGCCGACGCACCGCCCACGCCTGCTCCGTGTGCCCGGCCATATCCTGCGCGTCCGCATACGTGAGCAGCCACAGCGGATCGTTCTGGTTCGAGGCGGCCTGGCGGCGCAGATAGCGCAAGGCGGCTTCCGGCCGGTTCAGTTGCATTTCCCCGGCGGCATAGGGACCCCAGAGCGATTCGTCCTCGAGCGAGCGATCGCGCCAGCGCTCGAGCGCCGCGCGCACTTCGTCCACGCTGCCCGCGTCCACCGCCATCCACAGGTACGCCGCGCGCGTATCGTTGCTCGCGCCCGGCATCGCCACCGCGCGGCGCAGGTCGGCGAGCGCCGCGCCGGTGTCGCTGAGCTGGCGCTCATACTCCGCGCGCGCGGCGAGGAATTCCGGGTTGCGTTCGGCAGCCGCGCGTTGCGCGGGTGTGAGCGAGGCGAGCAGCGCGCCCGCCTCATCGAGCGCGTGCGCGGCAACGAAATACGTGAGCGCGTCGTGCAGCGCCTGGACGTCGCCCGTCGAGCGGAAGTTGCGCGTCGCCGTGCGCGCGGCATCGATCGGATACGGGTAGTAGAAAAAGGTCATCGCCGCGAAATCGTCGGCGGTGGTGCCGGGGCTCAGCAGCAGATGCCGGTAGGCGATGTTGGCATCCGCGTCGTCCTCCAGCAGCCGCGCGAGCTGGGCGTAGGTGCGCCAGTAGAGCGCGTCGCCATCGCCCTCCGGCAGCTGCACGCGCTTGAGTGCGGCGAGCGCGCCCGCGTAGTCGCCGCGCTGATACAGCAGGTTCGCGCTGCGCTCGGCGTACTCGATGCTGTGCGGCACGGCCTGCTGCAGCGCCTCGTAGGTCGTGAGCGCGGTGTCGAAGTGACCGCTGCGCTGTGACAGCCACGCGTAGCGGCGCTCGATGTCCTCCGTGCGTGCGCCGTGCGCGCGGGCTTTCAGGAAGGCGAGCCCGTCCTCGGGGCGGCCGAGCCGTTCATACGCGGCGATCACGCCGTCGACCAGCGACAAGTTGGCGGGCTCCGCGTCCGACGCACGCACGAGCGACTGCACGTAGGCTTCGTCGTCGTGCAGCATCGGCGCCATGCGCTGGACGTTGCGCCAGCCATCGGGGTCGTCGGTTGCCTTGGCGTACGCGAGCCACGATTGCATCGCCGCCATCGGCTCGTTGTGCCATTCCTGGACCTGCGCGAGGCGCTTGCGCCACTCGGGCTCGCTGCCTGCGCGCGCGACCTGCTTTGCCGCGACGGTCTCCGCGTCTGCCAGATCGTTCGCTTCGAGAAAGGATTGATAGAGCGTGAGGGCGAGCTTGTCGTCCTGCAACGGTTTATCGACGGTTGCGGGCGCAGATGCCGCTATCCGCACGAGCCGTGGCCGTTGCGCCGCCGCGTAATCGATTCCGACGATGCCGCCCGCTGCGCGGTGCGCAGGCGCGGACACAAAGCGGTCGATGCCGGGCAGCCGCAGCCAGACTGCATGCGCTGCGTGCGGTGCTTGTGGTGTGCCGGGGCGGGTGGACGCAGGGTGTGCGGTTGCCGTGACGGTTGGCATCGCGGCGGCGTGCGCGGCGGCGTGTGCGGCGACGAGCCGTATCGCGCCCGCCTCGGGCGTCCGCTGCACGACGAACGGCAGGAGTGCGCGCGCGTAGCGTTCGACCAGTTCGGGGCGATTGGCCGCGCGCGCGAGTTCGAGCATGACTTCGAGCGTGGCGCGGTCTTTTGCGAGTGCACCGATGTGCGCGTCGCCCTGCGCCAGCGCGTCGTCGAGCAGACTGCCTGCCTGGAGTGCGCGCACGGCGGCAATGAAATCGCGGCGTGCTTCGTCTGTGGTCGACGCCATGGCCTGGGCGGTGAAGAAAGCCGATGCCGACTCGCGGTACGCGCCGGTCGCGAGATCGTAGCGTGCCGCCTCGCGTTGCCAGTGCAGTTTGCGCGCGGGGTCGGCCGCGACGAGCCGTTCGTCGTAGCGCGCAGCGGTGGCCGGTGCGTTTACGGCGAGCGCCTGGGTCGCGAGCCATTGCAGCTGGTCTGCACTCCACGCTTCCGGAACCATGGCTTTGAGCAGCGCCTGCGCATGGGCGATATAGACCTCGCGGTCGGACGAATGGGGCTCCGCCGCGAAGGCACGCGTGAGGTCGCAGCGCAGCAGCAGGTCGTCGGCTTCGCGGCGCTCGTCGGGCGTGCCGAGCGCGGCGAGCCGCGTGGCGACCTGCTGGGCGTCGTCGAGCCGGCCAAATCCGAGGTACTGGGTGCCGAGCGCCTTCAGATACGTCGAGTCCTTGGGCGCGCTGCGCAGCCACGCTTCCAGGTAGGCCGTATTCAGCGCGTTCGGCGTGTTGTCCCCGAGCACGCGCGTGCGTAGATGCGCCGCGTTGTAGGTACCGGCGAACGTCGCCACGAGCGCGATCGTGGCGCCCGCGAGCATGGAGGTCGTGGCGATGCGGGGCCGGTCATTGGCCACAGGCGACCTCGACGGGCTGGTACGTCACCCGCACGCCGGGGACTGCCGGCGTGACGATGCGCAGCGTGTCGCCCTGGCGTTGCGTGGCGAGCGCGCGGCCACCGCTACTCGCACGGCACTGTGCCGCGTGCGCGATGGCGACGAACGGCTGGTAGTAGCCGCCGAATTCGAAGCGCAGCCCGTGCGCGGTGCGCGTGAAGTTGCGCACGAAACCATTGGCCTGAGCGATGTACGGGAGTGCGCCGTTCGGATCGGACCGGACGAGCGAGAAACGCGCGCTGCCGCCGTCGATATGGATATAGGTGCCGTCCGGGCCCGGCGCGTAACCGGTGACGCCCGTGGCATCGGTCATGCGCGGCACGTCGCTTGCGGCCCAGTGCAACTCGCGCACGTGACCGTTGCCGCGCACGAGCCATGCGTCGCCTTCGCGCGCGACCGCGAAGGTATGCCAGTCGAGCACCTTGCGCTCGTAATCGGCGATCTGCACGGGCAGCACCGGCTGCGCGAGCACGGTGCTGAAGATCGTGTCGAGTGCGCGCAACGACGCGAGCTTGGTGCCGCTGTACATGTGGTAATAGACGTCGATCGGCTTGAAGCGCAATGGCCGGTCGGTCATGTCGAAGGTTTGCAGCACCTGGGTGAAGCCGTAGAACGGGCCTTGCCAGTCGTTCGTGTAGACGTTTTCGTCCTGGTTCGGCGCGAGCACCTGGTACGCGCCGGGACCCTTGTCGATGCTGATGGGCGCGATGTTCGTCCAGCTGTTGTTGTTGCGCGTGATGACCGTGTCGCCGCCGTTGATGTTGAATACGCCCGCATCGTAGGTGCGCTTCACGGCAACGGCTGGCGGCATGCAGTCGCCGGACCATTGAAGAACGTCCACCATCTTGCCGGGCGGCGCAAGACGCGTGTTGATGTACTTGATCGAACCGAAGATCTCGCGGTCGAGATTGAAGCGATAGCCTGGAATGTTCAGCGAGAACGCAGCGTCGGAGCCGCCGCGGTCGGTTTGCCCGCCGCTCTTGCCGTCGACTTCCTCCCAGATGAACGGGTGCGAGTACGTGTGCGTGCCGATCTCGACGTACGGCAGCGCGAACATCTTGCGCGCGATGGCTTCGAGACGCGGCGAAATCGCGGGATACAGGCCGTCGGGGCCGACTTCGCCTTCGATGACCGACAGCGTCGTCGGGATCGGATAGCGGGTCCAGATGCGCTGATAAAGCGCCTCGCCCGAATAGTCCGGGCCGGGAAATTCGGCGCGCGAGGCAAAGCCGTCGCCGTCCACGTGGCTCATGAAAAGACGCCGTCCGTTTTCGGTCGTGACGCTCGGGCCCGGCAGCGCGGCAAGCCGCAACGCCGACTTCAGGAAGTCGATCGGCTGGATCACCCAGCGCTCCTGGTTGATGCCGTTCAGCGAGATCTCGGTGTACTGGTTCAGCGCGAAACCGCCCCACGGCATCACGCCCGCGGCGTCCACGCGCGTACCATTTGCGTCGATGGCGAGCAGCGAGCGGCCCGCGCCGGTCACGCGCACGTTGGGCAGATCGCGCGGATCGGGGGCCGGCATCGCTTCGAAGCCGATCATGGGGTCGCGCGTGACGATCGACAGCGGCCCCTTGAGCGGACCGCTCACGGCGGCGAGTCCTGGAAGCACGCCCGAATCGCCAGCCGCGAAACCGAACTGGCCGAGAAAGGCGATCGGCACGTGCGCGCCGCCGACCTGCCGGAGCCAGCGTCGCCACGCCATCTGGTTGTCGACGTCGCCGTGCTGGATCCATACCACCACGCCCGCATATTGGTCGGGCGTGACGTTCGCCGGCAGCGCGCCGGTGATGTCCACATACTGGGCTTCGTATCCGAGGTAGTTGAGCGGCGTGGCGAGCACGCGCACGCCCGGCGTGGAGTCGATCTGCTCGTCGGCTTCACGGTCCTGCACGACCAGCACCTTGCGCGGCATCACCTCGACGCGGCCGATGCCGACGACGTCCTGCTCAGCAGCGGTTACGTAGGGATCGAGCCCTGCCGACAGCACTTGCTGTGCAGTGCGGCGCGCGCACGCGCGGTCAGTCGCCGGGCAGTATTCGAGCGAGACGACCGGAATGCCGGTCTCGTGCGTGAACGCCTGCGCCGCTTGAAGCGCACCTGGCGCAGCGCCGGGCTGTGGAACGGGCTGTGTGGGGGCCGGTGCCGCGTCGTCGGTCTGCGGTTCGGTGAAAAACGGGCCGGACAGCACGGCGTAGATGTCCCTGGCGTGCGCGCGAGCCGTGTTCAATGCGTCGTCGCCCGCGAGCACGATCGCGGCGTCCGGATATGCTGCGCGAATTGCGCCGAGGGCATCGCGAGCCGCAGGCGTATCGAGCACGAAGCCGTGAAAGCCGCGTCTCCAGAGCGGAGCAATTTCCTGCTCCATGAAACTGGCTACCGGTTCACCGGGTTGCGCCGTCGTGCGCGCGACGTAAATCGTATGTGCAAGCGGATGCGAGGCTGGATCGAACGCGCGTGCCGGATCGAGCACGACGGCGTCGAACGCCTGGAGCAGATCCATCGGCGGATTGTCGGCGTCGAAAGTGGCGAGATTGACGTGGCGCGGCCCGGTCGTTGCGGCGGCAATCGTCATCGCTGCGTCGGCTGGCGTTGCACAGGCGACATGCGAATACGCACTGACCGCGATGCAGGCGGCCAGCGTGCGCATTAGTTTGAAACACCCCGTCGAACGTAAAGCCTCTCGCGTGGAGAGCGCCATCTTATGTGCAAGACTTGCCAACTTCCGTACCCGGATAAATTGAATCGTCGGAAACCAGATCGACACGCGCCATTCAATCTGTGGTAATGCGGATTTGTCACGAGACGCTGCTTGCGCGCAGGTGCTTGACTCCGTCTGTAGGAGGCGAAGTTACCACGAATTCCGTGTGAGCTTGAAGTCATTTAAAACCCTGGGCGTTAATGCGTTGTTTTAGTCAGACGTCGCCCTGGCAATTAAAGAAAGGGTGCCGCACCGCCCACGCTGCGTGCGTTTTCGCACGTTCCGGCAATATACGCTGGACTGGTTTTATGGCAAACGTTTTACATTCGCGCGTTAGTCCAGTTTTGAAAACGGGTTTCCGGATCATGCGGCGGATAAAAGGGGTTGATCAGGGCGTTGATTTACACGCGAAAATAGTGGCCGATGAATGGTTCTAATGAACCGCGGTCAACGGAATTACCCATCATGTATTCTTTTTAAGTGTCCGATGCCCGGATGGATCACTGCGTGCCGCCGCCGTGAATCGCTCGATGAAGGTCCGCATGCGCGTTCGCGACGGGCGGCTCATCGCGTCGACCCGCGCGACTTCAGGGAGGAAACGAGTGTGCAGCCATGATTCAAAACCGGAGTCGTCCAGCAGGACATCGATGATGCATACCCATTCGGATCAACCGCTTCCCGACATTATCGAACCCGGGTTGTCGATACTTTTTTGTGGAATCAATCCAGGGATGTCCGCGGCGGCGACCGGGCATCACTTTGCGGGCAGGGGCAATCGATTCTGGCGAGTCCTTCATCGCGCCGGCTTTACGGACGAGGAGTTGCGCCCCGAGAACGACCGGCAACTGCTGGGCTATGGCTGTGGTTTGACGACCGCCGTCGCGCGTCCGACTACGCGTGCAGACGAGTTGTCGAAGGCGGAGATTCAAGCTGCGGCCGCGCAGTTTGAACAAAAGGTTCGACACTACGCGCCGCGATTCATTGCTTTTCTTGGCAAGATGGCGCTCTCCGGAATGTCCGGTCAGCGCACGGTTCAATGGGGCTTGCAAGATGCCGATTTCGGCGGCGCGCGTACGTGGGTCCTGCCGAATCCGAGCGGCTTGAACCGCGCGTTCAGCCTTGATGCACTCGTTGCTGCGTACCGTGAACTTCGTGTTGCGGCTGAGTCCTCCTGGCAGGACTAGCAAGACGCAACCGTTGCGCGGGCAACGCGGGCTTTCGTGAAAGTGTTTTCTCGCTCCTGCCTCGCTGTCGCGCGGCATGCCGGATCAAGCTGCCGCAACGCGATCCTTGAGGCCCGGCGTCATGAAGTCGAGAAACGCACGCAGCTTCAACGGGAGGGGTGTTTGTCCCGTATGCACGAGACTGACCGGCAACGGCGCCGCCTCGAAGGCTTCGAGCACGACGCGCAATTCGTTCGCGCGTATTGCGTCTGCCACCTGGTAAGACAGCACACGTATCAACCCGGCGTCCAACCTGGCCGCAGCGATTGCGGCATCCGCCGTGTTGACGGCAAGCTGCGAATGAACAGGCACCGACTGCGCCGACCGGCCGGACCCGAAAGCCCAGGCGCGCATGGATTCGAGCGCCTCGAACGTAATGCACTTGTGCCCGGCGAGCTCGCCTGGTTGCTCCGGCGTGCCATACGTTGCCAGATAGCGCGGGCTGGCACAGATGACCCGCCGCACTGTTCCGACGCGCTTCGCGACCAGTGTGCTATCGGGCAATTCGCCAATCCGTATCGCGACATCGGCGTGCTCGTCCATCAGATGAACGACGCGATCCGTGAGGACCAGATTGATGTCGATGTCCGGATAGTGCGCGAGAAAATCCGCAATCACGGGCACGACATGCAGACGGCCAAAAGCAATGGGTGCGGTGACGACGAGTTCGCCCTTGGGCGCCGCGTATTCGCCCGTCGCGGCACGCTCGGCTTCGCCGATCTCTTCAAGAATGCGCCTGCACGCGGCGACGTATGAGCTTCCGGCTTCCGTCAATGAAAGCTTTCGTGTGGTGCGGTGAAGCAGACGCGTTTTCAGATGCGATTCCAGTTCCCCCACCTTGCGGCTGACCGTGGCCAGCGGCATGTTGAGGTTGCGCGCGGCAGCCGAAAGGCTGCCCGAATCGACGACCGCGACGAGGATGGACATGGCTTCGAGGCGATTCATGGAGCCTGCCAGTTAATGGAAGGATGAATTTCGATCCTGCTGGATTCTCTTTGTTAATGCAAGCGTGTAACTTTGGCATCCTGGTCGGCCGCACAATCGCCGGTGCGATTGGCGCGGCCTATGGATGGCGTGCGGTATCCGGCGCCGAAGCGGCGTTCATGGTACCGGTCCGGATGGCTGCCGCACTTCTCTTGCTGAAGGGTGCGCCGTCCACTAATCTTTTCTACGGGCGCCTGCTCGCTTTGCTGTGGCCGCTGGCGCGGGACAACCGCCCGATTCGCGCGTCGATGATTGTCCAGGCACTGCTGTGGGCCTGTTTCAACACCTTCCGGGTCTATCCCGCCGCGCTGCGGGCGGTGTGCGCCGGTTGTCGCCAGCTTCGTGAGGTGCTGCCGGATTCGTGCGTCTTTGAAGGGAGACGGGAAAAATGAAGTTCGCGATGAAAACTGAAATCGGGGCAGACGATCGCGCAACGATCGAGCATGCGATGAAGACTGTCGATGCCGATGCGAAAGTGGATCTCGACATTGCCGCACAGACGGTCAGTGTCGACTCGTGGCTGATGCCAGAGGAGTTTCTCATCGCGTTCTACGAGGAAGACTACGACGTGGCTATTGCCGAGTGGTAAGCCGCAAGAGACTGAAAGCGGTCTTGCGTCGGTTGGAAAAAAGACCGAACCGGCCCCGCTGTTGCAGGCGTCGCCATGCGGCCGCCGTCATGGCGGGAGGCGGCGCGTGCGCGCCTGGCGTTCCCCTACTGGTGACCCACGTGAGACTTGATCGCCCGCCATGTGGCCTGCCAGATGGGCCAGTGGACATGCTCGGAACCCGCCTGGGTGGCGCGCCAGGCGAGAACCGCCGCAGCGGCGATTACCGCAATAAACACTGCGGGCGCGATCAGCGATCGCCATTCGTTTTTCATCGCTGTTTTTGGATCGGTTGCCATCGGGTGCTCTTGTTATACCGCGTCCTGCGGCTTTCTTGTAGCTTGCAAGGGTCTTCTCGTGGCTGCTGGGAGCGGCGTGACATGCGGCGCGCACGCCTGAGACAGACATCCAGTGGATCCTGCAAGCATAAAATTGTGCGGAAGGCATTGTTCCCTGAATTGAATTCGGCAATTTAACTGAAATCAAACTGCCAGCGAAAACAGTCCGTAAGATGTAGGGCGCTCGCGCCGGTGCGGCGGAGCGCCAGATTGCCCGGGGCCGTAAAGAGGGAATCCCGGAGTCTGGGCAGGAGACGCGTAAACTGATGGAAAGGGCGGGCGGCACAGCGAGGTGTCACCCGGCCCCTGACGTTTAAAAATGTGGCAGAAGCCATGGAACGGCAAGGAGTGGAAATGGAATCGCGAATTCAGAATAACTCGTTCATATCGAAGGTGATGCCAGCCAGCGAAGCCGCTGCGCTGATTCAACCGGGCATGACGGTGGGTATGAGCGGGTTTACCGGCGCAGGCTATCCGAAGGCCGTACCGCTCGAACTCGCTCGGGTGATCGAGGAGGCTCACGCGCGGGGAGAGCGCTTTGCAATTCGCGTGCTTACAGGCGCATCGACTGCGCCGGAACTTGATGGGGCGCTCGCCAAAGTCGGCGGAATCGATTTTCGTCTGCCGTATCAGAGCGATCCGGAACTGCGCGCCCGCATCAATCGCGGCGAAATCGAGTACATGGACATCCACCTGGGGCAGGTGGCGCAGTATGCGTGGTTCGGCTTTCTCGGCGAAATCGACATGGCGGTGGTCGAGGTTGCCGGCATCCTGCCCGACGGCCGTCTGATTCCGTCGACCTCGGTGGGCAACAACAAGACGTGGCTCGATCTGGCGAAGAAGGTGATCATCGAGGTGAACTCGAATCAGCCGGCCGGACTCGACGGCATGCACGACATTTATTACGGCACGGCGCTGCCGCCCGACCGCAAGCCGATTCCGCTCGTCGCGCCCGGCGACCGCATCGGCGAGCCGTATCTGCGCGTCGACCCCGCGAAGGTGGTGGCGGTTGTCGAGACTCACGCGCTGGACCGTCTCGGCCGCTTCGCCCCGGCGGACGATACGAGCGCGCGCATTGCCGGACATCTCGTCGAATTCTTCCGGCACGAAATTTCGCGCGGACGACTGCGGCCGGAGTTGCTGCCGCTGCAGTCGGGCGTGGGCAATATCGCCAACGCGGTGCTCACCGGCCTGCGCGACGGCGGCTTCGAAGGCCTCACCGCATTCACCGAAGTGATCCAGGACGGCATGCTGGACCTGATCCGCACGGACACGATGCGCGTCGCTTCGGCCACCGCGCTCTCGCTGAGCCCCGAGGGCGTCGACGAATTCCAGCGCAATATCGACCACTATCGCAGCCGCATCGTCTTGCGTCCGCAGGAAATGTCGAACCATGCCGAACTGGTGCGGCGTCTGGGTTGCATCGCCATCAACGGCATGGTGGAGGCGGATATCTACGGCAACGTCAATTCCACGCACGTCGCGGGCACGGCGATCATCAACGGCATTGGCGGATCGGGCGATTTTGCGCGCAATGGCTTCATGTCGTGCTTCGTGACGCCGAGTACCGCGAAAAACGGCGCGATTTCGTGCATCGTGCCGATGGCAAGCCACGTCGACCACACAGAGCATGACGTGACCGTGATCGTGACCGAGCAGGGCCTCGCGGACCTGCGCGGACTCTCGCCCAAGCAGCGCGCGAAGGCTGTTATTTCCCAATGCGCGCATCCCGACTATCGTCCGCTCCTCGAAGACTACTTCGAGCGCGCCAGCCGCGACAGCGCCGGCAAGCACACGCCGCATCTGCTCGGCGAGGCGCTGTCCTGGCATCAGCACTATATGGCGAACGGCCGCATGCGATAACCGTGTGCGCCCCGATGGGCGCACATGTGCGGCGCTGACCCGACGGCGGGCTCGATGGCTGGAGCCCGCTTTTTCGTCCGCTGCGTCGCTCGATGCATGCGATTGCGACGCTTCTTCCTCGTAGTGACGGAATAGTCGCTTCGGGGGAGAACGCCCAACGGCGGCGTTTAACGCGCGACATCCTGAGAATTAATCAGGATGTCTATTCGTTATGAAAACAATAGCGCCGCCAGAAACTCGACCAACCCGTGGATCAGGCGTTCCTGTCGTCGCTGGAACTCGACAGTGCGTCTGCAAGCACCAGCCTTGATTCCGAATACCGGCGCCGCCTGGCGCGGCCCGCCAGATTTTGCACGAAAAATGCAATGGCTGCGCATTGGAAATGTCAACGTTTTACCTGGTTTGCGGATCATTTCGTGACGTAACGCAAAACGCGCTCTATTTTCTCCTAACATTTCACGCAGAGGCACCGTTAACCGAACAGGTGAAAGGTTTCCCTGTATAACTACGTGCATACGCAACTGCCGTGTGCTTGCATTCATTCGCCGAAGTGACAATTCAGAGGAGAACGACGAAGCGCCATTGACGGGGAAAGTACCACCCCCACGTATCACACCAGGATATCACCCCAGGGTATCGCCCCGGTTTGGCTGGCGGGGCAGGCAAAAATTGGCATGGACAGATATTCAACTGTCATGCGCGCCGGACAGCATCTCGCTGGCGCATCAAAAAAGGGCCGCGCGCGCCCGGACGCTCTGGAGGCGAATGATCATGACCGAAGGACAGGTCAATACAACTTTTGCACGAACAGGCGCACGGTGTGTCCGTGCGTCGATGTCGTTACCGATTCCTCGTGGACACGGGGAAAATGCGTCCGGCAACAGGCAGGGATTTAAGGCGAAATGGAATTGAACTTGCTGGCGTTGCAGGACGTCATGTTGTCCGCCATGACGGGCAATCCGCCTTTGGGCGAAACGATGTACGTGCTGTGCAGCGAAGTTCAGCGTATTGCGCCCGATGTCGTCGTAGCGGCGGTCAGGCTCGATAGCGACCGACGCATGCGCCCGATCCCGTCCCCGAGTCTGCCGTCCAGCTACGACGCGGCGCTTGACGGCAGGCTGGCCGGACCTGCAACCGGAACCTGCGGCCCCGCCATGATGTTGGGCGAGGCGGTGCTCACGCGCGACATTCGCGAGGACCCGAACTGGCGCATGCTCACGCATCTGGTCGAACCATTGGGTCTGCGCGCGTGCTGGTCGCATCCGGTCAAGGATCAAGGCGGTCGGGTATTGGGCAGTCTCGCGTTCTATTTCAGGCAACCAGGCGAGCCGGGCGACGCTCACGTGAAGCTCGCCGAGGCGTGTCTTCGGCTGTGCTCGCTGGCCTTCGAGCTTGAGGACACCCATAGCAGCCTGCAGCGGCTCGCGTATTTCGACGCACTGACCGGATTGCCGAATCGCGGCATGCTCGAACGGGAGGCCGGGCGCATCCTCGCGCAGGCGCGCCGGGCGGGTGCGAGCGTGGGGGTGCTGATGATCGACGTCGATCACTTCAAGCGATACAACGATACCCACGGACATCTGGCCGGCGACAAGGCGCTGCGCCTGATCGCCAACTGCATTGCGGGTGGCGTGCCGCATCCGGGAGATATTGCGGGCCGCTACGGCGGAGAGGAATTTTGCGTGGTGCTTCAGGATGCCGATCCACGCGAATCGATCGCGGTTGCCGAATCGATCCGGCTGACGATCGAGGAGGAACTGCACGCGAAAGCCCCCGGCGTGAAGGCCAGGCTGACCGTCAGCATTGGCGTATCGAACTCAGACGAACATGCCGACGATTCATTCGAAGACCTGATCGAACGGGCGGACCGCTGCCTGTATGAAGCCAAACGTACGGGGCGAAACAGGGTAGTCGGGCCGCGGCTGCGGTCGGAGGACGATCCGCAAGGCCAGTCCGGCGCAACAGGCTTCCACGATAGCCGGGAGATGCCGGGCGCGATCGAACTGGATGAGATTGCGAATCTGTATGGCGAAGATCTGGCGCCAGCGATGACGGCGCTCACGGAGGTGCTGCAACCCGACGCCGAGGTCCTCATCGACGAGTTCTACGAGCAGCTCAGCGACTTGAAGGGCGTCGGCAAGCTGATTCGGAGTCTTGCGCAAACGGAGCTGGTTCATCTGAAACGGCGCCAGACAGGGCACCTGATGCTGTCGGCATCCGCCGGCCTGAGCGCCGGTAAGCATCGCGCCAGCAGCATGCGGGCGGGACGTATCCATACGCTCTTCGGCATGAATGCCCGGGATCTCGCGCACAGCCAGGAACTGCTGCAAGCCGTGGTGAGCCGCCGTGTCGATGCAAACACGCATCACGCCGCGTTGGCCGTGCTGTCCCGGCGGCTGAGCCGCTGTCTGACCTGGCAGATAGAAGCGTCGCGACTGGTGTGGGAAAACTCGCGAGAGGTGTTGCTGCGCACGACCGAACTGGCGTGGAGCGCCACCAGTCACACCGATCTGATCGACAAGGCCGCGACCATCCTCGGTGCGCTCGACGGCATCGTCGGCTGTTCGTTTGGCCGCCCGGGCATCGAGGGTATTTTCCGTTTCGAATCCGTTTCCGGTGACCGGCTGAAGGCGTATTTCGCCGACATCGAGGCCACGGATTCCAGCGTGGTCATGAAAGGAGCGGGGCCGCAGGGGCAGGGGCCGACCGGGCGAGCGTGGCTCGGCGGACAGGTCGAGCGCTGTATCAATTTCGAAACCGATCAGAGGATGGGGCCGTGGCGCGAAATCGCGCGGCGACACGGCATTCGCTCCAGCGTGGCGATTCCGCTGTGCCCGCCCGATCGCACGCCGAGCACGGTGCTGTCGTTGTACAGCGACTTGCCTGGGGGCTATTCGTCGGCTGAGCAGGCCTCGTTTATCCGCCAGGTACAGGCGGTGATGACGTTTGCGATTGCACGCGTCGAGAGCGGCTCGCGAACCTCGCACGCACTGCCGTGGTCCACGCGGCAGCGCTGGGCAGGCCTCATCGGGACGTCTGCGCTCGAAATGCACTATCAACCGATCCGGGATCTGCGTTCGGGGCGTGTGGATCGTGCCGAAGCGCTGGTCCGCCTGCGCGACGGCGACGATACGCTGTCGCCCGGCAAGTTCTTTCCGTGCCTGTCGCGTGAAGACTTCGTCGTGGTCTATACGCAGGGGCTGCATCAGGTATTGAGTCAGCAGAATCGCTGGCTGCGCGAAGGGCTCGACATACTGGTTTCGGCCAACCTGCCGGCCGAGGCGCTGTTCGATCCGCGCTATTACGACATTACCCGTGAGGCATTGCGCCGATACGGCAGCCGCCCGCAACGGCTGATGCTCGAAGTGCTGGAAACGTCGGGCACGGGCGCGACCGATTGCGAACGCTACGGTCTGGAAAAATTCAGATCGCTCGGCATCAAGCTGGCCGAGGACGACCTGGGCGCCGGGCACAGCAGCCTGGATCGTCTGCGCGCATTGCCATTCGATGTGATCAAACTCGATCGCAGTCTGATTCAGGGTGTCGAATGCACCCCCATCGACGTGCTCAGTTCGATCTACCAGCTAACCAATCTGTGTCATGCGCTCGGCAAGTCCGTCGTAGTGGAAGGTGTCGAGAGCGTTGATCTGATCGATGCGGTCGCGTTGCTCGGCGCCGATGCGGTTCAGGGTTACGCCGTTGCGCGGCCGATGCCGGCTGCCCGTTTTACCGACTGGATACGGCTGCATGGCGCGGCTTACCAGATACCCGACCGGATGTATCCCAGGGGGTACCTCGCGAAGCTTGCGAAGCTGCTGATCTGGGAGTCTCACGTGCAGTTGCTGTTTGGATCGGCTCAGTCCCGTGTACTCGAATTTGCCGATGGGCACACACCGGTCTTGCCGTTCAGAATGGTTGATCCTGAATTGCAGACCTCGCTTCTGGGGGCTGCGATGAATCACGGTATTGCGGGCGCGGAATATCACGCCGCTCGCGAGAAACTGATCGCGGTGTTGAGCAGATGAACATGAACAACCTGCCGCGCATGTGACATGTAACGTGTGACATGTGAAATTCTGGAACAGTGTTCCGGGCAGTGTGTGTCGAATCAGAGCAGTCGCCGTTTGTCTCCAGCGTGTTGTCGCTCTGCGGAGCAGGTGTGTCACGTATTGGTACGGTTCGTGCAGTAGTACGTTGCGGGTGCAACGATAACCCGTAAACCACTGGAGCCTTTATGAGTTACCTTAGCATTGCTGATCGTACCGATAGCTTCTTCATTCCCTGTGTAACACTCATTGGTCCGGGTTGCGCGCGAGAGACCGGCACGCGTGCGAAGTCGTTAGGCGCCAAAAAGGCACTCATCGTGACTGACGCGGGCCTGCACAAGATGGGCCTGTCCGAGCTTATCGCGGGCTACATTCGCGAGGCCGGCCTTCAGGCTGTGATCTTCGCGGGTGCGGAACCCAACCCGACCGATGTCAATGTTCACGATGGTGTGAAGCGCTTTCAGGACGAAGGTTGCGACTTCATCGTTTCGCTAGGCGGCGGATCGTCGCACGACTGCGCCAAGGGCATCGGGCTTGTCACCGCAGGCGGCGGCCATATCCGCGACTATGAGGGCATCGACAAATCCACGGTGCCGATGACGCCGCTGATTTCGATCAACACGACAGCGGGCACGGCGGCGGAGATGACGCGCTTTTGCATCATCACCAACTCCAGCAATCACGTGAAGATGGCCATCGTCGACTGGCGCTGCACGCCGCTGATCGCGATCGACGACCCGCGCCTGATGGTGGCCATGCCGGCGCCACTGACTGCCGCAACGGGCATGGATGCATTGACGCACGCCGTGGAAGCCTATGTCTCCACCGCGGCAACGCCGATTACCGATGCATGCGCCGAGAAGGCAATCGCCCTGATCGGCGAGTGGCTGCCGAAGGCGGTGGCGAACGGCGAATCCATGGAAGCCCGCGCGGCGATGTGCTACGCGCAATACCTTGCGGGCATGGCGTTCAATAACGCGTCGCTTGGTTACGTGCATGCGATGGCGCACCAGCTCGGCGGTTTCTACAACCTGCCGCATGGCGTGTGTAACGCGATTCTTCTGCCGCACGTGTCGGCGTTCAATCTCATTGCCGCGCCCGAGCGGTTCGCGCGTATTGCCGCGTTGCTCGGCGCGAATACGGCGGGGCTGTCCACCGCGGACGCGGCTGCCGCCGCCGTCACGGCGATCCGCAACCTTTCGGCGTCCGTCAACATCCCGTCGGGTCTGGCGGGCCTCGGCGTGAAGGCAGAGGATCACGAAGTAATGGCGCACAACGCGCAGAAAGACGCGTGCATGCTGACCAATCCGCGCAAGGCAACGCTTGCGCAGGTCATCGCCATTTTCGAAGCGGCGATGTAAGCCGTTTCTTCCTCTTGCCCGGCTACATTAAAAAAGCCGCATGCGCCTGGCGCGCATGCGGCTTGATTCCGCGGCCTGATCCAGCCGCGTGAAACGAGGTCCGATTTACATCGAAACCTTGTTGATGAACTGGCGCTTGCCGTCCTTATAGCCGTAGATCGAGATGATGCCCTTCTTCAGGTCGCCCTTGGCATCGAACGTCGTTTCGCCGATCACACCCTTGTAGTCGGTCGTCGGCATCGCAGCGAGAATCTTCGCCGGTTCAACCGAGTTCGCGCGCTTCATTGCGTCGGCGATGATATAGACAGCATCGTACGTGTACGGCGAATACAGCACGACGTCCTGGCCATAGCGCTGCTTGTACTTCGACGCGAACGTTGCGCCGCCAGCCATCTGGTCGAGGCCGATGCCGGCAACCGAGCAGATGATGTTGTCGGCGGCCGGGCCGGCCAGATCGACGATGTTTGCCGTGCAAACGCCGTCGCCCGAGAGAATCTTCGCGCGCAGGCCGAGCTGCTTCGCCTGCTTGGCGAACGGGCCGCCCGTGGCGTCCATCGAGCCGATCATGATCGCGTCGGGGTTTTCGCCCTTGATCTTCGTCAGAATGGCGCGGAAATCGACGGCCTTGTCGTTCGTCGCGTCGTGCGACAGGACGGTCAGACCCGCGGCTTTCGCAGCCGCTTCGAACTGCTGCGCGAGGCCTTGACCATAGGCGGTCGAATCGTCGACGATCGCGACCTTCTTCACGCCCATTGCCTTCGCGGCGTAATTCGCCAGCGCCGGACCTTGCTGCGCGTCGGTCGCGACGACGCGGTACGTCGTCTTGAAGCCTTGTTGCGTGTACTTCGGATTCGTCGCCGACGGCGAGATCTGGACGATACCGGCATCGCTGTAGATCTGCGAAGCGGGAATCGACGTGCCCGACGTTTCGTGACCTACGACGGCAACGACCTTGTCGTCCACCAGCTTCTGCGCAACCTGCGTCGCCTGACGCGGATCGCCTGCGTCGTCTTGCGGGTCGAGCTGGAGCGTGACCTTCTGGCCGCCGATCACGAGGCCCTTCTTGTTGATCTCCTCGATTGCGAGGCGAGCCCCGTTTTCGTTGTCCTTGCCTTGGTGGGCCGAGCCGCCCGTGAGCGGTGCGACGTGACCGATCTTGACGATCGTGTCGGCCGATGCGGAATTGCACAGTGCGAAAGAAAGCGCGGCGGCGGCGGCCAGGCTGGTAAGAGGCAACTTGTACACTTCGTGAGTCCCTTATATTGGTTTAGGTGCGCAATGATACTACCGATACTGCCTGGGGCCGTGACGGCTGAATGACGGCGCCAGTACGCGAAGGACGACCGTTGCTTGCCCGGATGCGCGATCCAGACCGCTGGATCGTCGAGCATCCGCTTCGCGTCGTCCGACATCATGACCACGCCGGCGTTCGTCGCATAGGTGCGCTTGGCCGCATGCCGCACGACGCGGGTTCAGCCTGTGGGGACAAACCTTTTCGTACGCGCATGCGCGCAGTATCGGGACAGCGCCGGAAGTATGGGGGTAAACCGGGCGGAAATAATTTCTATTATTTCGGTTGCACGAGGAGAAACTTGGAATAAATATCCTCGTTAAAGAACATATAATTTTGCGTTCAGGAAACAGAAGCAGCAGAAGCACGACTATGGACGCACAAGTACTGATTCAGTGGTTAAGAAAAGAGGTGTCGCCGGCGCTCGGATGCACGGAGCCGGTCGCGATTGCATTTGCAGCAGCGGTCGCCGCGCAGCACCTGGGTGAACCTGTCATCGGGATTACGGGCACGGTGTCCGAGAATCTGTACAAGAACGCGATGGGGGTCACGATCCCGGGCACGGGTTCGAGCGGTGTGGCACTGGCGGCAGCCATCGGCTCGATCGGAGGCGATCCGGACGCGGGGCTGGAAGTTTTTCGCAAGGTCACGCTTGAGCATGTCGCTCAGGCCAATCTGATGGTGAGTGACGGCCGGATCACCATCGAACAGAAAGCAACCCACGAATTTCTCCACGTCGATCTCACGCTGAAAGGCGAGAACAATCAGTGCAGGGTGATTGTGAATGGCGGGCACACCAACGTCACGTACCTGGCGGTCGATCATCATGTCAGGATCGATCGTCCCGCCCGCTCCACGGGACGCGCCGACGATGCCCTTCCGGCGTTCACCCTTCGCGATGCTTTTGATTTCGTCAATTCGGTCGACTTCGACGACATCGCTTTCATTCTTGAGGCGGCGAAAATGAACAGTGCACTCTCTGCCGAAGGGCGGCGGGCGCGCTATGGCCTCAATGTAGGCGGAACACTGCGGGATGCCATCTCGCAGGGGCTCATGCAGGACGATCTGCTCAACAGGATCGTGATCAATGCGACCAGTGCGTCGGATGCACGGATGGGCGGCGCCACTTTACCTGCGATGACGAATTTTGGCTCCGGCAATCAGGGCATTGCCGCCACGATGCCTGTCGTCACCGTTGCGGAGCATCTGCAAGCCGGCGACGAAGCGTTGGCGCGCGCCCTTGCGCTCTCGCATCTGGTTGCGATCTCCATTCATGCCCGCTATACGCGCCTTTCGGCACTGTGCGCCGTGACGACTGCGGCCATGGGCGCAGCAGCGGGAATGAGCTGGCTGTTCTCAAAGGATTTCGGCGTGCTGGAATGCGCGGTGTCCAATATGGTTGGCGACATCAGCGGGATCATTTGCGATGGTGCGTCCAATACCTGCGCGATGAAGGTTTCGACGTCCGTCAACAGCGCCTTCCGTTCCGTCTTGCTGGCCGGGCAGAATATTCGCGCGAGTTCGGCGGACGGGATTGTCTGCGAGAACGTTGAGGACACAATCGATAACCTGTGCAGACTGGTGACGCAGCCGATGAAGCATACCGATCAGGCCATCATCCGGATCATGTCCGATAAGTCGTTGCGCGTGGCCTGAACCGGATTCATGGATGCCATTTCGCACGCGCGGATTACGCGTGCGAAATGGAAGGGCGCGTAATGAACGTGCCACCGCGTTGCGGCTGCGAATTCAGATACCCATTGAGCGTGGCGGCACACCGTGCCGCCGCCATGCTCACAGGGGATTGAATCCTTGCTTGCCTGCGAACATCACTGAACTGGCGAGGTCCTTTTGGGCCTGCAGTTCGGCGAGGCTGCGCGCATAGCTCGCTTCCAGCAACGCGTAGGCGTCTGCGCCGAGAACGGTACGCAACGGCGGCTCCTGCATTTGACTGACCGTATAAATAACGCCGGCCATTTTCACCGGATCGCCCGAAGCATATTCATCGCCGACTTCCTTGATCTGCTGGCGCAGTTTGCCGACGACGCCGTCTTTATAGGCGTCGATTTCCTGGGCCCAGCGAATATTGGCCACGAAGTCCGTTTTGATGGAACCCGGCTCGATGATGACGGTTTTGATGCCGAATTCGGCGATTTCCTGGCTTACCGCTTCGGCAAAACCTTCGAGACCGAACTTTGCGGCGTGGTACATCGAGCCGCTCGGAAAACCAGCGCGTCCGCCGACGCTGGTCACATGAATGAACGTGCCTTGTTTTCTCGCGCGCATTGCGCCGAGGAAAGCGCGCGTGACATGGATGGGTCCCAACAGATTCAGCGCGATCTGGTGCTGGATGTCCGCTTCGCTCAATTCCTCCATCGCGCCGATGACGGCGCCGCCCGCGTTGTTGACGACCACATCGACATCGGAATGGCGCGCCGCGACGGCCTGCACCTGCTCGGTACGGGTCACGTCCAGCGACTCCACTTCGAGCCGATCCGGCCAGGCTTGCTTGAGCGACTGCAACGCTTCGACGCGGCGCACGGCTGCGACCACATGATGCCCTTCGGCCAGCACTTTCTCGGTAAGCGCGAGCCCGAGACCGCCGGATGCGCCGGTAATAAACCATTTCTGGGTGGACATAATGACTTCTCCTTCAAGGTGAGCGCGTACGCACTCAATTAACAGACAAAATTTTATGGCGTGATTGCCCGCCATGCAGCGTGAAATCCCAACTGTCGGTAACGTTCGGCATCGGCGGGTTGCCTGTCGACGTATTCGATCGTGCTATCGGCAATGCGCTCGATAATCGAATAAAGAAACGCGATCGGTGCGTTCACCAGGACGCCGCTTTGCACGGCATCCTCGATCATCCCCGACACGGCCTGGAACGGCTCCATGCCTTGTGCCCGGGTTCCATCCAGCAACTGCGCCGAAGCCGAGAGTCTCGCGACGGCGAGTCGCGCGGCCGAATTGCTCAGACCCCAGCTCACATAACGCTGGAAGACATGCTCCAACCGATGCCGGTAGTTCGCCTGATGAGGATAGTCGGGCATGACGGCGTCGGCCAGTTCGTGCTTGAGGTGCAGATACAGTTCCTGGAACAGCAGCTCTTTGTTCTCGAAGTAGGTGAACAGCGTTCCTTCGGCGACGCCCGCGCGCCGGGCAATGCTTGCCGTGGTGGCCAGTACGCCCTGTTCGGCGACAGCATGCGTCGCGGCGAGCAATAAGGCATTGCGCTTTTCCGGGCTGAGGGGGCGGGCCATCGCGTCCTGAATCGATATAGAGTGAGTAAGCGCTCAATTATAGGCGCCAACCGGGTGATGTCAACCATCCGGCCTTTCACGGGGGCTGCGATATTTCTCCGTGAACCGGAGGGAAGTTACAGGTGGCGCAGCCCGGGCTGCGGGCTGCGCTGTGCGGCTGCGGTGTTCAGTAACCGCCGCTGGAGGAACTGCCTGACGTGCTTGACGCGCTGTCGCTGCCGCTTTTCATATCGCTGCTCGCGGCCGATGCGGAGCCGGTTACCGCGGCGATGGCCAGACAGACGAGACATGCAAGAACAACCCGAAACGGCTTCATGGTGATCTCCTGTTGGGGAAACTCGCCGGCAGTCCCGGGAATGAATGCCTGGCGAGATTGACCGCACAACCACCGACGATGCCGAACCGCCGGCGCATTGCGGACGCATCGCGCGCCACATCGCGAACGCAGGCGTCGACATAGTCCTAAACGCCGCGCACCGATGACTTATTCCTCGTGCGCAACGACCGTGCCGGTTTTGCTGAAAGTAAAGATAGCGCTGGAAATGCCGATATGCAGTGGAAAAACTCGCGTCAGGAGCACGGCGAATGGATCGGATCATCCAGATCACGCCAGATGTTGTTTTTGCGGCCGATGTGCTGAGGCCGGAATGGGCTGGAGAATTTCAATCGGGGCGCGCCGTGGCACAAACCGGGCATCGCGTCCCGGAGGCAGCGCACGAGGTGACAGTCGCGGGCTTTGACAGCGATAACGAGGTGCGTATAACGGATTCCGGCCAGATGACTTTATTGTAGAAACAAGGAAAACAGGCGCTGGATCGTTAGTTATCCAAGCGGATAACCGTGAATGGATTCGCAGGCCGATTCGATGCGGTCGACTGGCGCGACGCGCTCGACAGTCGATGATTCCGTCAAACGATATCCGGACGTCGACACAAAAATCCGACAGGCATATTGGCCTCAATCCCTGCCCGAATCTCCGCCTGAATCGCACGTTAAAAGAGTCGCCTATACGCTCATGGGAGCGTGTGGTACGCTTCGCGACTATTGCGCGCGGTCGACCAGCCGGGATGGACCGGACACCCGCCCGCCGCGATGCCTCAATTGGCAAAATAATCGTGCCGCCAACGGCGGCAACGATGAGCATGTTCCGGTGATTTATCCACGTGACTGCAAATACGTAGTCGTCAACACCAAGAAATAATGCGCTATTCCCAACCCGCGCTTCGGCGCCTTTTTAAGTCGCTCATATTCTCAGGTGTACTGACAGTCTGTACGGCAAACGCACAGGTCAATCTCAATTTCGCAAACGCGGATATCGATCTGGTCGCCAAGGCAATCGGCGCGGCAACGGGCAATACGATCCTGGTCGACCCGCGTGTGAAAGGGCAGATCAACCTGACGTCCGAAAACTCCGTGCCGATCGACCAGGCGCTCAAGACGCTGCAAGCGGCGCTGCGCATGCAAGGCTTCGCGCTGGTTCAAGACCACGGCGTATTGAAGGTCGTTCCGGAGGCGGATGCCAAGTTGCAGGGCGTGCCAACCTACGTCGGCGATACACCGACTGCGAAGGGTGATCAGGTCATCACGCAGGTATTCACGCTACGCAACGAATCGGCCAACGGCCTCTTGCCGGTCCTTCGCCCGCTGATCTCCCCGAACAACACCATCACGGCCTACCCGGCCAACAACACGCTCGTTGTCACGGACTATGCCGACAACGTGCGGCGCATCGCGTCGATCATCGCGGGCGTGGACACGGCCGCCGGGCAGCAACTGGAGATCGTGCCGTTGCACAACGCCAACGCACTGGACATCGCTGCGCAGCTTTCGAAGATGCTCGACCCGGGCGCGATCGGCGGCTCGGATCCGACGCTGAAAGTGTCGCTCAGCGCCGACGCGCGCACCAATTCGCTGATCTTGCGCGCCTCGACCCCGCAACGGCTTGCGACGGCGAGAAAACTGGCGAAACAGCTCGATGCGCCGACGGCTCAGCCGGGCAACATGCACGTCGTGCGGCTGCACAATGCCGACGCCGTGAAGCTCGCCAAAACCCTTCGCGGCATGTTGGGCAAGGGCGGCGGAGATTCGGGTTCGTCGGGCGGCTCTGCAAATTTCTTCAATGAGAACGCGGGCAACGATTCGTCGACCGGCACGTCCGGCCTGCCGCCGTTGCCCGGTTCCTTTGGCGGCGGCAACGGGAAGTCGAGCAATCCGATGTCGGGCGGCGGCTCGTCAGGCGGCGGCGCCGCTTCGTTTTCCGGAGGCAGCGAGGACAACGGCGGTGGCATGATCCAGGCCGACTCGGCGACCAACTCGCTCATCGTCACCGCACCGGAACCCGTCTATCGCAACCTGCGAAGCGTCATCGACCAGCTCGACGTGCGCCGTCCGCAGGTCTACATCGAGGCGCTGGTCGTCGAGCTATCCGCGAACTCGGGCGCCAACCTCGGCATCCAGTGGCAGGGCGCGCTGATGGGGGACAACGGGAATAACGGCGTCTACGGCGGCTCGAATTTCGGCTCGGGCAGTTCGAGCATTGTCGACCTGACCGCGCGCGGCGCGCTCATTGCCGCCAACCCGGAGGCGGCCCTCGCTGCAGGCGGGCAGGGTCTGTTGCCAAATGGATTGAACATCGGCCTGCTGCACCGCTTCGGCAATGTGTTCGGCCTTGGCGGCCTGCTTCAGGCGCTCTCGACGTCGTCCGACGCGAACGTGCTTTCCACGCCTAACCTCATTACGCTCGACAACCAGGAAGCGAAGATCGTGGTGGGCCAGAATGTGCCGGTCGTGACGGGCTCGTATGCAACGCCGACGGCCAACACGGCAACCTCGGTAACGGCGTTCAACACGTTCGAGCGCATCGACGTGGGCGTGACGCTGCACGTGCGGCCGCAAATCACCGAAGACGGAATCCTGAAGCTGCAGATCTACCAGGAAGCCTCGACCGTCGACAAAACGACCGTCAACCATCCCGGCGGCGTGACGATCAACAAGCGCTCGATCCAGTCGACGGTGCTCGCCGACGACGGCGAGATCATCGTGCTCGGCGGGCTGATGCAGGACCAGTATGCGGGCGGCACCAGCAAGGTGCCGTTGCTTGGCGACATTCCGTTGCTCGGTCAGTTGTTCCGGACGGAGAACAAGACGCGTTCGAAGAGCAATCTGATGGTGTTCCTGCGGCCTGTGATCGTGCGCGACGAGGCGACGAGCCGGGCGCTTTCGATGGGCCGCTACGACTACATGCGCGGACTGCAGAACGGTTATCAGACCGACAACCGTCTCATCCGGGACAAAGACGTGCCGATTTTGCCGCCGGCGCCGCCGGGTCCGAGCCTGGGCGCTGAGCCCGCGCAGAATCTCTTTGACCTGAGCCAGACGACGCGCCAGCCCGGCGAGCCCGATGACGGCCAGGGAGCGCAGCAGTGAACGCCCCTCAAGCGGCGGAATCGACCACGCACACGCGCGAGGCGCCGTCGCCGCTCGCCGCGCGCCTCGTGCCCTACGGCTTCGCGAAGAGCGGGCAGATCCTCATCGCCCAGCAACACGCGGACGGCCTCGAAGTGTGGATCGGCGAGCGCACGGCCAGTGCCGCAATCGCCGAGGTCGCGCGCAATTTCGGCGCGCTTCGCTTCGTGCGTCTGCCCGCCGACGACCTCACTCATGCGATCAATCAGGCCTACGCGCGCCAGGACGGCAGCGCGGCGCAGGTGGTCGGCGAGGTGGAAGGCGAAGTCGATCTGTCGCGTCTGATGCAGGACATTCCCGAGGTGGAGGATCTGCTGGAGTCGGAAGACGATGCGCCGATCATCCGCATGATCAACGCGCTGCTCACGCAGGCCGCGCGCGAGCAGGCGTCCGATATCCACATCGAACCATTCGAGCATGCGTGTGTGGTGCGCTTTCGCGTCGACGGCACGCTGCGCGACGTCGTACGCCCGAAGAAGGCACTGCATGGCGCGCTGATCTCGCGCATCAAGATCATGGCGCAACTCGATATTGCGGAAAAACGTCTGCCGCAGGACGGCCGCATTACGCTGCGTGTGGGCGGTCGGCCCGTGGACGTGCGTGTCTCGACGCTGCCAACCGGTCACGGCGAGCGTGCCGTGTTGCGTCTGCTCGAAAAAGACGCGCAACGGCTGAATCTCGAAACGCTCGGCATGGCAGGGGACACACTGAAGCAGTTCGACGAATTGATCGCGAAGCCGCACGGCATCGTGCTCGTTACGGGGCCGACCGGCTCGGGCAAAACGACCACGCTTTATGCGTCGATGTCGCGGCTCGAGACGGCGACCACGAACATCATGACCGTCGAGGATCCGATCGAGTACGACCTCGCGGGCATCGGCCAGACCCAGGTGAACGAGCGCATCGGCATGACGTTCGCGCGCGCGCTGCGCTCGATCCTCCGCCAGGATCCGGACATCATCATGATCGGCGAAATACGCGATCTGGAAACCGCGCAGATCGCCGTGCAGGCGTCGTTGACCGGCCACCTCGTGCTCGCGACGCTGCACACGAACGACGCCGCTTCCGCCGTTACGCGTCTCACCGACATGGGGGTCGAGCCGTATCTGCTCGCTTCGTCGCTGCTCGGCGTGCTGGCGCAGCGGCTCGTGCGGCAGCTCTGCCCCGCGTGCCGGCAAATGCGCGCCGAAGCGGATGATGGCGAGCGCTGGCATCCGGTGGGGTGCGAGCGTTGTCGTCAGTCGGGCTACGCGGGGCGGCGCGGCGTGTACGAACTGCTGCCCATCGATGAGCCGATCCGCGCGCTCATCCATCGCCAGGCCGCCGACTCGGAGATTCTCACAGCCGCTCGCGCACAAGGCATGCGCACGTTGCGCGAGGACGCTGGGCGCTTTCTCGACGCGGGCACGACTTCGCTCGAAGAAGTGCTGCGCGTCACGGGCGGTGCGTAGCCAAGGGCGCCAACCACGATGCCAGCATTCCGTTTTGAAGCAATCGACGCGGCGGGCAAGCCGCAAAAGGGCGTTCTCGAAGCCGACAGCGCACGCGGCGCACGCAGCCAATTGCGCGGCCAGGGTCTCACGCCGCTCGTCGTCGAACCGGCCGCAAGCCGCACGCGCGGCGCGCGTGAGGCGCGGCTCGCGCTCGGGCGGCGTCTGTCCCAGCGGGAACAGGCGATCCTCACGCGCCAGCTTGCGAGCCTGCTCGTTGCGGGTTTGCCGCTGGGCGAGGCGCTCGCGGTGCTGACCGAACAGGCGGAGCGCGACTACATTCGCGAGCTGATGGCGGCGATCCGCGCCGAGGTGCTCGGCGGTCATTCGTTTGCGAACGCGCTCGCGCAACATCCGCGCGATTTTCCGGACATCTATCGCGCGCTCGTCGCCGCAGGCGAGCACACCGGCAAGCTCGGCATCGTGCTCTCGCGACTTGCCGACTACATCGAGCAGCGCAACGCGCTCAAGCAGAAGATCGTGCTGGCGTTCACGTACCCGGCGATTGTCACGATCATCGCGTTCGCCATCGTCACATTCCTGCTGAGCTACGTGGTGCCGCAGGTCGTCAACGTGTTCGCGAGCACGAAGCAGGCGTTGCCGCTGCTCACCGTCGCGATGATGGCGCTCTCGGGGTTCGTGCGGCACTGGTGGTGGGTCGTGCTCATCGCTGTGGCGCTTGCCGCGTGGATCGTACAGGCGATCCTGCGGCAGCCGGCCGCGCGCCTCGCGTTCGACGGCTGGCTCCTTGGCGCGCCGCTCGCGGGCAAGCTCGTGCGTGGCTACAACACGGTGCGCTTCGCGAGCACGCTCGGCATTCTGAGCGCGGCGGGCGTGCCGATCCTGCGTGCATTGCAGGCGGCGGGGGAGACGCTGTCGAACAAGGCGATGCGCGCCAACGTCGACGAGGCGATCATGCGCGTGCGCGAAGGCACGTCGCTCTCGCGCGCATTGGGTAATACGAAGACGTTTCCGCCGGTGCTCGTCCACCTGATCCGTTCGGGCGAGGCAACCGGCGACGTGACGACGATGCTGGACCGCGCGGCCGAAGGCGAAGCGCGGGAGCTCGAGCGCCGCACGATGTTTCTCACGAGCCTGCTTGAACCCCTGTTGATTCTGGCGATGGGCGGCGTGGTGCTCGTGATCGTGCTGGCTGTGATGCTGCCGATCATCGAGTTGAACAACCTCGTGCGGTAGTGGTTGCGTTATCGGTAGCGGCGCGCGAGGAGTTAGCGCACGTAGATGGTGGGGCCAGCGCTGTTGGCGGGCAGAAAAATTTCGGAGTTCGTGCCGTCGCGGTCGATGACGATCGAGCGCGGGCGCACTTCGGCGAGCGTGGCGTCTTGACCGAGCGCGCCGCCCAGTGAGACGGCTTTCGCCGGTTCGCCGTCGGTGCTGACGATGGCGGCGGCGCCTTGCTCAAGTGCGAGGATGCCGAAGAGGTGGATGTTCTGCGCGACGCGCTTCTGTGGCGTGCCGCCGAACAGCCTGGCGGCTTCGTTGAGCGAAACCGGGGTCTCGGCGGCGGCAGCTTCGACCGGTCGGGCACGCGTGGTGGCGAGTGTGATGGCCCAGTGAGTCGAGGTGGCGCACAGGGCAGCGAAGGCGGCGAGTGTGAGCAGGTGGCGTGATGTCGGGGCCATAGGTCGATCGATAGTTAGCATGACCTGGAGTATAGCGCCGTAAATTGAGTCGCAATAACCGCAATGAAACAGTAAACATCAGTAGCTTTAGGAGTCCGATTCGATGAACGTTTTACATTCTGCACGTTTGCGTACAGCATCGCCGCGAGGTCGCAAGCGCCGCAGTCGAGGATTCACGCTGATCGAAATCATGGTCGTGATTACGATCCTGGGCATTCTTGCTGCGCTGATCGTGCCCAGGATCATGAGCCGGCCCGACGACGCGCGACGCGTCGCCGCGCGCCAGGACATCGGCACGATCATGCAGGCGCTCAAGCTCTACCGGCTCGACAACGGCCGCTATCCAACCGGGGAGCAGGGCCTTCAGGCGCTCGTGAAGAAGCCGTCCACCGACCCGGTGCCCAGCAACTGGAAAGACGGCGGTTATGTCGAACGCCTGCCGAACGATCCGTGGGGCAACGCGTACGCGTACCTCAATCCAGGCCTGCACAGCGAGGTTGACGTCTTCAGCTATGGCGCCGACGGCAAGCCCGGAGGCGAAGGCAACAACGCCGACGTCGGGTCCTGGCAATAAGGGCGATCCATGCGCACGCGTTCGACACGGCTCAGGCGCCCGGCGGGTTTTACGCTGCTCGAGATGCTGGTGGTGCTGTTCATTGCGGGTTTGCTGATATCGGTCGCGTCGCTGACGGTCTCGCGCAATCCGCGCAGCGAACTGCGTGAGGAGGCCGAACGCGTTGCGCTGCTGTTCGAATCGGCGGGCGACGAGGCCCAGGTGCGCGCAAGACCCATCGCGTGGCAGCCCGTTACGGGCGGATTTCGTTTCGACGTGCGCACGGAGGATGGCTGGCGTGCGCTGCGCGACGATCTTCTCGGCCCGCGTCAATGGGAAGGCGGCGTGAAGGGGGCTGCAATTGCGTATTCCGGCAGCGGTGACGCTACGCACGCGAGTCGCCTTGTATTCGGTACCGAAGCCGTGGATGCGCCTGTCGAAGTGACGCTCTTTTCCGCCGCCGGGCGCGTGACGATCGTCGGCACGGGCAGTGGCCGCTTCGAGGTGCGCTGAACATGTCGACCTCCCAACGTTCCTTCCGCGCAGCGCGCATTCAAAGCCACATTCAAGGCCACATGCAGGGCTTCACGTTGATCGAAATGCTCGTCGCGCTGTCGATCATCGCGATCGCGCTGGTCGCGTCGCTGCGCGCCGTGGGCAGTCTTGCCGCGAGCGAGGCGGATCTGCACGAGCGCCTGCTCGCGGGCTGGAGCGCCGACAACGCACTTGCCCAGTTGCGTCTCGATCACGCGTGGCCCGCGCTCGGCGAGCGGAGCTTCGACTGCTCCCAGGCCGCGCTGCCGCTCATTTGCACGCAAACGGTGAGCGAATCGCCCAATCCGGTATTTCGTCGCGTGGAGGTGTCGGTCACGACGCCCGGCCGAACAGGAAATCTTGCGCAACTCGTTACGGTGCTCGGCAATGAGACGAACCGTTCCCTGTAAGCGCGCACGCGTCGCACGCGTCACGCCTGGTAAGCGGGTGTGCGGCTTCACGCTCATCGAGCTGCTCGTTGCAATCGCCATTCTCGCCGTGGTGGCGATCCTCTCGTGGCGCGGGCTCGACCAGATCATCCGGGGGCGCGAGACGATCACGCGTTCGATGGCCGACGAACGCGTGTTCGCGCAGATGTTCGACCAGATGCAGATCGATTGCCGTCGCGCTGCCGACGACGATCAAGCGGGCGTGAGCGCGATCTCGCTCAACGAGGGTGCGTTGCAGATCGTGCGCACGTTTGCCGTGCCGCCCGGTGCGGCCCCGCGGCTCCAGGTGGTGCGTTATCGCCTGAACGAAGGGCGTGTGGTGCGCTATGCGTCGCCGCCGCTTGCGAATCGCGGAGAACTGGGGCGCGCGCTTCGCGGCGGCGAGAGCGACGCGTGGAGCGCGTTGCCCATGATGGGCGGCGTCGACTCGATTAACGCGCGGTTCTACGTGCCGAAGGTCGGCTGGATCTCGGACATGCAGGACGTGGGCGCGCAACTCGCCGCCAATATCGGCAATCTCAAGGTGCCGTCGCCAGCCCATGCGCCCCTGCCGCGCGCCGTGACGGGGCTGGAGGTGCGCGTGAGCGCCCAGTCGCTTCAGTGGCCCGTTACGCGTGTGTTTCTGGTGGGAGGATGACGATGCGTGCGCCGAATCTTCACGTCACGTGTCCCCCGCGGCGTCCCCTGCGGCGGCCCCGCCGTGCCTCGCAGCGCGGCGCCGGGATCATCACGGCCATGCTGGTCGTCTCCCTTTCGGCCATCCTCGTTGCGGGCCTGCTGTGGCGCCAGCAAGTGCAACTGCGCCGCATCGAGAATCAGCGGCTCATCGCACAGGCCCAGTGGATCTCGCGCGGCGCGCTCGATTGGACGCGGCTCGTGCTGCGCTCGCAAGCCGACACGGCGGCGGGCATCACCTGGCTAGGCGGCGCGTGGGCCGTGCCGGTCGCGAGAACGCGCTTGTCCGATCTGCTTGGCCAGATCGGCGACGTGCGTGCACAGCAAGGCGCTGCCACGTATCTCGCCGGTTCGGTTGAGGATGCCCAGGCGCGCCTGAACTTGCGCAACCTCGTGTCGAGTCCCGCGCCCGGTCTGCTCCAGCTCAATCTCACACAGATCGAGGCGTTCGCGCGCTTGCTGCAACTGCTCGGCATCAACGGGCAACTGGCGAAGAACACGGCCGTGCATGTGCGCTCGGGGCTCATGCATTCGGCGACACGCTTTCAGACGGACGTGACCTCCACCGCGCAGCCGCTTCAAGGCGGCGCGGGTGGTGCCGGTGGTGCCGGTGGTGCGGCGGGCGCCTCGACGTTTACCCGCAACCCGGGCCTCGACGATGCCGACAGCAACAGCGCGGTCGCGCCGCTCATGATGACGAGCGTCGATGCATTGCTCGACGTGCCGGGCTTCACGCCGGACGCCGTCGCGAAACTGCGTCCGTTCGTGACGATCCTGCCGTCCACAACGGCAGTGAACATGAACACGGCGAGCGCGGAAGTGATCGCGGCGACTGTGCCCGGCATGAACCTGTCGAGCGCGCAGGCGTTTGTCGCGCGACGCCAGCACGTGTTTTTCCGCAACGTGGCCGACGTGCAACTGGCGCTACAGGGCGCGGGCATACCGCAAACGTCGATTGACACGAAACAGTGGGACGTCAACACGAGCTATTTTCTCGTTCACTCGCGCGTGGACCACGAGCGCGCCGAGGTGGTCCGCACGACGCTCGTCTGGCGCGACCCGCTAACCCATATGACGCGCATCGTGCGCGTGGGCGACGAACCATGAATCCGACGCAATCCAATATCGAAGAGAGGTGCGTTTGAGCACGCTGATGATTTTGATGCCGCCGCGAGATCCGGCGGTGCACTCGCAGGAATGGCAGTTGCCGGAGCTGCCGTTCGTGCTGCTCGACAAGGCGGGCAACACGCAGCGCTCGGGCCGTGCGGCGCTTGCTCTGCTGCCGCGCGCGTCGTCGACTGTGCTGCTGATCGCCGCGCGCGACCTGCTGATGGTGCAGGTCGCCGTGCCGCCGCTTAAGGGACCGCGGCTGCGCCAGGCGCTGCCGAACGTCGTCGAGGATCAACTGATCCAGGATCCGCAGACTTGCCATCTGGCGCTCGATCCGCAGTCGATGGCCGATGGCCGGCACACGGTCGCGGCGATCGATCGCGGCTGGTTGCGCTTTCTGGTCGAGGGTTTTTCGGCGGCTGGACATCGCGCAGTGCGCGCCGTGCCCGTCGCGCGCTGTCTGCCACCGCCCGAAGCGCACGCGCCGGAAGCGGCCGTCGAGCCCGCAGTCGAGCCCGCAGTCGAGCCCGCCGTTGAGCCCGCAGTCGAGCCGGTGATCGCCTGCGTGTTCGGCCGGGTCATGTCCACCGCGCCCGCGCTGCTTGCGGGCGATGCGCCCGAACAGGCGCAGTCCGCGCCGGACGCGGCGCTCGAACTCGCGGTCGTGCGCGGCGCCTCGGAGCAAGGTTTTGCTGTACCGGCCGAGGGTGCGGTCGCCACCATCGCCGCGCTGGCCGGCGACGCGCCCGTCACGCTCTATTCGTTATCGGATCTGCCGGGCGAATCGTCTGCGACGGTACTGCCCGGCGCGCAACCGCTCACGCTCGAAGCGATCGCGCAGCGTGCGCTGGCATGCCGTTTCGATCTATGCCAGTTCGAATTCGCCGCGCAGCCGTGGCGTCTCGACCGCGCGACGCTGCGCCGTCTGCGCGTGCCGATTGCGCTCGTGGCGGCGTCGCTCGCGGTGGCGATCGTCGGCGCCAATCTTCAATGGCTGATGCTCGCGCGCCAGCGCGACGCCATCGAGGCGCAGATGACCGAAACGCTCCTCAACGCATTTCCGGACACCACCGTCGTTCTCGATGCGGCAGGGCAGATGACGCGCGGGTTGCAGCAGTTGCGCACGGCCGCGGGCGAGCCGTCGCCCGATGACTTCCTCGCGCTCGCCGACGGTCTCGCACGCTCGCTCGGTCCCGTACCCGCGAACGCGATTGCTGCACTCGATTATCGCGAGCGCCGCCTCGACGTGACGTTCCAGCCCGGCGTCGATGTCGATACCGGCCTCGCCGGACGGCTTGCGCGCAACGGCCTCGCGGGCACGGCGGACAGCAGCAGCGACAAATGGACGATCAGGAACGCATCGTGAAGACAACGGCGTTGAGCGGCGCGTGGGCCGGATTCTGGGAATCGCGCACGGCGCGCGAAAAGGTGGCGCTGACATGGGGCGGCGCGGTGCTCGCGGTGGCGATTGGCTGGTCGGTGCTGTGGGCGCCTGCCGCTGACGGCCGCACGCAGTTGCGCGAGCGTATGCCGCGCTTGCAGCGCGAGCTTGCGCAGATGGCTGCGCAGGCCAAAGAAGCACGCTCGCTCGCGGGCCAGACGGCGGGCGTAGCGCCGACGGGTGCGGCGCTCAAGAATGCGATGACCGCGTCGCTGGACGAGCACGGCCTCCAGGGCGCGCAGGTGCAACTGATCGGCACGACGGCGCAGGTGCAGCTTGAGAATGCGGCGTTTGCGGCCGTTTCGGCCTGGCTCAACGACGTACGCAAGCAATTCAAGGTGGAGGTGATCGAGGCGCACGTCATGGCGCAGAAGCCGGATGGCCAGGTCGACCTCAGCGTGTTACTGCAACCGGCGAACGTGCAGTGAGCGCGATAGTGCTCTGCATGGGACCAGAGTAAGCGCTAAAGCGCTAACTCTGGTCGACAGGAGATATCAACTATGACGTACTGGATGCAACGCGCGCGCGCGGCATTGCCGTGGCTGCTGGTGGGCGTGGTGTCGAGCGCCGCCGTGCTGCTCGCGCGCCTGCCCGCTGCCTGGATTGCACCGCGGTTCGCGCACATGAGCCACGGCCACGTGAACCTGGTCGATTCGGCAGGCTCGCTGTGGAACGGATCGGCGACGCTGATGCTCGCGGCGGGCGCGCAAGCGAATGGTTCGACGCTGCTGCCGGGCCGCGTCGAATGGCGGACCGCTTTCTGGCCGCTTTTCGCGGGGCGCGTGCGCATGCAGATGCACCAGACCGAAGCGATGCCCGAACCGGTGATCGTCGAGGCGACGCCGCGCGGCGCCACCTTGACGGCGGGCTCGATTGCCGTACCCGCTTCGTTGCTCGCGGGGCTCGGCGCGCCGTTCAATACGCTCGATTTCGATGGCAGGGTGCGGCTCGCGTGGGGCCCGTGGCGCACGTTCGGCACGGATGCATTCGGACGGCTCACCATCTCGCTAGCCGACATGAGCTCGCGCGTATCGCTTGTGAAGCCGCTCGGATCGTATGAGGTCGTGGTGCAGGCGAAGGGCGCGTCGTCGTCGCTCGATCTGTCGACTCAGAAGGGGGCGCTGGTGCTGAACGGGCACGGCACCCTATCGCGCACTTCGACGTCGTTCGAGGGAACCGCAAGCGCAACGCCCGATCAGCGTGAAAATCTGGCGGGTTTGCTGAATCTGCTGGGCCGCCCGGCCGGACCGGACACCGTTGCGCTGACCTTCATCCGCTGAGTGGAAACAGTTGCTATCACGGTGCTGGTTGCAACCACACGGCGCTCGCTCCGTAACGCTGCGTCTCAAAAGCCGCGAATGAGGAATTTGGCCAGCCGCCGGGCGGCGCGTAATGAATGCCTGTGTCAACATCACACGAGTTTCATGTTCAGGCCATAACCTCGACTTCCCAATTTCAAAGAAGTGAGGAAGTGCGTTGTGATCAATCACCGTTATTGTTCAATTCGTGTCGCAGTCCTGATCGTAGCCGGGTCGATGTTTCTCGGCGGATGCGGCAGCGATAGCGCAGTCAATACGATATCGTCGCCAGGACAAACTGCGCCCGAAACCTGGACGATGCCGTCTACGGAAGCACCGCTTGGCCCTGCGGGGACCCGGCAATCGATTACAAGCCGGCCAGTGACCGCTGGCGTCACTCACTACCAGATCCAGCGCGGCACGCTGAGTCCGAACGACTTCTGGACCGTCAATATCGGTTTCTATCCGACGCAAGCTGCGGCACAAAACGATGCCGAGGCGTTGAAGGCGTTGGGATTCGACACGCGCTTCGATCGGTCTGCCGGAACGGACATCAAGGGCGATGTGCTCGGGTATTACCTGTCGGTCGACAAGTTCGGCACCCGAGCCGAAGCGGCCACGTTCGCCAACCAGATCGCAAAAGCGACAGCCAACAAGTACGAGCCCGGCGTGCGGAACACCGCGTTGGCCCGCAACGGCGCCACCGGCCCATGGATCATTAATGTGCTGGCGATCAAGCCATCGCAGACCACCGCGCGGCTTTCGTTTGCATTGCCCGGGGGAGACAATCTGGGCGGCGCGGGCGAAACCGTGACGGCCGCGGTGTCACGGCTCGGTGCCGTGGCCGGCATCAACGCCGGATTCTTCTCGAATATCAAACCCCTTCAGCATGCCGCAGCGCCGCGATCGCCAGTGGGCACAACGGTAGTTGACGGAAAGCTGGTCGGCACGGCGGCGGGCGGTCGTCCCGGCGTCATGATCACAACAACTGGCGCAGGTCATCCGAAGGTGACGGTGCTGCCGAAGCTGACGTCGTCGATAACGGTGACCGACGCTCAGAATTCGGCCATCGACGTGAAAAGTGTCGACCGTCCCATACTCGGCACGGTCGTCAATTGCGGCACGCCCGCACAAGCGCCGCTCAAGACGCCGCAGCAGGATTACGTCTGCACCAACTTCGACGATCTCGTGATGTACGACGCGCTCTACCTGCAAGGCGAGTCTTCGAACACGCTCGTCAACGCGGATTACAAAGGGTCGACCTACGAGCTGGTGGTTGACGCAGCCGGTACGGTCGTCGCGAGTCATGCGACGCTCGGTTCGCCCGCGCCGAAGGGCGGATACGTACTACAAGGCCTGGGCAAGAGCGCGGCATGGCTCGAGCGTCACGCGGCGGTCGGCACGAAGCTCACCCGGGCGGAGCACGTCTATTCGAACGGTAACGAGATCGCGCTCGCACCGGGCATGGCGATCGTCGAGGCAGGACCGACCCTTTCGGGGGAGAATCCGCTGCAGAACGCCTGGACCGAGGGTTTCTCGCCGACCCTGAGCGGAATCGTCAGTAGTGACTCGGTAGACCCATCCAACATTCGCTGGTACGAAGGCTGGGTTGTGGCGCGCAACGGGCGCACGGCAATTGGTGTCAGCGGAGACGGCACGATCCTGCTGGTCGAAATCGACGGGCGGCAACCGATGGTCAGCCTGGGAACCTCGATTCAGGAAACGTCGGACGTGATGACATGGCTTGGTGCGACCTCGGCCATCAATCTCGATGGCGGCGGGTCGAGCAACATGGTTGTGAACGGAGCGACTGTGGGCCATCCGTCCGATGGCAGTGGCGAACGCGCAGTAGGCGGCACGTTGCTGATTGGCGCGAAGCAGTAAATCCGGACAGGCCTCGGCCATCTTCGTGAGGCCGAGGCTGATCGTGCAAGCGGCGCTTCGGAAATCGCCGCTTGCCGCACGTGGGCGAGGAGCGAACGTCCGTGCGGTGCGACAAAATGCTTGCGCCGACCCGTGGGCATTGTGCTTATCTCATAAAAGATGTATCGTTCGTAGATGTTAAGCGCAGGCCGGGCCAATTCCGGTACTACCTGACACGTTGGCGCGCCGATAACAAGGCGGCAGACGTGTAGCGATACGAGTACAAAATGACTTCTGATAGCCGCCTGTTCAAGCCAGCGCCCACTTTTGACGAACCCATCGAAATGCTGAAGGCGTGCCACGAGCGAATTGCCGCTCAGTGCGCGACGCTCGACAAGCTCACGGCGTACCTCCCCGAGCATGGTTCAGACGCGCAGGCGCAGCAGGCAGCCCGAAACATCATGCGCTATTTCGATGTGGCGGGCGCGCATCACCATGCTGACGAGGAACAGGATCTCTTTCCGATGCTGGTCGAAGTCGGCCGACGCCAGGGCCAGGCAGTGGACGAACTGATTGCATCCTTGCTTGGCGAGCATCGATCCATGGAGGCTGCGTGGGCGCAATTGCGCGCGGTGCTTGCCGACATTGCCGAAGGAAAAGCGCAATTGCTCGAGCGTGCCGGGGTGGATGACTTTATCAGCGCTTACGCCAGCCACATCGCCAGGGAAGAGCGCGACGTTCTGGCATTCGCCGAAGCGAATCTGGATCGGGAGCAACTGGCCAGCCTCAGCGCCGTCATGGTGGCGCGTCGCAGCGCTGCGCACCCGTGACGCGGTTTTACGCGTGTCGTACCAGGCCGAGTGCGTGACGTCGGTCGTATCACGCATTTTTGCCGCGTCTTTCCGATACGACACGCTTGCCGACAGCTATTTCGTCTTTGCCTCGCTTGCCTGTGCGCTTGGCCTGCTGGTGAGAATACGGGCAACGGTTGACGCCTCACTTGGGCTGCTGCAAGATGCTCGACATGAACTTCATTGCGCTCACCACCACTACCACCACGACCGCTTATGGCGGGTCGTGAGGTCGGTACGTGAGCTAGAGATATCGTATTCACCCCAAGGCCCCGCCAGTAATGGACGGGGCCTTGAAGTTTCTCCGTCCATCATTGGCATGACAGGAGAAACACCATGCACCGCGCTCGTCCGGGACGCCGCGCCCTCTTGATCGTCGACATGCAGCAGGGATTGTTTAACGGCCCCGCGAAACCGTATGAAGGGGACCGAGTCCTTGCGAATATCAACCAGCTCATCCATAGAGCCCGCGAGGCAGGTGCACCAATATTCGCTGCACGACATACTGGCCCTCACGGCTCGCCTATAGAACCGGGCAGCCCGCTTTCGCAGCTTTTGCCCGGCATCGCCGTAGATACGAAGATCGACACAGTGTTCGATAAAACCCGACCCAACTGCTTTTTCGGCACCGGATTGGCAGAATGGCTCGCCGATGCTGAGGTCGGCCAGTTGGTCATTGTCGGGATGAAGACGGAGTACTGCATCGATACGACCTGTCGTGCGGCTACAGATTTGGGCTTTCAACCCATACTGATTGCAGACGCTCATACCTGCACGGACACACCGGCGTTGCCAGCACAGGCAATCATCGAGCATCACAATCTGACCTTGAATGGCCCTTTCGTGCGGCTCATGAGCACGGCGAGCTGTCACTTCTAGCCAACACAGGGCGACCCGTCAATTCGGCTCGCCCGATAGCACCTTAGGTGCGTCGCGGGCGTTTAGAAAGCGTTCATGTTTTTGTACATCCTCTCACGCGGTGAAGATAATTTTCATCGCTGAGCAATACCGATCAATGGATCGGCCATAGATAAAGGATGTTTTAAACATGTCTTCCGCTACGCAGGCAAGTGCATGGACCCGATCGTCGAACGTCGACAGGTATGACCGGTTTTCCCGCGCACTGCACTGGGTATTCGCGGCCATCATTCTCTACACGATGGTTGCAGGCATCTCGCTTCATTTCATCACGAACCAGAAAATCTGGGCTGTTGTGTCGACGCTCAACATGTCGCTCGCGACGTGCCTGATCGCCCTGTTTCCGATGCGATATTTGTGGTCGTTCTTCCGCACGACGCCGCCGGAGATCGATTCGATTCCGGAAAAGCAGCGTGCAATTGCGCATCTGGTTCATTCGCTCATTTACACGCTTATCGCCGTGGTGCTTCTGAGCGGATTCATGATGGTGCCTGACGGGTACTGGCTGTTCTGGACGGTATTCGTCAAAACGCCGTTCTCCGCCGGTCCGGTCACGGAGCAGTGGTTTGCGGTGCACAAGGTTGCGTGCTACACGCTGGCCGCTCTGGTGGCGGTACATGCCGGCGCCGCACTGAAGCATCACTTCGTCGCGAAGAACAATGTTCTGAAGCGCATGCTTTGATGCTTGCCGATGCACACCCAGGCGGCGCGCGATGACTTCATCGCGCGTCGAGTAGCGACTTCCCATCGCTCACTTCTGCGAGTTGCACAGCTTGAGCGCAACGTCGAGCCTCGCAATCCAGCCGGATTCGTCCAGTTGCGCGCCGAGAATGCTCTCGATGCGCTCCAGTCTGTGGTTAAGCGTATTGGGATGTATGCCCAGTACGCTTGCCGTCACCTTTCGCCGCTGCAATTGATCGAAGTAGGTTCGGAGCGTTTCGAGCAAATCAGGCTCGCCAGCGAGTTGTTCGACGAGCGAAACCAGGTAGCTCAGTGCGCGATCCGTGCCGCGCACGCTTTCCTCGACTGCAATATCCGAATACAGGCGCACGCGATCCTTGTCGTCGCGGCCACGGCCGAAACGCAGTGCCTTGCTTGCTTCGTCGGCAGACATGGCCCATCCCGGTGCGCCTTCGCCGGGGAGGCCGATACCAATCGCATTGATATGCGCAAACGTGTCGGTGATTCTGGCGATTTGTGCGGCAAGCTGATGAACACTCGTTCCCATCAGATCGCCGACCCGGGCGGGAATCCACATGACGAGTTGGCCGCGAAACCAGATATCGAAGATCTCGTTCACGGACAGTTTGAGGCGCCGGGCAGCGGCTGCCACGACCTGATCAATTTCGCTCTTGAAGGTAGGCGATTCGCTATTGATCGAGTCGAGATCGAAGGCCAGTGCTACGCGCGGGGTCTTCGCGTCGAGATTGAGTGCCGTTGCAGTTCTGGAAAATTTCTCGGCGTCTTCCGGAAAATTAAAAATAATACTGTGCAGTTCATATCGAAGCGACTCTCGCCAGCGAGCGTGCTTGTATTGTTCTTCGAGGTAAATCTGGGCAATGACTTGTGCCAGCGTATCGAAGAACTCCATCAAATACGGCGAAACCTTGAATAAAAGCTCGTCGCGCAGATTTTCGTTCTTCCTGTCGAGTTCGATGTAGTGGCACCACAGATCGCGAGAGCCGAGTCGAAACGCGCGCAGCAGCGATTCGAGCGGAACACCCTGGTAGACGCGCCGGCGTCCAAAATCCCGGAATGCTTCAAGCGCGTCCTCCGTGGGCGGGCTCCCTGACAAAAGCGTATCGAGCCACAGCCGCAAGGACAAACCGATCGAATGGCGAATATCCAGCCTGGTAGGCGCATCGAGATCCGCGTAGGGCTTGATCGTGGATAGCGTCTTGTAGATCCGATCGATGATATCCGTATGATCTCCGGCGACCTTCTCGGTCCATTTGTGCAAGGCCGGAGATATTTCGGGGACTGGGCTAGTCACGCTTCTTTGCTCCTCGAGGAGTTTTCGCTCGATCCGAAGATGTTCTGTGGTTTATAGATGAGGCGTACGCGGTGGCCACGGCTGAAACAAATGCGGCCCGTTTCGTAAGACTTTAGTTACATCGATAGTTACATCGATTTGGGGCAACCGCGCGCAACCGGAAATGTTTCCGATTGTAGCGTGGCCGCGCGGGCCGGAAGCGGCGGCCAGCGCCGATCAGGCAGGCCATTTCTCATGCGCCCGGATCGCGAGGCGCATTCCGGTGATGTATGAATTCGTGCCGTCCGTTGTGACTATCCACATCCGGATTGTGCATTTGTACAATTTTCTCGCCCGCCATACGCGCTTAATATCGTGTCGCACAACGCGCATTCTTCGATCGTGTCTCCAGCACGGAGACAGTAAAGCCGTTCGACTGCTGCGGCAAGCATGCGGCAACCAGATCGGGCCTTCTTCCGCAGTGCTCGGTCAATTGTCGATTCAACTCGGCGGCATTCGGTCTTGCCGCATTTATTCCGCTGTGGTCACTTTGCAGATTCGCTCATCTACCGCTCTGAATCTTCTGTCGCTGGCGGCAAGCCTGTTGCTCGGAGGCTGTGCGCCAGCACCATCGATCGCCGTGTTCGGCGCCGCATTTCCGGATTGGTTCTTCTGCATCGTTTTTGGCGTGCTGGCTACCGTAGTCGTTCATGTGGTGCTGGGCAAGCGCGGCAAGCGTGCGTGTCTCGCGCCGGCGGCTCTCAGCTACCCAGCCCTGTGTGCGCTGCTGGCAATGGCTTTCTGGTTGCTGGTCTTTTCCCACTGATCTTGATTACCGTTCATGTCCGACGCTTCTGGCGCCTCGCGCAAAAAGTCCCTTCCCGCGTTAGTCATCGTTGTCGCCGCGCTCGTGCTGCTGGGTGTCGTGCTGTGGCGTGTCGATCACGCACCCAGTACCGATGACGCCTATGTCTATGCCGATACGATCAACGTGGTGCCGGAGGTGAGCGGACGCATCGTCGAGATGCCGGTACGCGACAACCAGGCGGTCAAGCGGGGCGATCTGCTGTTCCGCATCGATCCGCGACCGTACCAGGAAGCGCTCAATCAGGCGCGCGCACGACTCGCGACGCTCGACAGACAGATCGCGCTCACGCAGCGTACGGTGAATGCGCAGCAATATAACGCGCAATCCGTGAAGGCCGCGGTAGGGCGCTCGCGCGCGATGGCCAATCAGGCAACGGATACGCTGCATCGTATGGAGCCGCTTCTGGCGCAGGGCTACACCTCGGCGGAAGAGGTCGATCGCGCCCGCACCGCGCAACGATCGGCACAAGCCGAACTGAACGCGGCGATGCTGCAGGCTCAGCAGGCTGCAGCAGCCGTGAGCGGCGTGGATGCGCTGGTTGCACAACGCGCCGAAATCGAGGCGGCCATTTCTATCGCGGAGTTGAATCTCGAGTTCACCGAAGTGCGTGCGCCATTCGATGGACGGGTTGCGGCGTTGCGCACGACGGTCGGCCAGTTCGCTTCGGCACTCAAGCCCATTTTCACGCTGATCGATACGCGCCATTGGTACGTGATGGCGAATTTCCGCGAGACGGATCTGAAGAATATTCGTGCGGGGACGCCTGCTACCGTTTATCTGATGAGCGACACCGGAAAGCGCTTCGAAGGCACGGTCGATTCAATCAGCTACGGTGTGCTGCCCGACGATGGCGGCGTGGTACTGGAGGGTTTGCCACGCGTACAGCGCAGCATCAACTGGGTGCACGTTTCGCAGCGTTTCCCGGTGAAGATCGCAGTGCTGAGCCCGGACCCCGAATTGTTCCGGGTCGGCACGTCGGCCGTCGCGACGCTGCGTCGAGACGATTCCGCGCACGACGCGTCACGGTGAGAAGGGCATGAACGCCGGGGATTCCTCGTTGAATAGCTTCAAACGCTTCGTTCAGTTCGTTGGTGGCGAACTCCGTCCGTACCCGGGACGAATGAACGTGACGCTGCGCTGCGTTCTGGCCAGCGCGCTCGTCATCGTTATATCGATGTCGCTCGGTGTGCCGCTTCTGGCGCTGTCGCTGATTGTCGTGTTTTATGTCACGCAGTCGAATGTCGTGCTGACCCGCCTGGTCGGCATTCTGTTTGTTGTCGGATCGACGGTCGCGGTTGGCTCGGCAATTCTGGTGTTCAAGCTCACCTACGACTATCCACTGGCGAGAATTCTGCTGGCGGGGACACTGTTCTTTTTCAGCGTCTACATGATGCGCGTGGCGAAGATCGGCATCGTGTTCTTCATCATCGGCATTGTCGTCATCTATACGCAAACCTTCGTCGATCAGACCGACCAGGCCGAGCTGCTGGTGCGTGCGGTGTTGTGGGTATGGGTTGCGGTCAACTATGCGATCGCGCTGACACTCGTGATTAACACGCTGTTCCTGCCCGCCGAGCCGGTCCACCAACTCGAAGCCGCCATGTCCGCGCAGCTGGGCGCAGTCGATGAGAGATTGGCGAGCGTCGAACAACGCACAACGGCTGCACGTGGGCGCGGCGCGCGCGAAATTCAGGCGGGCGTACTGACACTCCAGAAACTGCTTCGTTTCGCGACGATGCGAGATGCGGCGTATCGCGCGAACCAGACGCTCCATCTGGCGAGAATCGCGACGGTTTCGCGCCTGTACGCCGCGAGCAGCAACCTGCCGGACCCGGGCGCGGGGATGGCTGACGATGCAGTGCTCGCGATGCGTGAAGCCTGCCGCAGGTTGAGCGAGTCGATCAAGACGGGAATGCCATTTGTTGCGCCTGGCTCGCTCGTCAATTCGACGGCAGACGGATTGCCTGGTGCGCTGGCGGAAATGCGTGACGCACTGCTGGAATTCTCGGATCGATCGGCTGCTCCGTCCGCGGTTGAATCGCCTGCAGAGAAGGAAAAACTGCTGGTGCCCGATGCTCTCACCAACCCGGTCTATATGCAGTTCGCGCTGAAGACACTGATGGCGGCCCTGTTCAGCTATGTCTTCTATATCGCAACCGATTGGCAGGGCATTCACACGATGATGCTGAGCTGTCTTATCGTCGCTCAACCAAGCCTTGGCGCGACGATGCAGCGTGCGGTGCTCCGGATCGGTGGCGCCGCAGTCGGCAGCGCACTGGCGCTCGCGACGGTCGTGTGGGTGGTGCCGCATCTCGACGGAATAGTCGGGCTGTTATTGATGGCATTGCCGGTCATCGCACTGGGCGCTTGGGTGTCCGCTGGCTCGGAGCGCATCAGCTACGCGGGCATCCAGATCATGTTCACGTTTGCGCTGGCACTGCTGGAGCAATTCGGCCCGACCACGAATCTCACCGAGATCCGCGACCGGATGCTAGGCATCTTGCTCGGCGTTGCCGTATCGACGGTCGTGCACGCGTGTTTGTAGCCCGAGGCTGAGGGCGAGGCGTTGCGTCAGCGTGCGGCGCGGTTGCTGCGCCGGATCGGCGAGCAACTTCGCTCGGGCATGAGTGGACCGGTGCCTGCCGGTTTCTGGAGCGAACTCGGCGATTCCGAGTCGATGGCCGCGCGCGTGGCGCTGGAACCGGGCTGGCAGATGGCCGAAGGCCAGCCGGAGGGATTTACCTTGCGTATGCAGGCGCTGCTTGCACGGATCCGCGAAATCCTGCTGGCAACCGATGCGTTCGGCGCACAGCGACGGTCGCTGAAATTGCCGGCCGGGACTGAAGCAGAAGTCACGACGTTTCAGACCGGGCTTGCTGCGTTGCTCGACGGTTACGCGCGCGAGTTGTCCGAGCACCCGCTGGCTGTCCGTGCGCCGCCGAACGTTTTGGCACAACGCTGCTGGTCCGACCTGAAGAGGCAGACCGCCGACGCACAGCAAACCACCTACGAGCCCTTGCTGGCCACGGCCCGGAATCTGGCCGATCAAATCTCCGGCCTGCCGGCCTGGAAGCCTGAGCAAGCCAACGCTGCATTCACCTCGCGAGCTTCTCAAGCATGACGGTTTTGTCGACTAGATTCTCACATTCGGCGCTGCGCGTAGCCGCCGTAGCTGTACTGCTGAGCGGTATGTCCGCATGTGCGTTGATTCGCCACGACAGCAAACCGCTCCCGACGCTGGATTCCGAACATCTCCGGGTGGCGGACGACATCCATCTGGCGCACGAAGACTGGCCGTCGGCTCGCTGGTGGACCCGTTATGACGATCCGCAGCTCGACGCGCTTGTCGAGCGTGCGCTCTCCGATTCGCCGACCATGGCGATTGCGCGAACGCGCGTATCGCAGGCCAGATCCGGTGTCGACCTTGCGAGAGCGGGAAGCAGTTTGCAGGTGAGCGCGCTTGCGGCGGTGGACCGCGAACGCGTGTCGAGTAACGGCTTCCTGGGTGCGTATTCCGGCAACCAGCCGGTATTGGGGGCGACGGGGCCCTGGTACACGGAAGGCATCGTCGGTCTCGGTGCGAGTCTTGATGTCGATATCTGGGGCAAGCAGCGCGCGCAGGTAGCGGCAGCGCTGGGAGTGCAGAATGCCCGGCGGGTCGAGACGTCGGCGGTCGAACTGGAAATCTCATCGGACGTCGCGCAGCTTTACTATGGCATTCAGACCACCTGGGCGCTCATCGCCTTGCTGGAGCAGTTGCAGGATGTGGCGGACTTCTCCCTGAATGCGCACACTGCGCGTGCGGCTCGCGGGCTCGAGCCGCAAACGGCAGCCGAGATTGCACGCGCACACAAGCTCGCGACGCAGCGACAAATCGTGGCTGCCCAAGGGCGCATCAGGCAAATGCGCGAATCGTTGCGTGCGCTGATTGGGGCAAGCTCCGATAATCTGGGCGAAATCAGGCCCGTGCCGCTACCGACGCCGCCGTCCGCATTACCGACGACGCTCTCATACGAGCTGCTGGCGAGACGCCCCGATCTGCAGGCGATGCGCTGGTATGTCGAGGCGTCGTTTGACAAGATCGATGCTGCAAAGGCCGCGTTCTATCCAGCTTTCGACATCAAGGCATTCTTCGGTGTCAATGCGCTGCATCTGAGCGATCTGTTCACACATGCAAGCCAGCAAATCAATCTGGTTCCTGGCCTGTATCTGCCGATTTTCGACGGTGGCCGGCTCAACGCCAATCTCAGTGGCGCGCGCACGGCGAGCAACCTGCTGATACTGCAATACAACCAGGCGGTGTTGAATGCCGTGCGCGACGTTGCGATGAGCGGCAGCCGACTGCAGGATCTCGATACTGAAGCGGAGCTGCAAACGCAGAAGATTCAGGCGGTGACGTTTGCGCAGCAAAGCGCCGATGCTCATTACCGGCGCGGGCTGGGGAGCCAGCTGTCTTCAGTCGAAGCGCAGCAGGCGGTGATTACCGAGCGGATTGCTTTGCTCGACATCGATGGACAACGAATCGGCCAGGATATTGCGCTAACCAAGGCATTGGGCGGCGGCTATCGGGAAGATGTTCCGGTTTCCCTGAATCCACGCTAGAGCAGCGCTGCGATGATTGCCGTGATTTGCGCTCGCCGTACGCGGCCCAATCACGCACAGCGAAGCTGAATGCAACCGGGACAAAGCACTCGATCTACTTTCTTCTAAAGTCCGTCGGGTTTCTTTTAGTCCAGCGCTTGAAGGCGTGCCGGAAACTCACTGCATCGCTGAATCCCAACGCGGAAGCGATGTCGTCGATGCCGAGTGTCGTCGTCGTCAGGTAGTCGATTGCGAGTGCCCTGCGCACGCTCGTCAGCAATTCGCTGTAGGCCGTTCCTGCGGCTTCCAGTTTGCGACGCAGCGTACGCGTGGTCATGCACAACGCTTCGGCAAGCGTATCGAGTTCCGGAAATCGTCCCGGCGTACGCGTAAGTTCGTGATAGACGCGCTCCGTAATCTCTGACCGGCTACGAAGATCTTCGAGAAGTTGTGCACATTGCCGCGAGACCTGCGCGGCAGTAATCGGATGGGCAAGTTGTGGAGCGCGCTGCAACCATGCCGCCGGATAGCTCAGCACATTCATGGGCTGGCCGAATGCCACCCGGCATCCAAGCGTTTCGGCAAGCAGTGATACGTGTGCAGGCTGCTCGCGCGTGAATTGCGCTTGTACCGGCACGCACCATGCTCCCATGACGTCCTTGATGACCGTGACGTGTAACGCAAACTGCATGTCGATCAAGAAGTCATACAACTGCGTGCCGGGCTCCGGAAGGACAACCTCTTCATAAGCCGGGAAGTGCCAGGACGCGGTGTCGCCCTGCTTGTCCCACCCAATACCGATGACACCGTTTGCGAGCCGGTGAAATTTGACCGCCGAATCGAACGCATGAGCCATCGTTTCTGCACACAGCGCCGCATACCCGAACATGCCGTAACTGGAGGCGTGCAGCATCCCGCCCACCCGTATCCCAAGATCGGAACCGGGGTATTGATGAATGGCGTTACGTGCTGCAGTCAGAAACTGCTGTGTCGACGTGAGCGTAAAGGGATTGGCGATCGCGGCAGGATCAAGCCCGGTGCCGCACAGGACGTCGTGCGGATCGAGTCCCGCGCCGGACGTAACCTCGATCAGGGCCACAAGCTTTGAGGGCGAGAAACGCTTTTCGCCTAGCGTGGCGCGCTGAACAGGACTGGATGCTCTGCTATTGGGGCGGCTTGGCCCGACCGGATCCGGTGCGCAATCTTCTTTCATGACTCAAGCCGGGAGAACGGTTCGATTCGCTTGTTCAACGCAAGCGTCTTGGGGGCAGAGCAAAAATCTCTCCGGTACTGTCTATTTGGCGAGTGCCGAGATTACGACAAACCGACAACGTCGTGTACTCCGCTTGTGGCCAATTTTAATGGCCGTCTCCGTCATTTCCAAAGTTTGTATCGCACGCCATAGTCGCTGAGAACAACCGTCCATACACGCGGCACTGGACGCGCCATTGCCTGTGTGCGGCCGAGGTCGAATGCGGGTAATGCCTGCACGCGAGTGCCGTGTTCGTACTTGCATTTTTCGGATACTAAATGACTAAGAGACACTGGATCGATTCCTATGGATCGATCCCTTCAGACATTGACCCCGATGGTTTCCACTCGCTGAATGTGATGCTGAATGAGGCGATGACCGGATTCGCCGACAAACCTGCGTTTCGATCCGGAGATCGCACCTTATCCTATGCAGACGTCGATCTTTTGTCCGCTTCTCTAGCGGCCTATCTGCAGAAGGCCGCCGGCGTTCGCAAAGGCGATCGCGTGGCGGTGATGCTGCCCAACGTAGTGGAATTTCCCGTCACCTTTATCGCCGCCACGAAAATCGGCGCCATTCAGGTTAATGTCAATCCGCTTTATACGGCGCCGGAGCTTGAGCACCAGCTCAACGACGCGGGCGTCGATGTGATCGTCACCTGCAGTGAGTCGATGCGAACACTAGCGGACGTCATCGACCGCACGCGGATTCACACCGTCATTTCGGTGATGCCCGATGAGCCAGGCGAAGCGTCGGATCCGTGCGCCGGACATCCGGCGTTGCGCGGCAAAGTGATCACGTTCATGACGGCTCTCGCTGAAGGCAAGCAACGCGTCTACGAGCCAGTCTGGCCGAACGGTGACGATCTGCTTTTGCTGCAATACACGGGGGGTACGACGGGATTATCGAAAGGCGCCGCGCTGTCGCATCGCAATCTGGTTGCGAATATTCTGCAGTTCCGTGCTTTTCTGCCGGACGCGCAAAGACCGGGTGTGGAGGTTGTGGTCACAGCGCTTCCGATGTATCACGTCTTCGCCTTCATGGCGAACTTCTTGTCGTATTTCGTGATCGGCGCGGAAAACTGGCTCGTGGCCAATCCACGGAAGATCGATACGCTCATCGATATTCTTGAAGCCGCGAGGCCAACCGTCTTCTTTGGCGTCAACACGCTTTACGCGGGGCTCGTCAATCACCCGCGCCTGAAAGAGGTGGACTGGTCGCGTCTTCGATTGTCCGGCGGCGGCGGGTCCGCGATGTTCGAGGCGGTGTCGGCGCAGTGGAAAAAGGCGACGGGAAATTTCATTCGGGAAGGCTATGGCCTTTCGGAAACCTCGCCCATCGTTTCGTTCAATCCGCAGTCCATCAACGATTTCGGCGGCACCGCGGGGCTGCCGGTTCCTTCCACCGATGTCATGCTGCTCGATGAGAACGGCTGCGAAGCCGGTATCGGGACAGCCGGTGAAATCTGCGTAAGAGGGCCTCAGGTGATGCGCGGCTACTGGAACGCGCCGGAGGCGAATAAGCAGGCCTTCACGCCGGATGGCTACTTCCGCACGGGCGATATCGGTGTCTTTAACGAAAAGGGCTTTCTGGCGATTGTGGATCGCAAGAAGGACATGGTCATCGTCTCCGGTTTCAACGTCTACCCGAACGAAGTGGAAGCGGTTGTCACGGCGCTTCCCGGTGTCAGGGAGTGTGCGTGCGTCGGCGTGCCGGACGAAAAAACCGGTGAGGCGGTAAAGCTGTTCGTCGTCCAGGCCAAAGAGGAGGGCGTGGATGAGGAGACGCTGATCGCCCACTGCCGTTCCAGATTAGCCGCTTACAAGGTGCCGAAAATCATCCGGTTTGTCGACGAACTTCCGAAAACTGCGGTCGGGAAAATTCTTCGCCGGGCGATGCACGAAGTCTCGTGACGGGCGCCCGCGCGGTCCGCCACGGAATAAGGAAAAGCGCACTCCGGTGAAAGCTCGCACCGGAATCGGATCAATCATGGTTTTCTAAAATAAAGACGGAGACAACGAGCAATGAAATTTCGCAATCTTGTGATTTCGGCAACGGTTTTATTCGCAAGTGTGAACGCACATGCGCAGACAGCCGGGAGTAATGTAATCGGCGCAGGTTGGTTGAGAATTGCCCCGCAGACGTCAAGCGACCCGCTGGTCGTCGGCGGTCAATCAATTGCCAATACCGGAGCGGATGTCGACAATGCCGACACGCTGGGAATCACATTCACGCATTTCTTTACCGATAGCATTGCGCTTGAAACGGTAGCGGGGATTCCGCCTAAATTCAAATTTTCAGGGACGGGAGTCCTTGCATCGCCATCGATTAACCCACTCGGAGATGTTCGGCAATGGAGTCCGGCGCTGTTGCTGAAGTACTATTTTCTGCAGCCTGAGGGGAGATGGCGCCCCTGGCTGGGCCTCGGCGTCAGCTACATCTGGTTCACCAATGCTCACGTGTCGGGCGCTTTTCAGCGGGCACTGAGTACGCAATTGACCCGCGGTGCAACAGCGGGACTGCCAACCAGCGCGCATGTCGATAGTGAATGGTCCCCCGTGTTCAACGGAGGTATTGCGTACCAATTCGACAAACACTGGTCGGCCGCCTTTTCGATCTCTTATCTTCCGTTTTCGACCAAGGCCAATCTGACCACCCGGATCCCGAATGGAGCGACAGTTAAAAGCGTAGCGAAGATCACGCTTGATCCTTTGGTAACGCTTGTCTCCGTAAATTATCGGTTCTGAGGGCTGAACAACCGATCAATAGACCATCCGTGGGCGGTAAGGCTGATGTTTTACCGCACGCATCCTCATTAGTGATCCCGGCGGGAAGTGCTGACTCCCGGCGATCAATGCGCGCGGCGACCATCGTTCTGATGGTCGCCGCTCGTCATTTCCGCCTCATCCAGCCGATGGCCGTGATCCGGCGTTCAACATCGGCAATCAGATCGCCGCCCACTGCATCTCGCGGAGTACTCAGCGACCGGCGGCGTGCGGCTGCTCCGTGCAGCGGTGTCCTGTTTGGTGACACGTGATACGGCGGGGTGTGACGAAATGCGACAGATGCAGTCATGTGAGGCGCTCGGGCAAACCCTGACGTGACGGTCGAAAAATCTTCAGATAGCTTGACCAGTATGACGTGCGGCATTCTGGCACGGAGTGTGCTTTAACGATGTCAGTTGAATCGGTGCCTACCTGGGTGTCCGGTTTATCTGCCTGTCGCGCCAATCCAAAATCTGGAGACGAAAATGAGAAAACGTGCTGTTTACGCACACCGAATGACGAAGCTGGCTATGGGAATCGCTGCGGTCGCAATGCTGGCCGGCGGCATGGCCCAGGCCGCTTCCGACTATAAGGACGTGACCTTCGAACGGCTGGAAAACGCGCAGAGCGATCCGGGCTGGTTGACCTACTACCGCACGTACAACGGTCAATCGCACTCCTCCCTCAATCAGATCACCGCGGCAAACGTGGGCGATCTCAAGGCGGCGTGGTCCTATAAGTTTCCCGAGGCATTGAAGCAGGGCTTCGAAGCGACGCCGATCGTCAACGGCAATTATCTGTTCCTCACCACGCCGAAGAACAACGTCTACGCATTCGACGCGAAAACCGGCGAAAAGCTCTGGAACTACGAACCGAAGCTGGGCGCGGAGTCGTTCAAGACGGCCTGCTGTGACGTGGTCAATCGCGGTGTCGCGCTGTACGGCAAGAACGTCTATATCGCGATGCTGAGCGGCGAAGTGGCTGCGCTCGACGCGAAAACCGGCGATCTGGTGTGGAAGAAGCAGATGTTCGATCCCGGCCTCGGCTACGCGTTCTCGCTCGCGCCGCTCGCGCTGAACGATTCGATTCTCGTGGGCACGTCGGGTGGCGAGTACGGGATTCGCGGCTATATCGCGGCGCTGAGCCCGAAGGATGGTTCGATCCAGTGGAAGCGGTACACGATCCCGGGCCAGGGCGAGAAGGGCAGCGAAACGTGGCCCGACGGCATGCAGGAGCACGGCGGCGGCGCCGCGTGGCTGACGGGTACGTACGACTCGAAATCGAAGACGTTGTATTGGGGCGTGGGCAACCCCGGCCCGTGGCTGGCGGCACTGCGCCCGGGCGACAACCTGTATTCGGATTCGCTGCTCGCGCTCAATCCGGCGAACGGCGATCTGAAGTGGCATTACCAGTACACGCAGAACGACACGTGGGACTACGACGGTGTGAACACGCCGATCCTCGCCAAAATCAACTATGAAGGTAAGGATCACAACGCGATCATCCACGCCGACCGCAACGGCTTTTTCATTGCCCTCGATCGCGACACCGGCAAGCTGATTTACGCCAAGCCGTTCGTCAAGGCGACCTCGGTCACCGGCTACACCGACGATGGCCGCCCGATTGCGGACGCAAGCAAGTATCCGAAGGCGGGTACGACGATCGACACCTGCCCGAGCTTTCTCGGTGGCAAGAACTGGTGGTCGATGTCGTACGACCCGGTTCGCCATATCGCCGTGGTGCCGACCCTGCATGCCTGCATGAGCTTGTCCGGCAAACGGGTCAGCTACATGGAAGGGCTGCCGTATCTGGGCGAAGGCTTCGAGATCAAGCCTGAACCGGGTAGCGAAGGCTTCGGCGAACTGCAGGCCATCGACGTGAATACGGGCAAGAAGCTCTGGAGCCACTGGACCAAGATGCCCTGGAATGGCGGCGTAGCGACGACGTCGAGTGGTCTGTCGTTCAGCGGTTCGCTCGACGGTCACCTGTACGCGTTCGATACCGCAACCGGCAAGATCCTCTGGACGAGCCCGCAACTCGCAAGCGGCGTCATCGCGCAGCCTTCGGTGTTCGCAGTCGACGGCAAGGAATATGTCGCGGTGGTGGCCGGCTACGGCGGCGCCAATCCGATCTGGGGTGGTCCGATGGCCGACGTTGCCAAGGACGTTCCGCGCGGCGGCACGCTGTACGTGTTCGCGCTCGGCCAGAACTGATCCCGGCGCCTGGTCACGTTGAGTGACGTTTAGTACGTTTAGTAAAGTTTTTGGTCTTGTTTGATCCGTGCCCTGCTGCACGCAGGGCACGGCTTGCCTGCCTCAATCGGAACGCATCATGAAGAATATTCGATCGACCTCCCTGATTCTTGCCACCCTGATCGCTGCAGGGGCGGCAAGCATGCCGTCAATTGCCTCCGCGCGGACCGTTCGGGTTTGCATGTTTCCTGGCAACCCCACGACAGCGCTGGACACGTCCGTGGCGCGCGAAGTGTTTCGTGTTGCGGGCATCGCAGCAACGATCGGCGAAAAGGGCATCAAGGACGGCGACGACGATGGCGTTTCGGCGCATGAACTCGCGAAATCGCTGGCGCACGATTGCGACGTGGTCGCCGGGTTCCCGGTGTCGTCGAACGCCGACCAGCACGGAACATCCATGTTGTACTCGCAACCCTATCTGCACTCCGGCTATGTGAGCATTGCGCCGCACGGCGCGGGCGCCGCGACGCCGGAACATGAAACAATTGCCGCAACTTATTCCAGTCCGTCCCAGCTGATCGCAGTCCAGCAGCGATATGCACACTACGATCTGGAGAATACCTCGGAGCAAACCGTCAACGCGGTTGCGACGAAGCGTGCTCAACGCGCCATCGTCTGGTATCCGGCGGTCGTGGCTTATGAGCACGCGCATCCGCAACAGCGCTTCGACGTGACACCGGTGACGTCGGAGTATTCGGACTGGACCCTCGTGTTCGCGCTCAACGCGGGCGGCGACGACCTGCGGCAACGCATCGATGCGGCGCTGACGAAATTGCGCGAGAGCGGCGCACTGGCCAGACTCACGCGTGACTGGGCGCTGCCGGACAACATGCGGGCGGCGGCAGTCAGCCGGCCGGTCCATGCGCGGCCTGCATCCGGTGGAATACGCCTCGCGGTCTATACGGCTTCTTCCGGCTCACCCTTTGGCGGCGGCTTTATCAAGGTGGCGGACAGTACGGCCACCGCCGGGGTGCCGTCGTTCGACAACGAGCAGGTGGCGCATGGAAAGGCGCTTTATACCAGTTCCTGCGCGAAATGCCACGGCGACAATCTGGAGGGTAACGTTGGGCCCGCGTTGAGCGGCCCGGCATTCGCTCCGGCCGAGCATTCCCATATCACGGTCAGCGGTATTTTCCAGTACATGTCCAACAACATGCCCGCCGATCATCCAGGCCAGTTGAAGGACGAGGATTATGCCGACCTGCTGGCGTTCCTGCTCCACCAGAACGGCTACGACGCCGGTAAGGGGCACCTGACGGCAGACATCGCAAATGTCTCCTCGGCACCGCTCAACGCCGGGCCGCGCAAGTAACTGAAGATTGGCCGTCCAGGGACTGAATTTCAAATCTGTTTATTGAGGATTACGAAAATGATTTCGAAAGCAAGACGTGTGTTCATGATTCAATCGATCGGCGTATGCGCGTCGCTCGCCATTGCGCAAGGTGCGAAAGCGGATACGCCGCTCGTCGACGAAAACGACGCGACGGCCAAGGGACTGGGTTACCACGCCCAGGCAGGCACGGTCGATGCCGCTCACGCCCCCAAATACCAGGCCGGCCTGAAGTGTGCGAACTGCCGCTTCTTTAAGGGGGCGTCGAACGATGCATCGGGGGCTTGCCCGATGTTTCCCGGCAAGAACGTGTCCGCCGAAGGCTGGTGCAACGTCTACGCGAAGCGCGTCTGATCGAATGCCGCTGCGGATATCGACTGTAGCTCGCTGATATTTGACATTGTCAATCAATATAACAATCAACGTGTTCGAGGAGGCGCGTATCGGAGATCCTGAAATGTGCGATCCCACATCCTGACTGGAGGGGATGGTGGGAAGTCAAGCGAAGTGAACCGAAATAAATCAAATAACTAGAGACACAATGAAAAAGCGACATTTTCGAAAGACCTTCTTGGTGGTGGTGCTGGGTGGAGCGTCGGGTGTGGCGTCGGCGCAATCGTCGGTGACCCTGTACGGTACGATCGATGCCGGTGTGCTGTATCAGAACCGTGCGGCAACGGGATCGGGCAGTCAGGTTCAACTCGCAACCGGCGGCATCGCCCCGAGCATCTGGGGTTTTAGAGGCGTTGAGGACCTCGGTGGCGGCATGAAGACCATCTTCAATCTCGAAGGGCATTTCAGCAGCAATAACGGCACGATGACCAGCGGTCCTGGATTCACGTCGGAGATATTCCGGCGCCAGGCCAATGTCGGACTCAGCACCAACTGGGGCACGGTCACACTCGGACGGATGTATAGCCCGTCACTGCTGGCCGCCATTACGACCGAGCCGAGAGGTTTTGCAGAGAACCTGTCGAACCTTTATACGTGGGCATACAACCAGTTGCCTGCGCCGGGCAACGCGGAAGGCGCGGGCACCAATCCCAGCAACGACGTTGGCGTGTTCATCGGCAACGCCGTGCAGTATTCGAATACGTTGGGCCCGGTCTGGGTGGGCGGCGCATGGTCGTTCGGCGGCGTGCCCGGCAGCCTCAAGAACGGCAGCGAACTGTCGTTGGGCGCGACTTATACCGGCCCGTTTACCGCGTCGGCGGCCTATCAGTCGATTGCCGACAGCGTGACGGGGGAAAACGTCAGCCGCCTGTGGAATTTCGGTGTGGCGATGTCGTACGGTCCGCTTACTGGCAAGCTCAACTATCTCGGCGTGATCGATCGTTCGATCTTTGGACCGGACATCTCGAACGTGCGCTCCATCAGCCCCGGCATCGATTACCGGTGGAATTTCGCCAATACGCTGACGCTGGCCGGCTATTACAACACCTATAGCGGCGCGCACAGAAGCACCACGCGATCGCTGGTGTTGAGCGACAATTACGCCTTGTCGAAACGCACCACGTTGTATGCGCAGGTCGCCTATGTCGACGCCGGCGTAGTCGGAACAGCCGATCCGCTCGAGGGACTCAAAACGTCCATCGTAGCCGGCGGCACTGCGGCGGGTGCGAAGACGGTCCTTGCGAACGTCGGCATCATGCATCACTTCTGATCGGCATCTGAATAGAAAAACGAAGCACCCGGGGGAGAGGAGCCTTGATGGGGAAGTATTGGCATCGTGGTTCGCGGCACGCTGGTATCCGTACCAGCGTGCCGCAACGTATCTGTGCGTTCGGCGCGCTGGGCGTATTGCTCGCATCGGCGCCCTCTGCGCGAGCGCAGGCATCGGTCACGCTTTACGGCCTGATGGATACGAGTATCGAGACCACCAATCCGGGCGGCGGGTGGGTGTCCCGAATGGATTCGGGCGCCTACCGCGGATCGCGCATCGGGCTGCGCGGCAGCGAGCCGGTCTTCGAGGGCACGAGTATTCTGTTCGCGCTCGAGAGCGGCTTTAGTACGACGGATGGGACGCTCACGACGCCAGGCACGCTGTTCAGCCGCCAGGCCTGGATTGGCGCGGGCGGCGGATGGGGCCAGGTGCGTGTCGGTCGACAGTACTCGCCGATTTATATCCCGTTCAAGGGCACGATCGACGCGTTCGGCGCCGGGACGATCGCATCGGGGCTGAACAATTTCTCGAAGATCACGCCTTATCTGAGCGACGCCATTACCTACCTGTCGCCGACGATCGCGGGTTTTAACGCGACGGTGATGGCGTCGCTGCGGGAAAGCAGCGATAACGACGGCAATGGACTCGCGGGTAATATCGAAACCGTCACCTATCGGCACGGTCCGGTTCTGCTCGCCTACGCGCACCAGCAGACGCACGGCAGCGGCGCGCTGCGCACGAATATCGCCGGTGCTTCATACGAAGTGAAAAAGGCGACTTTGTTTGCGGACTGGTTCAACGACGCAGGAGCCGGTAAACCCGCCTTTCACAACGACGGCTTTGCGGTGTCGCTGCGCTATGCATTCACGCCTGTTTTCGATGCTTCGCTCGGCTATGCGTACGTGCGTGACCGTTCGGGTAAAGCAAACAACGCCGACCAGTTCAGCGCGATGTGCGATTACAGTCTGTCGAAGCGCTTGCAGTTCTATGCCAGCGCCGGCTGGTTGCGTAACCGCAATAAGGCGACGTTTACAATGCGCGGCGTGAACGTTACGGGTCTGCCACCCACCTGGCCGGGCGCGCCGGTGCGCGGCGTGCAGATCGGCATGATCAACCGGTTCTAGCCGGATTGCGTGCAAATGGGACGGCTCACGGCCGTCCCTGTGGATCGGTCACAAAACCGATTTGCGTCATTCCTGCCGCTTGCGCTTGAGCCATCACGTCCGCGACACGCTCATAGCGCACGGCACGGTCCGCATGAAGGCGCAGCTCGGAACGCGGGTTCGCCGCGGCTGCCGCACTCAGTCGCGCGGAAAGCGCGCCGCTTTCGATACGCGTGCCATTCCAGAAGATCGATCCATCCGCCGCGATGCCCACGTCCACATGCTGCGCCGTCGTGGCCTCGGGTTGACTGACGACGCGCGGCAAGTCGATCTTCAGCGCATGCTGCAGCGCGGGTATCGTCACCATAAACACGATCAACAGTACGAGCATGACGTCGACGAGCGGCGTCATGTTGATCTCGTTCATCAGTGCATCGTCGTTGGCGTCGTCGCCGAAAGGTGCGTTCATTGCCATTCGAGTGCTCCGTTGTTGTCGTCGACGCGCTGCGTGCGCGCCACCGTAGCGCCACGCGAGGCAGGCCGCATGTCCGCCACGAGGTAGGCATGCAAGTCGTGCGCGAAGCGGTTGAGCTTGCGTACGACGGCGCGATTGGCGCGTGTCAGCGCGTTATAGCCGAGCACGGCCGGGATTGCGACGAAGAGCCCGAATGCGGTCATGATCAGCGACTCGCCGACCGGACCGGCTACATGGTCGATCGAGGCCGTCCCGCTCGCGCCGATGGCGACGAGGGCGTGATAAATCCCCCAGACGGTGCCGAAGAGGCCGACGAACGGCGCGGTGCTGCCGATCGAGGCGAGCATCGCAAGACCGCCTTGCAAGCGTGCGATCCACTCGTCGAGCGTGTCTTTGAGGCAGCGTGTGATCCACTCCGAGGCGTCGATGCGCAGGTGTATCTGCGGATTGGCATCGCGATGATGAGCCGCGGCGGTCTTGCCCGCGTGTGCGAGGGCAAGTAACGGATTGTGCTGCGGAGGCATTCCGGCGATGTCCAGGCCTTGTACACCGGCTTCGAATGAACCCGCATGCCAGAACGGCGTAACGGCACGATCGACGTAGCGTGCGAGCCGGACGATGCGCGCGAGCTTCACGACGATCACGACCCAGGAGAGCACCGACATCGTAAACAGCACGATGAGGATCGAGCGCGAGACGATATCGCCTTGCGACCAGACGTTTTCAAGTCCGTAATGTTGCATAACGCGTTCTCCGTGACCGCCGCTGCGGCGGGTTCTTTCTATCGGATCAGTTCTCGAGCCCGAATGTGAAGGGCTGCTCGAACGTTACCGCTATGGGCACGCCCGCTTCGAGATACGGGTGACATGTGCTGCCCTGCAACGCCCCAAGCGCGGCTTCGTCGAGGCGCGGTGAGCCGCTGCTGCGCTTTAATTGCGCGTGTTGAATGTGCCCATCCGTGTCCACGACAAAGCGCACCAGCGCCGTGCCGGTTTCGCCGCGTCGGCGCGCCGCTTCGGGGTAGTCGGGTTGCGTGATGCTGCAATCGATATGCGAAACCGGTTTCGGGGCGCGTACTTCCTGCGGCGGCGAATCCGGTCGTGCTGCTGGCGGCGTGGCCGGTTTCGACGTGGTCGGCGCGGTTGACGGTGGCGGCGCAATATCCGCTTCGCGCTGCGGTGTTGTTTCGATGCGCTGCGCCGGTTGCGGTTGCAACGGCGCGGCGCTATTCCGGGTTGCTTTCGGCAACGGGTGTGGCTGTGGCCGCGGCTGCGGCTGCGGGTGGTTGGGTGCGATTGCCGGTGCGCGTGCCGGTACGATCGAGCGCTGCGGCGCCGTCGCAGCGACGGTGGGCGGCGCAGTCAGCAGGCGTGCAACGATTGTGCGCGGTGCTTCGAGCGGCACCACGCGCACCGTTTGCGCGCGCATCAGCCACAACGCGAGTGCGGCATGGAGTGCGAGGACGGCGGCGAACACCACGACGACGTCATGCGCCGGGTATTTCATCGACACGCTTTGCGCGGCATTACTTCCAGGCATAGCGCAGCCCCGCCCACGCGCCGCGCGGTGCGCCCACGCCGACGAACTGTTCGCTCACGGGATTCGCCGGATCGAACGAGTGGCCCGGCCCGTTGAAGAAGTTTTCTCCCAGGACGCCAAAACTCGCGTATTGCCTGTTGAGCAGGTTCGTCACGGTTGCGAAGATCTGCAACTGCTTCGTCACGTTCCAGGTCGCGTCGAGATCGATCAGGAAATAGCTGGCGATTTTGCCATTCGCATCCTGGTTGTTTTCGTCGCCGCGCGCAAAGATGCTGCCGCGCCACGTGAGATTCGCACCGAAATTGACCTGCGAAACCGGCGTGTAATCGAGCCTCAGCTTCACTGAATTGGCCGGGATGCCCGGAATACGGTCGCCGGGTCGCACAACGATGTTGCCGTTCGCATCGGCGCTCGAATTGTTCCGGCTGCTCGAGACGAAAGTCGACTGATACGTTGCGTCGACATAGCTATAGTTCGCGCCGATGCCAACCGGCCCGATGCGCGTGCGTGCACCCGCTTCGAAGCCCTGGCGGCGCGTTTTGCCGACATTCTGGAAGTAACCCTGACTGCTTGCGCCGCTGCTGATGAATTGAATGTCGTCGGAGAGCGTCGTACGCCAGGCCGCCGCATTCCATGTGGTGACCGAGCCGATCCGCCCGCGTGCGCCGATCTCGAACGTCTTTGCGATCACGGGGCGCAGATCCGGATCGGCGAGGAAGTCGTTCGGCAGCGAGCAAGGCGCATTCGGGTCCGCGCAGGCGAGCTCGATCACCGTGGGCGAGCGCATTCCTTCGTTGTAGGTCACGTACGCAGTGAGCGCTGTCGAAGGATTCCAGTTCAGACCCACGGCGGGGTTGAAGCGCGAGAACGTGTGACGTCCATCGAGCGCGGGCTGCCGGCCGCTTTCGTCGCCGATGTCGGCGCGCGCCCAGTCGTAGCGGCCCGATACCGTGGCCGAGAGTTGCTGCGTGAGTGAAAGCGTGTCGCTGAAGTAGAAACCGTAGTTGGCGCTATGCGTCTTCGCGTTGGTCTGCAACTGAAAGTCGCCGACGCCGACTGCCGCGCGGGTTGCGGTGAAAGTGGCGTCCTGTACGGATTGCAGATATTGCGAATTCGCGAGGTCGGCGCTGGCGCCGAACACCAGATCGTTTTTCATGCCGAGCAGCTTGCCGAGCAGCGTCAATTGCAGGCTCGAACCGTAGCTGTCGGTTGTCACGTCGGAAAGCGCGTTGGTGCCTTCCGGCGAGTTGGGATCGGTCGGATCGAAATCGTTGTTGTTGTTGCTGCTGGTATTTCTGTTGTCGTAGTGGCGATAGTAGATATTGCCGCTCAATTCGACGTTGTCGTTGAAGTAATGATCGCCCGAGAGCGTGACCCATGCGGCGCTGTTCCGGTTCTGGTCCGGGTAGGTGTAGGCCTGACGCGGATTGTCGAGGAACGAGCGCGGGATCGTCTGCGAGCCCTGGAGATGGTTGTCGGCGCCACCCGCCGAGAGCGAGAGCGTCGTATCGGCGTCCGTGTAACGCAGTTTGCCGAAGCCCTGGCGCACCTTGCTCGCATTGTGGTCGGCCCAGCCGTTATCGTTCGCGACGTTGCCGGTCACGTAGTAGTCGAGGTTCGAGCCAATCGTGCCGCCCTGTTCGACTTGCGCGGTTTTTCTTCCCCACGAACCGCCGCTGATTTCGGCGCTGCCCCCGGGATGATTGCGGCCATTCTTCGTCGCCAAGGCGAGCGCGCCGCCCAGCGTGTTGAAACCGTAGGTCGGGTTCGAGCCGGGAATCAGTTGAATCGTGTCGATGGCGGCGAGCGGAATCAGATCCCAGTTGACCACGTCGCCGAATGGTTCGTTCACGCGCACCCCGTCGAGGAACACCGAAAGCCCTTGTGGCGTGCCGAGCAGCGGCGAGGCCGTGAAGCCGCGATAGTTGACGTCGGTTTGCCACGCGTTGCCCTGAGCCTCGTTGATATCGACGCTCTGGAGGTTCTTCTCGAAGTAGTCGGAAAGTGTTGCGCGGTGTTGCTGTTCGATGTCGCGCGCGCGTACCGTTTGCACGTTCGCGGGGACCTGCGTGAGCGGCGTGCCGATGCCGAGCAGCGGCGTCGTGCCGACCACGACGATGGGGGCGAGTTGCTTTGCGGCCGCGTCGTCGCCAACCGTGCCAGGCGGTGTGCTCTGTGCCTGGACGAGGTGCGGGACGCCTGCAAGCGTCGTGCCGAAGGTCAGCATGAGGCCCACGCGGCGCCCGATGTGCAGCCGGACAGGATGGCTCTGGAACAGGCGCATGATTTTTATGGGCACAACGGGAGTGAACGATGGCCCCCACGGGGCCATCGTGTTACCGGACCATCGGAATCAGAAGAAACCGAGTGCGTCGGCCTCGTAACTCACCAGCAGACACTTCGTTTGCTGATAGTTCGACAACGCCATCTTGTGCGTCTCGCGCCCGATGCCGGATTGCTTGTAGCCGCCGAACGCCGCGTGCGCCGGATACAGGTGATAGCAATTGGTCCACACGCGTCCAGCTTCGATCTCGCGGCCCATGCGATACGCGCGGGAGCCGTCGCGCGACCAGACGCCTGCACCCAGTCCGAAGTAGGTGTCGTTCGCGATTTCGATGGCTTCTTCTTCGTTCTTGAACGTCATCACCGATGCGACCGGGCCGAAGATTTCCTCCTGGAACACACGCATCTTGTTGTTGCCGAGCAGCATCGTCGGCTTGACATAGAAGCCTGCGTCCAGATCGGATGCGGGCGTGGCACGTGCGCCGCCGGTCAGGCATTGCGCGCCTTCATTGCGGCCGATGTCGATATACGACAGGATCTTGTCGAGCTGTTGCTTCGATGCCTGCGCACCGATCATCGTCTGCATGTCGAGCGGATTGCCGGCCTTGATGCGTTCGACGCGTGCCACCGCGCGTTCGATGAATTGCTCGTAGATCGATTCCTGAATCAGGATACGCGACGGGCAGGTGCAGACTTCACCCTGATTCAGTGCGAACATCGCAAGGCCTTCCAGTGCCTTGTCGAGGTACGCGTCGTCATGGTCGAGCACATCGGCGAAGAAGATGTTCGGGCTCTTGCCGCCCAGTTCGACGGTCGAGGGAATCAGGCTATCGGCTGCCGCGCGCAGAATGCGCTTGCCGACCGGCGTCGAACCCGTGAACGCGATCTTGGCGATACGCGTGCTGGTGGCCAGTGCTTCGCCCGCTTCCTTGCCGAAACCGTTGACGATATTGATCACGCCCGGCGGGAACAGATCGCCGATCAATTCCATCAGGACCAGAATCGATGCCGGCGTCTGCTCGGCGGGCTTCATCACGACGCAACAACCTGCCGCCAGTGCGGGCGCGAGTTTCCAGGCTGCCATCAGCAGCGGGAAATTCCAGGGGATGATCTGGCCGACCACGCCGAGCGGCTCGTGGAAGTGGTACGCGACGGTGTTGTCGTCGATTTCCGAAATGCCGCCTTCCTGCGCGCGGATGCAGCCCGCGAAGTAGCGGAAGTGATCGACGGCGAGCGGCAGGTCGGCTGCCATCGTCTCGCGCAGCGGCTTGCCATTGTCGATGGTCTCCGCCACGGCCAGAAGCTTCAGGTTCTGTTCCATCTTGTCGGCGGCTGCGAGCAGCAGGTTCGCGCGATTGGCGACCGACGTCTTGCCCCACTTGCGGCGGGCGGCGTGAGCGGCATCGAGAGCGGCGTCGACATCGGCCGCGTTCGAGCGCGGGATCTCACAGAACACGCGGCCGTTGATCGGCGAGATGTTCTCGAAATATTCCTGGCTGATCGGTGCGACCCATTTGCCGCCGATGTAGTTCTCGTACCGGTTGCGATAGGGGTATTCGATATCGATGCCAAGCTGTTTCAGATCGAAGGGATTCAATTGGTATCTCCGGTTCATTGTTTGGAGTAGAACAACGTGAGTGCCGCGCAGGCATCTCAAGCAATATGCGTACCATGATTAAAGAACACCGATCCGGCAGCGTTATCTGCGAATCCAGATCGTGATCGATCAGCAGGCACCTGTTGCATTTCGGTTCAGGTGGTGCATCTGGCTGGACAGTTATGGCGCAATTACGGACAGGTTTATATTTCGGATCGCTGATTTAGATCGCGTGGCCTGAATGCCTATTATCAAAAGCGATGCCGCTTCGAAATTCCATTCGCCGGCCGTCTCCAGCTGCATCGCCGCGAAATGGGGGAAGCCCACATACGAGAGAGGGATATATCGACCACAACAGATGTTCATTTATTGAACACCTGTTGTGAATTAGAGCGCCACGTGTGACAGATGCGCGCAGTGGCTGGCCGGTGATCGATGCGTCAGTGATCGGTCGGCTCGACCGACGGCATTCGCCGGTAGATGGTGGTGCGCGATACGCCGAGCGCGCGCGCCGCCGCGGATACGTTACCGCCATGGTGAGTCAGCGCGGAGGCGATCGCGGCCGTTGCGACGTCCTGCAAGCGTGTGTTAGCCGCGGCCAGGGCATCCGCATCGGGCGGCGTAACAGACGTCAGCGGTGAAAGCGGCGTAACAGACGTAAGCGGCGTGTCGCACTGCGCCGAAGGATTGCGGCCACTGACGTTGTCGAAGAAATCGTCGGGCAGATGTTCGCGCCGGATGACACCATCTTCGTCGACCATGGCCGCGGCCGTGCGCAGCAGGTTGCAAAGCTGCCGGAAATTGCCCGGCCAGCCACAGCTTTCGAATAGCGCCATCACCTCGGGCTCGATGCTCAGCGGCGGCTGGTGCGCGTTCTCGTGTGCGTTTCCGTGTGACTCGTGCTGCAGCATCTTCTGGACGACGATGGCGAGGTCGGTACGGTCGCGCAGGGGTGGCAGCCGCACCGTGAGGCCGTTGAGCCGGTAATAGAGATCCTCGCGGAAACGGTTCTGCGCGATCATGTCGCGCAAATCGCGGTGCGTCGCGCAGATGATCGAGAGGTTCACGGGAATGGCCTTCGTCGAGCCGAGCGGATTGACGACCCGCTCCTGCAGCACGCGCAGCAGCCGCGCCTGCAGCGAATGCGGCATGTCGCCGATTTCGTCGAGGAAGAGCGTGCCGCCGTCGGCCTGCAGCAATTTGCCGATGGCTCCTTTGCGCCGCGCGCCGGTGAACGCGCCTTCTTCATAGCCGAACAGTTCGGATTCGATCAGCGATTCCGGGATCGACGCGCAATTGACTGCCGTGAACGGTCCGTCACGCCGCGACGAATCGTTATGGATGGCCTGCGCGAGCAGTTCCTTGCCCGTGCCGGTTTCGCCGGTGATCAAGATCGGGATGTCCTTGTCGATGACCTTGCGCACCTTGGTGATCACCGACGCAACCTGCGGGTCCCCGGTATCGAGATATTTGAGCCGCGATAATCCCGCCGCCACGCCCGAGGCCTGAGCGCCGGTCGCGCGTGCGGACGGATTCGACGCGTCGTGAACCTCGGGCGGGCGGCTGCTGGGCATTTGCGTGGCGCGCCGGAACTGCACGCGTGCACACACCACCGCGCTATTGCCGAGGTTCAGCATCAGATGCTGGTCGGCGCTGGTCCGCATGCGTTCGATCAGTTGCGCGCACGTCACGTCGAACAGCGACGGCAACGTGTGGGCGCGCAACGCGGCCAGCGGCATGCCGAGCTGGAACTGCGCACTGCGGTTCGCGGACAGGAACCGGCCATCGGCCGTGAACGCGACGATCCCCTCCATCAACGTACCGAGGAACTCGGGCCGTCCATGGAACGACACGCGCAGTGCTTCCCGAAAGGTCGCCGTAAACAGATGGTTCTCGATCATCTGCACGGACATCCTGGCGAGCGCCATCGTGTGCTGGTGATAACTGCGGTGGTCGCCGGTTACGTCGAGCACGCCGGCCACATCGCCGTGCGGGTCGAAGATCGGCACGCTCGAACAGGTCATGAAGTGATTCGCGGCGAGGTAGTGCTGATCGCCGTGGACGACCATCGGGCGCAATTCGGCGAGCGCCGTACCGATCGCGTTGGTGCCCTGCTGGTCTTCAGCCCAGTTCGCACCGGCCAGCAGTGCGACCTTCGCGGCGCGGGGAAGAAAGTCGTCGTCGCCGATCGAGTGCAGGATCAGGCCTTGTGCGTCGGTGAGCACGATCATGCTGTGCGTGTTGGCGATCTGCTCGTGCAGCGTCTCCATCACCGGCATTGCTTGCATGCACAACACGTGGTTCTGCTCGCGCTTGAGTTCGAGCGCCGCGCTCGACAGGACGTCGTAGTCGGGTCGCGTGGCTACCCGCAGGCCGAATGTCTCGGATCGCTCGTGGGCCTTCTGGATTTCCGCTGGTGGCCAGTTAGCCGGCGTGCTGCCTGCCGCCGCCTGATGAACGTCTTCGCGCATTGTCTCCTCCGGGGAATGTAGCCGGTCGTTGGCCGGGCTGTTTGCAATCCATAAAGCAAGTACCGGGCCAAACAAGCACGCGGCATACGCGATTTGCCGGAGTGGGTGGCGAGCAGGGCGCCGATGAACGAGCCATGCAGTCATGGCGGCCGTCCGCGCGCAATACAAAACAGATCAAATCAAATCAATTGCGGCTCGCCGCGAAATGCCGGGCGCGACATCGTCGAAACCGAAAATCAGAAAATTAAGTTCATCCAGACCAGCGAATAACAGCGTCGTCAGCTCAGTCAGGCGCCTGGAAATGTGTCGAATGCAACGAGAGGGCCAACGTGCGATTCGGCCGGACTCGCGCCAAAGAATCGTTTTCGAGCGGTTGTATGGCGGAGCAACGGCTGGCGAAACCACGGGTAGGGCGTGCAACTGTCCAGAAAATGATCAGGGTGCGTCGTATTAGGGCAGTGGGGGAGCGCGTCTTCGCTCATCTCGCTTGAAATCAGGCGCTTTCAGGCTTTGGCACGGTTCGTGCTGTCGATTATTTGGGTTACTTCAAGCCGCAGAATCAATGGAGATTTTTCTAAACAATTTCACCATGTTCAGGCCGCGAACCGGTCGGAATATGCAGTGAAGGAGACAGGGAGAGAAGATGTCTACGATTGAATCAGTTCTTCAGGAACACCGCGTTTTCGCACCATCCGCGCAAATGGTGGCGAATGCGACGGTTTCCGGCATGGATGCTTACAACGCACTGTGCGCGGAAGCCGAGCGCGATTACGAGGGCTTCTGGGCGCGCCTGGCGCGCGAGACCCTGAGCTGGCACAAGCCGTTCTCGAAGGTGCTCGACGAATCGAACGCGCCGTTCTACACGTGGTTCGAGGACGGTGAGCTCAACGCTTCGTACAACAGCCTCGACCGTCACGTCGAAGCGGGCCTGGGCGAGCGTGTCGCGATCATCTTCGAAGCCGACGACGGCACCGTCACTCGTGTTACCTATCGCGATCTGCTCGCACGCGTCTCGCGCTTTGCGAACGCGCTGAAAAAGCGCGGCGTGAAGAAGGGCGACCGCGTCGTGATCTATATGCCGATGTCGGTTGAAGGCGTCGTCGCGATGCAGGCGTGCGCACGCATCGGTGCGACGCATTCGGTGGTGTTCGGCGGTTTCTCGTCGAAGTCGCTCAACGAGCGCGTAGTCGACGTGGGCGCGGTCGCGCTCATCACCGCCGACGAGCAGATGCGCGGCGGCAAGGCGCTGCCGCTGAAGAACATCGCTGACGAAGCGCTCGCGATGGGCGGCTGCGAAGCGGTGCACAGCGTGATCG
>NZ_JAMXLH010000015.1 GCF_024281035.1 Paraburkholderia sp.
CCGGGCAGGAGCAACTGGTGCACGCGTGGCGGATGGGCCTGAGCGGCACCAACCCGCTTCCACCGAAAGTGATGGCGCTTTTTGACCTGCTGGTTCACGACACGATGTTGACGAGCTGGCACGATCACCTACTTTCGCCGACGCTGTACTTCCAGACACGGGCGACCGATACGTTCGGCGTGAGCGATTACGTCGGGGAAGAGAAGTAGCACGTGCGCGACGAGCGGACCGCGGAGCACGCGAGGTGCATCAGTGAGTCGATGGTTCCAGCTTCGAAGTAATCGTGGGGAAAGGCAGTGCGACGCCTCATCGCACGCTATCAGTCGAATTGAGCGTCGTAGTAACTCTGAAGGTTTAACCCAGGAGCATAGTTATGCCAGGTATCATTCGCGTCGGTGATGGCCATACCGGCGGCGGTGTAGTGGAATCCGGTTCCAGCGACTGTTTTTTCATGGGATGTGCGGTTGCGCGGATTCGTGATCGCGTTATGTGTCCAAAGCATGGGGACAATCGCATTGCCACAGCAACGTCGGGTGCATTCGATAACGGCCTTGAAGTCGCGCAACACGGTGATCTGTGCGAATGCGGCTGCCGCTTGATTTCATCGCTTCAAAATAGCGGGCGGCGCTAAGCAATGGCCCTCGACTTCTCGAAGCTTCCGCCTGAAATGCGCGTTCCCGATGCGCCGCCATCCTATCTTGTCTGGACCGTAGTTTTTCTTGTGCTGACGCTGCTCGGCATCTTTGCAGTGCTGCTGCTGTGGCCGGCCAGCGAACCGACTCAGACGCCGTGGTTCTGGACGTGCGTGTCTGTATTCCCGGCGGGTTTCGCTGCACTCCTTGTATCGCGCCGCTACCGCCACTACGAAGCGATACGGTGCGACGCGATGGAGTGGAACAAGGCGCAAAAGCAATACATCAAGCAGGCGTTCGATCGAGAAAGTATTCCAGTTCTGGTGCTGGGTTGTGCGATGCGCGTGACGGATGACGACGAGACGGATGGGCTCGGGAAGATTATCGATGGAACACTGACGCTTGATGCACGGGCTTCGACACATGAAGATAACCAATCCATTTCTGCACGCTGCCTTGAGCCGGAAGACGCGCGCTTTGCAGCCAACGATGCCGAGCGTCACGCCCGGGTTCTGGAGTGGCTCTATGACCGTCTGCTGGCGGACCTGGCCGGGGCGATCAACGCACTTCCTGTAGAACTGGCGCTGCACGTGCGGCTCGAAGTGTCTGGATATGCAGGCACGACAGATGTACTCGCGTTGTGGGAGCAACGCTGGAGTGCCCAGAAGCTGCACGCTGCGCATCCATTTCTCGCAACAGAAACCCCTGGATTGATGGCCCTCGATTCCTGGCTCGACGATCCGCAGGGGCCGCTGGATAAACGTGCACTTCTGCTCGTTTCAATAGGGTTGCAAGCCGGTCTCGACGATGCGCCGCAGGAAGGTTCGGCGGAAGCAGGGATCGGGCTGCTGCTGGTTTCAACCTCGATTTCCAGCAGGCACAGTTTGCGCCCAGTTGCGGCGATTCACCGTCCGGTGCAATCGCAGAACGACAGGCTGGATCACGCGATGACCAACGCACTTCGCTGGGGGAGTACAGTCGTACGGGATTTGGGAGCCGCATGGATGACAGGATTCAACGGGGAATCGGTGGGGCCGTTGCACACGGCGCTGAGCCATGCGGGTGCGAGCATGCCACGTGACGATGCGCTCCAGGAATTCAATCTTGATCGTGCGGTAGGCAAAGCCGGGCAGTCGGCGGGCTGGCTCGCCGTTGCCTGTGCTGCGCAAATGGCGTCACAGGCAGCAACACCGCAACTCGTTGCTGAGCGCAGTGCCGATCTCACGTTTCTCTCCGTCGTAGCAACTCACGATCAATATCTGAATAACGTTTCTCTTTCCGCATGAACCGGATATTTAAATTCGATCTTCTCGCAAGCATCCTTTGCGTCGTTCTGCCAGGTTTGCTCATCTGGGTACGGCCGGATTGGGTTGGCATCGCGCCCGAGAACCGTGGTTCGGCCATTGCGGCGTTGTGCGCTATGTTCGTCGTTATGCTGATCGTATTCAGCTTTGGCGATTCGTCCCAGCCAGCCAGGGCGTGGCGCGCTGTTCGACAGTGGGCAAAAGAACATGGCCAGCTGGGGCAGGTCACTTCTCCCGCCAACAGCGGTCATGCAAGCGGTCATCGTGCTGCGGTCCTGAAGCAATTGCTTGCCGACCACCACGGCCCACGCTGGCGCCGCCGCAGCCGCTGGATTCTCATCGCTGGCGACGAACCCCTCGTCAACCGTCTTGTCCCCGGCCTCGTAGGTAGCGGCTACGTCATCACGCACGACGCAGTCTTGCTGTACGCCAGGCAAACCGGCGACGCACTCGATACCGCGTGGCTCGACCAGATCCGCCGCTTGCGGCGCGACCGCCCGATTGACGCGATTGTGGCGGTCACGCGGAACCGTACCTCGATAAATGCGCCGTTCGACCCCGAAGGGCTTGCGCGGCAACTCGCACGCCACGCCCGCGCGCTGCGCTGGGCCGCACCGGCGTACCTGCTGAACGTGACGGACTTCGGCGCCGAATCCGGGGGGCCGGACGAGGCGATCGGTTTCACCTGGTCGAACGCCCGCGTGAACGCCGGCGATATTCAAACGTCGCTGCAACATCTCACCCGCAACCTTGCCGATACAGGCGTCGTGCGCATCGGCTTGAATCGTGCCGACCGCTATCCGGCTCAGCTATCGCAGCACATCGAAAGGCTCGGCAGCGCGTTATCCGAACTCGTATTGCAAACGGCCCGCTCGCGTTACTGGCGCCATCCCGTTCACGGCCTGCTGTTTGCGCCGCTCTTCAAGGTGCGGGATCAGGCGTCATCGGCAACAAAGGAACAAACAAACAACGAAACAGAAGCCGCGTCCCTGGCGCCGCACAATCACGCGATCTGGCAGGCGGTCGCCGACCACAGCCGCCAGATCCACGGTCGGCGCTTTGGTTTTTCGCTTTCGGCTTCCGCGGCGTGGATTGCCACCGGAGCAGTCGGTCTCTGGATTGCAGGCATGATGGTCTCGGGTTTGACGAACCGGGCGACGATCGGCACGGCTGGCGCGACGCTCGCAAATCTCGCGGGCGCCAGGGAGACGCAGGCGTTGCAGGCGCTCGACAGTCTCGACAAGCAGATGGACACGCTCGAAATACGCGGGCGTGACGGCGCGCCGTGGCAAACGCGCTTCGGCCTGAATCGCGACAGCGCCTTGCGCGCCGCGCTCTGGCCCGGCTATGCGGTTGCCGCGAGCCGCATTCTCGTCGGCCCGATTCGTCACAAGCTGGAGGATCGCCTGCGCCAGCTCGCCTCGATGTCCGACGAAGAAATCGCAAGTGGCGGCAGCGCTCAGGCGCAGGCCGCCTACGACACGCTCAAGGCTTACCTGATGCTCGCGAAGCCGGAGCAGACTGAGGCTGCCTTCCTCACGACTCAACTCGTCGCAACGGGCTTTCCCCTGCGCCCGGCACGCTCGCCGCTTTCGCCGGGCGCGTGGGAGGATCTGCGTGTGCACGCCATTGCGTTCTTTGCGAATCACGCCGGGCCTGGTGCGCCTCGTACGCCCAAGGGGGCGGCGGCGCTTGCCATCGTGCCGGACGCTGGACTTGTCGCCGCCACGCGTCAGACGATCGTCGGCGTGCGCGGCATCCAGAACTCGACGGAGGCCGTCTATCAGCAGATTCTCGACGATGCGAAGCCGAAATATCCTCCGGTGTCGCTTGCCACGCTGCTTGGCGATACCACCAGCCGGGGCCT
>NZ_JAMXLH010000016.1 GCF_024281035.1 Paraburkholderia sp.
CTTGATGCCTCGCGAGCGCTCGCGCAGCAGTTGCGCGCAGACGCGCACGCGGCGCTCGAACCGTTTGGCGCGCGCGCTCAGCGCCTCGCCGAACTCGCTGACCTGGTGGTGAACCGGGTGAGCTGACCGCGCAACCCGCCCACGCGCATGAAACGGAAGTAATGCGCAGAAAAAGTGCGGGAGCGCCAGTTTTCCTACAATGGAACGACGATGTACGACTTGCTGAAAACCATTGACGACCCGGCGGATTTGCGCCGCCTTGATCGCCGCCAGTTGCAACCGCTTGCCGACGAACTGCGTGCCTTCGTTCTCGAGAGCGTCTCGCAAACGGGCGGCCACCTGTCGTCCAACCTCGGTACGGTCGAACTGACGATCGCGCTGCACTACGTGTTCGACACGCCGCGCGATCGCATCGTCTGGGACGTCGGTCATCAGACCTACCCGCACAAGATCCTGACCGGCCGCCGCGACCAGATGCACTCGCTGCGTCAGTTCGGCGGCATCTCGGGTTTCCCGCGTCGCGACGAGTCGGAATACGACACGTTCGGCACCGCGCACTCGAGCACGTCGATTTCGGCGGCGCTCGGCATGGCCATCGCGAGCAAGCTCAAGGGCGAGAACCACCTGGGCATCGCCGTGATCGGCGACGGCGCGATGACGGCCGGCATGGCCTTCGAGGCGCTGAACAACGCGGGCGTCGAAGACGATGTGCCGCTGCTCGTTATTCTCAACGACAACGACATGTCGATCTCGCCGCCGGTCGGCGCGCTGAACCGTCACCTCGCGCGACTGATGTCGGGCCGCTTCTACGCCGCCGCGCGCGCGGGCGTGGAGCGCGTGCTGCGCCATGCGCCGCCGGTGCTCGACCTCGCGCGCAGGCTCGAAGAGCACGCGAAGGGCATGATCGTGCCGGCCACGCTGTTCGAGGAGTTCGGCTTCAACTACATCGGGCCGATCGACGGTCACGATCTCGATTCGCTGATCCCGACGCTGCAAAACATCAAGGAACTGCGCGGCCCGCAGTTCCTGCACGTCGTGACGAAGAAAGGCCAGGGCTACAAGCTCGCCGAAGCCGACCCGGTTCTCTACCACGGCCCCGGCAAGTTCAACCCGGCCGAGGGCATCAAGCCGTCGACGACGCCTTCCAAGAAGACCTATACGCAGGTCTTCGGCGAATGGCTGTGCGATGCGGCCGAGCTGGATGCGCGCGTGGTCGGCATCACGCCGGCGATGCGCGAAGGCTCGGGTCTCGTCGAGTTCGAAAAGCGCTTCCCGGATCGCTACTACGACGTCGGCATCGCCGAGCAGCATGCGGTGACGTTCGCGGGCGGTCTCGCGGCTGAAGGCCTCAAGCCCGTCGTCGCGATCTACTCGACCTTCCTGCAGCGCGCCTACGACCAGCTGATCCACGATGTGGCGCTGCAGAACCTGCCGGTCGTGTTCGCGATCGACCGCGCGGGCCTCGTCGGCGCGGACGGCGCGACGCATGCGGGCGCCTACGATCTCGCGTTCATGCGCTGCATCCCGAACATGATGATCATGTGCGCGTCGGATGAAAACGAGTGCCGCCAGATGCTCTACACGGGGCTGCAGCAGGATTGCCCCACGGCCGTGCGTTATCCGCGCGGCGCAGGCACGGGCGTCGCAACCGTCAAGCAGATGGCCGCGCTGCCGGTCGGCAAGGGCGAAATCCGCCGCGAGAGCAACGCAGCAGCAGGCAAGCGCATTGCGATCCTCGCGTTCGGCACGATGGTGCCGCCGTCGCTCGCCGCCGCCGAGGAGCTCGACGCCACGGTCGCGAACATGCGCTTTGTGAAGCCGCTCGACGCCGAACTCGTACGCGAGCTGGCGGCAACCCACGACTACCTCGTGACCGTCGAGGAAGGCTGCATCATGGGCGGCGCGGGCTCGGCCTGCGTGGAAGCCCTGCTTGCCAGCGGGGTTATCAAGCCCGTACTACAATTGGGCCTCCCCGACCGCTTCATCGACCACGGCGACCCGGCAAAATTGCTGGCGCTTGCCGGGCTCGACGCGGCAGGGATTGCGAAGTCGATTCGCGAGCGCTTCCTCGATCACGTGACGAACGCGTCCGGCAAGTCGGTGATGCGCGTCGCGTAAGCGCCTCGCGGCGCACGGCCCGGTGTCGTTGGCGGCACCGGCTGCCACGATTGCCCACTTTCCGTATGAACCGGCGGCCGGGTTTTCGGACCTGGAACCGCCAGCCTGCGCCGGCTTTTGCCGGCGCTTGTCATTGCGCGCTACGTTGTGTGCAGCCCAAAGGATAAGAACATGAACCAGATGAGCACGGATTTCCTGATGCCGGACGTGCAAAGCTCCGTCGATCTCCGCCAGATCCCGATCCAGCGCGTGGGCGTGAAGTCCGTTCGTCATCCGCTGCTCGTGAAGACCGGCAGCGGCGACGTGCAGCCGACGGTCGGCACGTGGAACCTCGACGTTCATCTGCCCGCCAACCAGAAGGGCACGCACATGTCGCGCTTCGTTGCGCTGCTCGAAGGCAACAAGGCGCCGCTCGAGCCCGCGACGTTCCGCACGATGCTGGCCGCGATGCTCGACAAGCTCGAATCGCAGGCAGGCCGTATCGAGGTGTCGTTCCCGTACTTCGTGAAGAAGGTTGCGCCGGTATCGGGTGTCGAAAGTCTGATGGACTACGAAGTGACGCTCGTGGGCGACATGCGCGAGGGCGCGGCGCGCCTGTTCCTGAAGGTGGTCGTGCCGGTGACGAGCCTGTGCCCGTGCTCGAAGAAAATCTCGCAGTACGGTGCGCACAACCAGCGCTCGCATGTGACGATCGATGCCGAACTCGCGGACGATCTGCCGGTGGAAGACCTGATCCGGATCGCCGAGGAAGAGGCTTCGTGCGAGCTGTGGGGACTGCTCAAGCGTCCGGACGAGAAGTTCGTGACCGAGCGTGCGTATGAAAATCCGAAGTTCGTCGAGGATCTCGTACGCGACGTGGCCGTTCGCCTGAACAACGATCGCCGCATCGTCGCGTATGTGCTCGAAGCCGAGAACTTCGAGTCGATCCACAATCACAGCGCGTATGCCGTCATCGAGCACGACAAGCGCATGCAGGGCTGATTGCTGCTGGAATCGGCGCAATGAAAAGCCGCCCGGAGGGGCGGCTTTTTTACGTCGTCAAACCGCCGATGCGGCAACGGAAACTACAGCGGCAGCGACCGTCAGCGCGCGAGCGACGATAAGTCCCAGCGAGGCTTGACCGTGAAGGCGTAATCGCGCGTAGCCTGCTCGGGCCAGCGTTGGAGCCGCATCGCGCCCGCGAGCGCGATCATCGCGCCGTTGTCGGTGCACAACTGCAGGTCCGGGTAATGCACTTCGAAGCCGCGCTTTTGCGCCGCTGCCGACAGCGTCTCGCGCAACTGCCGGTTCGCGCCTACGCCGCCCGCCACCACGAGCCGATTGAGTTTCGTTCGCTTGAGCGCGGTGATGGACTTCGCAGCCAGCACCTCGACGGCCGCATCGACAAACCCGAGCGCGATGTCGGCCTTGCCCTGTTCGCAGATGTTCGTGCCGATCCGCTTCACGTGCGTGAGCACGGCGGTCTTGAGTCCGCTGAAGCTGAAGTCGAGGTCGCCCGAGTGCAGCATCGGCCGTGGCAATTCGATGGCGCCGGGCACGCCGAATTCGGCGAGCCGCGATACTTCCGGCCCGCCAGGATAGCCGAGTCCGAGCAGCTTGGCGGTTTTGTCGAAGGCTTCGCCGGCGGCGTCGTCGAGCGTTTCGCCGAGTGTTTCGTAGACGCCGACGTCGGTCACGCGCATCAGTTGCGTGTGGCCGCCCGAAACGAGCAGCGCGACGAACGGAAACGGCGGCGGCGCATCGACGAGCAGCGGCGAGAGCAGATGCCCTTCGAGGTGATGGATGCCGATGGTCGGCAGATCCCATGCCATCGCGAGCGCATTGGCGATGCTCGCACCGACCAGCAGCGCGCCCGCGAGACCCGGGCCCTGCGTGTAGGCGATGGCGTCGATGTCGCTGCGCGCGGCGCCGCTCTTGTCGAGCACCTCTTCGAGCAGCGGCAGCGCGCGGCGGATATGGTCGCGCGACGCGAGTTCGGGCACGACGCCGCCGTACTCGCGGTGCATGGCGATCTGGGAATGCAGTGCGTGGGCGAGCAGGCCGCGCTCGGTGTCGTAGAGCGCGAGGCCGGTTTCGTCGCAGGAGCTTTCGATGCCAAGAACGAGCATGGTGGGGCGTGCAACGGTGCCGGTTGGGTACGAAACCACCACCGAAAACCGTTGTAAATTCGAAATGTAAAAGTAGCTTGGGAGTATAGCAGTGCGGGCGATGGGCGGCTGACGGGCCCAGGGGCTGGAGTCAAGCGCAGCGGCGTGCCGCCGCGCGCAGGTAGAATGCGCGCCATGGAATCATTCGACATCGCCGTGATCGGCGCAGGCGCGGCCGGCATGATGTGCGCGGCGGTCGCTGGGCAGCAGGGACGCCGCGTGGCGCTGATCGATCATGCGCCGCGGCTCGCGGAAAAGATCCGCATTTCGGGCGGTGGGCGCTGCAACTTCACGAATCTGCACGCGAGCCCGGCCAACTATCTCTCGAACAATCCGCACTTTTGCCGCTCGGCGCTCGCGCGCTACACGCCGCGCGATTTTCTCGCGCTGCTGCGTCAGCATCGCGTGACCTGGCACGAAAAGCACAAGGGCCAGCTGTTCTGCGACCAGTCGAGCGACGCGATCATCGACGTCTTGCGCGCCGAGTGCGACGCCGGGCGCGTCGCATGGCGCAGGCCGCTGCCGGTCGAAACGGTGAGCCATGCGGACGGCGCCGGCTTCACCCTTGGCACGCCGCACGGGACGATTGGCGCACGCGCGCTCGTGATCGCGACCGGCGGACTGTCGATTCCGGCGATCGGCGCGACCGATTTTGCGTACCGCGTCGCGAAGCAGTTCGGCCACAAGCTCGTCGACACGCGTCCGGCTCTCGTGCCGCTCACCTTCGCGCAGCAGGACTGGGCGCCCTATGTGCCGCTCTCCGGCGTGTCGCTCGGGGTCAACGTGGCGACCGGCGAGCGCAAGACGGGCGGCGCATTCGACGAAGACCTTCTGTTCACCCATCGCGGGCTGTCCGGCCCGGGCGTACTGCAGATTTCGAGCTACTGGCAGCCGGGGCAGCCGATCCGCGTGAACCTGCTGCCGGAGCACGATGCCGCGGCTGCGCTGGTCGAAGCCAAGAGCACGACGAAACGCCAGATCGGCAATCTGCTCGCCGATTGGGTGCCCGCGCGGCTTGCACACGCCTGGCTGGAGGCCCACCAGGTGCCGATCGACACACGCCTCGCGGATCTGCCGGACAAGACCTTGCGCCGCGTGGGCGAAGGTCTCTCGCAATGGACGCTCACGCCCACCGGCACCGAAGGCTACAAGAAGGCCGAGGTGACGCGCGGCGGCGTCGATACCCGCGAGCTTTCGTCGTCCACGATGATGAGCCAGCGCGTGCCGGGGCTGTATTTCATCGGCGAGGCCGTGGACGTGACGGGCTGGCTCGGCGGCTACAATTTTCAGTGGGCCTGGGCCTCCGGCGTGGCGGCGGGCGAGGCCGCTTCGGCGTTCGCTCTGGCGGGCTTCGGCCGGGCTTGACCGGTTCCTTTATTTGTGAATTAGCTCTGCTATACTCAGTTTTCTTTAGCCCAGATCCGTTATTGGAAAATGACGACCATCCGCTTAAAAGAAAATGAACCCTTTGAAGTGGCCATGCGCCGCTTCAAGCGCACGATCGAAAAGAATGGTCTTCTGACCGAGCTTCGCGCGCGTGAGTTTTACGAGAAACCGACGGCTGAACGCAAGCGGAAGAAGGCGGCAGCGGTCAAGCGCCACTTCAAGCGCCTGCGCAGCCAGATGCTGCCGAAGAAGCTGTACTGATTCTGGCGGCGCCGCGGCTCGCGCCCCCGGGCGCCACGGCGGCCAGGCCTGTCCACCAGTCGGCAGCGCCGCCGCGGCTAGTTAAGCTGGGTAAAAGCGCTGAAAAAAGCGCTGAAAAAAGCGCTGGGTAAGGCGCCGGGTAAAGCGGCTGTTGCTGCCTCTCTGGTGTGGTCGCCACCGTCAAGCATTTGCGCCGACCCGCCTGGAAGCGTTTCCAGGCGGGTTTTTGCATTTGATATGATGTTTGCTCGCGCACGCTGAGCGAGGCATGCAGCCCCAGCGTCTGGGTTTGCCCAGGTATTCGAAACCCTCAACGTATTTCAGGTGAGTAATGAGCCTCAAGGACCGAATCAACGACGACATGAAAGCCGCGATGCGCGCGCGCGAAACCGGGCGCCTCGCCACGATTCGTCTGCTGCTCGCCGCGATCAAGCAACGTGAAGTCGACGAGCGCGTGACGCTCGACGACGCCGCCATCACGGCGGTCATCGACAAGATGATCAAGCAACGCAAGGATTCGATCAGCCAGTTCGAGGCGGCCGGCCGCACGGACCTCGTCGATAACGAAACGGCTGAGCTGAAGGTGCTCGCCGGCTACATGCCCGAGCAGCTCTCGGAGGCCGAGATCGCCGCCGAGGTGCAGGCCGCCGTGGCCCAGTCCGGCGCCGCCGGCCCACAGGACATGGGCAAGGTGATGGGCGTACTCAAGCCGAAGCTCGCCGGCCGCGCCGATATGACGGCCGTGTCCGCGCTGGTCAAGGCAGCGCTCGCGAAGTAACGGGGCGCGGCCCGGCAACGGGCAACGCCCATCGTGCCCCTCGCGCAGCCGGAGTGCCTCTGTCCCGATGATTCCGCATTCGTTTTTGCAGGATCTGCTGAACCGCGTCGATATCGTCGACGTGGTGGGACGTTACGTGCAGCTCAAGAAGGGCGGCGCGAACTTCATGGGCCTGTGCCCGTTCCACAACGAAAAGAGCCCTTCATTTACCGTTAGTCCAACGAAGCAGTTCTATCACTGCTTCGGCTGCGGCGCGCACGGTACCGCCATCGGCTTCCTGATGGAGCATGCCGGTTTCACGTTCCCCGAGGCCGTCAACGAACTCGCGCAATCGGTTGGACTCACGGTGCCGCAGGAGCCGTCGCCGATCCGTGGCGGCGGCGCAGGCGCAGCGGGCGGCTACGCGCCGGGTCCGTCGAAGGCCGTGGCGACCGCTTTGTCCGACGTCATGCAGACGGCGTGCGATTACTACCGCAAGCAGTTGCGCGGCGCCCCGAATGCGATCCAGTACCTGAAAAAACGCGGTCTCACCGGTGAGATCGCGGCGCGCTTCGGCCTGGGTTACGCACCCGATGGTTGGCAGAACCTCGAATCCGCATTTTCCGACTATCGCGACGAGTCGCTTGTTGAAGCGGGGCTCGTGATCGTCAGCGAAAAGCAGGACGCCCAGGGACAGGCGCGCCGCTACGACCGCTTCCGCGACCGGGTCATGTTTCCGATCCGTAATGTCAAGGGCCAGGTGATCGGCTTCGGCGGGCGGGTGCTGGACGGCGGCGAACCCAAGTATTTGAATTCGCCGGAAACGCCACTATTTAACAAGGGCAGCGAATTGTATGGGCTGTTCGAGGCGCGTCTTGCGATCCGCGAGCAGCAATATGTGCTGGTGGTCGAAGGGTATATGGACGTGGTGGCGCTCGCGCAACTCGGGTTCCAGAACGCCGTGGCGACGCTCGGCACCGCGTGCACGCCGATCCACGTGCAGAAGCTCCTTCGTCAGACCGATACGGTGATCTTCAGCTTCGACGGCGATGCGGCGGGCCGCCGTGCGGCGCGCCGGGCGCTCGACGCGTGCCTGCCCCATGCCGCCGACAACCGCACCATCCGGTTCCTGTTCCTGCCCACGGAGCACGACCCGGACAGCTACGTCCGCGAGTTCGGCGCCGAGGCATTCAAGGAGCAGGTCGACCGGGCGATGCCGCTGTCGCAATTCATGCTGAATGAAGTGCTGACGGGCAAGGAGCTGGATCAGCCGGAGGGGCGCGCCCGCGCGCTCTTCGATGCCAAGCCGCTCATGCAGGCGCTGCCGGCGAACGCGTTGCGTGCGCAGATCATGCATATGTTCGCGGACCGGCTCGACGTGCCGTTCGAGGAAGTGGCGGCGCTGTGCGAGGTCGACGCGCGGATCGCCCGGGCGGTGCGTGGGGCGCCCGCCCGCAAGGACCGGCATCTCGTGACCGGGATCGAGCGCAAGGCGCTGCGCAACCTCGTGATGCACCCGCGGATCGTGGTGCAGCTCGGCGAGGAGGCCGAACAGGCGCTGATCGCGCTCACCCGGCACGGCGAACTGTTCGAGGAAGTCACGACGCATGCCCGCGCGCTGGGCGATGCGGCGGAATTTCAACTGCTTTCAGACCTCTTGCGAAACGGGGTCAATGCCCCGACCTTTGAAGAGATTTTTCGTGAAATTCTGGACTATGATGAAAACGTCCGGGATTTACTGATGAAAAATCCAGAAGATGGCGCGGTGGTGGAGGAGCGGCGCGAGCAGGAGCGGCTGGTTGGCGAGGAGCTGATGGCGGCGATCCTCAAGATGCGTTACGACGCGTGCTGCGACCGGCTCGATGTGCTGTCGCGTCAATCGCGGCATACGCCTGAAGAACTGGCGGAACTGATGAGACTGAATCAGACACGGGCTGACATGAAACGTCAGCTCGGTTTGTAAGGAGGACCGCGCGGAAGGGCTGGTGCCCCACGTGCTATAATAAAAGGTTCTCAGCGGTTTGTTTTTGTTTTTTTCCGGGCGGTTACCCAGCTTCCTGCAAGGACGGAATGGCAATGGCAAAGACTACAGGCGAAAAGAAGGCGACGGTCACGGGCTCGACGGAGCCGTCCACGAAGGTCACAGAGACCAGTGCCGCCCGTTCCGCCAGAACGACGTCCGCTACCAGCACCGACCCTGCTGCCCCAAAGAAAACCAGGTCTGCTTCGGCCGGGCGAGCGGCGCCGACACGCGCGGCGAAAGCTGCAACGCCGGCCACGAAGCGATCCGGTTCGAGTAGTGCAGCGCAAGCGCCCGCCGACGCGGACGATTCGGTCGAGCGCGAGGCTCCAGTATCCACGGTTCAAGAGGCTGTTGTCCCACAGCCGCGAGTCGAGACTAAAGCCGGTACGGCCACCTCCATGACGAAAAAGCTGAACGAAGTATCCGTCGATGACGACGCGAGCCAGAGCGAAGAAAGCGCGCCCGTCACGGGCAAGGTCGAAAAGGCCCGCGCGCGCGACCGGCGAGCGAAGGAAAAGGCGCTGCTGAAAGACGCGTTCGCGTCGTCGCAGCCCGGCACCGTCGAAGAACTCGAGGAGCGCCGCTCGAAGCTGCGCGCGCTCATCAAGCTGGGCAAGGAGCGCGGCTTCCTCACGTATGCCGAAATCAACGATCACCTGCCGGACAACTTCACCGAAACCGAGGCGATCGAAGGCATCATCAGCACCTTCAACGACATGGGCGTGGCCGTGTACGAGCAGGCGCCCGATGCCGAAACGCTGCTGCTCAACGACAACGCGCCGAACGCTTCTTCGGATGACGAAGTAGAAGAAGAAGCCGAAGTCGCGCTTTCAACTGTCGATTCCGAATTTGGCCGCACGACCGATCCGGTGCGCATGTATATGCGCGAAATGGGCACGGTCGAACTGCTCACGCGCGAAGGCGAAATCGAAATCGCCAAGCGCATCGAGGACGGCCTCAAGCACATGGTCATGGCGATCTCCGCGTGCCCGACCACGATCGCCGACATCCTCGCGATGGCCGAGCGCGTGGCGAACGACGAGATTCGCGTCGACGAACTCGTCGACGGTCTGATCGATCCGAACGCCGAAGACACCGACGGCTTCTCCGCGCAGGAAGCGGAAGAAATCGAGAACGAGGCCGAAGAAGCCGAAGAGGAAGAAGAAGAGGAAGAGGAAGAGGAAGAAGACGAGGGCACGGCGCAGGCGACGGCCAACGCAGCCCAGCTCGAAGCGCTCAAGCGTGCGTCGCTCGAAAAATTCGCGCTCATCAGCGAATGGTTCGACAAGATGCGCCGTGCGTTCGAGAAGGAAGGCTACAAGTCGAAGTCCTACCTCAAGGCGCAGGAAACGATCCAGAACGAACTGATGTCGATTCGCTTCACGGCGCGCACCGTCGAACGTCTGTGCGACACGTTGCGTGCGCAAGTAGATGAAGTGCGCCAGGTCGAGCGCCAGATCCTGCACACCGTCGTGGACAAGTGCGGCATGCCGCGTTCGGAGTTTATCGCGCGCTTCCCGGGCAACGAGACGGACCTCGACTGGAGCGACAAGATCGTCTCCGAGAGCCACGCGTATAGCGGAATTCTTTCGCGCAATATCCCGGCGATTCGCGAGCAGCAGCAACGTCTGCTCGACCTGCAGGCGCGCGTGGTGCTGCCGCTGAAGGATCTGAAGGAAACCAACCGCCAGATGGCGGCCGGCGAACTGAAGGCGCGCCAGGCGAAGCGCGAGATGACCGAGGCCAACCTGCGTCTCGTGATCTCGATTGCGAAGAAGTACACGAATCGCGGCCTGCAGTTCCTCGACCTGATCCAGGAAGGCAACATTGGCCTGATGAAGGCGGTGGACAAGTTCGAATATCGTCGCGGCTACAAGTTCTCGACGTACGCGACATGGTGGATCCGCCAGGCCATCACGCGCTCGATCGCGGACCAGGCGCGCACGATCCGCATTCCGGTTCACATGATCGAGACGATCAACAAGATGAACCGCATTTCGCGGCAGATTCTGCAGGAAACCGGCCTCGAGCCGGATCCGGCGACGCTGGCCGAGAAGATGGAAATGCCCGAGGACAAGATCCGCAAGATCATGAAGATCGCAAAGGAACCGATCTCCATGGAAACGCCGATCGGCGACGACGACGATTCGCATCTGGGCGACTTCATCGAGGATACGAACACGGTTGCGCCCGCGGACGCCGCGCTGCATGCGTCGATGCGCGACGTCGTGAAGGACGTGCTCGATTCGCTCACGCCGCGCGAGGCGAAGGTATTGCGCATGCGCTTCGGCATCGAGATGAGCACCGATCACACGCTTGAGGAAGTGGGCAAGCAGTTCGACGTCACGCGTGAACGGATTCGCCAGATCGAGGCGAAGGCGCTGCGCAAGCTGCGCCACCCGAGCCGCTCGGACAAGCTGAAGTCGTTCCTCGAAGGCAATTGATGTGCATCCGGTGCACGCACTCTAAGCGTGTGCCGTGACCGGGCCGGCGTTGTTTCGCGCTGTTTCGTATATGATGTCGGCCGGTCGTCGCAGTCGTCAGTCGAATAAGGCCCGGCCTTTTGATAGACCGGGCTTTTTTGTCGATCAGGGCGGCCAGGACGATGCACAGGTAGCAAGCTGGCTGCAAGTCGGCTACAAGCTAGCCTTGGTCGCATATGGCCAAATGCAGTAAAATCGCAGGTTTTGGGCCTCTAGCTCATGCTTGGTTAGAGCAGCGGACTTGGCAAGTGTCATCCTGCAACTCGCAAGAGGATGGACGGCACTGATTGGGTTGCCTTGGGGTAAGTTCGCTCTGCCCCCTGGTAGAACTGCTCAAATTCGGGGAAACCTCTGCTGCCTCGGTAGCGTGGCAATCCCGAGCGAAGCTCTCTTTGAGAGAACGTGTAGAGACTGTACGGGCAGGTCGTAAAGACAAGAGACAGTCCAGACCACAAACCCGAAAGGGGTGGCGAAAGCCATAGCTGGTACGCATAATCCGTTGGTGCCGGGTTCGACTCCCGGGGGGCCCACCAGAATTCTGTCCGAGGAAATCCTCTGAAGTTGTGCCGTTAAGCATAACGTGTCGTAAACGACAGGTTATGCTTGATTGCACGATGCGCCATCTTATGGTTGATTGCCCGTTTGGCGGGCTTTTCGGCCAATCAGTGTAATTAACTTCCTCAATCTTGCTGCTAAATAGGCTGCTTCTCCGGACAGGTTATGCTTGATTTTGAGTCGTTGCGACAGGTTATGCTTTACGGCTTCTAATGAGGTCGTTGGGACGGCGTGGCTGCGGACGGCCGCGTCGGGCCGCAGTCGGTCATGAAGCCATTCACTGTTCGTTTGCAAGTGACTGTTGACCAGCCGGGAGCGGCCAGTTGCGGTTCTCTTGTCAGCCTTGGCGCGGCGATTCCACGTCCACATACACCCATGTCGAGACACCCGAAGCGAACCCGAGGCTGTCACGCCGGTATGCGTCGACTTTGCAATCGTCCGCATGCTCAAACTCTTTTGGCGTGATCGCGAACACCATTCCGGTTACCTGGCCGCCGGGATTGCCGGTATAGGTGACAACGGGGTGATGTGTTTGCCCGCTCGTCACGATGACTTTGAGGTCGTTAATATTCAGTATCACTGAGCGAATAGCTAGGCATGGTCTCGGCGTGGACGTCGAGCTTTGACTCTCCGCCGGTTTTAGCGCGAATCGCAGTTAGAGCACGGGGTCAAAAATTCCTTTGCTTCGTGCGCCTGCACGAACTGCACCGACACCAATTAGCCGGGCGAGCTGTGGGGCTCCTCGGTGTTGTACTCGATACGCGATTCGGCAAACAAACGCCTGGCATGGTGTACAGAAACGAATCAGTGCTCGTTCAAGCATTCGTCGCAGAATCGACCGTTGAAGTGCCCCAGCTCCTTCCGATGCTGTGCGTCCGAAACTCATGCTGGCCAGACTTCACCTTCCACTTGAAGTACGTGGCATGCGTCGATCGCTATCTCTGGAATTTCGATCTGTGCACGCCATTTTCTTTCGATATCCTTTCGTTATCCCGCTGTGCGTTGCCACGTGATTGCCCGTGACTGGCCGCGCCAGTCGGGACTGACTGGCGCGCAAACGTTTTCGGCTATGCGGGATAAATTAACTGGGGCCAATACCTAAAGATTTCTCCCGATGGGCCGACATGCTTCTGGTGAACGGCGCGCGGGGACATCAACGCGCCGCAGAAGAACAGCTGCAATGCGAACGGTCGGCGACCGGATCGCCGATCCATAACAACAAATGAAAACCCGCGTTTTTCCGTACCGCGCCGGCGAGCGATCTCGGCGCGTTGAGATTCTGTTTGTCTGCATCGTTGCACTGGTACCCCTCTGCGTACGGGCGGCAGGCGTCGTGCCGGACGGTGGCACGGCGACCACGGTCACGACCGCATCGAACGGCCAGCAGAGCGTCAACATCGCACCGGCGTTCGGCGGCGTATCACACAACACCTACAGCTCCTTTAACGTCGGGGCGGCTGGCGTCGCGCTGAACAACAACGGCATCAACGCAAGAACGATCGTCAACCAGGTCACCAGCACGAACCCCAGTCTCATCGAAGGGGCCCTGTCGGTCAGCGGTCCACGCGCCAACGTCGTGCTGGCCAATCCGAACGGCATCACCGTCAACGGCGGTTCATTCATCAACACCGGCCGGGTTGCACTGACGACCGGCACAGTGAGTTTCACCGACCTGCAGATTGCGCCCGGCGACGTCCAGCGCAACGTCAACCTCAACACGACGGGCGGCACGATCATCGTCGGCCCGCAGGGGTTATCGAGCGCGCTGGTGGACCTCGATCTCATCGCCAAAAACATCCAGATCAACGGGCCGCTCGAGAATACCTTTACGTCCGCCACGGCCATCACGCGGGCCGTTGCCGGCACGAGCGCGGTAACGCTCAATACGGGCCTCTCGCCCACGGACAATGCGAATGACTGGCTCTCCGTTCAGGCCGGGCAGCCGGCGTCGACGGCCACGTCCTTCGCGCTCGACATCACTGCGGCCGGCAGCATCACCAGCGGCCGGGTCGAGCTGATCGTCACCGACAAGGGGCCCGGGGTGCGTAGCGCCGGGCCGATGAATGCTTCACTCGGGGACTTCACGCTTGCGTCGAACGGCAGTGTCGTCTTCTCCGATGCGAGCGTGAGCGCTGCGGGCCGCGTGAATTTCCAGGTGCAGGATGCGATCACCCTCACCGGAAGCAGCATCATCGGGAACGGGGGCGTCACCCTGAGCGCTGCGGGCATCACGCTCAATCCCGACAGCAACGCAACCGGATCGACAATCGCATCGTCGGCAGCTGGCGTGGTGCTTGTGAGTAGCGCCGGTATCACCAATATCGGGTCCCTCATCCAGGGACAGGCGCGAACAGCCGGCGATCCAGCCTCCCTGGGGGCGGTTACGCTGTACGCCGCGGGCACGATCCTGAACCAGACGCTGCCTGGCACGGGACTCGGGGTGCTCTTCGGCGTAGCCGACGACGTCGTGCTGGGCGCAGGTGGCAATGTGGTCAACGAGAACGCGCGCATTCTCTCCAATACCAACGTGAGCATCGCGGCTGCGGGTGACGTCGACAACATCATCGACCGGACCGGCGTGGTCAACAATGGTATCGCGTCGAGCTACGCCGACAGCCATCTCACGCTGCTGCTGTTCTCGCGGCGCGAGAGCGGGTTCTCCGTGAACTATGGAGAACTGACCAACCCGGCCGCGCTGTCGTACATCACCGCAGAGGCGGGCAACGTGTCGATCAGCGCGAACAACGTGTCGAACGTGGGCGGTTCGATCCTTTCCAACGACGGCGCGATCGATATTGCCGCGCGAGGCGCACTCCTGACGCAGGGTGTACCCACTGGCCAGGCCGAGTTCCATGAGTCGTGTTTTATCTTCTGTCGTGCCAGTGCGTCGAGCAACGTACAGATCTACGGCGGGGCGATTGAGGCCGGCACCGACATCGCGCTGTCGGCAGGTACGCAGATCACCAATCGCGGTGGCATGGTGCTCGCAGAGGGCAACCTGAGTCTGAGCGCGCCCAGGGTGCTCGCGCAGGGTGTGCCCGGCTACAGCGCGGTGAATGAGGATCACAACTTCAAGGCGTGGTTCGGCAACGCGTGGGCGGCGATCTACGCCGCGGACATGGGCGGGGCATTCGAGGGTGGGTCCGGCGAAGTCCAGATCGCAGGCGAGGGCGATATCGACGGGGGCACGTTCAGCGCGCCCGGTGGCGTTCATGCGACCAACGGCATCGTCACCATCCGCTCGCCCAACCTGGGACGGGTCACCAGCGGTTTCCACAACAGCATCGGGCTCATCTCATGGATGGGTCTGTGAGACGGCCCGTGACGCTCATGCGGGAAGTGACACGCCTGGCCGCACTGATGGCGGGCGCTGCCGTATTGCCCGTATACGCCCAGTCTGTGGCAGGACTTCCCGTGGCGGTGCCCGACCTTCCCCGGCCGACGCAGGACCCCGGCCAGCGCCTGCTGCAGAACCAGCGCGACCAGCAACGCAGCAACGAAATCGGGCAGGCGCCGGCGCAGATTGGCGGTGCGCCGTCTGCCGTGGCGCCGAACCTGCCTGAAGGGGCGGACGTCGAATCGCTTCCCGACGTGGCGCCGATGTTCCGCATCACGCGCATCGAGTTTACGGGCGACACGGTACTGAGCCGCCGTCAGCTGGATGCGCTCGCCCAGCCGTTCCTTGGCAGGGAACTGGGCCGCAACCGTATCAACCTGCTGCTCAGGCGTGTGACTGAAGCATTCATCGCGCACGGCTATATCACGACGCGCGCCTATCTCGGCGCCCAGAACCTGTCTTCAGGCACGCTCACGATCCGGGTGGTAGCCGGGCACGTCGCGGCGTTCACGCTCAATGGCAAGCCGCTGCGGCCGGGCGACCCGAAGGCCGGACCGTTCGGGACACACGGCGGCGGCCTGCTCACGGATGCCGGCACCGCGTGGGCATTTGGCGAGCGTCAGGGCGACGTGCTGCGCCTGCCGGACCTCGAGCAGGGCGTGGACCAGATCAACCGGCTACGCCGCAATCAGGCCGAAATCCAGATCATGCCAGGCGAAGCGGCCGGAGATTCGATCGTCGCCATCACGAATCACTACGGCGACCGGCTCTCCTACAACCTCGGCATCGACAACTACGGCAGCCCGCAGACGGGCACGGTGCGCTATCGCGCGGGGGTGGAAGCGGACAACGTGATCGGCCTGCAGGAGTCGCTGCTACTGAACTACGTGGGCAGCCAGAACAGCAATGCGCTCGTGTTTTCGGCGGCGGTCCCGTTCGGTTACCAGACGTTCAGTTACACGACGTCGGTCTCGGAGTACCAGCAGACGATCGACGACACCGCGCTGCTCGACGGACGCACCTTCAGCCAGATCCTCGGCTGGAACAGCGTCCTGACCCGCTCGGCTTCAGGACGGCTGAGCGTCGATGTGACGCTCACAAAAATGCGCACCGAGCGCAGCATCAACGGCATCTTCCTGTCGCCGGAGGACCTGACCGTGCTGCGCGCAGGCGTGAACGGCCTGCGCCGCTTCACGGCGGACGGCCAGCCGGCTGCCGCGACCTGGGACGTCGGCATCTCCGAGGGCGTGCCTTGGCTTTCGGCAAGCCGCAACGCACCGGACATCGACAGCACCGAGGCACACAGCCAGTTCACGATGGCCGATGCGACCGGCACGCTCCAGTGCCAGATCGGTCAGCTGGGCCCCACCACGTGGCGCTATCAGGGGACCCTGCGTGCTCAGTACAGCCCGGTCGCCCTCTTCAACAACGACCAGATCTTCCTCGGCGGGATGGACACCGTGCGCGGCTTCACCGAAGGCGGGGTGAGCGGCGACAGCGGCCTGTACCTGCGCAACGAGGCCGTCTGGGCAAACGTGCCGGTCTGGCACGACGCACGGCTTGAGCCCTACGTGTTTCTCGACGGCGGCAAGGCGCATCTCGTGGCCCAGTCCGGCTGGCCCACGCTCATCGGCACGGGCGCAGGCGTTCGTGCCGCGTGGAAATTCAGGACGCAGACCATCTCGAGCGAAGTCCTGCTCGGTCGTGCGCTTGTACAACCGGCGGCACTGGGCAGGAAGGCCACAGTGCTGCTCGCAACACTTAACTGGTCTGAATAGGGAGGTGCAATGAAGATGCAGTCGAAACCCGCACATATCGGGCTTTACCCATCCGCTGCCGGTCGCAGGGCCGCTCGCGTCAGAATGCGCGCTGCCGTGGCGCTGGTGGCACTGTGCTCGATGCTCGGCGTTGCTCACGCGTCCGACGCGGCTGTGAAAAAGAAAAGCCAGCAGGTCAAGGCTGCAGTGGCCAGTACCGCGTCTGGCACACAGGCCAATGCGGGACCGTTGCCTGCCGGCACGATCGCGCGGGTCAATGGCGTAGCCATCACCCAGGAGCAGCTGGATCAGGTGGTGCTGGCCACGAAGGCGCCCGACACGCCCGCGTTGCGCGCCACGCTCAAGAACGAGCTGATCGCGCGCGAGCTGTTTCGTCAGGCGGCCGAGCAGGGGCACTACGCGTCCCATCCGGATGTGGTGGCTGCGCTCGATCAGTGGCGTACCAACGTGATCGTGCAGGCGTACCTGCGTGACCAGATCAAACCCGCGCCTGTAACCGATGCGGACGTGAAGGCGGAGTACGACCGTGTCATCGCGACCCTCGGCGAGAACGAATACCAGCCCAGCGTCATCGCGGTCAAGGATGCGGACACGGCGCAAAAGATTCTCGACCAGCTGAAGAAGGGCGGAGACTTCGCCGCACTCGCGAAGCAGTACAGCACCGGACCCGATGCCGCACAGGGCGGCAAGCTCGGCTGGATCTCGTTCAAGACGCCGATCGAGCCGGGCCACACGCAGAACTGGCCGCAGCCGCTGGCTGAAGCACTCGTGAAACTGCCGCAGGGCGGGGTATCTGCGCAGCCCGTGCAGATCAACGACGCGTTCTGGATTCTGCGCGTCGACCAGAAGCGCCCGACCCAGATTCCGCCGTTCGAGCAGACGAAGGCAGCGCTGCGCCAGCAGCTCGAAAAGGTGGCTGCCACCCGGGCGACGACCGAACTCGTGGCGAACCTCGTGCGCAACGCACACATCCAGCAGTAACGCTTCATGCAGTAGCGACTCACGCAGTACGCGTACGCGAGGGGCAATGACCCCTTGCGACGCCATTCCGGCAGGCCACCGGAACGCGATCGCGCAGTGAACACCAAGAAAGATCGGATGCGATATGAACACGTCAAAACGGGAACTGGCACGACGACTGGAACGTGCACACGCGCTGCGGGATGAATTCCGCAGCCGGCAGCGCACGCCGGTGTGGCTGACGCTTCACCGACCATTGCGTTCATATCGCGTCTGGCAGCGCGCGCTCGCAGCACTGGTCGCAGTGACGCTCTTTACCGGCCCGCTGACCGTGACGTTCGAGCAGGGCGAATCGGCTGCGGGGGTGCTGGCTGCCGGAAGCCGCCGCCTTGACGACGAGGCGTGGCAGGTCATGCGCGACCTGGCTTCGGTCAGGGTGAGCTTTGCGATGGAGCTTGCGCACGCCACCCCGATCGTGGACCCCACCGCACCGATCTCGTTCCAGCCGAAAGTCACGCAGTCCACCGGCGCCGGAGGCGGCGTGCCCGTGGTGAACATCACGGCGCCGAATGCGGCGGGCATCTCGCTGAACCAGTACCAGAGCTTCAACATCGATCCAGTCGGGCTGATCCTGAACAACAGCCTGATGGCGGGCACGTCGCTCACGGGTGGCAACGTGCAGGCCAATCCGAATCTGGCGGGCCGCGCGGCGGGCGTGATCGTCAACCAGGTCACGTCGACCGGCACCGCGAATGCGAGCCTGCTCAACGGTCCGCTCGAGGTGTTTGGTGCGCCCGCAACGGTCATCATCGCGAACCCGAACGGGATTACGACGCAGGGTACGAGCTTCACCAACACGATCGGTGTCACGCTCACGACCGGCACGCCGCAGTTTCTCGATGGAGTCGGCGGCGCACCGACGGGATTCGCGGGTGCGCAGGCGATCGGCTTTAACGTCACGGGCGGACACATCCAGATTGAAGGCGACCCGGGCGTGAACGGCCCCGGTGCGGGTATCGAAGGCACCGTCGGCAGCATCGACCTCATCGGTGAAACGATTGGCGTGAACGCGCCGCTCTATGCCGGTACGCGCATCAACGCGATCGCGGGTGACCAGTTCGCGATGCCGTCCCGGCTGGATGCGACTGGCACCACGTATGCGACATCGTCGAACGGTACCGCCAACACGGCGGCGGCGATCAACGCAGCGAACGGCAGCGCGAACAACGGTCTCGCGATCGACGCGACGGCTTTCGGTGCGATGACTGCCGGCCAGATCCAGGTGGTCGCGACCGCCGCGGGCATGGGCGTGCGCTCGGACGCGCAGCTTGCCGCGAATGTGGGCGACCTCACGCTCTCGGCCAACGGCGACGTGACGGTCGCCGGCAGCGCGGCCCAGCAGCAGGCGAGCGTGAGCTCGGGCGGCAACGTGTCATTCACGGGCATGCACATCGGGGTGGGCGGCTATTCGATCAGCGCAAACGGCGATGTCACGTCCACGGGGAGTATCCAGTCCGGCGCGAACCTGTCGATCAACGCGGGCGGCAACATCAATGTCGCCGATACCCAGTCCGCAGGCGACACGACCATGGTCGCCTCGTCGAACGTATCCACCGGGAGCGTCCAGAGCGGTGGTGCGCTCTCGCTTACCGCACAGGGCAATGACGGCACGGGTGACGTGACGCTTGCCGGACCCACCGTGGTGACCGGCGCGACCACGCTTGCGGCCGTGCGCGACATCAACGTGAATGCCGCCCTCAGCAGTGGCACGCTGCAGGCGGGTGCAGGGCGTGACGTCAATGTGAATGCGGCCATTCAGGGCGCGGGCGACATTGCCCTGAGCGCCGCGAACGGCAACCTCACGACAGGCGCGAGCGTGAATAGCGGCGGCAATCTCGCCCTGTCGTCCGGGCTGGCCACGACGATTGCCAACCAGGCAACGGCCCAGGGTACGGTGACGGTGAACGCGGGCCAGGGCATTGCGGTGAGTGGGTCGCTCGCGAGCGGCACGAGCCTCGCTGCCACGACACAGGGGGTACTCAGTGTCACGGGCTCGATGCTGGTCGGCACGGATGTCTCGGTCAACGCCGCCGGCATTGACGTGCCGGGCGTGCTGATCGCGCAGAACAACGGGACGCTGAACGCGGGCGTCGACATCACCAGCAGCGGCTCGATGGCGTTCGGGCAGAACGGCACGCTCACCGCAGGGCACGACGTATCGCTCACCGGACAACTGCTTGCCAACGGTCTGCAGGTGAGTGCCGCCAACAGCGTCACGCTTGCGGATGTACAGGCGGGCGGTGCGTTTGCGGTCATGGCCAGCGGCAGCGCCGGCAACGGCAACGTCACGTTCAATGGCAACGCTGCCGTGGTCGGCGCGACGGGCGTGCAGGCCGCGGGCGACGTGATCGTGAACGGCACGCTTGCCGGGGGCGCGCAGGTCGCGCTTGCGGCACAGGGCAATGTGACGGTGGCCGCGACGGCCACCGTGCAGTCGGTCGGGGATCTGTCGCTCGCAGCGGCGAACGGCAGTGTCACCTCGACTGGCACCCTTGCCAGCGCAGGGAAGCTCAGTGCAAACGCGGCGCAGGACGTCGCGCTGACGGGCTCGACCAGTGCGGCGGGCGATATGACGCTCACCACGGGCAACGATCTCACCCTGGGTGGCACGGTAGCGGGGCAGGGCAATGCCACGCTTACGGCCGGTCATGACGTGAACCTCGGCGGTACCAGCGGCTTTACGATTGATGCGAACGTGACCTCCGGCCACGACATCGTGATGACGGGGGCGCTGCAGGCGAACAACGTGACGTTGAACGCGGGCAACTCGGCGACCCTTCAGGACGTGCAGGCCAATGCGGCCCTTGCGGTCATCGCGAACGGCGCGGCCGGTGGCGGCGACATCACGGTCAACGGGACGGTTGCCTCGCTCACGACTGGCGCCCTGAACGCGGCGCACTCGGTGAGCGTGAACGGCACGCTCCAGACGGCTTCCACGCTCGACGTGACGGCCGAAGCAGACACCACGGTTGCCGGCACGGTCCAGTCCAATGGCGACATGACGCTCACGAACCAGGCCGGTTCGCTCACGAGCACCGGCCAGATCGCCTCGGGCGGGAAGCTCACGATCAACGCAGCGCAGTCGGTCGATCTCGGCACCAGTGCCACACCTGCGACGACCTCCGTGCTGGGCGACCTGTCGGTGAACGCTGGCCAGAATCTCACCCTGAACGGCACCGTTGTTGGCCAGGGCAACGGTACGCTCGTCGCAGGCGGAGCGATTTCCGGTGCAGCGTCGATTGCATTCGGTCTTGCGGCCAGTCTCACTTCGGGCAGCGATACGACGCTGACCGGGTCGCTGCGCGGTGCCACGATCCAGACGAACGCCGGCGGATCGGGCACGTTCGCCGACGTACAGGCCGGCTCGACCATTGCACTTGCGGCGAACAACGACCTTAACCTGACCGGAACGCTCGCAGGCGGCTCGAGCGTGACGTTCACGGCCGGCCATGACATCAACGTCAGCGGCTCGCTGCAGTCGGCGAGCGATACCAGTCTCACCGCGCGCGCCGGCAACGTCGGCGTGACGGGCACGATCAACAGCAACGGCGCGCTGAACGTTCTGGCCGGGACCGACATCAATCTCGGCGGCACGACCACCGTGGCGCTCGATACGACGCTCGAGGGCGGGCGCGACACCAACGTCACGGGCACGGTCAACGGCCAGGGTAACGGCTTCGTGATTGCCGGCAGGAATATCGGCGGCGCGGGAACGCTCGCATTTGCGCAGTCGGCGGTGCTCAATGCGGCGGCGAACATCGATCAGGCGGGCCTCGTCCAGGGCCAGACGGTGCGGGTCTCGGCGAGCGGCGACGCTGCGCTGAACAATGTCGAGTCGGCAACGACCCTCGCGCTTGCCGCGGGCACCTCGGGCAGCGGCAGTCTGAGCGTGAACGGTGCAGCGGCCGCCGCGGGCGCGATAACTGCCACCGCTTATGGCGACGTGACGGTCGCTGCTACCGGCCAGCTGGCTGCGGGCACAACGGTCGGCGTTGCGGCGCTGAACAGCATCAATGTCGCCGGTGCGATCGAGTCGAACAGCGACGCGGTGCTCAACGCGCAACTGGGCAGTCTGAACGCGACGGGGGGCATCAACAGCGGCGGCAACCTGACCATCACGACGGGCCAGGATCTGTCGCTGGGCGCGAGCACCAGCGCAGTGGGGGACGTGACGCTGACAGCCGGAGGCAGCATCGGCCTGAACGGCGTGCTGGTAGGCACCAACGGCTACGTGAGTGCCGGACAGGATATCGGCGGGCCCGGCACGCAGGCGTTCTCCGGAGCGGCGCTGCTGGCTGCGCAGGGCAGCATCGCGCTCGCCGGTACGCTTGAAGCCAACGTTGTGCAGGCGGGCGGGGGCGATAACGCCGCGCTCAATAACGTCGTGTCGAACACGACGATCGCGCTGGTGGCCAACGGCAACGCCGGCAATGGCGATGCGTCCGTGACCGGCACCGCAACGGCACAGGGCGCCATCACGGTGACTGCGGCGCGTGATGTGCTCGTCAGCGGCACGCTCGGCTCGGGCGATGCGGTGACGCTCACCGCACAACGCAACGTGTCGGCAACGGGGGGCGTGCAGTCGGTTGGGGACCTCGATGTGACGGCCACGGGCGGCACGGCGACGCTGGGCGGCACGACCGCGACGCTCGCGGCGCTGAATGTCGTTTCCGGACTGGATACCCGGTTGGGTGGCCAGATTGCCGCCCAGGGCAACGTCAATGTCCAGGCAGGCACAGGCATAGAACTGGACGGCACGCTGGCCGGGCAGATGGCGGGGACCTTCGCTGCCGGGCAGGACATCAGCGGCGCGGGATCGGCGGCCTTCGCCCAGACCGCGGTCCTGACGGCAGCGCACGATCTGGCGCTCACCGGCGCCTTGCAGGCAACGGGCGTCACCGTGACGGCCGGCAACACTGCCGGGCTCGGGTCGGTGCAGGCGGTCAGCGGGGATCTGGACGTTACCGCGCAGGGCAATGCGGGCGGAGGCGATGTCACCTTCACGGGTACAGCCATCGCGGCAGGCAACGTGAACCTGGTTGCCGCGCGCGATGTCAGTGCAGGTGGCGCAATCGGCAGCGGCGGAACGACCACCGTGACGGCCGCCCGCAACATGACGCTCGCGGAGGTGAATTCGACGGGGGACCTCGTTCTCAACGCGACGGGCGGCATCGTCACCGGCAACGCGACGACCAACGGCAACCTGACGGTGAGCGCAGGCAACAGCCTCGCGATGGGCTCGGCGCTCGCGAGCGGCACGGTGAGTCTCGCGGCGTCTGGCCACGACGGCACCGGCGACGTCACGCTCGCCGCCGAGCTTGGTTCGGGTGGCGTCATGGCCGTTACGGCCGCGCGCGACATCACGGTCGGCGCCGGTGTGCAGAGCGGTGATGCCCTTGCGTTGAGCGCAACGCGCAGTCTGGGTGTTGGCGGCAATCTGGTGGCGAATGGCAACGCGGCGCTGGTCGCGACGAATGGCAACCTCTCGGTGGGGGGCACAACCGTCGCCGTGGGCAGTCTGGCGGCGAATGCCGGTGGCGCGCTTGCGCTGAACGGTGGACTGGTCAACGGAGTCACGACACTGGGTGCGGGTGGGGCGATGACGCTCACCGGCGCCCTCTACGGGCTGGGGGCCGCGACGATCACGGTCGGCGGGTCGATTGACGGCGGTGGTGCGCTCACCTTCGGCCAGGATATCAATGTCAGCTCGGGCGGTAGCGTGGTGCTTGGTGGCGTTCAGGGCGCGGGACAGCTTACTGCGAACTCGGTGGGCGACATGTCGTTCGGTGCGACGACGACCGTGGGCAACGTCAGCGCGACCTCGACGCTCGGCAGTGTGTCCTTTAACGGTGCGCTGACGTCGGGCGGGAACGTCCAGATCCAGGCGGCCAATGGTGCAGCGGTAACGGGTGGCATCGCGTCGATGGGGACGGTGAATGTCACCGGCACGAATGGCAACGTGACGGTGGGCGGCGTGTCGTCCAACGGCGATGCAACGCTCACCGCGGGCCAGACGCTCACGCTCAACGGCAGCAGCACCGTGGCTGGCGAGTTCACGCTCGCGGGCGGCAACGTTACGGTCAGCGGCACGCAGGCGGGCTCGAAGGATATTGCCGCTACGGCTCAGGGCACCCTGGATGCAGGCCAGGCGTCGTTCATTTCGACCGGGAACCTGCAGCTTGCCGGCGCGGACGTGGTGGTGGGCAGTGCGCTTGTGGGCGGTGTGCTTAACGTGCAGGCGTCGGACCACATCGCGACTGCTGCGGGCGGCCAGGTGGACGTGGTGGGTGCAGCGTCGTTCACTGCGCAGAATGGATTTACCAATGCCGCGAGCGTTCTTGCGGGCGGCAACCTGCTGGTGTCGGCAGCGAATGTGACGAACACGGCGACGGGCTCGCTCGTGTCGACCGCCACGACGACGATCGACGGGACGAACTTTGCAAACGCGGGTCTCGTGAACGGCACGGACACCGTCGTCAACCTTGCCGGCAGCCTGACGAATGCCGGCGGTGCGCTGATGGGCCTGAATACGCTCACGATCAGCACCGCAAGCCTGAACAACCAGAACGGGCTGCTCTTTGCGGGGAACTCGTCAGGGACAACTACCGCGGCCGGCAATCTGTCGCTGGCGATCACGGGCGGCGCTGGGTCCTTCAGTGACACTGGTGGCCAGATACTCGCGCAGGGTAACCTCACGATCAATGCGCCGAACACGTCGGTCGACATGTCGCAGGGGACCATCAGTCAGGCGGGGCTGCTCTCGCTGACGGTCGGCACGCTCGACGTGGCAGGGACGTGGAACTACGGCGGCACGGGCGTCACGGTCGATGCGCTGAACGGGATGACGAACAACGGCACCATCACGGGCACCACACCGTTCACGGTCACGACCGGCGGAATCTTCACGAACAATGGTCAGGTGATCGGCAATGACGTGACGTTCACCGGCTCACTGATCAATCAGGCAGGGGCACTCCTGCATGCGTCGGATACGCTCAGCATCACCGGCGATACGATCAATCGCGGCACGGTCGAGGCGGGCAATGTACTGAACGTGTCGGGTGGCAACTACGACAATCAGGGAGCCACGACGCAGTCGCAGGGGGACGTTAACTTCAACCTGGGCGGCGTACTGCAGAATACCGGCGGGTCGATCTTTGCTGGCAACAACATCAATATTTCCGCGGGCGCGGTCGTCAATGACCAGACGGCACCCAGCAGCGCAACGGCCACCACGACGATCAGTGATCCGTCGCTGCTCCTTTCCGGTGTAATCGGTTCGGAAACCGAGTATTGGGAGAAAGCCTCGCGAGGTGACGAGGATTTTCACGACTACACAACAACATTGACTGCTACGCTGCAATCACTCCCGGGTGTTGATGGTACCAGTGGATCGGCTATCGGCTTCGTGGTGGACACGAACGGGCGCTGGTTACCCGTCGCTGCTACCAGTTATGGCGTCCAAGCCACGATTGGCCTCCCCACCGTGTACGAGACCATAACCACTGAGGTATCGGGCAAGGCCGGGATAATTTCCGCGGGCAATTCGATTCAGCTTGTTACGAACTCCCTTTCGAACCAGGGCGGTGAAATTGCTGCGGCCGGCAGCATTTCCCTGAATATCGGTTCGCTAAGCAACGGCGCAACTGCGCCGACGTTGACTGCGACAACAACGCAATACGTCAATCAAAGCGATTACACGGCTTTTCTCAATCAACTGAAGTCGCTAGGGGTGATAGAAGGAGTTGCGGCCGACACGATATGCGTGTTAACGCAATCCTGCCAAACTAACGGTACTTACTATACTTCTCCGCCGACGATCTCCATCAATACAAGTGAGCCTGCGCCTTCCGCGATATCGTCTATAACAACCTTCGGCCCGACCGGAATGATCGCTGCCGGCGATAACATCAGCATTTCCAGCGGAGGAAGCCTTGTAAACGCTGGTCTGATCTACGCGGGCAACAACGTTATCGTCCAATCCGGAATCCTGACAAATCAGGGGGGTAATTCGCAGAACTATTCGTCATCGGTGGGCTGTGCATCAGGCGTACCGAATTCGGCGTGCGGAAATGGCGGTTCTCCGCGCGGCAACAACCCGAACACCACGACCTTCAGCTACAGCCAGAATGACGCGACGATCTACGCAGGCAACGACCTTGTGATCGCGGCCGGCCAGGTCGATAACACCTTCGGCAACCTGCTGGCCGGGCATGACATTGTCATTGGCGGAGTGGGCACGACGGCGACCTCGACCACGCCCGCGCAGAGCCTGAACAACACCTCCGGGAACATCGTTGCAGGCAACGACATCACGCTGAATGTCTCGGGCGCAATCACGAACAACCTGCCTCCGCCCGTACCAGTCCACCAGAACTACGGCACCAAGCAGGAATACGCAGGCTGCATGACCGCCGGGGGCTACAAGGAAAGCTACTGCGAAGCGTACGTCGACCAGCAGTCGGGCAGCTCGTCGGTGATCAGCGCAGGCAGCAATCTGCAGATCACCGCAGGCAGCCTGACCAACATCGGCAGCCTGATCTCGGCCGGCACGAGCGCGACGATCAATGTGGCCGGACCGGTTGTCAACGAGGCACAGACGCTCAATGCCTACTGGCACTCCGAATGGGTGCAGGAAACGGGGATGTTCAGTAGTGACATCCGGCACAACACGTGGGCATGCGGTTCGCCCGCGGAATGCACGGCGCTCTATGGCAACGCGTATACGCGCGTGGGCGGGGCGATTGACCCGCCCACGCCTGTCGGCAATATCGCAGCGACCATCCAGGCGCCGAACCTGACGATCAGCTCGGGCGGCCAGATCCAGAACGTGGGCAATGTGGTCGGTACAACGGTGTCGCTCACGGGACAAAGCCTCATCAACGGGATCACCACGGCCAATACCTACACCCCGCTGGTGAACGCACCGTCGCAGGTGATCTCGCTGAGTCCGGTGAATCAGCCGGGGTTGAACCTGTCGACACCGAGATCGGTCGGCACGCCGTTGCCGACAGCGGTGGCAGGTACGGCGTCCTACGTGGACGGGGTACTCGGCAGCACGCATACGGCAAGGCTCGGGCCACAGCAACTGATCGACAACCTGCCGGCGAGCCTGCAGCCCGGCTCGACACTGTTCTATTACAACCCGCAGGAAGAGAACCTGCTGCTGCAGCAGGCAGCGCTCGCGCAAACGGGGAAAGCCAGCTTCGTGAGCGGTCTGTCGCCTGACAGCACAACCGGATTGTCGGTTGCCGACCAGGAGAAGGCCGTCCTGTACGGGAACGCGGTCAACTACGCGGAGCAGAACAACATCCAGCTGGGCACGGCGCTCACGCAGACGCAGATCAATGCGCTCACGGCGCCGATGCTCTGGTATGTCGAGCAGACGGTGCCTGACCCGGAATGCAAGGCGACCGGGACTGCGACGTGTCCGACGATCACGGCGCTCATGCCGCAGGTGTACCTGCCGGCAAATTCGAGCGCCCTGTCGGCCGGGGGCAACATCGAGGCGTCCAGCAGCCTGACGCTGGACTTCGGCAGTGCCGCCACGGGCGGCAGCATCACCAACACGGGCAACATCACCTCGGGCGGCTCGCTCACGGTCAATACCGGTACGCTGACCAACGAGGCGAACCAGGTCAACGTTGGGCAGATCTGGAACAGCGTGAAGGGCGGCTACACCGACACGACGGGCACGGTGGTGCAGCCCGGCGGGTTCATGAGCGCGGCGGACATGAGCCTGAACGTTGCGACTCTGCAGCAGATTGGTGGTGCGTTGCAGGAACTGGGCAGTAATGGGTCGGTGGATCAAGCCGGCACGCAGCAGTTGATCGCGCAGTTGCAGCAGCAACTGGGCAGCGATTTCACGCAGACCTCGGTGAGCGACAACCTCCATACCGGCTTTACGAAGCAGGGCGGAGGGTTGCCCACCTTCATGGTCATGGCAATTGCGCTTGCCGCATCCATTGTTACTGCAGGTGCTGCTGCGGCGGCTATGGGGGCGACCTTGGCCACCATGACGCTGGGCGAATCTATTGTGGTCGGCGCGGTTTCGGGTATGGCTGGAAGCGCGGCTAGCCAGCTCGCGTCTGGCAACGGACTCGATCTGGGCGCAATCCTGGAGGCCGGGGCGGTCGGGGCCATTACTGCGGGCCTGACAAACGGCATCACCTATAACAGCACGACGGGTGAGCTGGGTATTGGTAACCTGGATCAGGGGCTGAACAGTCTTCCCCAGAACGTGAGCACGCTGGGACAACTGGCGGGACTGGGGAACCTGGGCAATACGCTCGGGCAGGTGGCGCAGGCCGGTTCGGGCGCGGCAAGCGCCTTGCAGGGTGAGCTGGTTGCGCTGGGCGCGACTGCGACGATCAATGCCGGAGTAACGACGGCGATCGAGGGCGGCAGTTTCCTGAACAACCTCGAATCGGTCGGCACGAGCGATCTGGCTGCTGTTGGGGCGAACTTTATCGGCAGTGAGCAATCGTCCGTGACGCAAGGGTTGACGCAGGACCTGGGGCCGGGTTTGGGGCAAGCAGCAGGTGAGCTCGCGTATCTAGCGGAGCACGCAGCGTTGGGGTGCGCGGCTAGTTCGGCGGAGGGAACCGGATGCACTGGAGGGGCCATTGGCGGGGCGGTATCGGCAGCAGCGACGCCGTACATCGGAGCTGCGATCGTAGGGAGCGATGGCGCGGCTTCGCCGGATCAAGGTGCGGCGATTGCCGGGATCTCGATGTTGTTGAGCGGTGCGGCGGCGGGTGCCTTGGGGCAGAACGTTACCGGCGCGGCGACGTCCGCGGAAAACGAGGCGCTGAACAACTGTAACCTGCACGATTGCTGGCAGAAGGTGGTAGATGCGTGGAATAGCGCCAGCAGTACAGCGACGAATGCATTAAACAGCGCCGGGAGCGATGTCGCGGCGTGGATCGCTTCGCCAGCGGGTATGACGACGCTGGCCATGATGTCGACGAATGCCGATATTGGAGGTGTGGCGGGCGAGGAAGGGGGGGCCATCGAAGGGGCCGAGGGTGCGTTTGCTGCCGAGGAAACTTCGCTCTTGACGAACGCGGCCACTGCCACAGGTAGCGCAACGGAAGGTACGGCTCTTTTTAGAGGGACTACTGACGGATATCCAGGAAGTCCAGGCTTACAACAAATCGGCATCACTCCGACGTCGACGAGTCCGGTCATCGCAACGGTATTTGCCACAGGGAGCGGCACAGCATACGGCAACGGAGTGCTGCAAATTGCTCTGCCATCCGATCTGGCTGGTATCGAGGTGTCTTCGCTAGGAAACGCAAGTACGCCGTCGCTTGCCCAAATCGAAAATGAATTTGCTGTTTCGGTTGCGCCGACTCAGTTCGCGAATCTGGCGTCAACAACTATCACGGCGTCTCAAGCTCGATCAATCTTGTCTGGCATGGGCATCAATATTCCGAATACCATTACTTTGCAAGGATCGGAACTTACGGAATATCTAAGCACACTGCCGACAATGAGCCAGGCTCAGATAAGCACGTTCTTGCAGAAAGCGGCTCAAATTGCGAGTGGGAAATAGCTATGGTCGAGTTTGGGGTTGCGCACGAGCCTTTAAAGGTTGGCGAAGAATGGCACGTGATTGGCCGATGCGTGACTGACATCCATGTGGGGGCACGATTCACGGAATTCGTTCCGCATCATAAGAGGGCGGGGGGCGAAGTCGGGTCCGAATACGTTTGTGATGATGCGAGTCCTGTCGATCTGACGATTGTGCGTATCTTGGCCTACGGAAAAGAGCTGGAATCTTGGTCGGCCGGGCTGACGGCAAAGCTTGTGTTACGTGGAAGCGGGGATAACTTGGGTACGTTTGGATCGCTTTGCGGATAGCTTGTGCACAAGAATCGAGTGGCAGTTGCAGTAACTCAAACCTGGCCTGAGCGCTGGGTTTGTGCTTTATAGCGTCGGCGAGTGCTGCGGCGTCGCTGATCGATTTGCTGCGCTCGTCGTCGGCCGCGTGCTCGATGCGCGCTCGCTAGAAAAGCCCCTTCGCGACCTTGCGGCGGAAGGCTTCGTCGCGGTGCATCTGCGTCGAAGCCAGCGTCGCGCGCTGTATCCAGCTGGAGCCGAAATCCTGCCTGATGTCCTGCTGCGGATCGGGTGGCGGCGCCGTGGAAATCCCCGAAATGCCGTCCGGCCTGGAGCCGTCGCGAACCGGCTCAATTGCCGCTGAGTCGTCATTACCTGACATCAAAGCCGCCCCCGTAGAAGAGCACACACATGACGCACGCTCGCGTGCAACGCCGAAACCGCCCGTAAACCTACGCCCGGCAAGGGTTTCGGGCGTATCACAAAGTCGATTCGTTTTGGTGCCCGGTTGCGCTCCATAGTGCGCTTCGCCCAGACTGGGCAGGGATTTGGGCGTGTGGCACAAAGTCCACGAATCATTCTAGCGGCGCTTTTGGGGAAGAGAAATTGAATAAGGACAGAACGATCAGGACCCGGGTCGATCAGGCGACCATGGAGGCGCTCGCGGAACGGCTCAATATTTCTGTGAGTGCGGCAGTCAGAAGCCTGATTGAAGGCCGGATGGCGAGCGACGATTACCGCTTCGACATGCTGACGGAGCGGCTGGAGTGGATGGAGCAAATTCACGAGTACTACTTCGCCGAGCTACGTGAGCGTCTGGGGCCGTTGGGGGCGGCCGGACCACTCCTAAATACGACCGTAGACGCGAACCGGAATATCCCTGCGCCTCTCGACGTTGCCATGACCCGTTGGAGAGCGGGCTGATCGCCGGGGCTTTAGGGGCCAATGCACAAGGTGTCGTGACGGCAGCAGAGAATGAGATGCTGAATAACTGGCTGAATCACGTTTCGCAAAACCCGATGCTCCGGTCGAAACAGCAGCAATTCGACAATGCGGTTGCTGAGGGAGCATGCGTCAGCTGCCCGGCGATTCCATGCGCTGGCGCTACTGACTAGTCTGATTGCCGATCGGGCCACTTGACGTGTCACGTTGCGCGCGCTCGTGGTTATCGCGTGTCTTTGAGCGTGCCAATGACGCTTTGTTGGGCATCGAGTACGTCCATCCGCACCATCTGCATTTTCACGAGATGGGAGTCGGCATCTGTGCCTTGAGCGAAAAGATACATATCGGCCGAGAACGGGTGCATCTGTGAAATCGCATTTTCAATTTTCCGGGCTGTGGCCTGGTCGGTGATTTTGAGTGCCGAATACGGTGCGCTATTCGTGATGGAGTACGAGTACTGGGTGCCGTCCATCCATCTACCAGTCTGGCTCCCCAATGGAAGGTTGTTCAACGGGAATGACTGGCTCGTCATGTCGTAGTGCCCCGGAACGAGACTGGTCCAATGAACCTTGAGGTACGGACTCATTCGGAAGGCCGATATCTGAGCATCGATTTTCGGTTTCAGCGAATCGACAATATCCTTGCGCTTGAATGCGTCGGACGTGGTCCTGTATGCGGCCGACATGTGCTGGGTGAGCTGCTCGTAGTCGACGGGCGTATCAGACACGGCGTAGTACACCAGTGCTAGTTCCGCACCCGAATTGATGCTTCGATACTGGCTGAACGGGGTATTGATGTTCGCTTGAGGCAGGCTGGATGCCTGGGATGTCGGCGTCGAATCGGGTTGTGATGCGGAGGGATCGGACTGGGGCACAGGCGATACAGTGCCGATCTCACTGATCTTCGGGGAATAGATTGCGCTATTATTGACTGGTGATGGTTCTTCTTTTTTCCCGCACGCTGAAAGCGAAAGAATCGAAATCGCTGCAATGAGAGGCAATCTGAATTTCTGCATTACTTCCCCGAATTGAATATGTTGGTCAACGGCTGAAACCGTGTTTGTGCAGGCCCGTTCTTTGGACGGCCTTCACAGATTAGTCTCAAATCGAATATTCCGGAGTGGAATATAGCATGGGCCGATGCTATATGCCCAACGGTACGAAGCCTTGCGCAAGGTGCTGCGAGATACGCGACGCAAGGCGGGTCTTACGCAGGTTGGACTTGCCCAGAAACTGGGCAAGGGGCAGAGCTATGTCTCCAAGATCGAGCGGGGTGAGCAGTACTTGGACGTACTGGAATTCATATTGTGGTGCGAGGCATGCGGTACGCCGTCTGGCAGGGTGATTGCCAAGGTGTGACGTTTTTTTTTCGATAGTGCCGAGAGTTATAAAGCCGACCTCGCGGCCGGCTTTGACGGATACATAAGTCCTGCGCTACAACCTCACCCGAGGCTGCCTTTCGCTTCCTGCATCAGGCCGATAACTTTCCTTACACCCCCGAGAATCTCTGGCGATATGCGTTGCGTGACCTCGCGCAGATTGATGCCCTTTCCGTCGGATACGATGGCGTGGCAGGCCGTCTCAATGGCTTGTGTTGCGATCTCCCGATGGTGCTCGCTTCGGTCGCGCATATGTTGCCTCCAGCGCTCGGCCAGTACACGTGTTTCGGTGTTCGCGTTCTGGTAGAGCAGCCGGGGATCGATATCGAGCTGCCGGGCCGCTTCCAGCACGCTAACAATCTGCGGCGTGTGGGCCATATTCGAGAGATCCTGCCGGATACGGATCCAGTCATGCGTGCGCGGCGTCGCGCGTTTGCCGCGATCTGGAAACAGCAACGCCAGCTGACCCAATTCGACGGAGTCCCGCGACCAGCCCGTCAGGTCTCCTGTTAGCAATCTGGGTAATGCGAGTCCCGTTTGCGAGGCGATATGCAGATGAGCCGTCAGCGTTGGTAGCCCGCCTTCCTTTAGCCAGTGGTGGACGGTCGTCTTGCTCAGGCCGATACGGCGTGCGAATACAGCACTCTTTCCGTGATCGAGCCGGGTGATTAGTGTCCGGATGGCGTCGTGCAGAACATCGCGGGTTGGCAAGGGGCCGAGTGTTTGCTGTGCTGCCATCATCGCGGCAACCTGATCCGCCTTCCAGAGTTCTCCCGGTGCTGGGGAAGCCTGCTTCTCGACGTCCCCAAGAAATGCACCACAGCGCACATGAGTGCACCACCCGGGGATGACATACGCCGATTTATGACGTGTGTTGGCGCGCCCGCACCCCGGGCAGGCATTGATCAGCTTTACCCGATGCCGGACGCAGGCGGACACGGCACCAATGTCCCAGGCGAGCCGGAAGTATGGGACACCGGTGGCTTTCAGGTCTTCCCGCAGACATGCCGGACACCAGCGAGAGGATGTTGCGGCGAGGCCGGTCTGGGCGATGACTCCGCGCCACGGCAGCAGCGCCAGTCGATCCAGCTGCGGGACGCCCGTAAGTGCCGACAGCGCGGCAGTCCAGGTATGCGCAGCTTCGCCGATGCCATTGATGCTGGCCAGGTGCCAGTCATACTTTTCGGAGAACTCGTACCCGGCCATGGTCGCAATGCTGCGTGAGAATGACGACAGGGAAATGCTGTGCGAGACTGCTAGCCTGCAAAGATAGCTGAGCAGGCTCTCGACCTGGGATGTTCCGGTGCCGATCGGAGGTAGCGCATGCAGCGTCGATCGCGGATTCGATAGTCGCCAGTTCATGCGGCACTCCTGGGACGGGTCGATTCCGTACGTCGGCGCGGTTCCCAAACGCGCGTCTGACTTGGGCCGATGGCTGCTTCGCCGTCGTTGATTTCTGACAGGATTGGCAGGCGCTGGGCTTCGCTTAACAGTGCGCGTTTCAGCGCACTGTCGTCCCATTTCCCGGTGGTTTCGGCATAGTGTGCTGCACGCGTCAGTACGCCGCTCAGCGTACCGATACAACCCAGCGTATTGTGATGAAGGGCATCGGTGTGCCTCATTAATTTTCCGTCCCAAAGCTCCGGCAGCGCTCGCTCAAACGCCCGGACACATGTGGCGAATGCTTCGAGGTCTTCCGGAACATCCACTCGATACCGCTCGAAGTGCAGCACGTGAATGCGCCGTGCGAGCTGGCCGGATAGCGACACGAGCGGGTAGAGATCGTAGGCTCCGACGAGGACTATCTGCGTGCCGCATTCGTTGGCAAGCGATTTAAGCGTATCCAGCTGGGCCTGGAGCCTGCCTCTGCTGTGAGCATGGCGAATGATCTGTGCCGCCTCATCGATAACGAGAAATCGAACCCACCTTGCACGCAAGCCGCGCTCGACAGCGGTACGCAACGAGGCCAGATTATTTCGGCCAGCGCCGTACGGGCGTACCATGCGGCTGGATTCCGGATCGATACCGTACACCGACCTGGGCGTGTCGAGGTGGTCGCCAAGTGCATCGAGAATCCGCTCATAGAGCAGTCGCCACGAGAACTCGTTCTCCCCGGAATTGGGGGCTTCGACATAGACTGCAGGAAGCAGGCCTGGATTGGCTTCCATCTGGTCGGCTGCCTGCTCGTTTTCCGTTTCGACGATGCGTCTCGCCAGCGTGGATTTTCCTGTTCCGGTCGGTCCGCAGATCATCGGGACACTGGTCTGGCTGCCGGGATAGATCAGGTATTTCAGTTCCCTCTCGATCTGGTCGACGCGCGGATGCCTGAAGCACCGGGTATGCAGTGTCGAGGAGGATGGGTTGACCGGCGACGTGCGTGTTTTATTTTTTTCTTGCATGCCTGACCTCAGAATTCTTCGAGATTGGGGAGGTTGTTCCATGTCACCTGGCTGCACAGCAGCTCAGCCCGGTTGAACGCTTCAGCTTCGACTGGTGCGTCGAACGCCTGGACCTTTTCAGGGTTGAGGCTGAGATACGGATCCGGTGGTGTGACGGGTGTGACACTTGTGCATTGCAGACGTGTATAGAGCGCACGGTTTTCGGCGTGCCTTTCCATATCCGTGGCGATTGCGCCTTCTGGCGTGAACGTCTGCATGAACTCGGCAAGTCGTTGATCAGCACGTGCGTCGTTGATCGGTGTGCGGAATCGTCCGGCGTACTCGGCGCTCAGGGCTTTGCGTTCCGCATGTGTTATCTGACCGAGTGCAGCCAAAGTGCGGCAGATGGCATGAAGCCATTCGCTGTTTACGCGGACATAGACTGACGATGCGTCCCACGGGTCGTAACGGACGGACAGATGCCGTCCGGCAATCAGTGGAGAGGCGAATTCCGGATGCCAGTAGAAGAGGTCGTGGACCTTGACGCCGCGCTGGCCGTCAACCTGCCTCGTGCCTTTCCGGTCTGCCGGTGGACAGGTCGCGATCAGGAAATCCTGATTGAATTGCAGATGGACGTGCGCGCGCGCTCCACTTTGCTGGAGACCTCGCCGGAAGGCATCGCGTGGTGCCTCGTCGAGTGCCGGATGTGGCAACTGGTCGTAGTACTCCGTTGCCCAGAACTGGATCCCGTAGTACAGCGGCTCGAGCGTCCATCTGGCCAGTTTTTTCGGGAGATGGGATCCTGAGACCATCCGGACGTGCTTCATGACCTTGGTATTGCCATCCAGATTGTGGATGTAATCGAGGTTCAGACGCCCGAACATCCGCTCAAGCACGGCTCCGTGACGTGGCCGGCCAGCCGGCCGGAAGCGCAGATGTGTTCCCATTGTCATCAGGAACGACTCGAAGGCCTCGGACATGAAATCCCGGCCGTTGTCGACGACGATGAATTCTGGAAGCCGGTGATGACGGCGCACCATATCGCGCACAACCATCATGACCGAGCAGTACGAAGGCGGGTCGTAGGTCAGGTAGAACCCGACAATGCGTCGTGACCACGCATCGACGGCGAGAGACAGCCACGGCTTGCCAAGGTTGCTGCCGTTCCGGCTGGACACGAGCTCGATATCGAGTTGTGTGTGATCAATGTGGACGTATTGGAGCGGCCGGCTACCATGCACCTTGGTGTCGTAGTGGAGCGTATCGACGAAGGTGTTCTGCTGGTAGGCCATGCGCTTGCCGAATCGTGTGCGCACGTCGCGGTTTGTTTCCTGGGCCTTGATGTGGGTGATCAGGGTTGGATAGGACGGCGCCTTGATGTCCTCTTCCAGACAGGTGTCCCGCAGCTTCCTGTAACACGCGCTGTAGCTGATGGCCTTGCTGTTGCGCCAGTGTTCGTTGATGGTGCGGTCCATCACGTCAATCTGGCACTGGTCCAGTCTGGCAGTGCGGTTGCCGCGTGCACTGATACGCGGTACCAGCGCCAGGATCTCATGACCGCCGTTTTCCCTGATAACGTGTTGCCGCGTCGTCCAGCGTTGCAGGGTGCGTTTCGATAAGATGTCGTTCGCCGGTTGTGAGTCAAGAATCGACTGCCGCCGGAGTGCCTCCCTGTACTGCTCGGTGGTGTATCTGCTCAGATGTAGACATGGCGTGTCAGGTGTTTCCACGATTTTGATCTGTCCGCTTTCATGCGCGTTGACCAGCCACTCCCGCTCAAGGCGGACGGTCTTTCCCCGCGGGTCATTGCAGACGACCGTTTGTTCTCCGGGCACTTCGACGGTCAGTTCTTCCCCTTCGAATTCGAATCGGGTGCCGACAGCAATGGTGAAGGCAAAACGGTCTACGCCTGGTACCCTGCAGATGCGGTGGTGCGAAAGGGTGAAATCGCGCAGATGCCTGTCGCGGTAGAGGCGGAATTTGCGCGGCTCGGTGAGCAATTCCTGATCGAGTGCGGTCACGATCCGATGATCGGCAATCGCCTGGTTAAGCTGGTCGGCGGTGAAATCGTAGGGCTCTTCAAGCAGCTCGGTAAAGAACAATGCGCCATGCTCTTCCAGGGCGGAGCGAAGCCGGGTGATCACGCCGTCCGGGCAGGGTTCGGCTTCCGGGCGAAAATAGTCGGCGAGATACAGCAGGTTTTCGACGCGGCATCGCGGAATCGTTGCGTCGGTATGAATCCGGTAGCGGATGCCGAGGTCAAGGATCTGTTTTTCGATCTGGGGTGCGTGCCACAGGCCGTTACGGTCCCTCGAGTACCGGTACGGATATTTCTCGGCAAGGCCGGTCAGCTTCTGGTCGGACTTCCACTCTTCGAGCGTGATGTCACCCTCGCGGATGACGAGGAAATCCGGCGTGTGGCGGATTTCCTGGACTTTTTGCCTGGCCGGATCAAACAGCTCGAGCTTCAGCTCGCAGGGTTGCGGGTAGTACTCAAGCACGTCCGGATCGAATTCGTGGTCGATCGCCGCCGGGAATTCAATATGGCGGCTCTCGGTCGCGATATCGCAGCCCATCTTCCGGCTGGCGACGATAGTGATGACGTTTCCGCCTCTGGATTTGACATCGCGTACAGGTGCCGCGATGCGTGCCTTCCGGATGAGCTGACGCCCCCCGGGTGGTGTTCCCAGACGGTCGAACAGGTCCGTCAATGTTGGTGTGTCCAGCATGGTGTTCCGATCTCCAACTGGCCATCGCAGGGCGATGGCCGTCCTGCCGCAAATTTGCGGCAAAAATCGGAAAAAGCACTCCCCCAACGACCTTGAAGAAGGTTGTTGACACGTGGGGTCACGGGGAAGATACTGTGTACATCAAGGGCGTCTCAAAGCCTCGATGCACACCGATAAAGCCTGACTTCCGCGCCAACGGAATTCAGGCTTTTGTGCTTTTCCCGGACGAATTTCGACCTACTTCACGATTTCACAGGTACATCGGGATCTCCTTTTCTGGTTGGTGATTAGGTGCGTCGTTCCCACACGGGAACCATGGAATTCACCCACGCCTGCCAGTCCTCACGAGATGCCAGCAGCAGCCTCGATCTGGTGAGGCAGGCAGAACTGCGGAACGTCAACAGGTACTCGCGGCGCATGACGGCGGGGATTGCGGCGAGCAGTACGAACTCCTCATCGTCGCCGAGGTGCACGATGGCTTCGTCGATTGCGACCAGAGATTCAGGTCCGTCAAGCAACGCATTGATCACGACTTGCTTCATGGATGCGATCGATGAGAGCGATGGCTCACTCCTTTCCCTGCGTGTGCGAACTGATTCCATCAGATCCTTCATCGCGATCTCCAGTTAAACGAAACCAACGGTTGAGTGGCGACGACTCGGGATGGCCGGTAGATGCTGGGCCGTGATCGTTGACTGCCCTGTCTTGAGCGCGTGGCCGATCAGCATTCTCAGTAGCCGGTCGACGTCACGGCCGTTCTCCAGCAATCCAAGTAGCACGTGCGTTGCGTGATCCGGCAGTTCGACGTCCATGCGAGCCCTTACCGCTGGATGTGCGTCGAGTAGTTCCCGGTACATGCGCGAGATCATCGCGGCCATCTCGTCGCGATTCAGCTTGCGCACGGAAAACACAGTAAAGCGCGACGTCAGTGGTGTACCCAGCATGTCCATCGAATTGGCCGTAGCGATCCAGTTCACGCGCGATGCGTTGAAGTGAACATCAGGCAGCGCCGTATCGGCAAATCTCTGCGCCGTGCGTCGTTCCAGCAACGTGTACAGTGCATTCAACGGATCACGTCCGCTGTAGCCCTGTACCTTGTCTATCTCGTCCAGCACCATGACCGGATTAATGACCGGGCTGCGGGCGAGTAGCCGAAACACTGCTCCGGGTTCGCTGTTTGCCCAATGTCGCTCGGTTCCGGCCAATGCCGCTGCCGTCTGCAGGTTGTTCATGCAGATGACTTCGGCGGGCAGCGACAATACCTTCGCGAGCTCAAGGCTGAATGTCGTCTTGCCGGTGCCAGCCGCGCCGACTAACATCGCGCGGACAAACGACAGTCCTTCGCCTGCGGCGTGAGCGAACGCCAGCTCCGCCGAGATCCAGTCGATCACTTCGGCGAAGTTTGGGTGGCGTTCGGCCAGCGTCTGCAGGCGCTCGTCGATCAAGTGGGGCTGATGGGCTCCGAACCGCTTGACTGAATGTTCAAGCAGGAGCGAAGCCCAACGCTGAATCTTCTGCCGGTCGTCCCTCGCCGGACTGCTGCGTTTAGCCAGTCCGAGAAACTCGCCGATATTCAGGAATGGAACGACCCGTGCGTGAGGTAAGGCAGACATGATGTACTCCGGCTGGATCTTCGTGCGTTCGCACGAGGAGGCAATGCCGGGTACAGCGTCGTGGTCAACACGCGAGCACAGTTCCGCTCGTCCCGGCGCTCAATGGGCGCGGGTAGCGGTATGTGCAGTCAGCAGTGAAGACGGATGGGTTCATGTCGTTACCTTAGCATGGCTTTACAGCAAATCAAGCGGACATATATTGCGAATTCAGGTTCGACAGTAGCTGTTTGTTGCATTGTTGGTTACGAGCCCAGTAAAGCACGACAGAATCACCTCACGCCACAAATTCTAGAAAAAACTCAAGCCATCGCTGCCCGTGTCCGCGACATGACATCGACTAGCCCGCCGGGGTACGCGCGGTAGATTAGTTTGGTGGTGGCGAGGTTCTTCGCCAGGTAGGCATTCGTTGCCGCATTTGGGGGGGCACCGGTCATCCCATGGGCCACCTCTGAAGTGTGCTGCGAACGATTAAGGCAGCCGAAAAGATCCCTGAAAATTCTTACCTTGGGTCGCTGTGCTCTCCAGCCCCGCCATTGGGGATGGATGCAAGCGAAAAATTTGGTCTGAAATTGGTTTTGATTTACCTTACAAAAGGTAATTTTTTGGGCATTTTTTGACAAAAAGACGCCAAAAACATGCCAAATTTCTGCGCGATATGCTCTTGAAAGCGGCGTTTGCAGGTATCATGCGTGCCATGGCTGCGTATCTCGACAAAATCAAAGTTACCTCCAATGGGCGCATTTCCCTTGGGGGAGCTGCTATGCGGAACCTTGGGTTGCAAGAGGGGGATCTGCTTGAGGTATTTTTTGATGAGCGAGACATGAGCCTCGTCATCAAGAAGTCGCTGAAAGAGCCAGAGTCGGCTAAGCCAGACATAAACAAGCCAGTACGCAGAAGGAAGAAAGATCATGGCGCTCGATGAAATTAGAACGGAACGCTTTTCGGGCCATGAGTCGTTTTCATGCCGTTACGGTTGGTTGCCCAAAATCTACGAGGCAGTGACTAATTCTCCCGCTCAGCTCGAGACCGATGACCTGGCAACTCAGTGGTTGGGGATCGGGCGCAACATGGTCCGCTCAATCTGGTTCTGGGCTGAAGCGACAGAGATCATCAACATCGACGGCCAAAAGCGAACGCCAGGCCGGTTAGGGCGCCGCCTTTTGGATCCCAAACGAGGTTGGGATAAGTATCTCGAAAGGCTGGAGTCGACGTGGATGCTGCACTGGGCATTGTCTTTTGGTGCGAACCTGGCAGCTTGGAACTGCGTTTTCGGGACTCGCCGTTTGACTTATTTCACGCGCAGCAGCCTGAGGGGCGAAATTCGGCATCGAGCACGGTCGTTGGGAAAGACATTGGTTGACTCGACCATCGATCAGCATATTGCAGTGTTCTTGTCTTCATACGTCGCGCAGCCGGACGATGGCAAAGGCAGCGACGATAGTGTGTGGAGTCCTTTCCAGGAATTGAACCTGATCCAGCAGCGTGGTTCCGATAACGGTGAAATTATTTATAGTGCTGAAGACACGAGTCCGCTTGGCCTGACTGCGCGGGCCTACCTGTACTGCGTCCGTGATTATTGGTTGAGGCATTTCCTTGGGCAGCGGGTTGTGGCGATGTCTGCACTGACCTCAGTCGATGGAAGCCCTGGGTGTATTTTCAGATTATCGGATGAGGATTCTCGGCAATTGCTGTACGGTGCATCTGCGCTGACGGGCGGAGAAGTGGCATTGCAGGACACAATGGATACCCAGAACGTAATTGCAGATTGGAGCAACCCCGAAGTTACGGCACTCATCGGAGTTTGCCATGACTAATAAGTCGAAAATGCTGTCTGATGTTGTCCACGCGGCTGGTCGATATACGCGATCTGTTTCGATCGTCCGCGACTACTTTGACCCGTCCGCTTTGAATGGCTACATTGTTACGCCGACGGTAAACGAGGTTCTGGCGCGAGTCGGTGAGTCGCTTCGGGGCAAGGCTGTCCAGCGGGCATGGAAAATTATCGGCCCTTACGGGTCAGGAAAGTCGGCGCTTGGCCTGTTTATCGCTCATTTGGTTAACGGTAAGACCAGGGAGGCCAAGCAGGCACTGCAGATTTTGCGGGCGGCAAACGCATCTACGGCGTCCATTTACAGCCCTTCGCTTAATCTTCTGCCCATTTTTGTATCGGGCACGCGCGGAGCTTTTGTATATGAGGTGGCCAAGGCACTGTCAGCGACAGGAGCGCGAGTGTCTTCCTTGGGAAAACTTGACTTACAGGCCGGCACGTACAGAAAGGAAAGCCTGGCTGTGGCATTTCCCCGTTTGGTGGCAGACTTTGCAGCGGACGTGCAGAAGGCTGGCTATGCCGGAACGCTCTTCGTCGTCGACGAAATGGGTAAATTCATTGAGTACGCCTCCCTTAATCCTGAGGCCGGTGATCTGTATGCTTTCCAGCAGCTCGCCGAAATGACTTGTGGCACCGGCACGGAGAATATCTCTGTCTTGGCCATGCAGCATCAGCAATTCGAGGATTACGCGAATGCAGTTGGTCGTACCCTGTCGGATGAATGGGGCAAGGTGTCGTCCCGGTTCGAAGACATTGTATTTGAAGAGCCACTGGAGCAATGTGCCACGCTGATGGCTGACACTTTGATCCAGGATGTTTCCTCCCTAACGAAGTTGGGCATTCCAGCGGCATCCAAGTTACTTTACAAGGAATACTTCAAGCGTCAACGTATCGGTGGCGTTTCCGATGAGGCGGCTGAAACACTGGGACCGCGTCTGTATCCGCTCCATCCGGCAGCATTGATTGCAATTGCCTATATCTCAAAGCGCCTAGGCCAGAGCGAGCGCTCAATTTTCGCCTTCCTGAACGGCTCAGAGCCCTTCGGCTTCGGTGACTTCACTCGACATACCACGGCAAGCAAGGACAACTGGTTCCGCTTGTCCAATCTCTTCGACTATTTGGTGAGTGGGGGAGCGCTTCGCTTCCGGCATTTAGAGGCTAGTCGTCGTTGGGAATACACCCTAGCTCGCATTCATGCTTCGGTGTCCTTGTCAGAACGTCAAATTGACGTTGTTAAGACTATTGCCTTGGAGGAGTGCTTCGGGCCGTTCTCCCAATCCGGCTTGACGGCTGAAGGGTTGATGCTGACCATCGGCGCCGCGAACGGTGGCGCGATGGCCGAGGAGTTGGATGCACTGGTCGACATGGGTATTCTTCTGCGTCGCCAGTCCACCGGTGAATACGTACTACAGACGGATCGTGAGCTCAACATCGAGGCCCTGTATCAGGAAGCCATGCATAGCGTGAACCGCCATGCAGCCGCTATCAATGGTCTCCGGGATATCATCGCTCGCGCACGGACGGTGGCACATCGCCATTACCAGTCGACCGGCACTCTGCGCACGGCTCGTACCACTATTTGCCAGTTCGGCGACGTGGATTCGCTCCCCAATGTCGCCGATACGTCTGATGCAGATGGCGAGGTTGTACTCATACTATGCGACTCCAAACAGTTCTGTGCCAACCCTGAAAAGGCACTCAAGAAGCCTCAACTGCAGGATCGATTCCGCATGGTCCGGTTCGTTCTGGCTGATGAGAAGACGATGGAGCATTTGTTCCAGTTTGCATGCTGGAACTCCGTGTATGCCGGGATTTCCCGGCGCCAAGTGGATCCATGGGGGATCCGTTTTGTGGAGCAGCAACTTTCTGCCGCACGTCGTTATATTGAAGTGACTTTGGTATCCCAGCTTGAAGCCGATTCGTTCAAGATTTGCTCCCCTTGGTACTACGGAGGCGAGGAGATCAAGAGTTCGGACGCCCTGAATGCCAGCCAAGTTTGCTCCATTGTTTTTGATAAGCTCTATAGCGATACACCTGTTCTTAAGAACGAGTTAATCAACCGCAGGAAGCTATCCTCGGCAATCGTATTGGCTCGGCAGCGCCTGATCGAGATGGCTTTGGCAAATCCGAAGGATGCCATCTTCAGCATTGATGGCTATCCGCCTGAGCGGTTGATTTATGCATCTATCGCAGCCGCATCAGGATTGCACAGGGGAGGCGATGGATTTCAGTCTCTCGATGCGATAGACAAGTCTTGGAAGCCGGTTTTCTCGCTAATTTATGAGCGCCTCCAAGGTCTGGGTCGTGTAAATGTACAAGACTTGATCGCCGAATTGGCGGCACCGCCTATTGGTCTCAGAAATGGTCCTGCGGCCGTTGTGATCTCGTTATATATCGTGGGGTTCCAGCAGTCGATTGCGCTATTTGAGCGCAACACTTTCATCGCTGTGGTCACCATCGAGCATTTCACACGTATGTTCCGGAATCCAAAAAATTTTGAATTCCGACAGTTCTCGGCTGATCATAAAATCACTTCTATGCTGCAGACTTATGCGGCTATGCTGAATTCGGTGGGAGTTCAGACCACGGATGACATCGGCACTGCGGCGATCGCTCGAGAAGTCGTTCGTTGGTATTTGCGTCTACCTCAGTACGCCAAGGTGACCTCTTCCGCGTCACCATTGGCGAAGGATATTCGGGATGTAATTCGTAAGGCCGCCGATCCATCGGTCCTCCTCTTTGAGTCACTTCCAGATGTGGCTAAGCAACATGCGTCTACCGGTGTGGCTGATCCTATGCGGGCGATTCGTCAGGCCATGGCTGAGCTATCTACTACAGAGCGTCATCTAAGGAATCGCATCGTTGGCATGCTGGGTGTGGCGTTCTCCATCTCGGGGGATTTGGTCGCCGTACGACACCAGTTGATGCGGGAGTGCTCGGACAGAACCAATGAGCTGATTGACTTCAAACTCAAAGCCTTTGTGCTTCGTTGTGCAGATGCGGGACTGACCGATGAGCGCTGGCTTGAGTCCATTGCCAGCTTGCTGACCCAAAAGCCTCTGGATTCGTGGGAAGATACGACGCCTACGCTTTTCGAGAGTGAGGCTCGTGCCATGGCGACCCGCTTCCGCAAATGGGTCGGTTTGATGCTGCATAAGGGAAAGCAAAATGCGGCACCGTTTGCCCGCTTCCTGAGTGTAAGTGTTCTTGATGGCTCTGGGCAGGACAGGACCGAGATCGTTCCGACGACACCTCAGCTCGTAGAGGAAAGTGCCATCTTGGCGAAAGCAGTTCTCTCTCAGGCCCATGGAGATCCGGAGCGGGCGGTTGCGTTGCTGGCTACTGCACTGGCAGCTTTGGCAGAGGAAACTGACAAGTCTATGGATCAGGGGAAACTTAAACATGCCTGATACGCCCGAAGAAAAACCGGCACGCCACATTTTGAGTTTATCGGGTGGGAAAGACAGCGCGGCGTTGGCTATCTATCTGCGCGACCGAGTCGAGAACATGGAATACATGTTCAGCGATACGCAGAAAGAGCTCCCCGAAACCTATGAATACTTGGATCGGATCGAGGCATATCTGGGCAAGCCGATTGTCAGGCTGAACGCACTCGTTGGTTTCGATCATTGGTATGAGATGTATGGAGGCATGATCCCGTCCAATCACCGCCGGTGGTGCACTAGGGCATTGAAGCTGAAACCCTTCGAGGATTATGTCGGAGAAGACCAAGTGTTCAACTATGTTGGCCTTCGTGCTGACGAGGATCGTCAAGGCTACATTAGTCACAAGCCGAACATCACGCCTGTTTACCCATTTCGCGAGCATGGACTGAAGCTGAAAGACATTGAGGGAATTCTCCGCGATTCGGGTATCGGCATGCCCCCATATACGAAATGGGGACGCACTCGATCGGGATGCTACTTCTGCTTTTACCAGCAGAAAATCGAATGGGTTCGGCTGAAGGAAACGCACCCCGGCCTCTACGAGCAGGCGAAAGCGTATGAGCGCCCCTATGAAAAGACCGGTAATTTTTTTACCTGGAGCAATGGCGAGAGCCTTGCCGAGCTAGAGCAACCGATCCGGATGGAGCAGATTAAACGCGAGCATGCTATTCGCATTGAGCGAAATTTGCAGCGACGAGAGAATGCTACGCTTCTGGAGGTTTTTGGGGAGCACGAGTCTGTGGATCAGCCGGATGATGACGAAGATCAAGGCTGTCTTGTTTGCCAACTTTAGAGGGAAAAATGGCATTTAAGATAACAGCTAGAACCATATTGCACCTTGGGGCCGATTTAATATCTTCCGATGCGGTAGCTCTCTACGAGCTTATTAAGAATGCAATTGATGCAAAATCGAAGAATGGCGTTGATATTTCATTTGAAATCCTAATCAAAGAATCTGATTTTTCAGCTTTTATAGCGAAAGCTGAAGATGCTGCGGATGAGGACATTCCGCAATTGAAATTAGAACTCTTCGATCAGTTACTGCCTGATGCGCCTGATGAGTTGATCAGCCAATTCTCAGAGATTGTAAGCAAAGCAAGAACCACAGAGGAATTTATTTCGGCCGCACGAGTCGGATACCGGGATTGCAACCGAATTATTGTTTCTGACACTGGTCACGGCATGACCTTGGATGAGTTGTCAGATATTTATCTGACCATCGGGACGACTCACCGTACCAACGAAGTCAAAAAAGCCCTTGCTTCAAGCATGGAGAAAACCCCTTATCTAGGCGAGAAAGGAGTCGGTCGGCTTTCCGTGATGCGATTGGGCCGCTGTGTGCGGATTGAAACGTGTTCGGAACGCGATGACCGTTGGAATATTCTCGATATAGATTGGGATCGATTCGCGGATGCATACGATAAGCCCGCGAGCAGCGTTGAGCTGGTGCCTACTAAAGGACAGAAGAAAACCATTAGTTCTGGAACTCGGATCATTATCACGAATCTCAGTTCTTCTTGGACGCAGCAGCGTCTTGCAGGCATCGCTCAAGAGCAGATATCCAAGATTGCGGATCCTTTTTCCATAGCCGAGAAACGTAAATTCAGCATTCGGTTGAAGTTCAATGGAATGCCTATTGACCAGTCGCGGAACATCGCAGATCTGTTCCTCAAGAGTGCCCATGCCGTTTGTACTGGCGATTACACATTGCAAAATGGTATTCCCCAGTTGAGAATCACGATGAATTCGGACTTGTACGAGGGGCCGCCGACAGAATATATTTTTGATCTCAACGATCTTAAAGGTATGGCTGGTTTGAGAGATTTGGGCCAACCAAGTTCAGTTCTTCGCAGTCTTGGTCCTTTTAAATTTCAGCTCTACTGGTTTAATCGACAACGCCTGAAGGCAGTTCCTGATCTGGGGGAGCGTGAAGCAGTCCGCAAACTTGTGAAGGCTTGGGCAGGTATTTGTTTATTCCGAGATGGTTATCGTGTGCTCCCATACGGCGATGAGGGAGATGATTGGCTGGGATTGGACCGAGAGGCGCTGGCGGCGGGGGGATACAAGCTTAATACCAAGCAGCTAATCGGTCGTGTCCAAATCGGTCGCATTACCAATCCTGCTCTTTTGGATCAGACAAATCGTCAAGGTCTTACTGATTGCCCTGAGAAATCGGCGCTTATCAAATTACTGTGGGATGTGATTTCAGAAAAATGGCATACCTACTTAAATGATTCTGGTGCTGCCCAAAAGATGAAGGATGCCTTGGGTTTCGATCCCCAGAAGGAATCTGCGGTAGTTTCGTCGCTGGAATCCAGAACGAAAGTTGCATTAAAGGCAATACGGAAGAATTTCTCTGGCGATACTGCGCTTCTCCAGCAAGTTACGGAGGCTTTAACCGAGATCAAGGATGCACATGAGAAAGCCGTTGCTCGAATAGGCGCGATAGAGGAAGAAAAGGAGCGTCTCACGCAACTGGCAGGCATTGGTTTGATGATCGAAGTAATTGCCCATGAGTTAGCTCGTTCAACGGAGTTAACCCAGAAGACATTGAAATCGGTCAAGCGTCGAAAAGTGGATTCAGAGACAGCATCGGCGTTTCAAGTGTTGAGCACGCAAATCAAGATCATTCAGAAACGCCTGCAAACGCTGGAACCCCTTTCTATCACTGCTCGCCAAAGACGAAGTGAGCATCGCCTTTCCGCCATCGTGTCGTATGTGCTGGAAGCGCATAACGCGCAGTTCGAACGTCATGCAATCGACGGTTCGATCATGCACGATAGTGATTTAAGTGCAGAGGCCTTTGTGATAGAAGGTAACGTTGTCCAGATTATTGAGAATTTGATACATAACTCCGTCTACTGGTTGGAAATGAAGAAGGATGAACATGTTTCTTTCGAGAAGCGTATCGAAATAAAAATTCTTTCATCTCCCCCCAGAATTCAGTATTTTGATAATGGACCAGGTATTCCTGTGCAACGTGCTCAGTCGGTGTTCGAGCCATTTTTCTCAACAAAATCAGGCACTCCGTCAAGACGAAAGGGTCTGGGTTTATATATCGCGCGCCAGAATGCCGAGTTGCTGGGAGGGACACTTGAGCTCATAGAGGAGGGAAACGTGCATCCTAACCGCTTCAATACGTTTGAGCTTAGCTTGGTGGAGAAACCCGAGTGAGTCTGCAACAAATTCTGCAAAGAGCCAATATCACGTGTGCCCACATTATCGATGATGCTTTTGATAGTGCGCCGACCGAGCCATTTGGGAGCGACGAGGCGCAAACATTGATTGATAATTTGGTAGATGACCATTTCGACGAAATCGTTCAGTTCTTGAATTGTCAAAACGAGGCGGGTCTTCTGGCAGCCCTGCAGGATATCGAAGAGGTACAACGCCTATTCAAGAATCGCCGTAATTTGAGTCCTCACTGTGATGGATGGTTTGAGGAATTTTTGACTGATCGGAAAGAGAAGAAAACGATGCTCCGACCACTGATCAGGCTGCTTCAAAAGAGCGGTGTGAAATGTGTCAAATTTGGGGCAGATTATCGTGTTCACCGTCAGAGTCCTGAGCCGCAGCTTGTATTTGTTGATTTGCGGCTGATCAATAATGTTGTGAGGGTTAACGCAGATGCTGCTATCCAAATCTATAAAAAACTAAAACATCGATTTAAAGATTGCATCCCATTTGTTTTTCTTATGTCGAGCTTGGAGTCGCTGGGTGACCATAGGGATCAATTTTGGAAAGAGGCCGGCGTTTTTCTTACTCAATTTGATTCCATACAAAAAGATATTTTCAAGCACAGGGCTGAACTGACATCTATTATCGGCTCATATTCGAGCGCCCTACCACGCATACGTGCGTTACATCAGCATATTGATCAGCTTGAAAGTTCTATTGCAACCGCTGGTAAGCGTATCAGGGAAAAAGTCCGCTCGCTAGATATGGCAGACTATTTTGTGTTGCATAGAAATACGATCGCTGCTGAAAAAACTGACCTCGGGACGTACGTGTCAGGGCTTTTGCTTGAATATACATTATTCGAGATCGAAGGCTCTGAAGAAATTTGGAAATTTGCGAAAGATCTTGAAGGGTGGGAGTTGAAGGATCTGCCGCGGTCACGGTTCAGCTTAAAGCCTGCTGCATTAGATATTTATAGCGGGAACATCGTCCATGCCAATGCTCTGTTGACGTGGGAGGAGACGAGGGAGAAGGGACCTAAGCAGGGATACTTCCATTTGGGAGATATTTTTTTCAAGGCTGAGGAGATGAAAAATTCTCAGGCTACGCCCAAGTCTGCTCTCGTTCTTTTAACACCTGCTTGCGATTTGGCTAGACCGGAAGATCTACGCGGTCGATCTATGTTTCTTTGTGAAGGCGCAGTGGAAAAAATTAAGCCAGCGAGTAAGCTAACTGCCCATGATGGATTGCCAAATACCATCCTCGTCCATCCGAATAAACCGGATGAGAAGCTGCAAATTCTCTGGAATAAGCAGAAAGTTCAGGTTTGGAGTGTGAGCGGAATTGATTCGTTCAAGGGGGATAATCCACCTTGGCTGAGAGTTGGTCGATTGAGGCCAATCTATGCACATCAATTGCAGCACACCCTGATGAACAATATGAGTCGCATAGGGACTCAGCGTGCTCCAGACAGGCTCAATCCTCATGGCATTGAGGTACTGGTTGCTAAGGGTAATAAATGGCATGCGCTTGATAGCAAGAGCCTGAAAGATTCCGCAGCAGCGGCAACTGCCCTGAGCGGAGATGGAAGTCATATTCTTTATATTATCGATGATGCTGTTGTTGGGAGAGTTCGGCGCCACTTGGAAAAGTGGATAAAGAATAACGGCAAAGAGGTGGCTGCCGTAGTTTTAAAGGAGATATTAAAGCAGCCTAGTTGGTCAAAAGCACTGCTCTACTGTGACCATCCAATTCAGCAGAATGAATCCAAGAACCCTGCGGGGAAAGATGCATTCCCAATTGCAGATTTGAATGGTATTCAAGATTCTTGCAAGAATGCGATCGTGATTACTACAAGTAATCATCAGTCACCCTATAGTTCTGCGACAGGCGGTGGTGGCCGAGATGCCACTACTCAACCTGCCGTTCTCGTCTTCAAATTTGTCCGGCCGACCTAGTTATGTTTTATCAATTGGCTGATCGATGGAACAACGCTGCTATACAGCGGACGACCAATGTGATAATCGCAGGGTGGAGCTGTCGCAGAGGTCAATCGAGGCGATTGAATGCGTTATGTATAGACTTTGATCAACTTCTCGTTCAGATTTACCGGTTTGGACAAGGTTGCCGATAATAATGAGTCGGCCGGTGACGGCAAGCTAGTAAAACATTCGGTGCGAAAACGCCCTGCGCCGTCCTGTAACAGGAAGGCACACTACACATACGGGGTTCAAATGCTGGTAATTAAATTGATATTGGTAGTTTCGGTGCTCGTAGCTTTTTTCTTGAGTATCGCAAAGTTCAACAATCACTGCGCATCGAAATTTGGCCATGCTTTTTTTACCAAGCGTGCCTTTTATATTACCGCAGCTGCAATCGGAGTGTATGCAGTTGGCGAACTGTGGCGGAATTCAGCGCAGCAGTCTCACGCAGATACTTTGAACGGAATAGTGCTAATGATTGTCGGTGGCTTGATCGCTGCGTGGTTGGTGTTTGATAACGTAAGGCGAACTGACCCGCTGTATGGGATTGCAGGTTCAGCAGCGTCGCTAGGCCTGTTCTCCGTACTTGCCTGGGTCTGGCTGCCGTTGATGGCGATTGGCCTCATTTGCTACTTCCTGATGCTGATGTCAGCTAAACCGGTTTACGTCGTGAACCGTTGATCAAGGGATCGACGTATATCGGAAAGCGACAGGTACCGCGGCAAGTTTGCGGTCCGCAGCAGATGCTAGCCACGGCGGGGAGGCGACGTCGTGACAACTTATGCTTTATTCTGCGGTCAGGATATGCTTGACGGCACAGAAGTTGTGCCGTCAAGCATAACCTGTCGTTTACGACAGGTTATGCTTGATTGCTCGATGCGCCATCTTATGGTTGACTGCCCGTTTGGCGGGCTTTTCGGCCAATCAGTGTAGTTATCTTCTTCAATCCCGCCGCTAAATAGCCTGCTTCTCCGGACAGGTTATGCTTGATTTTGATCCGTTGCGACAGGTTATGCCTTACGGCTTCTTGTGAGGTCGTTAGGGCGGCGTGATTGCGGCCGACCGCGTCGGGCAGTAGTCGGCTATCAGCCGACATCTACCTGATATCGGAAGATTCCATATGTCGGACCGCTCCTGACCGGTTTACGGCCTGTCCTTGCGTGCCAGTTCGGGGGCGACTGGTGGCGGCGGATAACACGCAGTGTCGATGTCTGATCACTCTTCATCCAGAGAGCCGTCACACTTTCGTGCGTAGAAGACCCCAGGCGATTCCGAGCCCGCCCGAAATCCCCGAGCCTAGCAACACGCCGAATCGGGCGACGTCGACCATGGCTTCATCAGAAAATGCGAGCATCGCAACAAAGACCGACAGCGTGAAGCCAATGCCGGCCAGTAAAGCCGCAAGTCCGATGCCTCGCCACGAAACGCCGCACGGCAGTCGGCATGCACCGAGCCGGACCAGTAGCCAGCTCACGCCGAATACACCGAGCGGCTTGCCGGCCACGAGCGCCAACACGATTCCGGTCAGGACCCACGGCGCGGGTCCGGTTCCGACATTCAGTTTTGCGAAGCTCACTCCCGCGTTGGCGAGCGCAAACAACGGCACGATGGCGTAGGCAACCCACGGATGTAGCGCCCACTCGATTCGCAGTGCTGGTGGCAAGTACTCGCGCTGCCCCACGCGGCGCTGGATCGGTACCACTGGCATCAGCAACCCGAGCACCACGCCGGCCAGCGTCGGGTGCGCGCCGCTCACGAACAATCCGAACCAGACTACCGCGCCGGGAATGACGTAAGCTGGCGCTGATCCGACGCCGAGTCGCTGCAACGCAATGACGATGACGATACCCGCGGCAGCGACCGCAAAACCGGAGTAATGCAGACCGGACGAGTAGCAGAACGCAATGACGAGTACGGCAATGATGTCGTCGACTATCGCAAGCGTCAGCAGAAAGACCCGCACGTTACCCGGGATGGAGCGGCCGAGCAGCGCGAGCACTCCGACGGCGAAGGCGATGTCGGTTGCGGTGGGGACTGCCCAGTCACTGATATCGCCCGATCGACGGTTCACCGCGAAGTAGATGAGCGCTGGAACCGTGACACCGCCGATGGCGGCGGCCAGCGGTAGCATGGCCTGCCGGACATCGCTCAGTGCGCCGTCATGAATTTCGCGGCGAATCTCGACGCCTGCCACGAGGAAGAAAACTGTCATCAGCCCATCGTTGATCCAGAAGTGCAACGGGCGACCGAATGAGTAACGGCCGGCGCTGAAGGTGACAGGCGTTTCCCAGAGCGCGTGGTAGCTGTGCGCGAGCGGGGAGTTGGCCCAGATGAGCGCAGCGAGGGTGGCGACCAGCAGCACGATTCCGCTGGCTGCTTCGACGTGAAGATAGTATTCGAGCGCTGTGAAAGCCTTGCGGGCGATGCGCCCGGCGCGCAGCGGCTGCGGGGGTGTCGGATTCTGTTGCATGGGCGTGAGATATCCTGCGTGGCGGCGCGACCATCGCAGAGACCTGTCCCGCCGCGGAATGCAGCCGACACCCAATTGCCCTACAGTCTATCAACGCGCCCGCAATGGAAAGACCAGCAATTCACAAAGGACAAAATATGGGTTCACACAAGCCTTCGAAGCGCGCGCCAGTGGACAAATGCGATCTCGAAGCGATGTCAGCTTTCCGTCACGACCTCCGCAAGTTTCTGCGAGCGTCCGAGGAGATCGCGAATGCGGCAGGGATCACGACGCTCCAGTATCAGCTGCTGTTGCACGTACGCGGCTTTCCCGATCGGCAATGGGCGACTGTCGGTGAACTCGCGGAAAGGCTGCAGGCCGCACCCAACGGCACGGCATCGCTCGTCTCGCGCTGCGAATCGGCTGGGCTCGTGACGCGCAGGACCGATTCTTCCGATCGTCGCCAGGTGCAGGTGCATCTCACGCCGAAGGGCGAGGCACTGCTGCTTGAACTCGCGGCGGAGCACAAGGCGATCTACGGCGCGTTCGACTGGGTGTTCGCCAACGCGGCCGAATAGGCGTCATTCAGCGTCGGCAGGTGCAGTTATGTCACAATGTGCCTCAACACACATTTCCAGCCTGCATTCCGTGCGTTTTTCCTCCATTTTCAGTCGATCCCGGTTGCTGCGCCATCAGCGCCGCTGGCTCTATTTCGGTATGTTCTGGCTTGGCGCCATTGCCACCGGGCTCGTTGCGGTCCTGTATGCAAGGCTGATCGATGTTGGTTACGACACATTCATGCAGGTGGCGGCCCGCTATCCGTGGCTGCCGCTCATCGTGACGCCCGCCGTCGCGGCACTCGGAGTCTGGATGACGCGGCGATGGTTTCCGGGTTCGGAAGGCAGCGGCATTCCGCAGGTCATCGCCACGCTGCACGACACGCGCGAGTTTGGTCCGCGTCTGCTGACCCTGCGTATTCTCGTCGGCAAGATCGCGCTGTCGTTCCTCGCGATTCTCGGCGGCTTCACGATCGGGCGCGAGGGGCCGACCATCCATGTCGGCGCCGCGCTCATGTACTCGCTTCGGCGCCTTTATCCGACGCGCCTCCTTAGTGTGCATCGCGTCGGGCTCGAGCACCGGCTTGCGCTTGCGGGCGCCGCTGCGGGTTTGTCGGCGGCATTCAATGCGCCGCTCGCGGGTGTCGTGTTCGCGATCGAGGAACTCACGCGCAGCTTCGAGGCAAAGACCAGCGGCGTCATCATCACGGCAATCATCTTTGCCGGCGTCGTTTCGCTAGGGCTGCAAGGCAATTACGTCTATTTCGGCACGATCGTCATTGGCGGCAAACTGCCCGATCTGCTTGTCGTGGCGGTCGTGCTGGTGGGCGTGATTTCCGGTATCGCGGGCGGCGTTTTCTGCTGGCTGCTGCTCAACACTGCACGCTGGATGCCGGCGTGGCTGTTCGCGCTGAGGAAAGACCGGCCGGTCGCGTTCGGCGCGGCGTGTGGCCTGTTTATCGCCGTTATTGGCGTCGCGAGCGGCGGGCACCTTTTCGGCAGCGGCTACACCGAAGCGCGAGCCATGCTCGAAGGCCGGGCGCAGCTCGGTGCGGCTTATCCGCTGCTAAAGATGGCGTCGATGGTCGGCTCGTATCTGCCGGGCACGCCTGGCGGCCTCTTCGCACCGTCGCTCGCGATCGGAGCCGGCATTGGCAACGCGCTGCACATGGTGTTCGGGCAAATGCAGTTGCCGATGCTGATCGCGCTCGGCATGGTCGGCTATCTCGCCGCCGTGACGCAAAGCCCGATTACGGCGTTCGTTATCGTCATCGAAATGATCAACGGGCACGCGCTGGTGATCTCACTGATGGCCACTGCGCTGGTGTCGAGTCAGGTTTCGAAGCTCTTCGCGCCGCCGCTTTACGAGGCGTTGGCGCAACGCTATCTCATGCACTGACTCACCATGGCAGCAGTCGTGGCCCTGGCCTCGCGCCAATGGCGGCGGGCAGCAACATACCGATCACGTACCGCATGCTCCAGAACGCCGGGCTCATCTCAGGACAATGGATACAGTACGCGACGGTCGCGAGCGCGCTCCACAGCAGCACCGCCGCGGTGCCGGCTGTACGCGGCCGGGTGGGCGCGAGACCGCTCACCGCCCAGAATACGGCTGGAGAAACGGGCACTGAAAGCAGGACAATATTGAGGGGGGCAGGTCCGTAGGAATGTATCGTCGTTGATCATTTCACTGAAATCGACGCGAAAAATTGGTCTCGACATCGTGCCAGCGCCACTTACTGTTCGAGGCGAAGTGGCCATTCTACGTTTATCGCGACGGCCATTTGAGCGATTCTCCTAAGAATTGCCTGCGGCCTATGGGAAGCATCGATCGCCGTATGAACGATCGGCCGCCGGGTAACACCTTATGCCAATAGAATAGATGCGCCCTGTGGCAACTGGACGAGTGCGAACTATCGGTCGGCGTACGGCCAGGAGCGGTCAGTCGACATACCTGCGCAGATCGTCGACCATCTGCCGATCGAAGCCGGGGTTCCAACCTATGCGACCAGACATTGCAACTGCCTTAGACGCACCCGATTCGGTGCTTGACGAACAAGAACAAAGCTTTGTTCAAAGCATCCGGCAACATGGATGGTTTCGCACGCAAATTTTTGCAGAATCCAACTATCCCGAGTTCTCTTTCACAACGGGGTTCTGGGTAGGACACGGGTTCCCGGAGGTCATAGTATTCTCGATGCCATCAAACATTGCTCACGATGTCCTTTGGCAAATCTACCGGATGATCTCCACCGGATCACCGCCACCCATTGGCGAGCTGACATCGACGATATATGCCAATTCGGATGCGTTGCTGCTGCCCGTAGCCAGGAAGCACTACCAAGATCATCTTGGATGGAATCGTTGGTTTTATGGGAGTGACGAATTTCCATGCCTGCAACTGCTCTGGCCGAGCAAGGAGGGGATATTTCCCCGACATCCCGATGCAGGCGAAGCTTTGAATCTTGCTCAACCTGATCTGTCGTGCAGTTCATCATTCAGTTGATATTCGGCGCGGCCATGCGGGTTGCAAGACGGTGGTCGTCGGCATTGGGACAGAGGTCGGCCAGGAAGAGACATTCGACATAGCCACCGAGATCGCCAACGACCATCTTACTGAAGTCTTGAGCCCTGCCGACGGCGAATATCGCAGTTGGCAGGGCTCAATGCTACTGCGACATTACACCTGACGGAGGCGCATTTCTTCCAGTCTCGATGTCAAGAGTTCATATTTCTGTTGAGAGGTATCTGCCAACGCCTCATCGCGAGTAGACAGAGTGTCGTCATATGGTATCGGTTCAGCAAACTGGCGTACCGTTAAATCCCACTTCTTTCCGTCGATCAGATTGTAGAAGTGCTTACCACCGGATGTCCGTGTAGTGAGAATCTGACCGCCGAAATAGTCATGGACGACGAGCGAGGTAATGCTGCAATGATTCTGCGCCGGATTCGATGGTGACCAAGCGTCGGTTGGACTTGATGTGTCTCCCGCCCAGATGCGTGAAATCGCCCTGTACAAGTCAATGGGTGTCGCAAAAGTTTTCGATACAGTAGTCATCTGATTTTGCTCTCTCAGTAAACCGACAACCGATGGAACGCTCAAAAGCAAAAAGCCCCATCGTTGCCGACGGGGCTTCGAAGCGCATGTCGCTACGAATTTTTAGCGCATGCACGTCCCCATCGGCAGTCCTGAATGGGAATGCGAATGATGGTGAATCGCGAGGGCGATGGACGTGAAGGCTTGCATGGGTAAAGAGTCTGCCTCCAATTATTAAACCCGTCAATGGAATGTTTTATATGCTGTTGACTTCGCAAAGTGGCCTAATCATTGATTGAGATCCGTCTACCGTGCTTTCCTGTACGTGATATACAGGGCACTGATGTCCGCTTCGGACCGTACTGGATGTCGCGTATGGGTCGTTTTATGCCTTTCACATAGTTCGCTGTCTATCGGTCCAAGTCAAAGCGGCGTGAGGCGCATTTCGGCCAGAAGCAGTCGCTCGACCTCGGCGGCCAGTCCGTTGACAATGCGGCTGTGGAGGACGTCGAGAGCGGAGATATGGACAAAAATCGAGAGTTTTTGCTGCCGTTCGGAATCGACCTCAGGGTTGAGGGCGGTATCGCAAGTATCGAATCCCACTTGCCGGAATCGCTTCCTAGTTATAGCGACCCCGTTGAAAACGGGCGCATCGTTGGGGTCGTCGAAGGCGTCGAGCAATTGTTGCTTTCGCTCGCGCGCGTCGGTATCGATTTATCCAATCCACAGTTCACGCAGGCAATCCATGACTGCGTAGCCAACTTGCAATCTGGCTGATCGGCAGACGGTGATGTTCGGCCATAAGGGGAAGCTCACAGCGAGGGCCTTGATCGTCAACAATCACCCGCTCGACTTAACACAGACTCCACCAATCTCTAACGGGCGAGCAGACCGGCGTCTTGCCAAACGTCCTCGTAACCTTCGGCGATAAGGAATCGCCATCCGGCTGGAAGTGCAAGGTATGGCAGGACAAGCGGGGCCCATTGCTTGAGATGCGCTCCGTGCAGCGGTACGAAGAAATCTGGGTCTTCGGAAAATGTCTCACCTCCCCAGATGAACCAGCCAGTGGTCCCCGGGTCCGAATCGATTCGCAAGCCGTTCAGCGGACGAACTCCGCTTTTCACGTTCAATGACACACTCACTTTCAGATGCATGTCGCATTCGGTGAACTGGGTGTTGAATCGATCACATACGGCGTGTTGTTCTTCGGTTAATGTCGGGTACATTTTAAAATATCCGCCCTTCGAGAAGGGCTGCTCGCTCCCAGCAGGAGCGTAGTATCTCAGAAGCCCGGCGCGGGTCTCCACCGAACAAACGTCGGAAACGAAACGCCCTTCAAAAAGGCCGCAAAAATCTCGATGACCTGCGTCGACATGAACCATTCATCGGAACGCATCGGAATGTTTCCCGCCCGAAACGCCAATATGGTTCCGTCCGGGAAAACCGGATTGGGCTTGTCGTGGAAGGCTCTTGAACGCGTCCTCGTGCCGGCATCAAAATGTTCGACCATGCAAGTGACACCGCCTCCTGCAATCTGCACGTAACTTCCGCTTTCATTCGTCAGAGAGGAGTACGAAGACGGCCCGTAAGTGTGCTTGCTGTTTCTCGATATCTAAATGGGTGTAATTTTATTTATTTCGCCGTGAAGGTATTGCGTTATAATTACTCGGTTTGAAGGAATATGAAGAACGAGAAAATCGAAGAAGAACTCGTGAGAAAAACTGCATTGGATTGGCCTTGGGCAGTCATTGTCTCCATTGTTGGTTTATTTCTCGCTGGTGTTGCTTACTCACTCGGTGATGCGTATTACAATGCCTATCTTAAGGCGTTTTCTGTCGATCCGGGCGGCTTCCCTGCGGACCATCCTACCCATTTTGTGCTTGCGGTTTGGGGTGCACTTAACGCGACCATCGCGCTAGAAAAGTGGATGCATGATAAAGGGCTGGTGTTAGCTGAATTTTTCGTCTTTATTGTTGTCTATCTCGCACTGGTGTATTCTGGATTAAAAGTTTTGTCTATTTTAAATCCACTTCGTGCTGTAACTGATGGGCGCGTGCAGAATTTCGTCAAAAAATATCCATATTTTAGGCGATTCATAAATACGGTGGTTATTGTAATTCTTTTGATTTTAGGGGTGTTTCTCGCTGCTATTGGTATCCCTCCAGTGATCTCAATTCCATCGGCGGTCGGTGAGGCAGCGGGTGAGGTCGTTGCAAATAACGACAAGCATGACCTCAATCGAGACTGCGGTAAGTCGACTGCAAAATGCTACCGCGTCGAAAAGAATGGGGTGCAATTGGGGCAAGGATATGTCATTGCGCAGTCAGCAGACCGAGTCGCTCTGTACTACAAGGGCGCTACGACTCAGGTTTCGCTGAAGGATGCTGTGGTGCGAACGATCGATGGCTTTGCGACCACCGCTCCTGTCGCGTCGGCGGTTGCCGCTGTATCGGCGTCGGTAGCATCGCCGGCATCCGGAACCGCGACCGTACGGCGCTAGAGACGTTTGCCGGCGAAACCTGTGGCTCGTGTGGAGCGCCACGTTAGTGAAGGCGGCTGCAGTTGAGTCAAGGAAGATGGCAGTGCTGCTAAGTCCCGCCGACCTCAAACAGGCGGCAAAGTTGGTCGAACAATCAGTGCGCATCTACAACTACGAGCGGCCACATACCGCCCTCAAATGCAAAGCGCCCGATGCGGTGCATCGGGCGTTTCCTTGAAAACTACTGTCAACTTATTCCAGGACAGGTCAACAAAATTTGCTTAACGGCACAACTTGTCTATCGTTGTGTGGAGAATCCTTGCTCGGCGATGGTTCGATTCATGTCATCGATCGACACCATTTGGGTGCTCTTCTTAACTATGCCCTTGAGCAACGAGAGTGAGCGCGTGATCGGATACACCTCGTATCGACCCGTTGCGTCGTTAAAGCTGAATTCGATCCTGTCGCCGGGCTTGAGGCCAAGGCGGTTACACATTTCCACTGGAATCGCTACCTGGCTCTTCGATGTGACGGTTGCTGCTTCATCGTGCCGCTCCATTTTTCTACTTTAGTGTAAGGGAGATAGGGCAGCAAAGGCTAAGTGAAACGTGTCACTCCACCGACGACATCAGTAGGAAAGCGCGAGGTATGGGACCATAGGTGCTGTCACGACAACTTATGCTTTATTCCGCGGACAAGTTATGCTTAACGGCACAGAAGTCCGAAAACCCGCATCGCGTAAGGCGTTGCGGGTTTTTTGTTGTCCGCCGTAATTCGATTCCATCCGTCGTCACTCGACACGAGTGGGGGTACTTTCCGGGGGTACGTGAGAACTCCCAGCAGAATTAGCCCGGAGATACCCCCAATGCCACTGACAAACGTCCAGCCAAAGCAAGCCAGGCCTGGCTCCAGGCCACTGCATCTGTTCGATGGCGCTGGATTATTTCTGTTGATCACCCCGGCGGGGCAGCGCTACTGGCGGCTCAAGTATCGATTTACCGGGAAAGAAAAACTGCCGACACCTGGTGTGTGCCCTGAAGTTGCCTTGCTGAAGGCGCGGAAGCTGAGAGAGGACGCTCGTGAGAAGCTGCGCGACGCGCGTATCGGGAGAATGTATGTTCGGTCTCGCAGCGAGGCCGTGCAAAGCGGCCTCGGGCTTGTTCGGTCGGCCGGCGTGGATGTCCGTCGATCGCCGTTGGCGGTTCACGCTGGCCTGGTGCGGCTCCGATGCGCGGCGCCGCCTTCCTGGTCTGGATACGCAGAGCGGGGTTGAAAACGGTGTTCAACAGCCAGGTGACAGGTGGCTTCGCCCTCAAGGACTCCGCCTCAACACCTCAACCAGCCCCTTCCGCGCGCAGTATCGATAAACGACCGCGCCCCATCGGCGATCTGCTCTTCATCGGCGCCGGAATACGCTGCCTGAAGCTCCGCGACAATGTCCGAAACGCTGCGCTGTCCGTCGCAACGCTTCAAGATCTCACCCGCGCTCATATTGAGCTTGATAAGCCCTTCCGGATAAAGGATGACGTAGGCATCCTGACTGGCTTCCCAGCGGAAAACGAAATGCGGTGCGAGGCGCGGGCAGGCCTCGAGGGAGACGGCGAATTCGGTGGTCATGGCTGGATGCGGCGCTGGCGCCGGGCGGTGGTCCGTACTGCTACTGCTGTACGGCCGCCCGGCGTCGGCTTACCGGACGTAGACGTAAGCGGTAACCTCGAAGCCGAGGCGGATGTCACAAAAAGCCGGATTTTCCCAGGTCATGTCGAGTCTCCATTCATCGAGTTATGCGATGGCATCCTGTCATCGCGTGATTGATTATCGGCACGACGTTCACGCGAGAGCTAGCGATGTTTCACGAAAAGCACCTCATGAAAATCTGGACTCGTCGAGCATCGTCCCGTTTTGGAACAGTGCGCACCGCGATGTGTCCCGTAACGGCGCATTGACGCAGGCGCATTTGTCGCGATCGGCCGCGCGTCCGCCTCAACGCGGATATCCGCCTCCATTGATCGCTCCCCCACAGGCCAACGATTTCCTTTCCTCGCGCGGCGCACAGCCATGCACCTCGTTAAGGTGGTATTGAACTTGCGTCTTCTCGGCCGGAGGCAGCAGGCGCTCGCCTTCCACGAAAGAGGGCATGAGGAGATGACAACACAATCACAACGGGTGAAGTTGAGCCTGTCCACGCGCATCGGACTCGTGCTGACGGCGCTTGCCGCAGTGCTCGTCGCGGCGCTGGGCGCGATCTGGGTGCAGCAAACGCGCGACTCGATCCACGAGGAAATCACGGCCGCCACGCGCGTCGCCGAGCAATGGCTCGAGGTCTCCGCGCGTGAGTTGCAGGCGTATCCGACGGATTCGAACCGCGCGCGGCTGCTCGCGCACATCGTTGCGGTCGGCCGGATTCGCGCCAACGCGCTCGAAGTCATCGACGCGCACGGACAGCGACGCTATCTGTCGCCGCCGCCGACGTACAAGGCCGGTCGTTGGGCGCCTGCCTGGTTCACCGCGCTCGTCGAGCCCCGGTTTGCGCCGTGGCGCGCGCAAGCGGCGGACCTTACGCTTGTCCTTTACCCGGATGCGTCGCGCTCCACGCTCGATGCCTGGGACAACCTGTGCGCCATGACCGGCTGGGCCGCGCTTCTGCTCGCGGCGCTGTTTCTGGCCGCGCGCTTTGCGCTCAAGCGTGCGCTGTGCCCGCTTGGCCACGTGATGACGGCGCTCGACCGCACGGGCCAAGGCCACTTCGACACGCGCCTGCCCGTGTTTCCGATCCCCGAGCTGGGCCGCCTCGCCAGAGCGTTCAACGGCATGGCCGACCGGCTTGCGCAAGCAGTCGACGACAACATCCAGCTCGAAGCCGAGCGCGAATTGAGTGTCCGCGTGCAGGCGAGTCTCGAAGCCGAGCGGCGGCATATCGCGCGCGAGCTGCACGATGAACTGGCGCAAGGCATCACCGCTGTGCGCGCGCTTGCCGGTGTTGTCGCCCAGCATGGCGAAACGATACCCGCGCTGTGCCGGCCGGCCGAAAGCATCATCGTGGTGACGGGCCAGATGCAGGACGGCGTGCGCTCGATTCTCCATCGCCTGCGCGAAAACCCCGACAACGATCCGCTCTGCACCGACGAACCACTGCGCCGCCACGTCGACATCTGGCGGCAGAACTATCCCGACATCGTTCTCAGCGCGACCTTCGCCATCGGACCCGAACCGTCCGGCACGGCTTCGATGCACACCTTCCTGCGCGTCGTCCAGGAAGGGTTGACGAACGTCGTCCGCCATGCCCGCGCGACGCGCGTGGACCTCGCCTTGCGGCGCTCGCCGGATGGCGGCTGGCTGGAGCTCATTCTTGCCGACAATGGCGTCGGCTACCCCGGGCGCTCGCCGGCCGCCGGTTGCGGACTGGGGATGGCCGGCATGCGCGAGCGTGTGCGCGCGCTTGGCGGCGAGTTCGCGTTCGAGGCCATCGCGGGCCGCGGCGCCCGCCTTGCCGTGCGGCTGCCCGCCTTCGCCACACCTGCCGCAGTTACCGCAGTTGCCGCTGCCGCCGCTGCCGTTACGCCTTTGGAGGACCTGCGAGCATGAGCACACCACTTGCCGGCTATCGAATCTTGCTTGCGGATGACCACGCGATGGTCCGCACCGGCTTTCGCTTATTGCTCGAAGGCGCCGGTGCGACGGTCGTGGCCGAAGCCGAGAGCGGTGAAGAGGCCTTGCGCTTCTACGCGGAGTGCGCGCCTGACATCCTTGTCATGGACGTGTCGATGCCGGGCATCGGCGGACTGGCCGCGCTCGAACGGCTGCGCGCGCGCCATGCCGAGGCCCGCGTGCTGATGCTGTCGGCCCACCAGGACGCGATGATCCCGATCCGCGCGTTGAAGGCCGGCGCCACGGGTTACCTCAGCAAGCGCTGTCTGCCGCAAGCGTTGATTCAGGCCGTGCATCAGGTTGCGCAAGGCCAGCGTTATCTCGACCCCGAGCTTGCGCAGCAAGTGGCGCTCGCCCAGATCTCGGGTTCTGCGGATCCGGCGCAGGCGTTGACGGACAAGGAATTCGCGGTCTTCCTGCAATTGGCGCGCGGGCGCAGCGTCAACGAAGTGGCAAGAGACTTCCATTTGAGCGGCAGTACGGTCGGCACGCATCTTTATCACATCAAGCAAAAGCTCAACGCGGGCAACGCCGCCGAGCTTGCCGTCATCGCCATGCGCGCCGGCCTGCTCGAAGTGTGAAGGGCGGCCCGAACAGCGTGCTCTCATGAAATTCACGAGGCCGGTTTACTGGAAAGGCTGAGCGCACGTTCCATCGGATTGCGTTGCCGCCTCCTGGAACGGCGGTCAAGAATATGACAAAACGGCGGGCATTCAGCACCGCCAATAGAGCAGAAAGGAGACGGCGATGCCGAAGGAATCTCAAGGAGTCAGCCTCGACGGCCAGGGCAAGCCACTGTGGCTGACGCTCGAACTCACCTATCGCTGCCCGTTGAAATGCACGTGGTGCAACAACCCGCTCAACTTCAAAGACTACGAAAAGCGCGAGTTGTCCACGCAGGAGTGGAAAGACGTTCTGCGCGATGGGCGCGCGCTCGGTGCATTGCAGCTTGGGTTCTCGGGCGGCGAGCCGCTCGAGCGCGACGATCTCGAAGAACTCGTCGCGTATGCCGACGAGATCGGCTACTACACGAACCTGATCACTTCCGGCATTGGCCTGACCGAACAGCGGATGGCCGCGTTGAAGCAGGCCGGGCTCAAGCAGGTGCAGTTGTCGCTGCAATCGATGCATCCCGAACTGACGGACGAACTCGTCGGTGCGAAGGCGCACGCGCGCAAGCTCGAGGCCGCGCGTCTCATCAAGTCCCACGGTTTGCCGATGGTGCTCAACATGCCGGTGTGCCGCCAGAACATCGGCCAGATCGAAGCGGTCTGCGAGTTTGCCGCCGGCATTGGCATCGAGTACATCGAGTTCGCCAATATTCAGTACTACAACTGGGCGTTGCTCAACCGCGATGAACTGATGCCCACGCGCGATCAGGTGCGCGAAGCCGAAGCGGTGGTCGAGCGCTGGCGTCGCAAGCAGGGCGAGGACATGACGATCTACTTCGTCGTTCCCGACTATTACGAGAGCCGGCCGAAAGCGTGCATGAACGGCTGGGGCGCGATCCATCTGACGATCGCACCCGACGGCGTGGCCATGCCTTGCCAGGAAGCGCGTGTGATTCCGGGCCTCGAATTCGAGTCGGTCCGCGATAAACCGCTGTCGTGGCTGTGGCACGAATCACCGCTGTTCCGCAAGTATCGCGGTCTCGACTGGATGCCCGAGCCGTGCCGCTCATGCCCCGAGAAAGAGAAGGACTTCGGCGGTTGCCGCTGCCAGGCGTTCCTCCTCACCGGCGATGCGGCCAATACCGACCCGGCATGCAGCCGCTCGCCGCATCATCACCTGGTGACGCAGGCGGTAAGCCAGGCCGGGTCGCCGGTGCGCTTTCGCAAGCCGCTCATCAAACGCTGGGACAACGGCGTCTCGACCGCCTTCATGGAGGACTGAATGGCCCATCCCTATGACTCGGCGAGAGGCACGGTTGTGCTCGGCCTGCTGCTGACGGTGGCGCTCGTCGCGCTCGCGCAGCTTCTGATGGTGTGAGGCGCGTCATGACCAGTTTCGTCACCGTCGATCTCTTGTTGCGCTGGACGCATTTTCTTGCCGGCATCATCTGGGTTGGCCACAACTACGCCAACGTGATCCAGCGTCCGAACTGGCGTCCGCTGACGAGCGCCGATCTCGTCAACGATCAAAGCCCGCGTTTTCAGGCGTTGCTGAACCGGGAGCACGGCGTGTTCCGCTGGGCTTCGGTCGTCGCGTGGTCGGCGGGCATGCTGATGCTCTGGCGCTACGGCGCGCTCGTCGGCGCGCTTACGCTGCACGGCGCATTCGTGCCGATCGGCATCGGCGCTTACATCGGCACGCTGATGATGTGCAACGTATGGTTCGTGCTCTGGCCGCATCAGCAAAAGGTGCTCGGGTTCAAGCCCGCGTCGGTCGAAGAGCGCGTTCGCTGTGCGCGCATCACGCACTTGTCGTCGCGCACCAATACGATGCTGTCGATTCCGTTGCTGCTGTTTATGGCGATCGGCGTGCACGGCGGCCTTGTGCTGCGATGAACGCCGACACGCTCGCCCAGTCGCGCCCGGCCACCCGAAGCGGTACGCCATGGAACTTCGGCGCCGGCCCTTCGCGCCTGCCCGATGCCGTACTCGCGCGAGCCGGTGACGGCCTGCTTCGGCGCGCGGCCGACGGCATGGCGGCAATCGAGCGCCCGTTCGCGGGCACTGCGTTCCGCGAAATCCTGGCAGCCGCGCGCGAGCGGCTTGCCCGGCTGCTCGGCGTGCCCGATCACTATCGCGTGCTGTTTCTCTCGGGCGGTGCGACGCATCAATTTTCCGCAGTGCCGATGAATCTGCTCGATCCGTCGTCCGGATTGCGCCGTGCCGCCTATGCGGACTCGGGCTACTGGTCGCGCCGGGCGATTGCCGAAGCAAGCCGCTTTGCGGAAACAACCGTCATTGCGCGTCACGCGGGCGATACGCCGCTCGCTGTGCCGCCGCTCGGCGAGTGGACGCTGCCGCCCGACACGGCCTATTGCCACATCACGGCCAACGAAACGGCCGATGGCGTGGCCTGGCCGGCATGGCCCGAGACGGGCCCGGTTCCGCTCGTGGCCGATGCGAGCTCCTGCCTGCTCAGCGCGCCGATGGATGTCTCCCGCTTCGGACTCATTTACGCGAGCGCGCAAAAGAACATCGGGCCGTCCGGGCTCACGATCGTCATCGTGCGTGAAGACTTGCTGCATCGCCCTGCGTCGATGGCGCCCTTGCCGTTTCAATATCGGCTCCAGGCGGCCGAAGAAAGCTGTGCGAACACGCCGCCGATGCTGGCCGTTCACCTGGCTGCGCTCGTCTTCGAGTGGATCGAGGCATGCGGCGGCTTGACGGCGATGGCAGCCGCCAACGCGCGCAAGGCGTCGTTGCTGTATCGGGCAATCGACGAAAGCGGCGGCTTTTATGTCGCGCCCGTGGAACCCGGCCATCGCTCGCTGACCAACGCCCGCTTCCATCTGGGGCAGGCGTGCCTCACGGAACGTTTTCTCGATGAGGCCGAGGCTGCAGGGTTTATGCATTTGCGTGGCCATCGTCAGCTCGGCGGCGTGCGTGCGAGCCTCTACAACGCGATGCCGGAGGCCGGCGTCGAGGCGCTCGTCGGCTTCATGGCCGATTTCGCGGAGCAACACCGATGAGCGACGGCAGATGGCCTGCTCGCCTCGGGTTGGCCGGCGGTATCGACAAGGACGGCAGCCGGGCCGCCGAGTTGCTCGGGGCGGGATTCGACAGCGTCGAGTTCGGCACCGTGGCACCTGAAGCCGGACCGGACGGGCACCCCGGTGTTCGTGTGCTCGCCGCGCGCCTCGCCGCGTTGGCGCCCGCCGAACGCGCGAGAGCACGTGTGGGCGTCGGGTTGGGCATGAGCGCCGACGCGCCTGCATCCACGTTGCCAGGCGAATGGGCGCGTGGGCTGCACGAAGCCTGGGCCGTTGCCGACTACCTGAGCTTCAATCTGAGTGCGCGGCGTTATCGGCCTTTGTTGAATGCCGATTACGCGGCACTGCTCTTGCGCGCTTTTGCGAGCGTGGCCGCCGAGCGTGATCGACGCACACGCGAAAGCGGCCGCCACGTTGCAATTGCGCTGAAGGTGCCGCTTGCAGGTGACGATCCGTTTGCGCTCGCGGTGGCCGAAGGCGCCGCCGATGCCGGCTTCGATGCGGCAATTGGTGTTCTGCCCGAGGACGCCGGGCGACTCGGGCAGTTGGGCTTGCTTGCCGGCCGGTTGCGCGGCAAGGCTGCGGTGCTCGCCGTGGGCGGCGTGCGCACGGCAGCCGATGTGCGCGCCGCGCTGGAGGCCGGGGCCAGCGGCGTGCAGGTCCATACGGCCTTCACGCAGCTTGGCGGGCGCTGCCTTGCCGTGCTTCGCGGAGAATGAAAACCGGCCGGAAAAATTGAGGCATCGCATCCGCAAAGGCCGGTTCAACCTCGCACGGTTGAACCGCAAAGACACCATTACGCCCGCTGTCTGGAAGGCAGTCCTTTCAGCACGATGATGCAAGGGTGAATCCACCGGTTTTCACTCGCGCCCGGATCTGCACCGCAGCCCTTGCCGCTACCCCGAAGACGCCGCCGCAGGCGGGGGCGCAGCAGCATGCCGCTGTCTGCGCCACGCGTGTTCACAGGGGCCAGGCCTTTTCAACTCCATCGAGGATCGACCAGAGAATATCGAGCTTGAACTGGAGAATATCGAGCGCGCGCTGCTGCGCCTCGGGCGTGCGGAAGTGGTTCAGCGTGACTTCGAGACCGTGTTCGACATCGCGCTGGGCGAGCGGCACGCGGCTGCGGAAATAGTGCAGCCCGTCCGGTTCGATCCACGGATAGTGCGATGGCCAGCCAGCGAGACGATCGAGATGGATCTGCGGCGCGAACATTTCCGTGAGAGACGAGCACACCGCTTCCTGCCACGGCGCGCGGCGCGCGAAATTCACGTAGGCATCCACAGCGAAGCGGACCGAGGGCAGTACGAGCGACTGCGACCAGATCGTCGCGGAATCGATGCCCACCGCTTCGCCGAGGCGCACCCACGCCTCGATCCCGCCCGCGCCCCCACCATCGGCCTGGCCGTCGTGGTCCACGAGTCGCTGAATCCAGCGCCGGCGTGTGGCGCGGTCCGGGCAGTTCGACAGGATCGCTGCATCCTTGAGCGGAATGTTGATTTGATAGTAGAAACGGTTCGCCACCCAGCCGCGGATCTGCTCGCGCGAACACTGGCCGCTATTGAGCCGCTGATTGAACGGGTGATGGATGTGATAGTGCGACTCCAGCGCGCGCAGCCGCGCCTCGAATTGCTCTGGTGTCCACGGCGCGTCGTGCAATACCTGTGTGGGGAGCTGTGCGTTCATCTTCATACCTCGAGAACCATGCCGTCGTACGCCACATCGATGCCGCGAGCGCGCAGTTGCGCGTGCTCGTCGGAATGCGGGTCGAGAATCGGATTGGTGTTGTTAATGTGCGTGAGAACCTTGCGCGTGCCGCGCGGCAATGCTTCGAGCCAGTCGATCATGCCGCGGCGATCACCCTCGGCGCATTGCGCCAGATGTCCCATTTCGTCCGCGTGCTTGGTCGAGATACCCAGATCGATCATCTCCGTGGCAGTCCAGAACGTGCCGTCAACGAGCACGAGATCGGAACCGCGCATCATGGCATGGATCTCGTCCTGCATCTCCGCCAGGCCCGGTGCGTAGAAGGCCCGAGTACCGTTGATCAGATCCTCGATCAGAAGGGCGATGTTCGTGCCGTCGATGCTGCTCTGGCGAAATGGCGAATAGGGGGGCGCCTTGCCGTCGACGGCAATGGGCGTAAAGCGCAAGCCTTTGCATGCGGGAATCGTAAAGTGCTCGCCAGGCTGTATCTCATGCGTTCGCACGCCGCAGTAATGGCCGAGCAGCGGCACAAGCGGCAACCCCGTCGAGAGATCTTCCAGCACGGGCGCACACGCGTAGAGCGGCAGTGGTGCGGTGCGCTCGCGCAGCATCAGCAACCCGGTCACGTGATCGATCTGCGCGTCGCTCAGCACGACCGCCGCGATTCCGCTGTCGCGTAGTGTCCGCGCGGGCTGCATGTCAGGATGCGCGCGCAACTGTGTGAGCACGTCGGGAGACGCGTTGACGAGAATCCAGTCGACACCGTTATCGCTGACCGCAATCGACGATTGCGTGCGTGGCAGCACATCGCCGCGGCCGTGGCGCGCGCGGCGACAGTTCGCGCAGTTGCAGTTCCATTGCGGCAGGCCGCCGCCCGCGCCCGAACCCAGTATTTTGATTTTCATGGTCGTTGCTTCCGGTCGCCGCCCGCAACGCCGTTCGGGCGCTGTGGGCGGCGGGTCCCGGCCCGCTTAGCGATTGGCGACATACATCGTGATTTCAAAGCCGAAACGCAGGTCGGTGTACGACGGCGGGGGCCATTGCATGGCATGTCTCCTTGTGTGCAAATGAATTGCTATTGGATGGAAGAACCACACTGGATGCGCGGCCGTTTCCTTTGAAGCAAGAGGCATGCCGATGCCGATACACGAAGCGCGCAAGACGCGCGAGCGGGACTTCGCGCGATGGCCGGCAAGGACACTCTGGTTTTGCAGACGCAAGCGGGCCGAACGTGTCGCTGCCCGACGCGTTCGGGAAATGCGCGGTGTTGATTTTTGGAACACTGGTGCCGCAGGATGCAACACCGGTGTGACAACGCGCCCGGGAAAAAGCGTGGCGAAGACGGTGGAGATAAAGCAAGCTCCAAGCTCTGCGCCATCTATTCATTGGTTCGGCTCAGGCGGGGTGTACCAAATGCGTGCGCAACGGGCAACATGTCCTACCGGCGCCATGCGGGCTGACGTCACGCGCTCGCAGGCCTGACCGTGTCTTACCGCAAATGAGCCAGGATACGATTTGCGGACTCACCCCAGGTTGTACCAATTCGTACATCGTGTGCGATTCTTGCTTGGTTGCACCCCTCTTCTCCACTACGCGCTCGTGACGAGCGGCCCATTCATGAGCAGACAAACTTCCGGCTGGCCAACTTCGTGCGGCCCGCTGCGCCACCTGCGCCTGAGTAGGGATGGACATTCAATCGCGTTCACGGTTGCGGGCGAGAGCACGGCGCAGACAGTCGTCGTGCTGCATGGCGGCCCGGGCAGCGCAAGTCAGCCCGGCATGCTGGCCTTGTTTGACCTGACGAAAACGCGTGTCGTACTCGTCGATCAACGTGGCGCGGGCGAGTCGCGTCCACGCGGCGGGTTGCGCGGCAACCGCACGGACCGCCTCGTTGCGGATCTCGAGGCGATTCGCCGCGCGCTCGGCATCGCGCGCTGGGGTGTCGTCGGCGGTTCCTGGGGCGCCGCGCTTGCGCTCGCGTATGCAGGTCAGCATCCCGCAAGTGTGCTGGGCGTCGTGCTGCGCGGCCTCTTTCTGACCTCGCGACATGAAGTACGGCACCTGTTCGTGACATCGCGCCACAAAGCGCCACGCGCCTGGCGGCGCCTGTACGCCGCGGCGGGATGCACCCGCGCGAGCGCCTTGCTCGCATGCTGTGGGAAGCGATTACAGCCTGGCGCGGCATACGCGCGCCAACGTGAGGTCGCGCTCGCATGGCGCGCGTACGAAGAGGCGATACTCGCCTCGTCGCGGCCCGGCCGTGCTACGGCCTCTCGTCCACGCCGCGCAAACGCGCCGAAGGCCATGCGCACGCTCATCGCCAAGTACCGGGTCCAGACGCATTACCTGTTGCGCGACTGCTGGCTCGGCGAGCGGCGCTTGCTCGCTTTCGCACGCAACGCACAGCACGCAGGCGTACCGATCCATGCCGTGCACGGCCTGCGCGATCCCGTATGCCCGGTCCGCAACGTCGATCGTCTTGCGAAAGCAACGCCTGGCGCGCACATCACGCGCGTACCCGGCGGACATCTCGCCAGCGATCCCGCACTGAAGCGCGGTGTCACGCAGGCGATACGGGCCATGTTCGCCAGCGCGCCGCAGTACCGATCGAACTAATTCGAACTGCTGGCAATTTCCGGCGCCACGGAAATCAGTAAGCCCCGACCCAGTGCCCAGGCACCCACGCCCAGTGATTGCCTTCCCAGCGGTAGTGTCCCTTCACCCAGCGATAGCCTGGCGACGGCGCGGGCGGCATGACTTCGACGCGCGGCGCAGGTGCGGGCGGCCGCGCGGGTTCCACCACGCAGGCAGAAAGCAGGGTGGCGCCCGCGAGCAGGGCGGTGAGAAGCATCGGCTTCGTCTTCACGATTCAGGTCCTCCTTGATGTGCGGATTTATGGTTGGTTCGACGGCGTTGTGACCGGCCGTTCAGGTCTCTTCGCGCCGGACCCGCGGTCATGTGCGTATCAGGCCCGTGATGGGTCTTGTCGTGCCTGCACCAGCAAACAGCGCGGCGGCCGTGCGTTGCGGATCGAGGCCGAGGCTTTCCGCGGCGGCGCCCGCGATGAGCGCATCGAGCGAAGCGGTCGGCTTGAGGTCGCGTCCCTCGTAGAGATCGGCGCTGCGCAGGCCAGGCCAGTCGGCGATCACGCGTGCGCCCGCGACCGCGCCGCCCGCGAGCATCGCTACCGACCCCTGGCCGTGGTCGGTGCCGCCCGTACCGTTGGCGGCGGCCGTGCGCCCGAACTCGGTCGCGACGAGCACGGTGGTCTGCTTCCACACCGGCCCGAGCCCGTCGCGCAGCGCGGCGAGCATCGTGTCGAGCGCCTTCAGTTGATTCGCGAGGCGCGCGTTCTGCGCGCTGTGCGTGTCCCAGCCGCCCGTTTCGATCATCGCGATGCGCGGGCCATCGGGACGCGCGAGAAAATCCGCAGCGAGCTTGCCGAGGCTTGCGGGGTCCTGCTTCGCGCTCGCGTCGCCGGCGAGTCCACGCGCGTTCATCGCCGATGTCCAGAGTCCGTGCAGTTGCGCATCGCTCTCGTAGAGCGCCGATACGCGCGTGAGCAAATCGTCCGAAGCGGCGGGCAGCGCGGACGGCGCATACGACGTCGCGCGCGCCGGGCCGCGCAATGCGAGCGGCACCGTGGGCGCGAGCGCGATGGCGCCGTCGCCGTCGCCGTGCATCGGCCCCACTTGCGCGACGAGCCGGTTGAGCCAGCCGTCCTTCACCTGGTACGGCGCGCGGCCGCCCGTTTCCAGCACGTTCTGACCGTCGAAGTGCGAGCGGTCGCGATACGGCGAAGCGATCGCATGCACGAAGAGCGCCTCGCCCGAGCGATACATCTGCGCGGTATGCGCGAGCGAAGGATGCAGCGCGAACGTGCCGTCGAGCCTGGCGGCGTTTGCGGTGTCGATGGCGAGTTCGCCGCGCAGCCCCGCATACGCGGGATCGGCGTATGGCACGACGATGTTCAGGCCGTCGGCGGCGCCGCGCTGGATCACGAAAACGAAGCGCCGGTCGGTGGCGGCGTGCGCGAAGACGAGTTGCGGTGCGACGAGCATCGCGCCCGCACCGGCGGCGGCGACGCGCAGAAAGCGGCGGCGGGAGAGCATGCGTTATCTCCTCAGGAAGTCGGGCGAGACGAGCAGCAGGGCGACGGCGGTCTGGGCGCTTTCGGCGTGCGCGACGGCAGTGGCCGTGGGTGCGCCGAGGGTGCCGGGCAGCACGCTCTGGCCGAGCGTGCGCGGATCGAGCCGGTCGCCGACGAGCGCGGCGAGGCGCTGCGCGACCTCGACGCGGCGCACGAGCGCATCGGGCGCGGCCCAGCTCGCGGCGATGTCGTCGTAACCCGCGGGCGAACCGGGGCGCCAGACGGGCTGGCCTAGTTGCGTGAGCAACGGTGCGGCGTTCAGGTCGCCGCGATCGCGCCAGCCGAGCGCGCGCATCGACGAAACGGTCCAATCCCACGGCGTCTTGAACTTCGCATGGGCGCCGGCCCACGTTTGCGGCGATTCCACGAGCGCGCGATACACGGCCGGCAGATCGCCGCCGCTTCGTTCGAACGTCTGCGCGAGATGCGCGGTGAGCGCGGGCGGCGGGTTGTCGGCCACGAAATGACGCGCGAGCTGAAACGCAATGTGGCGGCTTGTGGCGGGCGCCTGCGCGAGGTCGCGCAGGACGGCGAGCGCCTGTCGTTCGCCATCCTGACCATATTGACGGCCCATCACCGTGCGCGTGCCGGGTTCGTGTAGCGCGGGGCGAAACACGAACGCGCCGGGTGCCGCATTGCCCGGCTGCGGTCCGCGCACGCCCGCCACGCTCCAGCCCGTGAGCGCACGCGCGAATTCGGTGACGTCCGCCTGCGTGTAGCCGGTGCGCACGCCCAGCGTGTGCAGCTCCATGATTTCGCGCGCGAGATTCTCGTTGAGGCCGCGCCTGTGTACGGGATCGCGCGCGTCGGCGCGCAGCGCGGCGCGGCTGTCCGGGCCCATGGAGCGGATCTGGTCGAGAAAGATCTGCATCGCGGCATGTTGCTCGACGGCCACCAGCAAGTCGGCGAATTTGCCGAGCACGTGCGGGCGGATCGCCTCCATCTCGAACGATCCCGCGAGTCCCGCGAGCGCCGGTTTGTCGACCGAGACCGCGAAGTGATTCGACCAGAAATGCACGAGGCGCTCGACGAAAGGCGTGTCCGTTTGCAGCGCGCTCGTGAGGCGCGCGTTCACGGCGCCGCGGTAGACCTCGACGCTTTCGCGCCGGATCGCGCGGTTCACGGCCTGGTTCACGGCCTGGTTCACTGCCTGGCGCGCGGCCTGGGCTGTGGCCTGGCTTGCCGACTGAGTCGTGGCCGGCCGGGTCGCGGCCGGATTCGTCGCGGCGGGCGAGGCGTTGCCGGCGGTGTTGTTCGTGGCGCTTGCCGGTGTGTCGTTGCCGGGGCCGCGGAGCGCGCCGCCGCTCATCCCCTGCAGACGCTCTTCGCCGAAGCGCGTCGTGAGCGCGATGGCGCCGGGCTGGCCGCGCCAGGCGTCGGGCAGCGGCTCGTAACGGGCGAACTGATCGAGCAGCCAATGTTGCGGATTGGCGGGCGGCGCCTCGTCGGGGCGCGCGCCGAGGCCGAAGCGATTCATGGCGATCGCGGCGGCGGGGGCGGTGTGCAGGCTGTCCATGCGCGGTCCTCGTGGCTTCTCGTGGCGTGATGTACTTCACTTAAACGCCGTGAAGTCGAGAATCCGTCGCAGGGACGCCGATTTTTTGGGCGCTTTCCGTTCGCGCGCGGTGCCGGTTCAGTTCGCCGCGCCGGCTTCGCTGGCCGTGCTCGCGGCGCGCGCCGCCTTGCGTGACGCAGGCAGACGCCATTGGCCGCTGCGCTTCAGGCCATCGGCGAACTTGAGGCGCTCGTCGGGCGTGAGCGTGGCCGCATAGTCGGCGACGCCGCTTTCCACCTTCGCGCGCAACGCGCTGTCGGCTTCGCGCGTGTGCGCGAGCGCGGCGTCGAGCGCGGCACGGTCGAGTTGCGGCGCGGCGAGCAGGTCGAGCACCTCGCGGCGGTCTTCGCGGGCCGCGCGCGCGTCGTCACGGCCTTCGCGTCGCGCGGCCCTGAGCGCATCGAGGAACTGCTGCTGACGCTCGGGCGTCAGGCCGCTGGTGGCGAAACGCAGCGCGACGCGCGGCGCGGGCGGCGTCTGGGCTTGCGACAACACTTGCGTTTCGGTCGCGCCGCGCGCGGCGAACCAGCGCCACGCGCCGCCCGCGATCGCGCCGAGCAAAAAGACGTTGAGCAGCACCGAGCCCACCATCAGCGCTTTCCAGGAGCGGCCGTTCATTCGTCGCTCCAGTCGGCGCTCGAACCGCCGAAGCTCGTGCCCAGATAGCTGCTTTCGTGGGCGTATTCATGCGTCGGGTCTTGCGATGCTTCGTGCGCGTCGAACGTCCCGTAGACGGCGGGCGCCGGACTGCCGAGCAGCATGAGCGACATGGCGAGCGCGCCGGCCAGCGCGCCCGCGAGCCCCGCGCCCGCGAAGGCCGCGCCGGACCACCAGAAGCGGCGGCGATTCGACGGCGTTTGGGCGCGTACCGGCACCGGCACGGGCGCACTCGCCATGATCTGCTCGATGAGCGCGTGCGAAGGCGGTGCGACCCGGTCGCGCGCGAGCCAGGCATCCAGCTCGAGCGCGGCCTTAAGCGTGGTTTCGGCTTCGGCGCGATGCGCGCGCGCCCAGGCGAGCGCATCGGCGCGTTCCTGCTCGGGCCAGCGCCGCGGGTCGGCGCCCCAGGCTTCGACGAGGGTGTGGAATCGTTCGGGTGTCATGCGGAGTCCTTGCCGGCGCTTTCACCGGCCAGTTGTGTGCGCAACGTGCGCCGGGCGCGCGCCAGCAGGCTTTCGAGCGCGTCGGCCGAAATGCCCATCAGGTCGGCCGCTTCCAGGTTCGAAAGCTCCTGATAATAAGTGAGCACGAGGGCTTCGCGTTGCCGCACGGGAAGCGCGGCCAGCGCCGCGCGCACGCGTTCGTCGCGCGTGCGGGCCTCGATGCGCTGATCGGGCGCGGCGGCGGGATCGGGTTCGTCGGGCAGCGTGTCGGCGGGCTCTTCGCGGCGTCCGCGCAAACGGTCGAAGCACAGGTTGAGCGCCACGCGATGCAGCCAGGTGTCGAATTTCGCTTCGCCGGTGCGCCAGTGCGGCGCCTGCTTCCAGATGCGCACGAAGGCCTCCTGGGCGATGTCTTCCGCTTCCATGCGGTCGCCGAGCATGCGCGTGGCGAGCGCGAGCAGGCGCGGCAGCTTGCTCAGCACGAGCGTACGCACCGCGCCCGCGTCGCGCGCGCCCACTCGCGCGATGAGTTCCGCGTCGGGGTCGCGCTCGCTCAAGGCGCGGCACCGTGGCGCGGACGGCGCATCCGTTGCGCTCGCATCGTTTGCGGCGTGCGCTGCATTTGCCGCATTTGCCGCATTCGCAGCATTCGCAGCATTCGCTGCATTCGCAGCATTCGCAGCATTCGCAGCATTCGCAGCATTCGCTGCGACGGTTGCGCTCGCCGCGGGCCGGGGTGCGGCGGTGCAGGGTCGTGCCGCACGAGTCTCATCGTGGTCCCCTCCCAGGGCGTGCGCCGGTTCGGGATGCGCCGCCCGGGCGGCAGCGTCATCCGGTTCGCGAACGTTCAATATACGACGACCGCGGGCCGGTAGTGGACCGGACGGGCCGGTACCACGACGCAGCCCGTCATGATGGCCGTGGCGAGCGTGAGCAGGATGAGCGTCTTCATGGTCGTGCGCCGTGTCGGTCGGAATCATTCGCCTGAGCCGGCTCAGGCCCAGTGGCCCGGCACCCAGCGCCAGTTGGGGCCGCGCTCGACCCAGTGCCCCGGCATCCAGCGGTACCCGACGCGAATGACCCGCCAGTGGCCCGGACGCCAGACGTAATCGCCGTGGGCCCAATGCCAGTGGCCGGGGTCCCAGGCGTAGCCCGCGCGCGGCGGCGGCACGGTTTCGACGCGCAACGGAGGCGGCGCGTGCGGCGCGACGATGATGGTCTGCGAGAACGCGGACACGCTGGCGAGCGCCAGGACGGCGGCGCTCACCAGCGCGCGAAGCGGCTTGACTGGCATGGAAACTCTCCCGTGGTTCGTGGCAGGCGCGGTGCTGACATGGCCCTTGTGCGAATTAAACGGAACGGCGCGCGGAAATCCGTCGCGGGAGAGGCAAATATTTTTCTTCGCTGAATCGCTTCTTCACTACCGTCCCGCTCCGGAACGAACGCTACACCGTCACCGGACGAATCGCGGGGAGCGGGTCGCGCACGCGCAGTCGATACGCGACCGGCGATTGGTGCCGAAGCGACAACAGAGTGCGCACTCCGCCGGTACTACTGGCCTGTGAGCCCCGGGTTTACGATGCTTGCGAGCCTGGTCCTGCGAAAGATCGTTCGATGCAGGCTCAACAAGCGCCCCCGAACCGGTCAGGAGAATCGAGCATGACGCAACGCCTCAACTACTTTCAGCAATCGCCGGAACTGTCCAAAAAGCTCGGCGAGCTTGGCGAACTTGTTCACAAAATGACAATAGAAGCGCCCATTCGCGAACTCGTCGAAATCAGGGCGTCGCAAATCAATGGCTGCGCGTTCTGCGTGGACATGCACGTCAAGATGGCGAAGATCCACGGAGAGCGCGAATTGCGCCTGCATCACGTGGCGATCTGGCGCGAGTCGCCGCTGTTCTCGCCGCGCGAGCGTGCCGCGCTGGCGTGGACCGAAGTTCTGACCCGCCTTCCGGCCGATGGCGTACCGGACGATCTCTACGAACACGTACTCGAACACTATTCCGCGCAGGAGTTATCGGATCTCACGTTTGTCGTGGGCTTGATCAATAGCTGGAACAGGCTGAGTGTCGCATTCCGCAGCGTGCCGGGCTCGCTCGACAGGTTGTTCGGACTCGACAAGGCCAATCTGGAGTGACGCCATGAAACGCACCATGCTTGCGCTGGCTGCCGTGATGTACTCGTGCATGCTGGCCGCGCTGCCGGCGAGCGCCGCGCCCACCGCCAAAGTCACGCCGCTCGGCACGCAAACCTTGCCCGAATATCCGGGCAAGGAAGTCCAGATGATCGTCGTGGACTATCCGCCGGGCAGTGTCGATCCAGTCCATCGTCACGATGCGCACGCATTTGTCTACGTGCTCGACGGCAGCATCGTGATGGGCCTGAACGGCGGCAAGGAAGTCACGCTCCATAAGGGCGATACCTTCCACGAAGGACCAGACGATATCCACACGGTCGGGCGAAATGCCAGCAAAACGAAGCCGGCAAAATTCCTGGTGCTCCTGATCAAGAATCAGGGTGCGCCGGTCCTCACGCCCGTAAAGTAGTGCCCTCGTCGATCGAGGCCCGGTCACGCCGGGCCGCGTCCGCCAGGTTCGACCGTCGACTGGCCTGTCGGCGTCCCGCACGTGTCGCGCGTTGAATCAGTCAACGACGGTCACGATATTGACGGTGCCTTGTTTGGCCATCTTTGCATACGGGCAGAAGCGCTCCGCGGTTCGAACCATCTCTTGCGCGATGCTTCGATCGACGCCAGGCATGCGGACCCGGACGTCGACGAGCAATGCATAGCCTCCATCCATGGGATCGCGGGCGAACGAAACCTGCACCTCCACGACTGTGTCGGAGATGTTCATGTCGGCACGTTTCCCGAGCAGGTTCAGCGCACCGTGGAAGCACGCGGCGAAGCCCGCCGCGAACAGTTGCTCCGGATTGGTCCCGTTGCCGGGCCCGCCGAACTCGGTGGGCAGGCGCAGATCGACAGCGAGATTTCCGTCGTCGGAGCGCACGACCCCGGATGCGCGCCCGTGGCCCGTCTCGCCGCCGGACACCGTGACGGTCGTGGTGTAAAGCGGTTGAAAATCCCGGCCCCGATATCTGTCGAGGAGGGAAAGCGGAGGGGCTTGCAGCTTCTTGTCGTTCATGGTGCGTGCTCGAGTTCAAAGACGCGCTCCGACGCTTGGTCGTTCATTCGTCGAAGCGTCTTGCGAAAGCTGCCCGGGCCGATTGCGTGTTCAAGCAATCATGGGGAGCGGTCTATCGTATGAGGAATGCGTCGATCTTCCGGTGCAGCCCGATTCCTGGTTCGTCCACCGGGAAAGATGCCTCGATGCTAGAGGAGCCCCAATGACGCCGGTATAGCCGTCCAGGGCGATTGTCTGTTTCCCGCCAGACACCAATAGACACCAATCGAAGCCCTGACACGATGTACGCCGCCATGAACTTTCACGAGACGCCTGGCGTCGGGTGCGGCGTGCCGCACGTCAGCGGTCCAGGCAGGCACGCAGTGTTTGTGCGAGACGGTGCGCTTCGTGCGCATCGGCGACGTTCGCGAACCCGATGATGAGGCCGCGCGGCGTTTGCTGCGTGCGGTTGCTCGCATACCAGATCGACAGCGGCAAGACCGCGAGTCCGGCGTCGCGGGCGCGGGCAGCGACGGCGACGTCGTCGACCGGCCCTTCGGGCCCCTTTGTGAACCGCACTGCGAACTGGATGCCGCCTAGCGGCAATTCGACGATCAGCCGTTCGCCGAACGCCTGCCGCAATGCGTGCACGATCAGCGTGCGCCGCTCGCCGTACAGCGTACGCATCCGCTTCAGATGCCGGGCAAAGTGCCCCTGTTCGATGAAATCGGCCAGGGCCGCCTGCAGGAGCGCCGGCGAGCCGGCATTCATGCTGCACGCCACGCGTTCGACGCGCTCCACGGCGCGCTCCGGCACGACCGCGTACGCAAGCCGCAAACCGGGGTACATCGCCTTGCTGAAGGTACTGCAATAGATCACGTGATCCCGCCGGTCGAGACTCTTCAAAGCAGGCAGCGGGCGGCCGAGATAGCGGAACTCGCTGTCGTAGTCGTCCTCGACGATCCAGCCCGACATTTTTTCGGCCCAATCGAGCAGTGCGATGCGACGGGAAAGCGACAGCGTGTGCCCGAGCGGGCTCTGATGCGACGGCGTCACCAGCGCGAAGCGTGCCTGCGCGTCCAGTTGCATGCCGCGCTCGACGTCGATCCCGTCGACGTCCACCGGCACCGGGACGAGTTGCACGCCGGTCTCGGACAGGAAGCTGCGCGCGAGCAGATAGCCGGGATCCTCGAACCACACACGGTCGTTCGGACGCGCGAGACTGCGCAGCACGAGTTCCAGCGTCGAGCGGTAGCCGCCGGTGACGAACACCTGTTCCGGCACGCAGGTGACGCCGCGCAATAGCGTCAGATAAGTGGCGATGTGTTCGCGCAGCGGCCGGTAGCCGGCCGGATTCGGGTAGCCCAGCAGTGCGCGTTCGCTGCTGCGCGCCCGCTGCGACACGAGCCGGTGCCATACCTTGCGCGGAAATGCATCGAGCGCCGGGATCCCGGGCTGCAGCGGGCGCGGCTCGCCGCTCATCGCGACGGCGATTGGCTGAGGGCGCCGTGGAGGCTGACTGTCGTGCGGCATGCCGCGCGTGTTCGCCGGCACGCGCGGGCGACGAGCGCGTGTGCGATTCCGGCAGGGACGGCGATACGAACGTGCCTGCCGCGCCGCGCATTTGCAGATATCCCTCGTCCACCAGGATCGTGTAAGCCTGCTCCACGGTGCCGCGCGCCGTGTTCAGTTGCGTTGCCAGACCGCGCAGCGCGGGCACGCGATCGCCGGGACGCAGATGACCCGCGGCAATCGCGGTTCTGAACCGCTCGCAAATCTGCAGATAGACCGGCAACTGGTGCTGCCGGTCGATTTCGATGGTCAGTGCGGGTGTTTGCGCAGACATGGCGGTCTCGTGCGTGACGGGAGCAGGTGCGACTTGGACTAGTCCAGTCGACGATTCTTGGCACTTATGGCCAGGACATGATTCTTTCACAATTGCGACACGCGATGCGGCCGTTGTAAGCGTTTCGTCGGATACGGCACTCGTCACGTGCCCACGCGTTCAAATCGAATCCTTGTGTCAGGAGAGTTTGCGATGAAGATCGTTGTCATCGGCGGTTCGGGCCTGATCGGCTCGCGTGTCGTCACGCTGCTCGGCGAAGCGGGCCATCAAGCGCTAGCCGCATCGCCGCGCACCGGCGTCAATACCATCACGGGCGAAGGCCTGACCGACGCATTGACGGACGCGGACGTCGTCGTGGACGTGGCGAATGCGCCGTCATGGGAACCGCAGGCGGTACTGGACTTCTTCCGCACGTCCGCACGCAATCTCGGCAAGGCCGAAGTGGCCGCAGGCGTGCGCCATCACGTTGCGCTGTCGATCGTCGGCTGCGACCGGATGCCGGAGAACGGCTATTTCGCGGCCAAGGTCGCGCAGGAACAGGCGATCGAAGCGGCGGGCGTTCCGTACACGGTTGTGCGCGCAACGCAATTCATGGAATTCATCGGCGGTATTGCGGATTTCGGCACGGAAGGCGGCACGGTGCGCATCGGCGACGGACTGTTTCAGCCGATCGCGGCAGAAGACGTCGCGGCACTCATCGCGCAATTCGCACTCGCCGGGCCGCTGAACGGCACGGTCGAGATCGCGGGCCCGGATCGCGCGCCGTTCGCGGAGATCGTCGCGCGCTATCTGAAGTCGGCCGGCGACACGCGCGCGGTTGTGACCGATCGCGACGCCCGCTACTACGGCGGCCGTGTCGAGGAAAAGTCGCTCGTGCCGCTCGGGCCCGCGCGACTCGGCCGCATCCGTCTCGACGAGTGGCTTGCACGAGGCTGATTCGCGTTCGCACTTGTGGCGGTTCGCCGGCGTGGGCCGGCGACGGGCAATCGGGATGAGCGGTATGTCTGGGGCGGCGGAAATGAATCAATCGGATACATCGGAGCATGGCGCTCGCCGCGACCTGGCCAGTCGCGCCGATGCATTGTCGGCAAGCTTTGGTGCGAGCTATGCGGGCATCCTTGCATTCGTCGCCGTGGCGAGCGAGGGGAGCTTTACCAAGGCCGCCGAACGTCTCGGAGTCGGCCGGCCGGCCGTGAGCCGGAACGTCCAGAAGCTGGAAACGCAGTTGAGTACGCGGTTGTTCCAGCGGACCACGCGCACGACCGAACTGACGCGCGAAGGCCAACGATTCTTCGAGAACTGCCATCAGGGCGTTGCGCAGATCGTGGAGGCCATGAACGACATGCTGGAACTGCGGCAGGGGCCGCCGCGCGGCCTCATTCGTATCAGTTCCGCGGTGGGATTTGGCAGGAGAGTCGTTGCGCCGCTGCTGGAAACGTTTGCTCAGGCTTACCCCGACATCTTGATCGATCTGCTGCTCGACGACCGGCCGATCGATCTGGTGTCGGAGCGGATCGACGTCTCGTTCCGCAATGGACGCATCGAGGACTCCAGCATCATTGCCCGGCAACTGATTCCGATGCAGATGGCGCTCTGCGCGGCGCCGTCGTATGCGGCGAGGCATGGCCTCCCGCAGAGTCTGGAGGATCTGCGCCGGCACGAGTGCATCAATTTCCGTTTTGCCAGCGGACGCATATTCGAATGGGAATTCAATGTCGATGGCCGAGTGCAAAAGTACCTGCCGACGTCCCGCCTCACGTTCAACGACGCGGATCTGGTGTTGCGCTCGGTTCTGAACGGATCGGGCATTGCGCAGATGGCGGGCTATCAGATTCGCGACCATATCGCATCGAACGAACTCGTCGTCGCAATGGCGAAGCATGTGCCGGAAGATCGCGGCCACTATATCTGCTATCTCAGCCGGCAACATCTTCCGGCGCGCATCCGGATCTTCGTCGACTTCATGACCGAACAGATACGCGCACTCGACTTGAACTGCATGACCCGATTTAATCCGGATATCGCCGATGCTTCATCGGCGGGATTGGCTGCTTGAGGAATCCGTGAAGAAAAACACCGAGGGCCCACGGTAAAACCGTCGAGCATCAGTCACGGGCCACGCCGCTTTGCGATGTCTTGCACGAATGGCCGATTGTGCAGCGCAAGCTTGTTTCCGAAGGCTTCGCCGTTGCGAAAATTCTCGACTACAGCCTCCAGCGTTGGGAAGCGCTTTCGCGCTATCTCGACGACAGGCGCGCGTCCATCGATAGCAACCAGGTTCATGCCGCTATGGCGCATGACAGCGATTGTTGCCGCCCGGGCAACATGGTGAACGCATTCGCGATGCTACTGCCGCGCGATGCACCGACCTACAATCCGTTTCGACGATGGCCGCATAAACGGTAGCGGCATTTTGATGGCCACCGGCAGCCAGCTGTTCCGTGCTGACGCGCATCTGCGCCCCCCCATTGAAACGAAACGGACTTCGCGCCAGTTCCGCGCGGCCAGCATATGTTCGACCGTACGCCTTCGTATCGCCGTCGAATCCAGCATCTTGTCGAGGCTTTGCTGCATCGAATCCCGCGGGAGAAAGGAGAACATCATGTTGTTATCCGAATTAATCGCCCGGTACGGCGTGCTGATCGTTTTCCTGAATGTGTTTGGGTCTTCCGTCGGCTTGCCGCTACCGGCCTCGCCAACGTTAATTATGGTCGGTGCCAGCATGTCGCTTGCAACGGGCGGGTTGTCGTCGACCTTCACGCAATTGGGCGAGGTGGTGGGGGCTGCCGTCATTGGCGGAGTACTCGGTGATCTGGTCTGGTTTCAGTGCGGCAAGCGTTACGGCGTTCGCACGCTTTACAGCGTCTGCAAACTGCTGATGGCACGGCAGACCTGCATCGGGCCAATGCAGCGCTTCTTCGGGCGTTGGGGCGTTCGTGTTCTTGTCGTCGCCCGGTTCGTTCCTGGGCTCTCGTTCGTTTCGGTGCTGTTATGCGGGGTTATGGCGATCCCGTTGCGCTCGTTCATTCTGCAGGATGGCGCGGGCCTTGCGCTTTGGGCGTCGGTGGCCGTGGTCGCTGGCGCGATGTTCGCGGCGACGATCGAGCGGACTGTCGCGCTTATCTGGCGTTTCGGCTGGCAGGCTTCGATTGCATTCGGGTTCGCGTGCGTACTGTATGGGCTATACCGGCGCTTGCGCGCCGCCCGTCATGAAGGGACGAACATGAAAGCCCGGATCGGCGCAGGCGCTGCGAGTGTGCGGTTGTCCAAAAACGTTGCGTTATCCTCGAATTTGACGCCGCTCGGCGAGGACCGAGCCCTCCCTTTGTCGTTGGCGGCGCCGTGCATGACAACGAACGCTGCCGACGGGAAAACGAGGGGCGCGTTCGCGCGAGCCGGACGACCATTTGACGCCGTTTCGGCGCGCGGGTACATGCGAGGGTGGAACATCAACTGCCTGAGGTATTTTTCCGTTCCATATATTCGCGCATGCCAAAAGAAGCAAAGAAGGTGGCCGCGGAAAACCGGGCGAACCCGACCGTTGTGGCCACAAAGAGAGCTACGGATAAAGAGATCCTGGCGACGGCGTTACCTTTCGGGATGCGTGCCATCGAGGGCGGAGCCAGACGCCATGCGCAGGTGTCCCCAGGGCGATTCCGGTCTGTTCAGTTGGCTTTAAGGTGACCGGCTCGCGCTTTGAAAAATGGTTCATCGAGGACTACCGGGAACGCGGCGCGTATTCGTCCTGCGCGCAGTCTGCCGTGGCGAGGTGCACGATCCCAGGCGAGCGCATCCGGCTGACTCGCTCGATAACGTTGCTTGCCTCCGTTGCGCTGCAGCGCGCGGCTAATCGTGGAAGGAGTTCGTGCCAGTCTGGCCGCAATAGACCGGATCGACCATCGGGCCATCGGGCCACCAGACAGCGAGAAATTTCCTCGCGTTCCACCAGCATTTCGTCGGGCCATTGGCCACTTTCGCTTGTGTTCGTAACCTTCCTGGCTAGAGTGAAAAGTACCGTAGGTACCTGCTTGAGGGCAGTCGGCCGTCGCAAATTGCGCGAGCGGCCTGCGGGCGCGTAAGTTGCGCCGACCAGGAGGTAACATGAAACGCTTCATTGCGAGGCTCGGAACGAGCATTACCCCGGCGCTAATGCGGGGCACCGCGGCAGGCGCGGTTTTGCTGGCGTCCTCCGTCTTTTTCGCATCAGCGTTTGCCCAGCCCGTTACCACGGGGCCTCTCAGCATCACCGGGTCGGCCGTCGTGCGCGGGCCGTTGACCGTCGATGGCTCGCTCACAGTCGCCGGTGACATCTACGCCCGCGGGCCGATCACGGCGGACTGGATCGAACGGATTCCGTTCAACGATCCCGCCGTACGCAGGCGCCGGGGAGAAAACCTGTTCGATGGCCCGCTCACCGTGCACGGCCCGCTGATCGTGCACGGCGATCTGGAAGTGGACGGCCCGATTACCGTCGGCGGCCCTGCCGGTGCTGTCGGGCGCGTGAATGCCGAGGGGCCGATTACCGAGCGCCGTTGAATCTGCGCCGGACGAGATGTCTGCAGGTCTGTAGCGTTTGGCAGCTTGTCGCCGGTTGAATTCGTCGTCGCGAACGGTCGATCCCGGAAGCGCGGCGGCTGACCGGTACGTTCTTATCAAATCGAGGCTAGCGCCGCCCGCTGCGGCCCCATACGTAGCGCACCCAACGCTGCCACCGGCTTTGCGGCGGGGCGGGCGTGTGCGCAGCCTGTGCTTCGCGGTCGCGCTGGACGGACTTCTGCACCTGTTCATGAATCTGCCGCAACGTCATGCCGCCTGGGCCCTTCAGCTTATCGGGATCCGAAGCAGGATCGAGATCAGGATCGTCTGTCATGGGAGTCGCTCGTTTCTGATGCTGCGATTCGATCTTGATACAGATGCCCCGTTGCAGCAAGCATGCGGACGCGGCGTAGTCCAATCCACATGAAGACACGATCGACGTCGCCCAATCTCCGGACCCGCAGTACATGTTTCGCCAAGGTCGGGGACACGGCGCACGCGTCGTGCGCCGACCGGCTCTACTGCACGCCCTTCGCGGAAAACACTTCCTGGGCAGCAAACAACGCATTCAGGGCTGCGGGGAAGCCAGCGTAAACCGCCATCTGCATGAACACCTCCACGATTTCCTCACACGTACAGCCCACATTCAGCGCTGCTTCGATATGAACCTTCAGTTGTGGCTGGGCATTGCCGAGTGCGGCAAGAGCCGCGATCGTCGCAATCTCGCGAGCACGCAGGTCGAGTTGAGGCCGGCTGTAGATATCGCCAAAACCGAATTCAATTAGCATGCGACTGAAGTCGGGAGCGATAGGCGCAAGCGCCGCGACAACCTTCTCCCCAACTTCGCCGTCGATCTCCCTTAATTTTTTCCAGCCCCGCTCGTATCGGTCCTGACTCGTGTTCGCTGTGTTGAATCCTCTGTCCATGACGGGTCCTCGTTGCGTTGATGTGGTCGAAAACTGCCGTCATGCCGTACCGCGTTCGCTACTGCCGACTCGTACCAGGCGATCTTGTCCTCGATCGCCGCAAGACTGGTCTGCAGTTCGGCGAGATGCCGCAGGGCCGTAACACGATGCGTAGCGAGCATTTCGCGTCGCGCGCCGTAGGTCGAGTCGCCCTGCGCGCGAAGGTCGGAAAACGCCTTTATCGACGCTATCGGCATACCTGTCGCTTTCAGGCGCATGACGAATTGCAGCCAGTCCAGATCGGACGGCGAGTACAGCCGATGTCCGGCGGCAGTCCGTCCTGTCGGGCGCAGCAGGCCCGCCTGCTCGTAATAACGCAAGGTATGCGCGGAGACACCAGTGGCTGCGGCCACCTGACCGATAGTTAGCGATTTCGACATGACGAACCCGAGGTTAGGACTTCGAGTGCACTCTAAGTCAAGCGCTACGCTGTGTCATCGGTATCGGGGTGTCGTTGCACTGGGCACACCCATCTCCGGGGGGCGCACGGCGGTTCCGGAACTTCCGTATTCGGCTGCGGCCAGCGGCACCTTTCGCGGGTTTCGACGGTACTGGCATGGACCGATGAGACGTTTGCCCGTGGCGAAGTTTGGAATCGTTAGTCGACGGGAGAATGATTGCTTTAGGCAGGCTGGAACGTCGAAGGCGGGCAACGACGACTGACTGCATCGGCCGACGATTGCCCAACTCCAGGCAGTCCATGCCACCGCCTGATTTCCAGGTAATCGAATTCATCGAGAAATTGCTACAGAATGCCGTTCAGCATGGGATGGGACTTCACCGGAGCGAATTCCGTTATGCGGTAAGCCGCTAAGCCATGCTGATAAAACGGGTCGCGCGCAAGAATCGCATCCAGTTCCGCGCGGCTGACGCGGCCACTCACAAGAATGACGCCTCCATCGCGCGGGTTTTTGGGCCCGGACGCGAGGAACACTTCATTGGCATATTGCTCATCGAGAAAACTACGATGTGCTTCCAACTGGATTTCAATGGCGTTAAGGGGCTTCAGATACGAGAGTTCTACGATATACATCGCCATAACCTATAAAAGCGTTTTAAAAATTGTTTCGCCCAAATCGTACATTACAAAAGCCGGGTCTCGCGCTGAATGGGGCGGTCTCTACCGCGTTCGTCAATCAGCGTTTACAAGGGGTGGTGCTGCACGGCAAGCGCGACAGGAAAATGACGATAGCGATTTGCGCGGCGTTGGTTTGTCGAATGACAAACTCCGGCAATCAAGGCGACCTGAGATCTTGCCGTAATTCAGTTATCCGGCGGCGCGGACCAATATTCATGTAAGAAACAAGGGAGTCGGGCGCAGTCGACCAGCCTGGGAGAATCGGTGATGCGGAGGAGGGACAGGGATCGAAGGATTGTCGTGAGACACGTCACGTCCGACCGCAAGGTCTATCGCACTGGTGCGTGGAAGCTCGCTTACGCGGACTTCATGACCGCGATGATGGCCTTTTTCCTGCTGATGTGGCTGGTGAGCATGGAGTCCAGGGTTCAGATTCAGGGCGTCGCCGACTTCTTCAAGCAGCCCCTGAAACTCACGCTGTGGGGCGGGGAGCGCAGCGCGGTGGATTCGGGCGTCCTGAAGGCGGGAGGCCGGGACGTTGCCACTGACCGCCACGGCGACACGCAGCAAACGGATGGTCACCTCGACCGGGGCGAGCACTCGGCGCAGCGGGCGAATGACAACACCGGCAAACTGCAGAGCCGCGATGTTGCATTGCGGGAACAGGTCCGATTGCATGACCTTCAGATCAGGTTGATGGCGGCGTTGCAGGCCAATCCGGATCTGCGGCAATTCAGACAACAGATCCGGATCGACTCGACGCTCATGGGGCTGCGTATCGAGATCGTGGATTCGCAGAAGCGCCCGATGTTCGCAACCGCGCGGGACACGGTCGAGCCGTATATGCACGACATCCTCAGGGCGATTGGAGGCACGCTCAACGGCGTGCCCAACCGGATCATTGTTCAGGGACACACTGACGCCGTTCCCTACCCGCATGGCGAGAAGGGCTACAGCAACTGGGAACTCTCCACCGACCGCGCAAACGCATCGCGCCGCGAGTTGATTGCAGGCGGCCTCGATACTGGCAAGGTTATGCGTGTCATTGGGCTCGCTGCGACGCAGAATTTGAACAAGGCAGATCCGCTCGATCCGGAGAATCGACGCATCAGCATCATCGTCCTCAACAAGAAGTCGGAAGAGGCGCTCATGCAGGACAACACATCAACGACAACCGTTCCCAATGATGCGGCTGGCGCAGGAAAGTCACCGCTGCCGGGTCTCTCCGGACCCGCAGCCACTACGGCGCCCCGATAGCCAGGTGCCGATCGTCAACGCGGCCCAGGATTGGCGCTCGACTTCATTGCAACTCCACTCGCGCAATTGCGTGACGATCCGGCGATCGCGAAGCCTCAGGACGACTCACCACACAATACGTTCCTGACAACGGTACGCACACGCTAGACGGCTCGACGAATTCACCGGACTTACGCCATCGCGACGCGCGGAGTTCTACGGTAGCATCGGCTATCATGCTGCCCGAGAGCGATGAAGGGATGTCCATGAAGGTGCTTATTGTCGAAGACGACTCCGCGATAGCCGCGAACCTCTACGACTATCTTGAGGCAAGCGGCTATGCGGTCGATGTGGCCTCCAATGGCAACGCCGGGCTGCAGATGGCGCTTGCGGATGCGTGGGATGCCATCCTGCTCGATCTGTCGCTGCCTGGTATGGACGGTCTCACGCTCTGTCGCAGGCTGCGCGAAGAGGCATGCCGCGACACACCGGTGCTGATGCTGACCGCAAGGGACGCACTTGACGACAAGCTGAAGGGGTTCGCGCACGGCGCGGACGATTACCTGGTCAAACCGTTTTCCCTGAAGGAAGTGGGGGCGCGTCTTGGCGCCATGGTCAAGCGCTATCGCGGCCAGGTTGCCAGCATGGATCTTCGATTTGCGGACGTGCGCCTCGACCTGTCGACGATGACCGTCGAACGCGCCGGGCGGCCGGTCAAGCTGCCTCCCAAATGTCTTCAGTTGCTGCGCATCATGATGCAGTCGCCGCACCGCACCTTTAGCCGCGCCGAGCTTGAATCCGAAGTCTGGGGCGACGAGTTGCCGGATAGCGACACGTTGCGCACACATGTCTACACGCTTCGCCGGGCACTGTGCGGACCCGGCGAGCCGGACGTTATCGAAACGCTCCATGGCGTCGGCTACCGACTCGCGGCGACCCGTCATGATACGAAATAGCCTGCGCTTCAAGGTCGCGCTTTTCTTCTCGGTGCTGGGCATCGCGCTGCTGCTGGCACAGGCGTTTGGCGTTAAAGCGCTGGCCGAAAACCAGGAAGAAAAACTGATCGCGGCGCTTGTCCATGATGACATGGCGAGCGTGCTCAAGAATTACGAAGCCGATCCGTCTTTGCTGCCGCCATTCGATGCACGGATGGGCGGCTATGTATCGGGCGCGAACCGCGAGTCGGTTACGTTGCCCGAGTCGGTCAGGGGCCTGCCTTTCGGCACGCACGAGATCATCATCGACGGGCGGGAGATTCATGTCGCGATTGCGCCGCTCGGCACGGCGCGCCTGTACCGGGTGTACAACTTCAACATCTACGAAAAGCACTTCAAGCAGGTTATTAATGTGCTGATGGCGGGTACGGGCATCTTCGCGCTTCTCACGATCTGGCTGTCCTTCGGTTTGTCGGGTCTGCTGGTGCGGCAGGTGGCGGGGCTCGCGCGACAGGTGAAAGAACTACGGCTCGGCGAATCCGCCCCGATTCAGCCCGGCAGATATGACGAGACCGAACTCGTCGGACTCGTGGAGGCATTCAACGACTATCACCAGCGTATGGCCGACATGATTGCGCGTGAGAAGGAATTCACGGGCAATGTCAGCCACGAGCTTCGCACGCCGCTCACGGCCATCAAGACAAGCTGCGAACTGCTTGAACAGGATGCGGCGATCAGTGGCAAGTCTCGCGCGCGTTTGCAGCAGATCGAGCGAGCGGCCGACAACATGCGCGAACTCACCAGCGCGCTGCTGATGCTTGCGAGGGAGGATTCGGCGCGCGATGTCGAACCGGTCGCAATGGCGAAGATGATTGAAACCGCGCTGGCACCATTCGCTGATCAGCTCGCGCAAAAGGGACTCGACACCGTTATCGACGTGGACCGCGAACTGCGGGTCGCAGCAAACCGGCCTGCGCTCGCAATCGTGCTCGCCAACATCGTTGACAACGCGGTACGGCATACGGACCGCGGACGTCTTCACTTTCGCTATGTCGATGGCTGGTTGTGCATCGAAGATACGGGGCCGGGTATTCCGGCCCAGGCGCTCCCGCATGTCTTTGAGCGGTTCTATCAGACAGGCTCGTCACACAGTGCGATGCAGGGTGTCGGGATCGGGCTGTCTATCGTCAGGAAGCTGTGCGATCGCTACGGGTGGTCCATCGAGATCGGCAGCGAGCCAGGCATTGGCACCCGCGTTTCGCTTCGCCTGCCGGCGGCGAACGAAGCATGAGCCGACTTCACGAGAACCGCTCAGTTTCCTGATGGGTTCTTGTCAGGTTCTTGACGAAAACTTCACAAGCACTGGCGTAGCATCCGCCCCGGAAGCTGCCCGTTCGGGCGGCACAACGTCCGATGGGATGCCAGCATGCGCCGCGCGCTTTCACTTGCATCATTGATTGCCTTGATTGGCATCGGCGGCTGTGCGACCTTTCATCCCCAGCCGATCGCCCCCGACGAGCTTGCCCGGCAATTCGAGCAGCGCTCACTGGCGAGCGAGGAACTGCACGCGTGCGTCGCGCGCGAAGCGGGGCACGATGTTGCACCGTGGCCGCCTGCGGTCTGGAACCGCGCGTTGCTCACTCTGGCGGCGTTCTGCTACAGCCCCGCGCTCGACCTCGCGCGCGCGCAATGGGACACGGCCAAAGCCGGCATCGACGTCGCCAACGCGATTCCCAACCCTGTTCTGCAGTTGCCGTTCCAGTACGACACGCCCAACCCCGGGCCTGGCGCGCCCTTCACCTGGGGGCCTGCGCTCGACATCCCGATCGAAACCGCACACAAGCGCGGCTATCGCGTCGATCAGGCCGCTCACCTGTCCGAGGCAGCACGGCTAAACATCCTGAGTGCGGCGTGGGCCGTCCGTGCGCAGGTTCGTGACGCCATGCTCGCGCTGTACGCGGCCCGCAGCCGCATCGCATTCCTGTCCGCAAAGGCGGAAGCCGAGCGGCAGATCACGGTGATGAGCCGCCACCGTCTCGCAGTCGGCCAGTTTTCGCAACCCGACGTCAACGCCGCCGTGCTGGCCGATACCCAGGCCCAGAGCGATCTGGCCGCCGCGCGCAGTGCGGAACAGGATGCGCGCGCGCAATTGAGCGCCGCCATCGGCGTGCCGGTCGCCGCACTCGACAATGTGACGCTCGACATCAGCGCTTTTGGCACGGCTGCGCCTGCACCACCGGCAGCGGATGCGCAGCGCGCCGCCATTTTCCATCGTGCCGATCTGCGCGCCTCGCTGGCCGACTACGCTGCGGCTGAATCGGCGCTCCAGCTCGAGATCGCGAAACAGTATCCGGACATCCATCTCGGCCCTGGCTACACGTACGACACTGGCACCAACAAGTTCGCATTCGGGTTGGCCGGTATCGCGCTGCCGATCTTCGACCAGAACCAGGGCGGCATTAAACAGGCCGAGGCCAGACGCAAGGAGGCGGCAATCCGCACCGGCGCGCTGCAAGACAAGATCATTGGCGATCTCGCGCACGCACTGGCGCGCTACCAGGCGAGCATCGACGCATTGCGGATCTCCGATGACCATCTGACGAACGCCCGCCGTCAACTCGACAGTGAGGCTGCTGCGTTCTCAAGCGGCGATGCGGACCGGCTGACTTACACCCAGGCGAAAGCCGATTATCAGACGAGCGAAACCTCCCATCTCGATGCCGAAGTTGTCGTCCAGCAGGCTGCTGGCGCACTCGAAGATGCGATGCAGTTGCCCCTCGCGCATGAAACGGCGACTCACACCCTCAGTGAGGGGGCAACACGATGAAACTCCCGCTCATTCTTCCTGGTGTCGTTTCGCTCGCCCTGTGCGCGGGTGCGGGCTGGTACATCATCAACCAGATGTTCGACGCGCCCGGTGCATCGACCGCCGCGGCGCAGTCGGCGCCGCCGTCCGCCGTGCAGACCGTCAACGGTGAAACAGTCGTGGTCTTGAGCGCCGACGCGCAAAGCGCCAGTCATATCGAAGTCGCGCCGCTTGCTGCCGTCACGAGCCAGTCGCGCATCAGTGCCGACGCCACGGTCATCGATCTGCAGCCGCTCTTCGATCTGCGCAACCGCTTTGCCACCGCACGCGCGGACGTCGATACATTCGCCGCGCAGGCGGCCAGCTCGCGAATGCAGTACGCAAGCAGCCGCACGCTGTTCGCCGACGACCGCAATATTTCCCAGAAGAGCCTGTTGGCTGCGCAGTCAACGATGCAAGGCGATGAGGCGAAACTGCAATCGGCCCGGGTCACGCTGGCAGGCCTCGACGGCACGATGCGCCAGCAGTTCGGCGACGCGCTCGCGAACGCCGCTGCAGCACCGGTCTCGAAGCTGTTCCAGCGTCTCCAGTCGGGCCAGTCGATTGTGCTGCGCGTCACGTTGCCTTCCGGCTTCGCCGCAACGCCGCCTGTGCAGATCGCGGTCGACACACCCGGCGGCCGCACGTTGCCTGCTCAACGGCTTTCCGCGTCGCCGCTCGCCGATCCGGCCGTGCAGGGCACGCCGTGGCTATACGTCGCCGACGCCCCGCTGCCGGCCAACCTGCGCACGAGCGCGCGCGTGCCGACGTCGAGCGAGGCGCTGTCCGGGCTGCTGATTCCCGAGCATGCGGTGGTGTGGTACGGCGGCCAGACATGGGCCTACGTACGTACTGCGCCTGGGCACTTCACGCGCCGCTACGTGCCTGCGGGTAACGAGGGCGAGCACGGTTTCGTGGTGACGTCCGGCTTCAACGCTGGCGATGACATCGTGACGCAGGGCGCGCAACTGCTGCTCTCCGAAGAGCTCAAGCCGCAGGGCATCGCCACCGCCTGCAAGGACCCGCCCGAGTGCGACGACTGACCTGCGCATGACCTGCCCGAAACAACACGACAACACGCCCCATGCTTAGCGCGATCATCCGCTTTTCGCTGCGCTTTCGCGGCGTCATTTTTTCGCTGGCCGTCATGGTGGCCGGCTACGGGCTGTTTACGCTGACGCGCGCGCGGCTCGACGTCTTTCCGGAATTCGCGCCGCCGATGAGCATCGTGCAGACGGCCGCGCCGGGCATGAGCAGCGAGCAGGTGGAAGCCCTCGTCACACAGCCGGTTGAAAATGCCCTCGGCGGCATGACCGGCCTGCAGTCGATTCGCTCGCGGTCCATGCAGGGCCTGTCCTCGGTCACGCTCGTGTTCGACGACCATGCAAACGTGATGCAGGTCAGGCAGCTCGTCAACGAGCGCGTCAGCGGACTCGCGGGCGCGCTGCCGGCGGGCGTCGCGTCGCCCCAGCTTTTGCCGCTCACGACGACGACCAGCGTCGTGCGCACGATCGGCCTCACTTCGAAGACGCGTTCGCTCGCGGACCTCTACGACATCGCCCAGTGGACGATCAAACCTCAGCTGCTGAGCACGTCAGGCGTTGCCGACGTGATCGTGTTCGGCGGCGAGACGCGCGAGTTGCAGATCCAGGTCGACCCCGCGAAGCTGATGCGCCACGGCCTGTCGATCCAGGATGTGATGGCCGCGGCGCGCCAGGCTACGGGCGTACGCGGCGCCGGATTCATCGAAAACCGCAACCAGCGCATTGCTGTCAATGCCGATGGCCAGATCGCGACACCGCAAAAACTCGCCGGTGTCGTGCTGCGTTCCAGCAACGGCGCGGCGGTTCGGCTCGGCGACGTCGCCAGCGTGACCTGGGGCAGTGCACCGCCCGTGGGCGCGGCGTCGATCATGGGCAAGCCCGGTGTGATGGTCGTCATGGAAAGCCAGTACGGGACCAACACGATGGCCGTCACGCGCGGCATCGAAAAGACACTCGCCGGGCTCGCGCCAGCGCTCGCTCGCCAGGGCGTGGACGTGAATACCAACGTGTTCCGGCCTGCCAACTTCATCGACGCTTCCATCGGTCACCTGCGCACGGCACTGATCGTCGGCGCCGTGCTGGTCATCGCCGTGCTGTTCCTGTTCCTGCTCAACGTGCGCACCGCGGTGATTTCCGCAGCCGCCATTCCGCTGTCGCTGCTGGTCGCGATCATTGTGCTCACATCGTTCGGCGTCAGCCTGAACACGATGACACTGGGCGGGCTTGCCATCGCGCTCGGTGAGGTGGTCGACGACGCCATCATCGACGTCGAGAACATCTACCGGCGTCTGCGCGAGAACCGCGCACTGGCCCAGCCGCTTCCAGCGTATCGCGTCGTGCTGCGCGCTTCGCTCGAAGTCCGCAGCGCTGTTGTGTTCGCAACATTCATCGTGATGCTGATCTTCCTGCCCGTGATCACGCTCCCGGGTCTGGGTGGGCGGCTCTTTGCCCCGCTGGGCATCGCATACATCCTCGCCGTGCTCGCGTCGCTTGGCGTCGCGCTGACGCTCACGCCTGCGATGGCGCTCGCACTGCTGGCGAAAGGACCCTTGCCCGAGCGGGAGCCACGCCTGATCGGGCGTCTAAAGACGCGTTACGTCGCGTTGCTGACCACGGTCGAGCAGCACGTGAAAGTGGTCATGGCGATCGTCGCGGTGATGTGCGCCGCAGCGCTCGCGGCGCTGCCGTTCATGAGCGGGAGTTTTATTCCGCAACTGCGCGAAGGTCATTACACGGTACACATGGGACTCGCGCCGGGCACGTCGCTCGCCGAATCGATGCGCATCGGCACGCAGGTTTCGAACGCGCTGATGCAGGTGCCGGGCGTGCGTCTCGTGGCCCAGCGCGCAGGCCGTGCAAACGGCGTGGTCGATCCGACCGGCGTGCAGCTTTCCGAGTTCGAGGTCGACCTCAAGCCGATGGGTGCATCGGGACAGAGCTGGGCGCTTTACCGGATTCGCCAGGCGATGGCGGGCTTTCCGGGGCTTTCCACCTCGGTCAACACGTTTCTGGAGGAACGCATCGACGAAACCATTTCGGGTACGACCGCCCCCGTGGTGGTGAACGTCTTCGGCAACAACCTCGATGTCATCGACCGCACGGCACAGCAGATCGCCCAACTGATCGGCACGATCCACGGCGTTGCCAGTGTGCGGGTGGATTCTCCGCCCGGGATTCCCGAACTGGATGTGAGGCTGAACCCCGACGCACTGAGTCGCTGGGGCTTTCGCCCGGTGGAGGTGCTCGATGCGATTCAGGCCGCGTACGCGGGCGTGAGCGTTTCGCAGATTTACGAGGGCAGTCGCACATACGACGTCGCAGTCGTGCTCGCTCCTGCGCAACGCCGCTCGGTGAGCGACGTGGGCAAACTCATGGTGCGCAATGCCGATGGCTTCGCCGTGCCCCTCATTGCGCTCGCAACGATCCGGCAGGTTGCCGGCCGTTACCAGATCACGCACGACGGTGGCCAGCGTGTGCAAACGGTGTCGGTGAATCTCGGCAACCGGGCGGTCAGTGACTTCGTGAAGGAAGCGCAGGCGCGTGTGAATCGCGAGATCAGGATGCCGCCGGACACCTATGCCGTCTTCAGCGGGGAGAGCGAAGCGCGTGCGCAATCGCAGCGCGACCTGCTTGCGTATGGTGGGATTGCGCTGGTGGGCATTGCACTGCTGCTGTTCCTGGCGATGAAGAACCGGCGCGCCGTGCTGCTCGTGATGATCAACCTGCCATTCGCGCTGGTGGGCGGCGTCCTGGGCGTAGTGCTGACCGGCGCGAACCTGTCGCTTGGCAGCATGGTGGGTTTCGTCACGCTGCTCGGCATATCGCTGCGCAATTCGATCATGCTGATCAGCCACTATGAGCATCTCGTGCTCGTCGACGGGCTGACCTGGAATATGGACACCGCGGTGCGCGGCGCGTCGGAGCGGCTGGTGCCAATCCTCATGACCGCGCTGGTTACCGCGCTCGCGCTGGCGCCGCTCGCCGTGACGAGCGGCGCGCCGGGCAACGAAATCGAGGGCCCAATGGCGATCGTCATTCTTGGCGGCTTGATTACCTCGACCGCACTGAACCTGATCGTCCTGCCTACATTGGCCTTGCGTTATGGGCGCTTTGTGCGCGACGAAGCCGCAGAACCGGGGACAGCGAATGCGTGAGCCGGGCTGGGCGATATCGCCAGGTCATTGCATCGACGGGTTGAACCCGCATCGGCAAGCAGCCGCTTTACGCGGTAGCGGCTAAAGCGCAGCCCGTGCGCGTTCTGCGTGGCCGTCCTTCATTGTTGCAGGTTGAAATCGTGAACACATTACGTTACGAATGTTTACATGGTGTAGCGATCTTCCGGCATCGCATTCGTACAATTCATTTACCTGAAGACGCTCGAAGGGAGCATCAAATGAACAAGCGACACTACGTAACCACGCTGGCTGCGGCGCTCTTTGCGCTTGGTACGACGACGGCAATGGCGGCAGCCGGCGGTCACGGTGGGGGCGGCATGGGCGGTGCCGGCGGTGGCATGGGTGGCGCCGGTGGCGTCGGTGGCAACTCCGCCGGCCATATGAGCGCGTCGGCACAGGCTCATTCGAACGGCTTCAACTCTGGCGACCGCGACGCAGGTCTCGCGCGCGCCGCTGACCGCTCCGACACGATCGCAGACCGTGCAGGCATTCAGCCGGGCAAGGGCCACAGGCACGGCAGATCGCACACTATGACCGCGTCGAAGCGCGAAGCGTTCGGGCACCTGGAAAGCAAGCCGTAAGCGCGTGGCGCGCACATTGCAGCTGGGGGCAGACGTGTCCCCAGTGATCGAGCACGCGGCCGGCTTTGACCGCGCCGATCGTTGATCGTCAGTGGAGTGCCAGGCGATCCACACCATTGCGTGGCATTGGCGGGCTGGCTATTGCGTTGCAGCATGACGTCGTCGCGCGAAGCGAGCCGGAGCAGGGGCCGCGCTTGTGCGGTTCGTGCGGTTCGTACGGTTCGTACGGTTCGTACGTAATGGCGGCTGCGCGTATGATTTCCGCTATGGAGGTGGCATGCCTCCGATAACCGCCGCCCACAAGCGGCCGATGATGCCTGCGAATGCCTGAACGGAAAGCGCCGATCCAGCCGGTCGCGCCGGAACAGGCTACGTCGGCATATTGCAGTTCCCGTCCGGACAGAAGTACAAGCAAAAAGGACGCTGCACGCACGATGTAGAAACCCATCCTCGCCATTTCTCCGGGCGCGTTCAACGCTCGCTGAGGGAGCATTGCCATGAAGGGCTTTCAACTTACATTCTTTACTCAGCAGGATCGCCGCCATCATGGCAAGCCGGTTGCCGACTGGCTTATTCATCTCGCCAGGGAGATGGGGCTGCACGGCGCGACCGTGCAGGCCGCAGCCGAGGGCATTGGGCACCATCATCGCATCCACTCGGCGGGTTTCTTCGAGTTAGCCGATCAACCCCTCTCGATCGTCATGGCGCTCACAACCGATGAGACCGATCGGCTGTTCGAACGCTTGCGTGCGGAGGGTGTACATCTCTTTTACGTGAAGACGCCCGTCGAGTTTGGCGTTCTAGGCGAGGAGGACGGGGAATCCGGCGGAGCATAGGCCGGCCGGGATGGCGGCGCAATTCGCGGTTATCGATGCCCGTTTTCGAATCGGGGAACAGGTCGGGCGCTGCCGAACAACCGGCATGTCGATGCGATGAAAAGACCGGTGCGCTGCAGAAGAACAGCGACCGGCATAACGACGTCTTCAGATGGCTTGTGCTTCGCTCAGGGTCGGATAGCCGGTATAGAACTTCTCCGTACCGCCAAAGAAACCCTCCCGGTGCGGCTCGTTCATCGCTGCATTGGCCTTGCGCCGTTCGACGAAATCCGGGTAAATCGGCCATTCGCCGATCCTGGCGGACCAACTGCAATACACGATAATGCGTCAAAGCATCAATTTATAAACTGTGAATTGAAATCGATTTCACCCATGGTAATGGGGGAATTTCATTTGTCATTGATTTTAGTTTTGTGTGACCCGTCACAGGATTTTAATATTGATCGCAAACGTTATCGGTGTTTCGTATGATATGAAAATTGTGCTTTGGTTCGCGTGCGGGGCTTGACGTCGAATGCGGATTTTATCTACTATAACGCTGGCCATTTTTGCGCCTCGCACTATGGCTTGAGCGGGTGCGCGGGTGCAAAAAGGCGGCAACATAACTATCTCGGATGTGTCACTGATTTTCCGGGTGGCTGTCCTCGCGAATGAGACCGCTTGTAATACAATGAAATTCAATAAAGAAGAAAAGCCTATTCTCTTCGTTCGCAACCCAAAATTAAAGAAGATGCGTGACCCGCTCTTCGCGAAGTGGAATCTGGAATTGGCATCCCAACGGAATATTCATAATGAGGCATTCAATCTGGCTGAATTGGTGGATTTCAGTTTGATGAATGACGTGTTTGCCAGTTTCCTCGAGGTTGTTGGGCTGCCTGTTGCGATTATTGATTTTAATGGCCTGGTGCTTGCTTCTTCACCCTGGCAGAGAATCTGTATTGAATTTCATCGGATGAATTCCGGCACGCTATCGCGCTGTTTGGAGAGCGATAGAAGTCTTTCTACGCAGATGCAGAACGGGCATAACCATGCAATCTATAAATGCCACAATGGATTGATGGATTGTGCCGCCCCGATCGTCATTGAAGGGCAGCATATCGCCAATATTTTCATAGGGCAGTTTTTCGTAGTCCCTCCAGATGAAACGTACTTTGAGGCTCAGTGCGCAGAATATGGCTTTAATCGGGATGCGTATTTCAAGGCGTTGTCCGAGGTCCCAATTATCGCGGAAGAAAAAATTCCGGACATTTTAAAAATGCTGGTTGGCCTCGCGACCATTATCGCGAAGCAAAGCATTGCTGAACACCGTGCAAGAATCGCCTGGGAAAACGTCGAGAAGCAGGTTATTCAGAGAACGAAAGCGCTCGCAGATGCCAAGGAGCGTCTTGAAGCTGCTGCATCAGCCGGCATTGTTGGCGTTTGGGATTGGGATATCGCAAACAACAGCCTGGTCTGGGATAAGGTGATGTACAAGCTCTACGGCGTCCGGGAAGAAGATTTTAGCGGGGCGTATGAGTTATGGATTAGTGCAATTCACCCTGGCGATATGAAGAGGATGGAGGGCGAGATACACGCTGCACTCAATGGTGAGAAGCAATTTACGGCGGAGTTTAGAATTATCTGGCCGGATAAATCAATTCACTATATTAAAGCAATCGCGCAAACGACATTCGATATGGCTGGATCTCCTGTGCGCATGGTTGGCGTCAACTATGACGTGACGGAGCAAAAAGATATTCAGCGCAGGCTGGATTATCTTGCATTCCATGACGAACTTACGAGTCTGCCAAATCGGAGATTACTGTACGACCGTGCCGATCAAGCCATTGGTCTGGCCAGGCGTGAGAATCGAAAGGTTGCGCTTTTATTCCTGGACCTGGATCGATTCAAGCAGGTTAACGATGCTTATGGGCATGAGATTGGTGATTGGCTGCTGGTTGAGGCTGCAAATCGTATCAAGGAGTGTGTGAGATCTTCCGATACGGTTGCCCGTATTGGCGGGGATGAATTTGTCGTGTTGCTGCCGTATGTTTCGGACGTACATGGCGCGGTAAGTGTGGCGGAGAAAATCCGGGCTTCAGTGAGTCATCCCTTTGCGATTGATGATGCGCTTGTTTTCAATATATCGTCGAGTATCGGGATTGCTTTATATCCTGATCATGCGGCGGAAACTTCGGATCTGATTCGCATCTTGTGATGCGGCGATGTATAAGGCGAAGAAAGCCGATCGTAATTCGGTGGTGGTTTTCGATCACGCGCTATAGCGCGTGATTTTTTGCGGCTTATCAATGCGCTATCGCATTCCGATACCGGGGACGCTCACGAATTGCGGCACGACGTTCAACGCGCCTACGAAGACGATGAAAGCGATGGGGCCATCCGCGACTCGAGGAAGTGCCGGAACTCGGGTTCTGGCGAGGGGCGATGAATCGCATAGCCCTGTCCATAATCGCAACCCCATTCGCGTAGCAGCGACAGGGAGACCGGATCCTCGATGCCCTCGGCCACCGTCTCCAATCCCAGAGACCTGGCCAGCAGCAAGATGGCGCGGACGATCTTCTGATTGTTGGGATCCACGGCCAGCGTCCTGATAAACATCTGATCGATCTTCAGGGCCGAAGCGCGCATTTTTTGCAGGTAGGCCAGCGAAGAGTGACCCACCCCGAAGTCGTCTATGGCCACGCGATATCCGCGCTCGCGCAGCTCCGAAATGACGCGGATGCCATGGTCGACATCCATCATGACCGCGCTCTCGGTGATTTCCAGTTCGATGTCGTCCGGCATCAGGCCGCAGTGCCTGGCATTGAGGTCAATCGCATCGAGCAGCCCATGGTCGCGCAAATTGCGCACTGAAATATTCACCGCCACCCGCTGCGGGTATCCCGCTGCACGCCAGGCTGCGGCATCGGCGAATGTCGTGGCGATCACGTTACGCGTAACCCGGTCGATCAGCATCGTCTCTTCGACCTGTGGGATGAACAGACCTGGAGTGATCAAACCGCGCTGCGGGTGAAGCCAGCGCACCAGGGCCTCGCTGCCAGCCACATCGTTGGTGGACAGCGCAACTTTGGCCTGGTACCAGACCGACAACTCGCCGCGGGCGATGGCTCCAGGCAGCGCTCCGAGCAGACTCAGGTTTTCCTTGCTGGTGCGGTCGTTTGCAATGTTGTAGAGCGCGCTGGGGGATTTGCCCAGATTCGCCGAATACATGGCAACGCATGCTTTTTGCAGCAGACCCTCGGCCGTCCGCGCGTGATCCGGAAAATGCGCCACACCGATGCTCGCGTCCACGTGAATGGGGACGTCATCCACGATGTACGACTCGTCGAAGATCCCCTCAATGCGAGCGAGCGCCAACTGGCGCGACTCGACGTCATCGGCCACGATCGCCAGCCGGTCATCCTGAATCAGCGCAAGCAGGGACCTGGGCGGCACGATTTGCTTGGTGCGATCGATGATCTGTGCCAGCAGGCGCGTGCTGAAACTGGATCCGAAGGTATTCTGGATGTCGAGAAAGGCATTAAGCTGGATCACCGAGACGATTAGCGTGATCCCTTTGGGCGTTTTGCGTATTTTTGCGTCGAGCGCCTGGGTCAGTCCCGAAAGATTGAGTACGTCTGCACCCTCGTGATGGGTGCGCAGCCATTCCAGCTTGTGCAGGTATCGGCGATACAAGTGCGACAAGGCGCCGACCAGCGCACCGTTGATACACAGGAAGATCAGGCGGTAGATCCAGTTCACGAACGTCTGCATCTCGCCCGTGAGCGTGTTGATCGGCATGAGCGGCCCGAGGGCCAGGCCACTGGCGATGCCCGTGAGTATGCCGCCCCGAATGCCAAACGCGAAGCCGCCCAGCACGACCGGAATGTATATCAGGTGCGACCAGGAATAGCGGATTCCTCCCATCGCATAGACCAGCCATGCTGAAGCCAGCACGAGGCCGATGATCACGACGGCCGCTATCAATTTCACCGTCGCAGGCATGGTGATGAGAGCCGCCCCGATCGGCCGGAGCAACTTCGCGTTGATTTTCTCTCTATGCCATGTGTACATGAGTGCAGCCGTCCCCTTGCCAGTGGAGCGCCCGATTGCATGGCTGCATTCGCTTTAACGGCTCAAGATAACGGCTCAAGATTCGTTACGAATGCAATGCGCATGTTCAAGCGGCTTCGATGACTTTGGCTTGTGCCTTGATTTGCCGGTCGCGCCGCAAGGCCTTCTTTAGTCGCTTTGCAACTGTATCGTAACGTAACGCCTGGCGTCGTCCTCCTCAATCCTGAATTCTCCCAACGTGCACGGGATGACCGCCCCGGCTGGGTGTGCCAGGCGGTAGAACCGGCCTATTGATCGGCAAACTCCACGCGGTTGCGCCCCCCGCGCTTGGCGCGGTACAGCGCCGCGTCGGCCAGGCAGTATGCTGTATCGAAGCCGGTTCCGATTTCGTTGACGCTGACACCAAAGCTGGCGGAAATGCGACGATTTACCGGTGGAACGATCAGCGTATCGCTGATGGCGACGCGCATGCGCTCGGCAAGAAGCGCTGCACTGGCCGATTCATGACCGGGCAACAGCACGGTGAACTCTTCGCCGCCCACGCGCCCAACAAAGCCCTGTTCACCGACAATTCGCCGGAGACAATCGACGACACCCAGGATCACCGCGTCTCCCGTGGGATGGCCGTAATCGTCGTTGATCCGTTTGAACTCGTCGATGTCGAGGACGATCATCACTGCGCTGTTAAAGCGCAAAGTCCTGGTGGCCCGTTCGATTACAGCACTGCGGTTCAGCACGCCGGTCAACGCATCGTGCGACGCCCGATGCAGTAGCTGTTGAGCGAGCGATTGCATTTCACGCTCGGCGCGATCGCTGCGTCCAATCAGACGCCGTGTCTCGCGCATCAGACGTTCGAAGTGTTCGATGAGTTCACCCAATGACCGGCGATAGTCGGTGGCATCAGCATCGGTAGCGGCGTGCGTCGCTCGAGCGTGCTCCAGTGCGGCGCTCTCGTTCTGGAACAGATCGGGCGTGGCGCCCGGGATTAATTCGCGCAAGGATATCGAAGGCATCCTCATCGTCCCTCGTCCGCGATGGGACGATCCGTGAACTCGATTGCGCAGAAATCGGCCCGCAGTTCTTCGCCGAACTCGGCGATCGTCTCATCTTCCTCGTCGCGGTACCAGTTCATCAACACGCGGGTTCCCGACTGCGCCGCCTGATCCAGTGTGTCGAACATGCTGAACAGCATCTTGGTGCTCGAACTGTTGAAGTAGGTCAGAGCGACGTCGATGGTGATCACGGCCCCGGCGTTCTCAGTCAGATACCTGCGCAACTGCTCGATGACGGGAGCATAAAACGCTGCCGCATTCTCGGGATATGACTCGCCTTTGATCGACAACGCGTGCTGATGAAAGCGGAAATCGACCTCGGGCGAGGTCGTCGTAGCGGCAATGTGTAGATTATCCATGGCTCGTATGCCTCCTTGATCAGATAATGGCCATGAGGCAAAACAGCGTGGTGCCGGGTTCGTCGGCACGCGAATGAAAAGCGAATTCAAGGGGCGCACTCGCATCGCGCGCCATGGTCAGAAAACCCAGACCTGCGCCTTTGCTATTCGCCGGCGTGTCGGCGCGCAACGTTACCTTGTACGCCTGCCGGATCTCTTCAAGCGACATGTTGCGCAGCGGTTCCAGCTTGTTCCGCAAGCTCTCGACCTCGTCGGTCGCCATTGGATTGACGCACAACATCGCATAATGCTCGCCGTCCCTGGAAATGCACACCGCTCCCTCGCGTATCGCACCTCCGCCTTCGTCAGCCGGCTGAAGCGCATTCGATGAGTAATGGACGATGTTCTGCGACAGCTCGATAAAGGACGAGAAGAGTTTGCGGCGGGTCGGACCGCTTACCCCGGCGACTTCCAGCTGCAGCTTGACAACCTCGCCCATCGCTGCGACGACGTTATGGGAGAAGTAGCCCTTGTGGTAGAAGAGCACGTTGCGTCGCTGCGCGAGTTCGAAAAAAGCGCTGTCTTGATCGGGTAGTTGAGACATTCTTGGACTTGACTAGATACGGGCACAAAAAAGCGTGACGTCATCGCGGCGTGGTTGCGCACCTTGCCATTCGGCGAGCGCCAGCCGAAGGTGCTCGCAGATTGTCGATGGCGGTTCTGTTCGATGATCGAGAATCATGTCCAGCGCGCGGCGTCGGCCGAAAGCGATGTTTCGCGGGCCTCCGATCTGATCGGTCAGGCCATCCGTGCAAATGAACAGCAGGCTGCCAGCCGTTACCGGAGTCGAGTGCAGGCTCCATGCATAGTCCGCGCCGCTGTCGACATAACCCACGCCCATTCGGTCTGCCGTAATCGTCTCGAACTGTACGGCGTCGGGTGACAGGATGTGCAGCGAGACCCTTGCCCCTGCGAAATGCAGCACGCTCTCCTTGGGATCGAACCAGAAGAATGCGGCATCGAGGCCGTCGTTGGACTGGCTCCCTTCGTCCGCATCGTTCACCTGCCCCAACAGGCCTTTGACATTCCGGTTGACCGCTGCCAGCAGGGCGGCCGGGTCGCGCGGACCCATCTGTTCGAGCGCCTTCGACAAGGACGCCGAAGCAAGCAAGGTCATGAAAGCGCCAGGAACGCCATGACCGGTGCAATCGGCTACAGCGCCAAACCAGCCGTACGGAAAGGCGGCAAAGTGATAAAAATCGCCGCCGACCACGTCACGCGGTTCCCAGACCATCGCGCCGTCGCGAAGCCTTGTCGACAGCGTCTCACTGGAAGTACGCAACATGGCGCGCTGAATCACGCTGGCGTATTCGATGCTCTGCATGAGCTGATGGTTTTTCTCCGCCTGCATTTCTGCAACCGCGCTTACCAGTTGAAGACCGCTGCCCAAGCCGAGGAAGCGTCCGTCGCGCGTCACGATGAAACCGTCGACGAGCGCCTTTTCTCCGGCCTCGACGGCCCTGAATGCCAGCGCTTCGATATTGACGTTGGCATCGACGACGAGCGGCTCTTTGTCCATGAACGCGATGCAGCTTTTCTTGTCGTAGAGTTCGCGATGAAAAGGCTTACTCATTTGCGACATGAAAATATCGCGATTGATCAGACCAATTGGGCGGTGATCGTCGATTACCGCCAGGCTCCCCATGTCGCGCCGCGCCGAGAAAATCTCCATGACCAGGGCGTTGGTGTCCTCGGCGTCTACGGATGGAACTTCCTGGCACAAATCTGCCGCAGTGGACAGATTTCTCTGCGCGGAAGAGCGGCGAAACCCCGAGAACGCTGGATGCATGGCAACGCCAGTCGATGTATGCGGAAACATCGCAAGCTAAGGTGTCTCCGTGTACTTCTTGTGACAAAAGAAGGCGGATTTGATTCAATAATGCGAAATCGTAAATACGCCATTGCGAAAACGTTTGCGTTTCAGGCGGGAATCAAAAGCCGGTCTCTGCTGATTTGCGCGAATGCAACATCCAGAAATTCGAATGCTTCTACTCACGCCTGGTTGATGACTCATGTTGGCGAGCCTAAAGAAAATATCCTGGAGGTCGATATTTACAGTCAGGGCAATGCAAACCGGGAATTGCACATGCAGGTGAACAGCACTGTTTCGGGGCAGGTTTCGCAAGCCGGAACCTCGGCTAGCTCCACCGACGCGGATTCGCCGTCCACCACCACGGCGCCTGCCCACGCGAGTTCCTCGACAACGCATGGCGGCGCCCATTCCGGCGCTGCTGCGGGCGCTTCGTCGAACGGCACGAGCGCGGAGAGTCCCGCTATCCGGCAACTGAAGGCGTTTATCCAGAGTCTTCGCGCGCAATTGGCAAAAACGCAGGAAGCGATCGCGCATGACATGGCGCTGGCGAAGCACGACCCGAGCGGCGTGGCGAGCGGTGGCGCCATGAGCCTGACCGGTGAGCTCATGACCCTCGAATCGGCATTGCAGACGGCGACCGCCGAACTCGCACAGCTCATGCTGGCGAGCGGCGAGACGACCGGCATGGTGAGCGATACGGCTTGATCGCCAGGTCGAGCATGTTCCCTCGACCCGGGCAATTGCGGATCAGATCACAATTTCCCGCTCCATGTTCTGGTCATCCGCACCACGGTGCAGCGTCTGCTGCGCATTCAGATAGTGCATCAGCTCGGCGTTCGTCACGAAGCTTGCGGCCGAGTCGTTCGCGAGAATGGCCCCGGCCTCTTGTGGTCTCGCGATTGCGAAGCCTTGCACGTAATCGACGCCTAGTTCGTTCAGCGCACGCAAGGTGTCGAGATCTTCGACCCATTCGGCGATGCTGCGCATGCCGAGGTTGCGTGCGAGGGTGATGATCGCCTCGACAATCGCAATATCGGCGGGATGGTTACACATCGTGCGCACAAACTCGCCATCGATCTTCAGCGCGTCGGCCGACAGCTTCTTCAAGTACCGCAACGATGTGTGGCCTGCGCCGAAATCGTCGATTGCGATCTTCGCGCCCATTTCGTGCACGCGAGCGATGAAGCGTTCCGTGTGCTCAAGATCGTGCAGCGCGACGCTTTCGGTGATTTCGATGCACAGGTAATGAACGACGTCTTTGTGACGCGCGAACAATGCGAACAGCTCGTCGACAAAGTGCTCGTCATTGAGCGATCCACCGCTCAGGTTCACGCACACGAAGCACGTGGTGGCGAGCATTGCACGGTTCTCGCTGAGCCATGCGAGCGTGGTCGAGAGCACCCAGCGGTCGATCTCGACGATGGTGCCGGTGTCCTCGGCGGCGGCAATCAACTTCGCGGCGGTCGCCACCGAGCCGTCCGCCATGCGCAGGCGCAGCAGCACCTCGAAGTCGAGCGATTCTGCCGGTGCGCGCATCGACATGATCGGTTGCATCACGAGGAATAGTCCCTCGGGCAGGCGGCTTTGACCCAGCGCCTCGATCAGATTGATCTCGGCGGCACGCTCCTCGAACGCCGGTGCGCCTTTGCGCAGTGTGACAAGCCGCGCGCTGCCGCTGCGTTTCGCGGCGCGACACGCGCGGTCTGCATGGGCGAGGGCGTCAAGGACCCGCTCGCCTGGCGAGCACTCGACGACACCAATCGATCCCCTGACCTGGAACGCGCGTGTATCGACGTGAATCGGTGCGGAATTCAGCGCGACGACAAGTTCGCGACAGTGCGCTGCTGCGTCGTTGATCGCCGCATTCGCGAGCACCCACACGAATTCGTCACCGCCAATTCGCCCGATAGGGACGTGCGAGCCGAAACACTCGACGAGACGCGTTGCGACGTGCCGCAATATTTCGTCGCCGGTTCCGTGACCGAACAGATCGTTGAACTGCTTGAACCTGTCGAGATCGAGATATGCGAGTGCCCACGATCCGCTTTCGCCGCATTGCCGGCCAATGGCTTGCTCGATGCCGCGCCGGTTCAGGAGTCCGGTGAGGGGGTCGTGCTCGGCCAGGAAGTGCAGGCGCTCCACCGCTTTCGAGTGGTCCGTCACGTCCTCGAGCGAGCCTTCGATGAAGCCGTTTGATCGAATCGCCCGCAGCGAGTAGCGCCGCGCATCTGTCTGTGTGCCGGCTGCGCCCTCGATTTCGATCGAAGCAGAGTCTTCGCGCTCCAGGAGCTCGGCGAGGGCGCGCTCGGCGCCAGGGGCGAAATAGTTGGCCCACCGATGCGTGCCGTCGTGCTCGTCAGGCAGGCACAGCATCGAGCGCAGCGCCGGATTGACACGGACGAAGCAGTTCTCTGCGTCCAGCGTGAAAAGGCCGATTGGCGTCACGTCGTACGTCTTGCGCAGTTCGGTCTCCGCTTGCTGGCGGCGTTCGCGCTCTTCGCGCACACGTTCCGCAATGGCGACCGCACAAAGCATGCTTGACGACAGCGCCGTCACGACGGGACTCAACCCGCCAGCCAGCGCTTTCACTCCGAGCGCGGCAGCGAGCACTTCTGATAGCGACGCGACCAGGACAATGGCCATCGACGCGGCATACCAAAGCACGGCGCGCGAACGCGCCTTGGAGACCAACTGCACCAGGAAGTGAGTGAGTACCAGTATGCCGAAGCAGGCGATCGTCCACAGCACTGGAATGAAGTGCGCGTAATCCAGCGTGAGTGCGGCGGCCAGCATCAGGCAGCCGCTGTACTGCACCGCGCGAACGCTCCAGCGTGGGGTGATTACCTTCAGCTCGCGCCGAAACACCTCCAGAAAGAGCGTAAAGAAGAGCGCGTAATAGCTGGCGAACGCTAATCTGCGCAACAGCGGAATAAGATCGGGCGGGATGAGTCGACCCATCCATTCGGTATCGAAGCCCATTGCATTTCCGCTCAACCGCAGATTGAGGACGAGCCAGGCGCCGAAGACCACGTAAGTCCACTCGCGATTAATGATTGCCGTAACAAATGCGAACATCGCGAGCGTCAGCAGGCCGCCGGTGACGAGCGACGCGCTTTGCTGGAATTCGAGGGATGATGCCTCAAGACTTTCGCGCGTCGATGCGGAAGCGGTGATATAGGCGGGTCCGGAGAAGAGGCCTCGGCACAGGATCTGCACGTCTTGGGCTCGCGCGTCGAGTTTGAGCGCAAAGCCGGCCTTGTTGAAGCGCATCGCGCCGCTCGTGCCGTGGCGGTCGCCTGCGCCGAGCAGTGCGAGAACGGGGCCCGTTTGCCAACAGGACAGCGCCCGTGCGTGCCTCGAAGGCAGATCGATGAACGTGACGGCTCCACGGCCCAGGACCGGCGCAGTGAGCGTGAACCAGAACGGCGTTTCCGCGAGATGGGTACTGAAGCGTCCAGTGGGCTCCGCATCGCGCAGGCGGGCGATGGCCATGGTGGGTGGCAGTGTCGCCGACGGATCTGCAATCACGCGTAAGCCGAGCGGGACTATTCCCGTCGTGTCGAACTGGCGTGGCGCCCAGAGCAAGACTGCGATGGTGCCAAGCGCTAACAGAAATGGCGCCACGTACGCTGAGAACCGCCACGCCCAGTTGGTCAGTCGGTCCCGAAACGGCCACTTAACGCTTGTCATTTGCTGCCTTTCCCCAATGACTTCATTCTCGATTTCATGGCAATGCTGCGATGGTCGGTAACGACAGCCCGGCTGCCGCTACCGCCACCGATATTTCGCCCGCCCGGATGCCTTCGGGCGGGTATCCAGCCTTATGCTACGTTCTGCGACTGCAGACGGTCTGAGGTGTTGCTCGCACAACCTCCGCACCCAGTGCCGTGGCTGGTTTCGCTTTGCTTCGGCGCGACGCTAACATCGATATCCGGGTGATACGTCTCAACCATGAATCCGAATAACGGATGATTGGCCTGCGTCCAGCGTTGACGGGCTAAAGCAACTGGTTTCGCCATCAACCGATGTGGCAACCCGCCAACGTGCGCCATCGGCAGGTATTCGTTTTTCCCGTACACATCGTCGAACAACATCGCCTCATATTCCCGATCGAGCGGCGATCGTGCCGTAATCAACATCCAGTCGACTCCATTCTGCGCGCAGTACATGTAATAAGCCTTGCACAGCGCAACCTTCACCAGCCGGCCGATCGTCCCGCGCGCGACGCCAAGTCGCGTCGCCTCGGCAAGGCGCGTCTGGCCCAGCCAGTCCGGCAGGACGACCGATTGCTCGACGGCAAGCGGTCCGAACTCGTTCGTCTGGACCCGCATGGTGCCGAGCGGGCCGCCATCCAGCCGCGACTGCGCGAGCAGCACCACAGTACCGGGCGCAGCATCCATCGCCTCGATACCCATAGTTTCGGCGAATTCCGGAACGTGACGCCGATAAGCGGCGCGGCGCATCTCGACGGCCTTGTCGAGATCCGCCACGCTGCTTACCACCTTTATCGTAAACGGCAACGTCTCCGTTTTCTTTACGGCACTCTGATTGAAGCTCTCGCCGAGCGACGTGTATTCCGAATTTTGCGTTAAAAGCACTGACTCAATGCGGTCCATATCAACCCCGTAGAAAAATGTGAAAGGAATTTGTCGCGTTCGAAGCAGCAGAGTCGCTTCTGACGCGACAAACCAGATTCTCATCCACGCAAACGGGGTGATATGCGTAACAGGAAACAGACGGGAGTCAGTCTTGAAGACAGCGTTTCGCACCGCAGATCAAGAATTGGCGTTTCGACGGTGATGTCGCGCGTAAAGGCGCGTTGGAGGGAAGATGGGAGCGATGCTTTGCGGGTGACGGTAAGCTCGGCAGGCACCGGCTTTATGCAGCCTGAATCGATTCAGGCTTCGCGGCCCCGCACGATCCCGGCACGGCGCGAATTGCGGCAATTAACGCTTCATCAGGCAGGGCTATTTATCGTTGCTTCGAATGCCGCGTTAATTCCGTTGCGGTATTCGGTTGCGACATCTATTGCGCAATCAACGATTAATCGTTTCTTTGTCGCAGATCATGCTTTATGGATCGATATGCGAATTGGTAAGCCAGCCGTGCATCGATATCAAGCCGCCGAACCGTCCTCATTACGCTGCAGGTCCGTGCCGTGCGATCCGCCGTCGAACGTGAGTTCCAGCACGGCGGCAACCAGCGGCCAGCGCCGCGCCGCGTCGTGCCACGCGTCCTGCGCCTGCACGTCGAAATAAGCGTCGCGCTCCACGCCTTCCACCAGCCGGGCAAGCCCGTCGATATCGCTCGGCAGCCGCGGCGCGCGGCTCACCGGCTGTCCTTTACGCCATCGCCGCAACGGCATCTATCGGCCCTCCACCCACACGCCGTCCGGCGTGTGAATCACATAGCCCGTGGACGTCGTCATCGTGACGGTCTGTTCGTTCTCTCCGATCATGCGTGTTTGCGGCAGGTTCTGCGCGTACTGCGAAAGCGGTGGCGCGCCGGTAACGAACGGGCTTTTCGCAACCAGGTTCGAGAGCAGTTGTGCGAGTGCGAGGTAACTCGTGGGCGTATCGATCGTCACCGCGCCGCCTGCCGTCTCCGAACCTTCGGGCAGCCCCACGAGTTTCACGCCCACCGGAACGTGGATGATGTTTGGCGTGGGAATCTCGCGCATGCCCGCGATCTGGTTCTGCTCTCCGCGCAGCGCGGCACCATGCTCGGGTACGAACACGATGACTGCCTTGTGGCCCGATTGCGCGATGAGGTCGATCAGTCTGTTGATGTCGCCGAGCAATTGCTGAAGCCGGATCGGATAGGACTGGAGGCTCGACAGCCTGCTGTTGGGCAGCCGGTTGCCGTCATGCAACGACACCGTGTTGTAGTAAAGCGCAACTGGCCCGCCGCCCGCGGCAAGGCGCTGCTTGTACCAGCGCGCGAGGACGTCGTAGTCGCCCACGAGCGGCGAGCCGTCGAACTCGCGCATGGCGATGGGCAGGCCGTCGTTGGACGGTATCGTTACGCCCGGCACGCCGATCGCGCGTATCACGGTGCTGCCGAAATCGTCGAAGCGGCCGTTGTGGTTCAACAGTGCATTCGGGGTAAAGCCCGCTTGGGCGAGTTCGGCGAACAGGTGACATTCGGGTGGCGCCGGGTCGTACAGGGTCTTGTGCGGCTCTTGACCACATGAGGCGCGCATCACGCGAATGGCCGCCGGGCCGCTGTAGCTCGCGGCCGAACTGAAATTCTGGAAGATGTAGTCAAAGCGTGAGAAGAGCGGATTGGTGCGGTATTTCGCGACGTCGAGGTCATCCCACGAAAGCGAGCAGATGTGCACCACGATGATGTCGAACTGCCCGGCCGGTTCGCTCGTGAGCGCGGTGAAGCTGACGTGGCGTCCCTGCTCGTTACTGCGGAATGCCGCGAGTTGCTGGTCGTAGCTGCCCGAGCGCTCGTCGCGCGTCGTATTGCGATTGTCGTTGCCGTTGTCGACGGTATCGGCGAGCGACGTGCTGCTGGTTGCGTGAGCAACCAGCGTGCCGACGCCTTGCCAAAGCGGCGCAACGATCAGCGCAATCAACACGAAGGTCGTCACGCGTATCCACCGGTTGAGCACGATGTAGGCGAGCACGGCCGCGACGACGGCGACGATCATCGAGGGCGAGATCACGCGGCCCGCCAGTTCGAGCATGTACGAAGGCGTGAAGGTGGCCAGCACGGGAAGCTGCGACATCACGCGGTCGAGCGCGGGCAGGCTCGATTCACGATAGACGAGCGCGATGCCCGCGACGATGGCGAGCATGTGGCGCACGATGCGCAGCCACCGCATGCGCACCGGGACAAGCAGCCCGGCGGCGAAGAGCAGGTTCAGCCACCAGTCGGGGCTCAGTTTGCCTGCGTAGAACAGATACAGCTTGGCGGCGAAGTAGAGGTTCCAGAGTCCCATGATCAGTCGCGTGTTCCCGGTGTCAGGACTGGCGGGGCGAGCGTGCCCGGCGCCGCGTGAGGAAGTTTTCGAGCGCGTCGACAATGGCATCGGCGAGGCGCAGGTAACCTTGCCAGCTCAGTTCGATCAACTGGATCAGGCTGTGCAGCGGCGCGTCGGGGGCGGGCACGTCCTCCCATTCGAGCCATGCGTCGGCGCGGCCGAACGTGCATTCCACGAGCCGCCGCTCATCCTCCGGGCTCAAGGCCTCGAAGCGCACGCCAAGACGGCGGCTCGCGCAGCGTGCGACGGTGGCGGCAAACGCGTGCTCGACGATGCCGCGCGAGAGGCACACATTGATGCGCTCGCCCGGTTTGAGCCGCACGTCGACGGGCAACCGCAGGCCGAGCCCGCCCATCGAATAGTTTTCGGTCCTGCATGCCAGCGTGCGGCCATCGGGCAGCGTCAGCATGGCGGGCACGCGCAGCGGGATGCGGTGCGCCACGCGCACCTGGCGCGCCTCCGTCGCGACGCCCACGGCTAGGCCGAGCACCGTGAGGTTCACACCGGCCCAGAAGAGGTTCATGAACACCGTGGATGGTTCTTCGCTGCGCCAGATCGTGAGCCGGCCGATGCCCGCGAGAAAGGCGACCAGGTTGACCGCGAGCAGTACGAGATAGGGCCGTGAGATGGTCCAGTCGAGATACTCGTTTTCGATGTGGCCGCCCTTGGACGTCACGTTGAACTTGCCGAGCTTCGGATTCACGAACGCGATGGTCGTGGGCAGCACGATGTACCACGCGAGCACGGCTTCGTACGCCTCGGCCCAGAACGAGCCTCGATAACGTCCCTGGATGCGTGAATTGGCGATCTGGGCGATCAGCAGATAGGGCAGCACGTAGGCCAGGATCACAAGTGCGGGCGTATTGATCACGTGCAGCCCGAAGAACAGGTACGCACCCGGCATCACGAGGAAGATGAGGCGCGGAAAGCCGTAGAAAAAGTGCAGCATGGCGTTGCTGTAGCACAGGCGCTGGAAGAACGAGAGGCCCTTGCCGAACCACGGATTGTCGACGCGGAAGATCTGCGTCATGCCGCGCGCCCAGCGGATGCGCTGGCCGACGTGGTCGGCGAGGCTGTCCGTGGCGAGGCCCGCGGCCTGGACCGTGCGCAGGTATGCCGACGTGTAGCCATGTCGATGCAGCCGCAACGAAGTGTGTGCGTCCTCGGTGACCGTTTCCACCGCAATACCGCCGATGCGCTCCAGCGGCCCGCGTTTGATGATCGCGCACGAACCGCAGAAAAACGCCGCGTCCCAGAAGTCGTTGCCGTCCTGGATCAGCCCATAGAACAGGCTGCCTTCGTTGGGCACGCGGTGGAACGTGTCGAAGTTGCGTTCGAACGGATCGGGCGAGAAGAAGTGGTGCGGCGTCTGCAGCATCGCGCACTTCGGATCGGCGAGAAAAACGCCCATCGTCGTCTGCAGGAAGCTGCGCGTGGGCACGTGATCGCAGTCGAAGATGGCGATGTATTCGCCATGCGTCAGCGGCAGCGCGTGATTGATGTTGCCCGCCTTCGCGTGCGTGTGCTCCTTGCGGACGATATAGCCCACGCCCGCCTCTTGCGCGAACGCGCGGAATTCGTCGCGGGTGCCGTCATCGAGGATATAGACGCGCAGTTTGTCGCGCGGCCAGTCGATCGAGCTTGCCGCGAACACCGTGGGGCGCACGACCGAAAGCGGTTCGTTGTAGGTCGGGATGTAGACGTCGACGCTCGGCCATTGCGCGGGATCGTCGGGCAGCGGCTCCGACTTGCGATTGAGCGGCCACGCGGTCTGCACGTAGCCGAAGATCAGCACGATCCACGTATAGAGTTCGGCGGCGTAAAGAATGTAGCCGACCACCGCTTCGGCGGGACTCCCGAGATGCAGCGTCTGTGTCGAGCGCCACCAGACATAACGGCCCGTCATCAGGAGCGAGAGCATCATGATCAGCATTGTGGCGAGGCGGCCCGGCACGCGGCGCACGATCAGCACCACGACGCACACGACGAGGAACAGCAGGAACTGGTGGCCGAGCGGCAGCGGCGTCGTGCACACGGCGATGGCGGCAATGAACGCGAGCCACAGCAGGGCCTGGCGCAGGTAAGGCACGCGGTCGAGCGCTTCGGAAAGGACTTCGAGGCGTGCGCGTATGCCGTCCCAGTCGATGGCAGGCAGGCGCGCGGCGATCGTTGCGCGCGCAATCGCCGCGCGCCGGTAGAGCGGTGCGAGGAGGCGGTCGAGCCACGCGCGCAGCATGACGCGGCGCGGGTGCGGCTGCTTGCGTAGCCGCCGCAGATCGGCGGCAAAGCGGCGGCGCCTTCTGCGCGGGCGCAACAAGAGGCGCACGAGCCACGCGCGCAGGCTGCGGTCGCGGCCCATGTCGAGCCGGTTGGCGGCGTCGCGGCCGACCGCCGCGAAGAACAGCGCGGGCAGGTCGCGCTTGCCGGGGCCCGGCGGCCGGAAGAAAACGCGCAGCAGCCATCGGCTGCCTGGCGCGTCGGGCGCGACGTTCAGTTCGGGCGCCACGATGCCGCGCAGCGCGGACCAGAGCGCGCCCCAAAGTGCGATCAGCTTCGCGCGGATCATGGGGCCGCTCCTTGTGCGCGCTGGACGGGCTGTGCGGGCATAGAGGCGTCTTCGGCGGGGGGATTGGCCCAGTGCAAAAGCCACGACGCAATGCCGTTCAGGTCGTGCGCCGCCTGTGACTCCGGCGTGTTGAGACAGAAGCCTTCGCCGCTCGCGAGCGCCGCCGGTACGCCGGTATCGGCATGAATGACGTACGGCAGCATCGCGGCGCCGAGCCGCGCGCGCAGCAGCGCGACGATGTCGGTATGCAACGCGCGGGCGGGCACGACTGCGTTCGTCACGAACGCGCTGTGCCTGCCTGCGCGCCGGAGTGCGGCTTGCAGGCGCGGCAGCGTCGCGCAGGCCGTGGCGTCGGGTGTGACGACGGCAAGCACGAATTCGGCGGCGTCGATGGCCTGGCGCGCGTGCGGTGATGGCCATGCCGTGCAGTCGATCAGTGCAATCGCTTCGCGCGGCAGGTCAACGCGGGCGAGCAGATCGTGCAGCCAGTGCGGGCGGGCATCGAGCGCGGCGCTGGTTGCCGCATCGGTCGTACCGTCTTCGCTGCCCCAGGGCAGCACGAGCACACCGTCGTCGCTTTGCAGCGCGGCGTTCGCCCACGCGTCGGCGTGCCCGGCGAGGTGCGAGACGAGCCCGTCGCGCGCGCTTTCACGCAAACCGAAGTGCAGCGCCAGCACGTTGCGCGGATCGCATTCGACGGCAAGCACGCGCTGTCCGCGTGCGGCGAGCAGGCTCGCGAGTTCGGCGGTCAGCGTCGTGCGGCCTGCGCCGCCCGTGGCGGAGACGATCGCGATGGTTCTCATCGGCGCGCCTCCCCGGTGCCTGCGCGGCGCTTGCCGCGCACCACGAGCGCGTCCAGTTGCGGCGGCAGCACGACGGGACGGCTACGCGCGGGCAGTGCCCAGCGCGGCAGCCAGCGCGAGAGATTGAAGCGCCACCAGATCCACCAGAGCGGCGCGGCGAGGATCAAGCCCCAGACGAAGTAGCCGAGAAAGATGTTCATGGGCGCTCCCCGGTTTTGAGCGGCAACGGCGCACGGCGCGGTGCGGCGCGCGGCTTTGGCGCGGCGTGGCCGGCTCGCGCCGAAGCGGCGTCGAGCGCGGGCAGCAGGCCGCTTTCCAGTGCCGCGGGCGCAGCGGGTGTTTCGCTGGCGGCCCGAGCGCCGTTTGCGGCTTCCGCGCGGGCGGCTTGCAGCGCGGCGGGCTGCTGAAGCGCCAGCCAGCCGGATTAGTCGGGCGGGGTTTCGTCGTCGATCTCATCGGAAAGCGCGTCGAGCAGCGCGGTGATGGCCTGCGGATCGCCGCAGCGCTGCTCGCCCTCGAACAGTTCCGCGAGCGGGCGCGCGAACACGCGCTGACACACAGCGTCCGCGTCGCTCAGGCGGCACGCGAAGAAAAACACGTAGAGGCTGTCGCCGCTCGCCGTCACAATGTCGCCCGCGCGCCGCAAATGGCACGCCTTGAGGGCGTCGACGTGCGCCACTTCCGGCATCAGTGCAAGCCGGATCAGCACGCTCGGCAACTGGATCACGCGGCTGCGATCGACGGCTTCGCGCACGAGTTCGATGAAATGCGCCGCGTTGACATAGCCGGTTTCGTCGCCGTGCATCACGGCGGCGATGGCCGCGCGAAAGTCCGCAGGCATGGGCCGCGAGTAGACCTGCCCCTGCAGGCTTTCGACGATGGCCTCGACTTGCGAAAGCGGTGTATTGCGGTGAATCACGCGGTTCACGCCCAGCGTGAGCATCAGCGATTCGTAACGCAGGGCCACGCCGTCTTCGCGCACGATGAGCTTGAGCGCTTCGCCGCATTGCAGCCGCACTGTATGGACCTGTTCCGCGAGCGTTTCAAGCTGGCCGCGCGCGCCGAAGTCGAGGATCACCGTCGCGGCGACCGCGAGATGCGCGGCGGCAACGGCGGCCTCGTTGTTGTCGACGATCTCCCACGCGGGCGGAAGCAGCCGTTCGTTCAACACGGCGTCGCGCGAGACGATCACTCGGCCTTCGTCGGGGGCGAGCAGGCCCGCTTCGTCGATGGTCGTGTCGAAGGTGCCGCCTGCCACCGTGAGCCGATGCTCCGCGGCGGAAAAGCGCAGCGGCAGCGACTGGCTGCCGTGCACCGCGTCGCCCGCGCGCCAGAACGCGATTTCCCAGTGATATTGGCCTTGCGCGTGAAGCAGCTGCGCCGCGCCCGCGAAGCGGGACTGGAATGCGTTGAGTTCGGCGTGGCCGCGCTCTTCCGTCAAATCCGGCGGTGCGGCGACGATCAGGATGCCGTAGCGGTGCTGCGCGCACCATGCCGCCAGGTCCGCACCCTGCCGCGCGAGCGTGGCCGCGTCGCCCCAGGCGAAGAACGCCTCGGCGCCTTCGATCAGGAACTGGCTGCCTGGCGCCGCGCATTGGTCCGCGAGCGCCTGCAGCGCCTCGATCAGCACCTGCGTGCCGTCACGCCCGGGCAGCGGGCGCAGCGCGCAGACGTTCGACCAGGCGCCCGTCGCGCCGGGCCGGTCGATGTCGACGCCGTGCTCGCGCAGCGTTGCCGCGAGGCTCGCGGCGTCGCGCGTCGAGAGAACAGTCGCCGGGCCGCGCAGCGCCGCGGCGGCGGTTTGCCAGAAGAGCGCGTCGCGCGCGGGCGAAGCGCTCGCATAGACGATATGCACCTGGCCCGCGCCGAGCGACGCGAGCGCGCCCGGCAGGCCGTCGATCGCGATCGGCTCGCGCGGCGCAAGGCGCGCCAGCAGCGAGTAGCGCGCGTCGCGGCTGACGGCGCGCACGGACGCTGATGCAGCGGGGGCGGGTTGGGTCATCGTATCGCTCCGGTCGCGGCGTTCCACCCTGCGGCAGTACTGCCGCCAATACTGCCGTCAGCACTGCCGTCAATATTGTGAGTACGGCGTGACGGGCCGCGGCGGGTAGGGCACCGGGCCGTGCTGCTTCGAGAGGAAATACCGCAGGTAGACCATGCCGACGTTCGGCGCGTAGTCGCGCGACCGGTCGATTGAAACGCGTCCGCCCGCCACCCAGTGCGGCGTAATGCGATATTCGAGTGCGGCGAGCAGCGTGTAGCTGAAGCCGCCGCCCGAGCCGCCGCCGAAAAACGGCGAGCCGAGTCTCGCGGCCGAAAGGCGCTCGACGGCCTGCTGCTGCAAATCGGGGCGCGTCGGGAAATACGGCGACTCGTTCTCGTTGGTGAACGATAGGCCGACGGATGCCCCCAGCTCCCACGAAAGCTTCCTGTAGCGCCCGATCCAGTTGAACGGAATGCTGAACGAAAGATAGCTTTGCGGGCTGTAGTAGCCGCCGTTTCCGAATGTATAGAAGTGCTCATTTTTCGAGTACTCCCAGTAGTTGATGGTGAGCCCGCTCGAAATAACCTGGTTGGGGCGCTTGAAAAACGGCCAGTCGTAGCCGCTGCGCACCCGCAATTCCTGGTTGGTCCGCACGTTCGTGCCGGTGAGCAGCCCGAACGAGACGCTCGTGAACACCGTGCCGGGGCCGAAGTCTTGCGCGCCGCGCACGGTCGCGCTGTTGCGCACGACGCCGCCCCACGTCTCGCCCGTAACGGGATCGCGTCCGCCCGCATAGGAGACGAGGCTGCTCGTCATCGCGCGCCGCGACAGGTCGAAGCTCAGCGATGCGCGCGAGAATTCGTGCCGGTACTGCAGGCCGCCCAGCACGCTTGTAATCGGAAAGCCGATTGGCGTGCTGCCGATATCCGCACGCCAGCTGTCATTGGCGCCGCTGAACTCGTAGCCGGCTGCGAGCGCGACGCCGGTCGCGGTGTTGTCGACCGGCCCGAGCACCTGATTGCCGAGCGCCGCGATCTTGCCGTACTGGTATGCGTCGTCGAAGCTGTTGGCAGGTAACGTACCGGCGTCGAGAAAGACCGTGTCGGCATGGAAGAAGTAGTGGCCCGTGTAGCCGTTCGGAATCCGGACGTAGAGCGGAATTTCGGTGGCGTTCATCTGCGAGATGCCTGGGGTGCCGGAAAGGTTCGACTGGTACCACTCCGTCGCAACCTGCCCCTGGCGGCGGTCTTCGAGCCCCTGAAGCGCGCGGCTCGCGGAGGTCGTGCCGTCCGCATCGGGCTGCACGCCCTCGGCCTGCTCCTGCGTGCGCGAGGTGCGAAAGAGGCTGGCCGCCTCGTTGTAGTGGCCGCGCGCCTGCGCGACGCGCCCGGCCTGCACCGTGATGTCCGAGCGCTCGGGGTAGCGCTCGCGCAACGAATCGACGACACCCTGCGCCTCGTCGTTCAGGCCGAGCGACGTGAAGCGCCGCGCGACGGACAGGCGCGTATCGATGTCGTCCCCGGGGGTGTCGGCCAATACTGCGCGCACCATGTCGGCGGCCTCCCGCTCCTCGCCCATGCGCTCCAGCATACGCGCAACCGTGAGCCGCGCATCGGCGTCGTCGGGCTGTGTCGCGAGCACCTGCCGGGCCGATGCCATCGCGCCCTTGTAGTCGCCCTTCGCGTCGAGCAGGTCGGCCTGCGCGAGCAGCCAGCGGCGGTTCGACTTGAGCGCGTCCGGAACTGCGGCCAGCGTGCGTTCAGCGGCCCGGTAGTCGCCCGCCTCCATCTGCCGGCCCGATTCGCGCGCGGCGAGCCGCAGCAACTGGTCGTCGAGGGCGGCGCGCTGTTCATCGGTGATGCCCGCCCGTGCGCGGGTGCTGGCGAGCCACTGCGCGAGCGCTTCGTCGCGCTCCGCCGCCGCGAGCAGTTCGCCGTAACGCACGCGCGCGCCGTTCGCCGCCGGGTCGTCCGGATGCGCATCGAGCCAGTCCGTCACGAGCTTGAGCCCCTTGTCGGGCTGGCCGATGGCGATCCACTCGCGTCCGACCGTTGCGAGCATCTGCGGATCGTTGGGCACGTCGGCTGCTGCGGCGTCGAGCACGGCCTGTGCTTCCTGCTCCTTGCCTTGCGCGATGAGTTGGCGGGCCTGCGCCACCTTCTTTTGCGCCGCGAGATTACCCATCAGGTCGCGCATGCCCTGGCTGCGGTCGGCGGGTGCGATGGCGTCGAGCAGCGCCGCCGCCGCGTCGACGTCGTCCACGGAGTTCAGGTAGAGCGCGCTCGCGTAGCGCATGTCGGGCGCCGCCGAGACCTTCAGCCCGTCCTCCATCACCTGGCGCCCCAGCGCGGGCAGGCCAAGATCGCGGTACTGGCGCGCGAGCGTGAAGCGCGTCCAGGCGTTGTCCGGCGTGAGCTGCACGGCCTCTTCGAGCTTCGCAATGGCCGGGCTCTTGCGATTTTCGGCGATCAGCGCGTCGGCCTGGATCGACAGCAGTTCGGCGCGCAGGCGATTGAGTTCGGCTGTCGATCCGCTCATTGATCCGCTCACGCGCGGCGCCGTCGACGCGATAAGCGGCTCGATTTCGTCCTCGCGATGCGTTTCGCGCAGCACCGTGACGAGGCTGCGCAGCGCATCCATGTCGGGCTTCGGGGCATCGACCAGCGGACGCAGCACGCTTTCCGCTTCCGGATATTTTTGCTGCGCGATCAGCGCGTCGGCGAGGATGCCGAGCGCGCTGGTGTTGCCCGGGTCGAGCTTGAGCGCGTCGCGCGCGAGCGATTCGCCTTCCTCCGGTTTGCCTTGCTGGTTCGCCGCGCGCGCCCGCGCGATGGTGCCCCAGAGGGTGGCCGTCTGGAGCAGGCTGCGCCATTTGCCGGCGTTGCTGCGGTCGAGTCTGAGCGCGCGCGCGAACAGTTCGCGCGCTTCGTCGTGACGGCCCTCGCGCAACCGCACGAGACCGAGCGCGCCGATCGTCGCACCGTCGTTGGGGTTCGCGCGCGACGCGCTCTGCAACGAGGCTTCGGCGCCGCGCAGATCACCGCGGTCGAGTTGGGCGAGTCCGCGTGCGCGCGCCTGCGCTCCAGGGCTCGGGCGACGTGGGGCTGCCGCAGCCGGTTTGCCCGTTCCGCCCGTGCCTGCCGTGCCCCCGGTGCCCCCGGTGCTGCCGGTGCCCCCCGTGGCGGCCAGGTTCTGCGCCCCGGCGAGCGCCTGCGCCTGGCCCGTCGGACCGAGGCGCTTGCCCAGTTCGGCGACGACCTGCTGCACATCGGTGTCGTCGGGCACTTCCTGGAGGTAGCGGTAATACCAGATGAAATAGTTCGGATCGTCGCGGGTCCCGCTGCCGAGCGCACGCCGCCAGAGCTGGAGCGCTTGGGCATGGTTGGCGTCCTGTCGCCGGTACGCGCGATAGATGAGGTTGAGGCCTTCCATGCGCGTCTCGACGCGGTCGGTCAGCAGGTCGCCGAGGATCAGGGCGACACGCGGATCGTTCGGGTTCTGGCGCACACGTACGCGCAGTTCGTCGATGGCGCGCGCGCGGCCCGCGGGCGTGCCCGCGAGGATGCGGTAATAGTCGCTCGCCAGGTCGCCTGCGGGCGCGCCGTTCGGAAACAGCGCCAGCAGACGCTGCGATGCTTCCTCCGCCTTGCCCGCGTTCGCCAGCAGGCGGATCTGCGCCATCTCGACCTTGCCGCTCGTGGCGATGCGATACGCGTCCGCGAGTTCCTGCGTGGCGGGCGCGTTCGGTTGTTGCTTGCGCAACCGCGCGAGGATTTTCGCGGCTTCGGCGGGCCGGTTCGAGCGCAATTCGACCAGACCGAGAAGCGCCAGCGCGTCGGGCTGGTTCGGGTCGATCAGCAGCGCTTTCTGCACGATGCCGCGCGCCATGTCCGGGCGGTTTTTCGCTTCCCACATGCGCGCCGCCGAAAGCAGCTGCGCGATCTGCGCGTTCGGCTGTGCCGGACTCGCGGGTGCGGGAGCAGCAGGACTGGCGGGCGTCTGCGCCCAGGCGAGGCACGGCGACGCCGCCATCAGCAGCGCGAGCAGCCGCGCGAGTCTCGCCGCCAGCGGCGCTTCGCCCTCGGGCGCCGCGCTGAACGGCACGGATGCGAAGGAGGTCAGCGTGCGGCCCACGCGAACGAAGACCGGCGGCATGCTCAGCCCCCGATACGGCGGGCGGCGATGCGGCCCAGCGCCCAGAACACGGTCAGCGCGACGACAAGCCCGGCGAGGATGCCCGCGAGCGCCATCAGAGCCGGATAGCGCGAGATGAAAATCCAGGCGCGCGCATACCACGGCAGGTCGCCGACGAAGTAGCGTTCGCCCACGCGCAGGCCCTCTACTTCCCCCTGGCGCACGACGGTCAGATCGCCGTGAATGAGCGCGACCTTCTCGCCGTTCTCGAAGGCGTCGAGCACGTCGCCGAGCTGCGCCGACGAGGTCGTTGCCAGCGCCACGACACTTTTGCCCGCCGCGAGCGGCGACTGAAAGCCGATCAGCGCCGCCATCGGCCCGCCGAGCGTCACGATCGAGCGGCCGCGCGGGGCGTTGTCTGCATCGTCCGTGCCGCCGAGCCAGTCCGGCCAGCCGCCTCGCTGCTGGCGCGTCGTCACGGCGGTTTTGCCTTGCTCGATCAAGAGCGGCAGCGACTTGCCCCACTTCGCGAGCAGGTCGGCGGCGGAGCCCGAGCCGATCACGAGCAGATCGCGGTTGCGCACGCTGTCGATCTGGCTCGCGGGCGTGAGCGTCACGCGCAGCGTGGGCAGGCCGGTCCATTCGCCCATGTAGCCGAGCATCGTCAGCACGGCTTCCTCATCCTTCGTGTCGCGCTGGTCCGGGATCACGACCGCCGTGCCCGCGAGGTCGGCGAGCCGCGTGAACGGGAAGCCGCTGTTGGCGAAGTACGCGAGATTCGGCAGTCCCGTGTAGTGCGCGAAGGCGCTGAAGTCGACGGACGAATCGGGATCGATGGCCGCACGCGCGACATCGGCGGCTGTCGCGGTGCACAGGCCGGTCTTCTGCGAATCGATGTGAAAGAGGAACTGGAACTGGTTGTTGCTGCCGACGCGAAACGCGGGGATGTCCACTTCGTTCGTCGCGCGTGCTTCTGTGCCGGAGAGCAGCGGCACGCTGATGCGCGCCTCGTTCAGCCGCCGCGTGACCGGTTTGAGCCGCTCCGAGCGCACGAGCTGATCGTTGATGCTGACGTTGAGCACGGAGTCGTTGTAGGTGGACGGCGCCGTATAGCGGTAGCGCAGATCGAGCGCGACGTTACGCTGGGCCCACGCATAGAGATCGGCGGGCACGCGCAGGTTTACGCGGATCGCAGGCGGGTTGTAGCCCGACACCTGAAGCTGCTGCGGATCGCTCACGAGCTGCCGGAACAGCACGGGGCGATCGGTCGGTACCCAGCTCGGCGCGTCGTAAGGCTTGCGGGCAGGGCCGGGATCGACGGATTTCACGGTCACGCTGCTGCCCGCCATGCCCGCCTGGCCGAGTACGAGCGCGTAGGCGGCGGTCTGCAGCTCGTCGGGCGTGCGGCCCGCGAGCACCAGCAGCTTGCGGCCGGAGTGCGGATCGGCGGCCGGATTGGGCATCACGGACACCGTCGGGCCCTTGATTTCCGGCAGCGTCAGTCCTTCGGGCATCTGACCCGGCAGCACGAGCGCGATGGCGTTGGCGTCGGGCGGGGCCGTGCGCACCACCGGGAAACGCACGCCGCGATAGCTCGCCAGCACGCCGAGCCACGACGCGACGACGCCCGCCGCGCGCAGCGTGGGCACGCCTGCGTTGCCGGCCAGCACGAACGGCACGCGCACGAGGCTGTTGTCGTGGCGGTCGAAGAACGGCACCGGAAGCAATGAGAGACTGTCCGGCAGGACGACGCGCGCCGTCTGAAGCGTAAGCGTGGTGGCGGTGCTCACGTCGGTCCAGAGGCTGGAATGATAGGGGTCTTCGCAATGATCGAGCGTGTAGTGCGCGATCATCTGCACGCTGATCCGGTTGAAATCGGTGAAAAGGCGCGGGTCGAGGTCGATTTCGCTCGTCACGGGACGGCCCGCGAGTTCTTTCACGAGCGGAATCGTCGCCACGACTTCGTCGTTCACGAAAATTCGCAAATGCGACAGCGAATAAATCAGCGACGGGGAGTAGGTGTAAACGAGCTTGAGCTTTGCGCCGGTCACGATTTCGTCGGTGCGCACGCCGACGTTCATCGTGTCCCTCGGGTCGAGGCCGCGCAACAGCATCGGCCCGTAGCGGCCCATCTGGCGCAGCGTGTAGACGCGCTCGCGGGTTGGACCGGGCGGCGTCGGCTCGCCCGCTTCCGCAACCGCCGTGGCAGGCGCGGTCTGGATGACCGCCGGGCCAGTGGGCGCTCCGGTGGCCGAAACAGGGGCCGATGCAGGTGCCGATGCAGTGATCGGCGCAGGCGTGCTGGCGGCGGGCGCAGTGGCCGCCAACAGGCTCGAGGCCAGAAGCAGACCGGCGACGAGGGCGCCGGAACCAATGTGAACAGAAACTCGCATTGCAACCAGCCCCTTCTTGTCGATATGGCGGCGGCGAATTGCTCCGGGGTAGCGAGCGTCTGGAATACGGGTTGCGCGACGTTTTCTACCCTGATCCTGATCGTGGTCCTGCCTGAATCCTCAGGGGAGTGTATCGGAGAGCGTCGATACGCGATTTTCTTGTGCACGGGCGACCGGGGCTAACGTTGGCTGCGCAGTCATCGAAGAGAAATCGCGCGTTTGGACGCGAGGCGGCATGGCAATTGCTGGAGAAGCGTAGCGTTCGAATTACGTCACCCACGGTGCGTGCGCGAACGTGTCGGGCGATTCCCTACTCGATCCCATCAGCCTGAAACGTTGCGCGCGCATCGTCGTAAATCCCATCCGTTGCGCGCGGACTTTGGCAATTTGCTAATGATCCAGATGATTGCCATGTTTGATTGGCGGCGATCCGGTCGCCAGCGTGTTGAGTCGTCTACCTGAACATGTTCAAAGAACCATCTCCGACGCGGGCAGCGCCACGGCCCCGTAACTGCAAACGTTGCGCGTGTCCGGGGCGTCATGCCAAAACGCGGCACTTTTCGGCAGCCCGCTAGAACGGGCCGGACCGGGCGCGTTATGCTCATGCCGGCCCACACAACCACAAGAATGATGAGAACGGGTAGAGCGCGATAGATCCCGCGGCTTTGGCGTCGAGTCGACTGGATTGCGCAATTTTTCTAAATTAACAATAGTTAAGATTTGTCTGGTGGTTGAAATCAACGCGCTCTGGTAACCTCTTTTTACTCAGTACCCACAAACAATTCGAAGGGCAGCGCCAAATCGATCATCACGGTTTGGCGTCGTTGTTGAAATATTGAACGCCGTTGCATTGCGCGGGGCATCACCAGGCATCTGAGGTACAAGAAATAAATGAATAGCGTCACCGAACAGAATCACCTTGGGCGCAATACCAGAATGGCCGGCTCGGCCAGCCCACTTGAAGCGAGTCGCAATGTCACCGCAATGGCAGGCGCAGGGCCTGCTTCATCCACAGGTGAACAATCTCATTCGATATTTCATAGGCGATCGCACTGTCATGCACGGTCGCCAGAATAACGGCAATTGCCAGAGCACCGTCGTCCGTTGACGAAAGGACGTTTCGGCGGTCAGGCTTCGCCGGGTATGTCCGCCGGGTACGTTAATACGCAGACGCATGAAGATTGCCTCGAGTTGTAATCGGAATAATAAGGAATGCAGAAAACGTAATGAACTGGCAAGCCGCTTGCCCGGTCCGAGAGCGACGCCTCGTGTGCGCCGCCTCCAGCGTGCGTCCGCCGGTTGACGGCTGATCAATGCCCTGAACTTGCGGATATCCGGATTGCGTGCCCTGATGGTGAAAGCCCGAGCTTTCGCCGGGAATCCTGCGACCTTGAATCGAGTGAACTGAGAAGAGCATGCATATAGGCATAGATATTGTGGAAAACGAGCGGATTAGCCGTGCTCTGAATAGAAGCGGACAAGCCTTCTTTGAAAAGTTCACGTCCCAGGAGGAAAGGCTGCAGGAGTCAATGAGCGATAGCAACATTGAACGCCTGGTGGGCATCTGGGCAAGCAAGGAAGCCGCGGTCAAGGCTTTGGGCACGGGTTTTCGGAATGGAATCGTGTTTCACGACATCAGGATATGCCACGGCTCTCTGGGTGAGCCGTACTACACGTTTCACGGTGAATTTAAAAAAATCATGGCCAGTAAGGGGTTAAACAGTGCAACTTTGAGCATCTCCCATTGCGGAACGCACACGGTCGCTGTTGCCATATTGAGCTGATCAATAGTGCTTTTGTTCTGGAATTCATATGGGTTTTTATTCAGATCTTTCCGGTAAGAATGTCGTTGTAACCGGCGCGAGCGGAGATATCGGACTGGCTGTCTGCAGGAAGTATCTCGATCTTTCCAGCCGGGTTTTCGCCATTTACAACAGCTCGCCAGGCGGGCTCGAAAAACTCGCCAGCGAGCATGAAAACGGCGCGCTGTTGAGCATGGAGCAATGCGACGTGTCGGATCAGGGCGATGTCGAGCGTCTGGCGAAAAAACTGGAGAGAGAGGCAGGCAAGGTGGACGTGCTCGTGAACAACGCGGGCATCTGCAAGGACAACCTGTTCTCGGTGATGAGCTACGAAGATTTCGACAACGTCGTCAAAGTCAATCTTTACGGAACGTTCAATCTCTGCAGATCGTTGCTGCGTCTGTTGCGGTCCTCGGGCCAGGCGAGCGTCGTCAACGTGGCGTCCGTCTCGGGCGTCACCTCGAGTTTTGGCCAGTCGAACTACAGCGCGGCCAAGGCAGGCGTGATCGGTTTTACCCGCACGATTGCGAGCGAATTCGCATCTAAAGGCATTCGCATCAATGCGGTGGCGCCCGGCATGATCGAGTCGCGGATGGTCAAGAAAGTGCCCCGGCAGATCGTGCGCGCCATTGTCGACGCGATTCCGGTGAAGCGGATGGGGCGTGTGGACGAGGTTGCGAACATCGTGGCTTTCCTCAGTTCCGATTCGGCGAGCTATATCGTCGGTCAGACCCTGGTGGCCGACGGCGGACTGGTAATGCGTTAAGGCTGGAGAGGAAATTATGTCGAGATCGGAAAGAAGTATTACCACGGCGCAATTGCTGCAAAAAATCGGGGCGTGGCGCTCCCCCATCTTCATGGTTGACCGTATTGAAGAGTTTGCTCCGGGGGAGAAGGGGCATATCGTTGTCGCCAAGCACGTTACGTTCAACGAACCCTATATCGAGGCTCATTTTCCCGGCAATCCGGTCATGCCCGGCGTGATGATTGCCGAAATCTTCGGGCAGGCGAGCGAGTATTTCAGCCTGCTCGACGACTTTTGCCGTGCCTACGCACAGGCATCGAACCAGGCGTTGAAAAAGGGCGATGACGTTAGCCGTGCATTGAACACGCCGGAAGGCGAGAAGATCATCTTGCAGGAACGCGAGCGGATTGCCGGCTTTCTCGCCGCACAGGACCTGAAGTTCAAGAAAGTGGTCTATCCGGGCGACACGATCCACGTTGAGAGCGCACTCAGTTTTTCGGACGTGCACGGGTTCCATCACTACAAGGTGGAAGCGCGAGTCGGACGACATGTCGTAGCGGAAGGAAAGGTCATCAACTTCCGGGCTGAGCGGGAAGCGATCATCGCCAAGAAGAATTCGGGTGTTTCAAGGTAACAGTGCTGAAGGGAAGCAGAACAATGAACGACGCAATTGAAGGAAAAGTGAACGAGGCAATTGAACAGCGCAAGATCGTGCTGGAAAAGATCAAGTCGGGCCTGATTCACCGTTTGAATCTCCACCAGACGGTCGACCAGATCGATGACGACACGCCTTTGTTCGGCAGCGGGCTCAAGCTGGATTCCGTCGACGCAACCGAAATCATCGTGTTGCTCGATGAGGCATTCGGCATTCGCGTCTCGGAAGGCGACGACCCGTCCTATATGCGCAACATCAATACGCTCGCGGCGTTTGTCCTGAGCCGGCAGCGCGAACAGGAAGCGGCTGCAGCGGACGAAGCGGACGAAGCGGATGCATAAGTCAGGCGCCTGACGAACAAACAGAAACAACCAGAGTTGAGGAATCGAAATGAGTGCGTTGGAAAGCCTGCATATCAAGAACGGCGCCGCGATGGGCACCCGCAATGGCGTGAGCGTGCCGCTGAATTACAACCAGCCGGAAGCGGAACGTGTCGCAATGCGCAAGACTATTCTGCTGACCGATTATTCGCATCTGGGGATGGCCGAGATCTCCGGGGAAGGCGCGTATGAACTGCTGAACCTGATGGTTGCGGGCGATGTGGGCTCGATTCGCGACGAACAGGGCATGTACACGATCATCCTGAACAACGAGGGAGAAATTATCTCCGACGTGTATATCCTGTGCGACGACGAGCGTTTCATCGTGATGTCCGAATGGCTTACGGGCGACGCAATCAGCGAAATGATGAAGCACCTGCTCGAACAGCACGGGAGTGAATTCGAGGAAATCGGGCACATCGGTTCGCTGGGCGACAGCCTGGGCGTGCTTCATTTCGAAGGGCCCTATAGCTGGGAATTGCTGGCGGAAATGTACGGCATGGACGTGCTGGGCCTGCCGTTTCAGGAACACATGCACGTCGGCGACGATGAAATCCTGTTCCGCGCGGGGGAGCATGGCGAGTACTCGTACAAGCTGATCGCAAACAACGACCGCCTGGAAGCGATCTGGGAACAGGCAGTACAAGCGGGTGAGAAATATGACATGGCGGTGGGCGGTCTGGATTATCAACGCGATGTGCGTTTGGAGAACCCCTGCTGGGAACCGGACGTGTTCAATGAATTTTCGCGTTGCCCGATTCAATTGCAGATGCAATGGACGGTGCGCTACGACAAGGATCAATTCAAGGGCAAGGACGCGCTGAATTCGGTTCTCGGGCGAGGCGTGGAGCGGCGTGCGGTCGGTTTCTCGATCGAGGGCGCAGCCCCGGCGGATGTCGCGCGCGGCGACAAGGTTTATGTGGGCGAGAGCGAGATCGGCGTGGTCATCACGTGTGGCTACTCGAAAGACATCGGGGCGACGGTCGGTCGACTGCTGCTGGATGCAGCCTACGCTTACGCCGACCTCGACCAATACGAGGTGCAAACCTGTTCGGGCCGCCTGAACCTCAAAACGACGGCGGTGCCGATCTATCGGAACTTCAGTTTCCTGATCAATCCGTCTGAGCATAGCTACGTGGATAGCTCCCGCCCCAAACATCTGCTTGAGCAGCTGGAGTGGCAGGCCGCGGCAAAAGCGAAGGCCGAAAAAGAACTGGCCGATAAGGAACTAGCCGATAAGGAACTGGCAGAGGCGCAGCAGGCTGAGGCGCAGCGGGTTCAGGCTTGAGGCCTGGCATTCCTGGATGAGGGCATGAGAGACCGGTTCGGGATGTTCGTCCCGGACCGCTGTGGGAAGTACACCTCTTCCCCCGAATACCCCTGAAAGCGCCGCTCTCGCAAGGTGACACTCCAATCTGTCACACCCTTATCGTTAGCTAAACCAAGATTATGATCGTCCAGAGAAAACGCGTGGTTGTGACTGGAATGGGACATCTTTCGTCCATTGCCAGCAATGTGCCGGAATTCAAACAGGCGCTTTTGAACAAGGTCTGCGGAATCAAGCCCAGCGAAAGATTTGCAGCCTATTTCGAGCACGCGAACGCGTCCGAAGTGCTGCAGGATGTCACGTACGAAAACCTGACTCCCGAGGTGGAAGCCTCGCTCGACAAGGCTGCGTTGTGGGCCTATAAGGTCGGCTACGAAGCGCTGTCTCAGGCGAAGGCGGACGACCTTGCGTTCCGCGAGAAAACCGGACTGATTATCGGCGTGTCGTCGGCCGGTACGGAAGCGTATATGCCGGTTATCGAAGGGGACTACGAGAAATTCTCGCTGCAAAAGACGATGATTTCCGGCAGCTTTGCTTCGTCCAGCGCGATCGTCTCGGGGCTGCTCGGTCTCAAGGGCGGCTTTGAACTGGTCGCCACGGCCTGTACGGCGAGTACGAATGCCGTCGGCATGGGCTTCGATCAGATCCAGAACGGCAAGAACCCGGCCGTGCTGGTGGTCGGCACGGAACCGCTTTATCTGCCCACCTTCGCGGGATTTTATGCGCTTCACGCCATGAAGCCGGAGCCTGCGAGTCCCTTTTCCGGTAATCCCGGCATGTCGATCGGCGAAGGCGCGGGCGCCATCCTGATCGAGGAGTACGAGCACGCCGTCGCACGCGGTGCGACGATACTCGGCGAAATCGTGTCTTACGCGACATCGGGCGACGGATATCACGAGACCGCACCCGATCCCCGGGCGGAAGGGGCCGTGCAGGTGATGCGCGCTGCGCTGGCGAATGCGCAGATCGGTCCGCAGGACATTCAGTACGTGAACGCGCACGGCACGGGAACGGAAGCGAATGACCGGTGCGAGACCCTCGCGATGAAGAAGGTGTTTCCGGATATCGCGGATATTCGCGTCAGTTCCACCAAGGCTTATGTCGGACATAACATCGGGTCCGCCGGCATTATCGAGCTCGTGGCATGTTTTCTGACGTTGCCGGAAGGCAAGGTGCTGCCCACGCTTAATTTCACGACACCACGTGCGAATTTCGATCTGAATTACGTTCCTAACGAGTTTCAGGAAGCGCGGGTCGATCTGTTCATGAAGAACAACTACGCGTTTGGCGGCAACAACTGCTGCATCGTTGCCAGCACGCGCGCCGAGGCCAGTCCGGCAACGCACTACGAGCCCAAGCGCGTCGCGATTACCGGTATCGGCGCCGTTTCTTCGTTGGGCCACGATTTTCAGAGCATCGTGGCCGGCGTTTGGGAGGCGCGGTCCGCTGGCGAGGTGAGCAAGCTGATTGGCGAAAACGATGTCGGCTTCAAGGAGGCGGCCCGCACGCTGCTCGAAAGTTTCTCCGCCAACGAGGACGTGTCCAACTATCTGCGCAGCAAATGCGGTGACGGTGGCATCGAAGAATTGCTCGAACAGTCCGTCTGGTTGCATTCGGTGCAGGATCTCGATCCGAGAAAATATCTGCGCCGTTTCGATTCGCGCAAGGCCAACGCGATTTGCACGTTCGCCTTGCTGGCGATCACACAGGCCATGAAGCAGGCCGATCGCAAGATCAAACGCGATGGTCACGATCTTGGCCTTATCCTGGGTATGGCGAAGGGGCCGCAGACGACTGTGGATCGCTATCTGAAGAGCCTGTTTCCCGAGCCGACCAAGGTGCGCACCTCGGAGTTTCCTGGCGCGCTGATGAATGCGATTTCCACGTTCTGCTCGATTACGGAAGGCATCAAAGGCTACAACACGACGCTTGCCACCGGCGCCAATGCCGCGCTCGGCGCGCTCAGTTACGCGTATGAGCTGGTGCGCCAGGATCTGCAGCCGCAGGTGCTCGCGGGGGGTTCCGACGAGAATTTTTCGAAGTTCTGGGCCTATCTGCAGGCGATGGAGGAGGGCCTGCAGCTCACCACCAGGCCAGAGGATTTCCAGGTCTATAGCGAAGAGGGGCGAGGCTTTCTGCCGGGCGAAGGGGCGGGCATTCTGTTCCTCGAGGACTACCAGCACGCAAAGAACCGCGGGGTACCGGTACTCGCTGAAATCGTTGGATACGGGAAAGCGAGCGATGGATGCTATTTCGACGGCGACAATTGGAGTGCGCGCAGCGCGTCGATGGCCGGCGCTATCCGCCAGGCGATGGACGAAGCGGGCATTACGCCCCATGACGTCGATCTGATTTGCGGCAGCAGCAAAGGCACGCAACGAAGCGACCACATTGAACTCGACGCGATTCGCAGCATATGGGGCGACCGTACGAACCAGGTGCCGCTGGTGAACTACACCGCGTGCTTCGGCATGGTCGATTCGTGCGTGAGCATTCTGAATATGGCCGTGGTCATCGAGATCATGAAACGCGGAGAAATTCCGCCGATCCCGTACACGAAGAAGTTCTGCTCGAATGAGTTCGGCTTTGTGGTCGAACCGCTCAGGAAACAGGTTGGCACGGCGCTTGTCCTGGGTTCGACCGAAGGCGGAAATCACTACGCATTTCTGCTGAAGCAAGGTGCGTGATGAGTGTAGGCAAATCCCGCACGGTGGTCAGGGGATACAGCATACAAAGTCTGTTCGCCGACAGCACGGATGGGCTGATTGCAGGGCTGTCCGAGGGACGCCATGTTGCCAGCACGCCTTATTTCGCCACGGATGAAGAAGTCGAACGGTTACGTCTGCCCGTCAATCCGAGCCATGTGCCGTTTTTGCGCATGTCGAAGAAGGTCAGAACGCTGGGCGTCGACTATCTCCAGAAAACGATTGAAAAGGTCATTGCGCGGACACTTCAGATGTCGGGCCTCGACGAAGCGTGTCTGCGCGGAAAGGACGTGCGCGTTTATCTGCCGGGGCATGGGGCGCGCGTGGATCTCCTGGATTGCGCGGGGTATCGGGATCGTAACGACGAAGAAGATCTGCTGTTCTTTCCTTCCATCAAGCAGTTGAGCGCGGCCAGCTATGGGCAGGACGTGCTCGCTCACGGTCTGGTGCGCCGGTACGGGTTGTCCTGGCCTCCCGTGCCGGTCAATAGCGCCAGTTCATCGTCGAGTTCGGCGGTTCATCTGGCGCATCAGGCAATCCGCAGCGGAGAGATCCGTCTTGCACTGGTGGTTGGCTGGATGCAGTACACGATGCAGGACATGCTGTCGCTCGGCGCTCAAGGCTTGCTCGCCTGCTCCGGTGTGAACCCGCCTCAGCCGTTTTCCATGAAAGGCGGCGGCATTCTGCCGGCGGACAATGTCGTCGGTATGCTGCTGCAAAAGGAAGACGAGGCTGTGCGGAGCGGCTTGAACGAGTATGTCGTTCTGAACAGCACGACGTCATGGCAAAGCAGTGGAACGGCCGGTGGTAATTCCTTTTCCGCCGATTTTCGCGCTGTCGCCGCGACCATAGAAACCGCGATGATCCAGGCCGACTTGTCTGCGGACCAGATCAAATGCGTGTTTCCGCACGGCAATGGCGTCTATGCGAACGACAAGGCCGAAGCCATGGCAATCCGGCGAGTCTGGGGCGAGAAAGGCATCCCCGTCGTGACTTACAAGGCGCAGACAGGCTATTTCTCGGTGTGCAGCGGCGTGGCCGATCTCATCATTGCGGCCGAGTCGCTCAAGAGAAAAGAACTGATTCCGTTCTCGGCGCACTACGAACTGGACGAATCCTTACAACTGGATTTTCATGCGAACCGTGCAACGTTGCCGGTCAAGTCCGGCGCTATTCTGAAGACGTCGCTCGGGCTCGACGGGTCGGTTGTTGCGCTAACGCTTTCTCATCATGAATAAGCCAGGTTTTCCTGAAACAGGACGCTTGCTAATTGACGAAGACTGCCGTGGAAAAAATGGAAAAACTGGGCCCTCCGGACACTGCGATCAGCATGATCGGACTTGGAGTGGTTGAAAGCGATGCCGGGTTCGTCGATTTCAAGCCGAGCTGGGTTAACGTCAGGGAAGCACAATTTCACAAACTTGCGCAGCGTCGTCAGGGAAAAGAGACCTGGACGTTCAAGCGCTTTGGCATGAAGCCCGAATCCCGGTCGCCGGAGGATCTGCGCCGGGCGCATTACCGCGAGGCCCTCAACAGTCTGAGCACCGCGTGTAAAAAGGCTTTCGACTGTCTGAGCCGAAAGATGGAGAACCAGATTCGCAGGCAGCGGTCAGCATTGGTCTATTTCGATGCGTGGGGGGAGAGCTCCATCTTCGAGACGCCGAATAGCTGGCGCGATGCCGTTAGTCTGGATCTGTTGCCGAAGGCAATCGCGCGGGAATATGGGGTGAGCGCGTTTTCGTGCAAGCTGCGTGGCGAACGAAGTGGCTTTCTGCAAGGCCTGCGCGTGGCGGCTGATGTGCTGAACTCCGGTGAAGTCGATACCGTGCTGTTATTCGGGATCTTCCGTGCCTTTCCCGGCATGGTGCTCTCCGAGGCGTCGAGCGCCAACGAGCTGCACGGGCGAGCAAAGACCCATCTGAATAGCACGATCAACTACTCCATCGAGCGGTCGGGGTGTGTGATTTTGCGCAAGGATCCCGGCGCAGGCATCTCCCTCAACGTCTCCGACTACTTCCTGCTACCGGAAAATACTCGCCGGGCGCGAAAGGAATTGACAGAGCGTTGGCGCGTCTCGACAGGCGAAGACACGGCAAGCGTATATGCCGGCATGCATCCCAGCAGCGAAATGCAGGCGTTGGAGAGCGATGCGTTTGATCGGCTTGAGCAGAACGCGAACTATTTTTCCATCTGCGATATGTACGGCGACAGCGCATGCCTGAATCCGATGCTCGCGTTATCTCATCTTCATTCGACTGGACCGCTGCAGCAACGGCGCCATGCGCTCATCAGCGCCGATGACGGACAGGCAGGAATCTGGCTGATCGAGTGCTGGAGTGGCGCAGATGGTTAAGTTCGTGCGACCTGGATTGCAATCTACTGTGGCGACAATGCTTGGTTTATTGGCGGTGAATTGTGTGGCTGAGCCCGCGTACGAAAACTACCGGGCCGTGTATCGCGTCTACGCACCCGGTAGCAGCAGGGAGATCGGAAGCTATCAGGTCCGGCTGAACTGGGTTCCCGAGAAGCAGCTGTACCGGCTTGCGGGCGAGATCAATTTCGACTATCGGGCTTTCCTTTCACGGATTAAATATGACTATACCGATGTAGTCTGGTTTGATTCCCGGGACGATGTTGCCTTCGAGGCACAGGAAGTCAACAACGGGAGAAAGCGGCTGATCAACGGGCAGCGCGACCCGCTGAACGGTGGATTGCTGTTGAAGATAGAGGACGGGAGTGCTGCCGATCGCACTTCCCGGTTTGCCGCGGCCGACTACGATTTCACCACTTTTGCGTTGCGGTTTCCAAAGGCATGCGGACCGGCGTCGGTCGGCGAGAAACTCGACAAGCGCATGCTCGATCCGATTACTGAACGGATCGACCGGGTGTCCAGCGAGTACGTCAGCTATGGCAGCGCGCGGCTGCCGAACCTCGCGAGTTCGACATCCCCGTTGTGTCTGGTTCAGACCCACAGCACCAGAGACGCGTTAAACCGCCGTTCGTGGATTTCCCCGGACGGATATCTGGTTTATGAAGAATCGCCCGCGTACACGTTGGCGCTGGATTCAAGTCGATCCGTATTACCGCCGCAACGGCGGAAAGGAACACCATGAGCAGCAGGATTGCAGAGCCATTGCCCATTGTTTCGCTGCAGGGCGCAAGCAAGCGTTATGGACGAGAGCGCAACGCCGTTCATGCACTGAAGGACGTCACCGCGACAGTGAGCCGGGGCGAGTTCATCGCCCTTTGCGGACCGTCCGGCAGCGGCAAGAGCACGTTGTTGAATCTGATGGCGGGGATCGACAGCCCGACGGAAGGCAAGGTCTTCCTGATGAATCACGACCTGTCCGCCTTGAACGATCTACAGGCGGCCAAACTGCGGGCCGATTCGGTCGGGTTTGTCTTCCAGTTTTTTAATCTGCTGCCGGTCCTGAGCGTTTTCGACAATGTCTATTACCCGCTGATGCTGAACGGCCGCAGTCGTAGCGCCGCTCGCGAAGATGTGATGGAGATGATCGAAAAGGTCGGCCTGATACGGCACTACACCCGGCGGCCGGACGAACTGTCCGGCGGGCAGCAGCAGCGTGTCGCAATCGCGCGCGCATTGGTCAAGCGTCCGGCGCTCGTGGTTGCGGACGAGCCCACTGGCAATCTCGATACCCGAACGGGTCACGAAATCATCGAGCTGCTGCTCGAAATGAACCAGGCGCTGCAAACGACGTTTGTGATATCCACGCATTCACCGCAGCTTAGAGATATGGCAAGGCGCGTGATCGAAATTGAGGACGGGAGGTTGAAGGATGGTCACGTCGAGGCTTAAGCGCATCGCGGGAATACTATTGGTGATGCTGCTTTCAACACGGCTCACGCTCGCGTATGCCGACGCGCATACGGATGAAGCGGCGGCAGTGCGGCAGACGATAGCCGGGATGGTCGAGCAGAACCGGGGCAATGCACGCAACGAGGCGATCTTGCAGATCGCCGGACCGACGTCGCCATCGGACGTCAGGAATGCAGTTGGGGTACTGGAATCGTATATCGGCGCCAACCCGGACGACCGGTATGCCGAGATGTATTACGGCTACGGCTTACTGTTTCTCGCCGGCGATTATCTGAAAAACAAGAATTACATCAAGGCGGCAGAGTTGTCGAAAGAGGGCTTTTTCTACATTGACGAGGCGGCGGAGAGTTCGCCGGACAACTGGCGGTTGCGCTATTTGCGCACACGTATGGATGCATTCGTGCCGGCAAGAAATGGCCGCTGCGTCGTTGCGCTCAAAGACATCGACTTTATGACGCAAAACGGCAGGGCGCCGGCGTCGCTGGATACGATGATCTCGATGATGAAAGCGCGCGCCCAGAAGTCTTGCGGCGTAGCGGACCACGCCGCACCCGATCAGACGAAACAATCTGGCCGTGCAGCCGTGCCGTTCCTGACGCAGACGGAAATCAGCGAAGTTTTGCAAGCCGCCGTGGGAGGTGAGGCATGACGAAAGCATTGTTTTACGTGTCCAACGTAATCATGATTTATGCGTTGGTTGTGGTGATTGGTGCGCTCATTTTTCGTCGGACAGATATTCAGTACACCTTTTTGAATCTCCTGCGTCATCGCCGACGCTCAGGTATCACGCTGCTGGCGATCGTGTTGGGTGGGATATCGGTATTCATATTCGGCGGCTTTGTCGACTACTCGTACTGGGCGTTGCGCGAGCAGACTATCCGAACCAATCTTGGGCATATCCAGCTCTACAAGAAGGGCTATCTGGAAAGCGGCGCGGCAACCGGAACCATGACGTACAGCATCTCGAACTATGACGAGGTGAAAAATCTTCTGCTTTCCGATCCGGAGATCGGATCGAAGATCAACACGATTACCGGTCAGGTGGAATTTTCCGGGATCATCTCCCACTACGAGAGCGGGGTGTCGACGTTCTTCTCGGGTGTAGGGATTGACCCGAAGACGTCGCTGATGCTCGGTTCATTCGATCAGATCGTTTCGGGCAGCGATCTGTCGCGCGTGGCGTTGAATGGCGCGACGATCGGTTCGGGTATTTCGTCCGCCCTGAAGGCCGGATATGACGAATGGGCCGACATGCTCGTCGTCACGCCGGGCGGCGGTCAGAATGCGATGTCGGCTCAGATTCGCGGAGTGTTCCAGTCCGGAATCAAGCAATACGACGACACGACAATCAAGCTTCCGTTGCAGACAGCCCAGCAGCTTTTGCAGACGTCGAACGTCAGCAAAATCATCGTTCTGTTGCACGACACGGATCAGACGGACAGCGTGATGAAACGCGTCAACCAGTTGATCGCGGATCACGATCTGTCGCTGGAAACCCGTTCATGGAGTGATCTGGCGGTGTTCTATCACCAGGTCGTCAATCTGTTCGAGGGAATTTTCTTCTTCGTCAAAGCGTTGGTGAGCGTGATCGTGGTGTTTATGATCGGCAATACGTTGATGATGAGCGTGGTCGAGAGAACGCGCGAGATTGCCACGCTGCGCGCACTCGGGCTCAAGAAGCGTCATATCGGGCGATTGTTCATGCTCGAGGGCATCATGATCGGCATTCTCGGCGCCGTGATTAGTGTGGTGCTGGGTATCGGTATTGCGGAGCTCATCAACATTAACGGCATTCCGATGCCGCCCTCTCCCGGCTATACCCAAGGCTATCTGGCTTTCGTTTTGTGGAACAGCGATTACCACCTGTTCTGGTTCGCCTGCGCATTGCCGCTTGTGACGGCTGTGATCGCCTCGATCATTCCGTCTCGTCGCGCAGCCAATCTTGTGATCGCAGAAGCGTTCCGGTTTGTTTAATCCAAGGTATGAAGATGAAAAAGAATCAGCGGGTTTTGATCACAGGTGCGGGCCGCGGTATCGGACTCGCGATTGCGCAAAAGCTTGCCGCGCAAGGCTACGACCTGATCCTCAACTATCGTTCGGACCAGGGCAAGAGCATTGCCAATCTGAAGCAGTTCGAGCAAGGCGACGAGGCGAAAGGGATCGAGGTTACGCTAGTCAAGGCGGACATTGCAGAAACGCGTGACGTCGAGAACATGTACAAGAGCCTTCGTAATCAGGGTATCGACAGAATCGATCACCTGGTGCTGAACGCCGCTAGCGCGCCTTTCAAGCATTTCTCGGACATGAACCGCTTCGACTGGAAGCTGCTGTTGAACAGCAATCTGGTTGGAAACGTGGCGTGCGTGAACGAAACCGTTCCCTTCATGACTCAAGGCGGCACGATCTGCGCAATCTCCAGCCTTGGAAGCCAGCGCGTTCTTGATAAGTATCCGCTCGGGATCATGAAATCCGCGCTCGAAAACCTGGTGCGATACCTTGAGGTCGAGCTTTATGACGAGAACGTCAGGGTCAACGGGATTTGCGCAGGCGTGGTCAACACGGACATGTTTCCGTTCCTCAAGGAAATGTGGCCGGACATGTGCGCGAAAAGCGATCAGGAAAAGCGCCGCTGGCTGGTCGAGCCGGACGAAGTGGCCAATATCGTGTCGTTCCTCATTTCGCCGGAATCCTCGGCGATTCGAGGCGAGATTCTGCAGGCCGATCTTGGCACAGCACTGCGGGCGTGAAGACGGTTGTTGCACAGGCAATCTTCAGGTGACGTCTGTCATTCCATGCAGGAAATGAGATTTGAAACTCAACCACAGGTTTTTTGCGGCGCTACTGATCGCGGTGACCGCTTGTGCCTCGGCGGCTCAGTCGGCCGTCAATGCCGACACGGCGGCTTCCGACGTTGGCGTTCAGCAGGACGCGCGAGCCCAGGAGATCATTCGCAATGCAGATCGCGTCCGCGCGCCGGATCAGCCGTTTCGCTATACATTGCGGCTCGATGCATTCAGGCAAAGTCAGAGTGCCTCGCAGCAACAATTAGACGTATCGATGCGCTTCTACAAGCCCGGTCCGGGTCACGAACAAGGCGATGCCAGGGCGCTGGTGCGCTTTGTGTCGCCCGCGAGCGATAAAGGAAAGGCCATGTTTTCCGATTTCGAGAAGATGTGGTATTACGCGCCTGATCTGCGACGGCCCATTCCTATTTCGAAGCAGCAGCGTCTGATCGGACAGATTTCCAATGGCGACGTTGTCGCCGCTGATTTCGACTACTCGTACATTTCTCAATTGCAGGGCGAGGAGCCTTGCGGCGACAAGAAATGCTACCGGTTGCAACTGGTTCGACGCTGGCCGCACGTGACCTATCCGAAGATCACATACTGGGTCGAGAAGGATACCTACTATCCTTACCGTGCCGATTTCATGTCGGATTCCAACCTGGTGATGAAGCGTTCTTATTATAAAAATTACCAGATGGCCGCGGGCAGGGTGAGGCCGCTTCAGATCGTCGTGGAAGACGCGCTGCAGAAAGGCAATTACACGACGATGAATTATTCGGACGTTCGTCTTGAGTCGCTTCCGGAAAGCTATTTTCAGAAAGACTACCTGATGCGGCTGAACTGACGTGCTGGACGACTACGTTCAGCATGGTGACCATTTGACAAGACCGATAGTTCATGAATAACAGACTCAGCCTCACGGTGTGTGCCGTGTTGATTGCCCACGGCTATATGTCGCCCGCGCACGCCATGTCATGCAATTCCGGGCGTGGCTATGTCGGCACGGAGGGAGTCGGCGCACTTAAGAGCCAGGGGCTTTGGCATCCGAATGGCGAGGCGTTTCGTGACAACTTCACGATCAACACATACGCGGCGGCCAGCGGAAGCTGCATGCTGGCCGGCAACCTGAAGGCAACCGCAAGCGGTGTCCTGCAATACGCCAGCTCGGTGCGTGAGCCCGGTGTGCTCGACGGAAAGCAGAACAGCGCGTTGGCGATCGTAACCGAGGCTTACCTGACCTATACGCCGTCCGAAAAGGTGTTCATCGACATCGGGAAAATCAAGCGCAGTAATGGCTTCATGTTCTCGATGAATCCGCTGGACCTGCTGCGCAATACATCGGGCCATCCGCGTTCCGCCACGGTGAATGCCGATAGCAACAATCCCAATAGCTTTTATGACGAGGGATCGATCGGAGTTGGCGGCACGGTGTATGCCGATTCAGGCACGTTCGAACTGGCGGCACTTCCCAAGCTGACGACTAACGATTCGTTTCGGGAGTCGGCGGAGAAATGGAGCATGCTCGAGCGCACGAATTCGACCAACCGGTTCTACGGTGCGTTTACCACCAGCAAATTCAGCGACTTCAATCCCACCGTCAATATGGTGGCCGGGTCGTCGTACAACGCGTTGGGTTTGGGCGTTAGTGGATATGTCAACGACAACCTGATCCTGAGTATGGAGTCCTCGGTTGCACGAGGTGAGCGCTGGCGTCATCTGAATATGGAGGCGGCAAGCGCCATTCAGCAATATGGCAATGTCGGCGATCCGTTTGGGCAGGACAGCCGGAGACTGACCGCGAACCTCGCCGTCGGGCTGCGATATACCGACTCCAGTCGTACGGAATACGGCATCGAGTACTTCGGACAAACCGAGGGCTATAGCCGCAGCGAATGGCGGAATTACTTCAAGACGGTCGGATTCGTCAACGGCGGATTTGCGGCCGGTCTTCCGGCCGGGGTGGGGGCGTCGCTGGTGCCGCTTTATGGGCAATACGCAAACCTGTTGGCGGTGGAGACTGACAACGCCAATCGGGGCAGCAATTTTCTCGGCAAGCACTACATCACGCTGTTCGCAAGTTCGAAGACGGAGCAGCTTCGCAAAGTGGGCTGGAGCGTCTCTTCCACAACCAGTCTGGTCGATGGAGGCACGGTGTTGAAGGCAAACCTGAGCACCAGCGTATCGAAGAACACCGTGCTACATGCAGGCACCTCATTTAGCTTTGGGTCGCAGCAATCTGAATTTGGTCAATTTGGGCAGAGGAAAACAATCTATGCAGGCGTTCGGTTTGTCATCTGATCGCGTGATCCGGAATCACGTGTTCCTGTTCCAGGGGCAAGGTATGCCGGCAGTCGGCATGGGCGCCGAAGTGCGCGGCGTTTCTCCCCGCAGCGAAGCGGTATGGGACTGTGCCAGCGACGTATCGGGAATCGATGTGCGCAAACTTTGCCAGAAAGGCCCGATGTCCCGGCTGACGCAGACGCGTTTCCAGCAATTGGCTGTAACGACCGTCAGTGTTGCGATGTTCGAAAAGCTTCAGGATTCGGTGCATATCGAGAACGCGGTGTTCGCCGGCCATAGCGCGGGAGAATATGCCGCGCTGTATGCAGCCGGGGCATTCGATCTCGAAACGCTGTTTAGAAGTATCGTCATCCGCGCGACGCTGATGCAGGAGATGGCGGAAAACAGCGATGGTGCAATGTACGTAATCAAGTCGATCGATCGCACGACCTTGCAGCGCTATATCGACGGGCAAACGTGGCACGGCCCGGTACAGATTGCAAACGATAACTCGCCGAGTCAGCAGGTTTTGTCCGGTAATGCGGACGACGTGCGTGCACTGGCTGCGCAGTTGCAACGCGATGGCTATGGCACGCTCAAACTGCCGGTCAATGGAGCGTGGCACAGCGATCTGATGGTGCCGGCACGCTCGCGACTCTATGAGGCGTTGAAAGTTTTGCCGATCAGGGCGCCAGAAAGGCCCATTTACATGAACCTCACGGCGGCTCCCGTCGATGAGGTCGGGCAGATCGTGGACAACCTCTCTGACCACCTGACGCGGACGGTGCGTTGGCGCGAAACGATGGAAGCGGTCTATCGCGAGGGCTATAGCGAGTTCGTCGAGATGAGTACGCGCAAGGTTATGGGCGGCATGCTCGCGCACTACGAGATGGGGGATCGGATGAAGGTCTCGTGTTTCCCTGACTGGTGTTGAGACCGATGGTTCGGCCATCCGGTGCGTTTTCGGACGCGTTCAATGAGTGAAATCGATGATTCCGAGTTTTGAAATTTATCTGCGCAAGCATCTTTTCTCCGTATTCGTTTTTATTCTGCCGATGACGGCATTTTTTGCCGCATCGATCACGCGGAATATTCTGGATATCTCGCTTGCCGAACTGATTGTGTCGCTCGGCGTAATGAGTGCGTCACTGATTTATGCGTTGTTACGCGATAGCCGTGGTTACTGGTTCTATGTGATGTGCTCGGTGAAGATATTTGATTCGAAGGAGCGCCGCAAGCAGTACATGGAAGAAAGCGTTCCGCCGATTCTGGCCAAATTCTTGCCGTATCCCGTGAGGGGGGCGTTGTTGGGGTTTGTGTTGACGGCCCTTGTCTGCATTCCGGCGTACGCCTTGTTCCAGTCGAACATTTATATCTTCATATTTTTATTCTGCCTGACATTGCAGCCCAAACTGGTGCAGTTCATTGCCAAAATGGCCGCGAAGATGCAGGTGAAAAGAGTGATCGAGAGTGTGGAAAATCCCGCCATGCATGAAGAGCGGTCCAGAGTCAGGATGCTTGAAATCATCGGCATGGACCTTCTTTTTACGATGCTGATCAATCTGTCCTTGGTGCTGCCGATTGCGCGCAAGCCGGCATTCGATCTGCAGCATGGCTACGGGAACCCGGCTTTCATCGTGGCGTTCCTGATTCTGATGTCGATCGTGCATGTGCTTCTGCTACTGTTCGCCGGCAAGTCCAGGCGCTTTGCAATGACCGGGGAACTGATGCTGGGGATACTCGATAAACGCTTTATGAAGCTTTCCCCCAGCGGCGGCGCTTTCTTCAAATTGAGCAAATTGCGTCGTTGCGTGTGCTATTTCATGGCGATGACTGTCTGGAGCATCGTGTTGTGCGTGGGCTTCGACGTGCTCGATGTGCAGCGCAACTTTGCGTTGATTTATCTCGTCGGACTCGCTCCGCTTATGCTGTGCTACGTCGTTGAGCGCTTCGATGTACTGCGACGAGACTTCCTGGCGGCACAGGATACCCACCAGCGGCTGGTGGCGATTGGCGAGAACCAGCCGGCGATCGCCGAGTTGTAGTGGCAATGCGCGGGTCCGGCATGAATGCAGGACCCGCGTGCGTTTACTGAGTCGGCACTGAACCTGATCCCGAGGAAGCTGCGGCTTCTTTGTGTCTTTGTTCTCGCGGCCCTGTTTAACTGCCGCACTGACACCGACGGCACGATAACCAAATTGCTCAGAACGACTAAATATATCCAACTGTTGGCTCATGGAGCGAGGCGAGGCTACTCATTTCGCCGCTTATTCAGCATTTTTAAAGGTAACGTAAAAATTAATATGATATCGAAAACAATGCGCACGCGGCAAAGTACCTGCGCGGCAACACTGGCATTTCTGGCAATGGCACTCGTACCAGGTTCGGTGCTGGCTGCATCGCATGAGAAGGGCTGCTGGAAGATCGAAACCGAAACGAAAAAGAAGAACTCGCCGAAGTATACGCAACCGGGCTTGTACTATAAACCCTGGGCTGGTGCCGCTGACGCCGCGGGGCAAGGCGCGTATCCCATGACGGTCCAGATAACCGGTTTCTCCAACGACGGCGACTTGATCGGAAGCAGCACCGCCTCGCTCGACGATATGGGACGCGAAGGCGTCGGTAGCTACCGAGGCGAACAGGTATTGTTCCGGTGCTCTCCCGATGCAGGCGACCTGCAAGAATTCTTCTCGACGAACGGAGACAATCCGAATGCCGGCAAGGACGATATTAGCCACATTTCCGGCATCCCTGGTACCTACCGCTTCCCGGAGGAGAACATCATATCGCGCGTAACTAACCTGGACACGAATCAGGTGGTGACGCGCTACTGGCTGGCGCGGCAGATGAAGAACCTGGATAAGGATGAGCAGGGCTGGACGCTCGTGAAAGTGAAGAATTTCAGCCGGTACAAGGTCGATCTGTATCAATGCAAGGCCTGTGGTTCAGAAACGGATTCCTGGATGCAGCCGATTGCGTACGTCGCGTTCAAGGGGGGGGCAGGCCTCAACTCCATGAGCCCGAACCTCTCCGTTGGCGCCGATCACAACAACAACTGGTCGGGCTGGCATAACGACTGGCCCGGCGCGATTAACCCGAAGCCGAATCTCAACGTGCGAACCGGAAAGGTGACCTGCGCCGTGCGCAATACGACGCCGGTGGTTAATTTTCCGCCGATGTCGGTGGCGGAGCTCGAGGGCGGCAAGAAGGCCACGATGCCGATCACAATCGACATTCAATGCGAAAGCGGATTCGGCAAACTCAGTAGCGGAACGGGTGCCAATCAGACCGCAATGGGCATCATGGCTCGGGATGAGAACGCTGCGTACGCGAGACCACTTGGACTCGTAACGGGCGGAAGCGCCGTGACGGATCTGCTGTCTGACGGCTACGGCGGGAAGAATGTGGCACAGGGCGTTAGCGTCGTGCTGTACGAATCGAACGGCACGACGCCGATATATTTCCTCACCAGCCGTTACCTCACGATGGGCGGCGCCAAGGACGGCTGGTATCCAGTGCTACAGGATGCAACGCAAACCGGCTCGGACATCAACTGGGACTACTACACGCGCACGGTCAATGCGACCTTCGAGGCATTTCATCCGGGGAAAGGGGAGGTCTCCGCGGGAAAATACAAAGCAACAGCGGAAGTCGTCATCGCGATCCAGTGATGTGATGTCGATGTCTGAACGCCGTACACCTGTGCACCGTCGTGGACCAGGTTGACAGTCGTATTCAAGGAAACGCCCGATGCGCCGCATCGGGCGTTTGCGTATTTGAGGGCGGTATGTTGCGCCAGCAACTTACGCCAGCGTGATGCTCACGTCGATGTTGCCGCGCGACATCTTCGAATACGGGCAGATCTGGTGCGCGGTATCGATCAGTGCGTGCGCAACCTCGCGCGGCAGGCCGGGCAGGCTCACACGCAGGCGTGCTTGCAGGAAGAAGCCGCCTTCTCCCGTGCCGAGATCGACTTCTGCGTCGACGGCAACGTCGGCGGGCAGGGCGACATGCTTTTCACTGGCGGCGCGTCCCATTGCACCGATGAAGCAGGCCGACCAGCCAGCCGCGAAGAGCTGCTCAGGATTGGTTCCCGCGCCGCGGCTGCCGGGGGAAGAGAGCTTGATGTCGAGACGGCCGTCGTCGCTTTGCGCCGCACCATCACGGCCGACCGTGGTGTGAGTCTTTCCGGTGTAGAGAACCTTTTCGATTTTGCTCATGATGTTTCCTTTTTGGGGTAGAGAGATTAAAGGTTACGCTTCGTATAACTAAGTGGAATTCGTTTTAAAGCGCTTCCGGGATACGAAGCGCTGTTCAATGCGTCATCAGAGATGGCCGACTTCGATCACGGCATGAGCAAAGGCTTGCGGCGCTTCCTGCGGCAGGTCGTGGCCGATGCCGCCGGTGACGAGTTCATGCTTGTACTTGCCTGTGAAACGGCTGGCATAGGCCTGCGGTTCGGGATGCGGTGCGCCGTTAGCGTCGCCTTCCATGGTGATCGTCGGCACGGTGATCGCAGGGAGTTTCGCGAGCCGCGCTTCCAGTGCGCCGTATTTTGGTTCGCCTTGCTCCAGACCGAGACGCCAGCGGTAATTGGAAACGGTGATGGCGACCTGATCCGGATTTTCCAAAGCCGCAGCACTGCGCTCGAAGGTGGCGTTATCGAAGTGCCATTGCGGCGAAGCGGTTTGCCAGATCAGCTTCGCGAAGTCGTGATGATTCTTTTCGTAACCCACACGGCCGCGCTCGGTGGCGAAGTAGAACTGGTACCACCACTGCAGTTCCGCATTAGGCGGCAACGGCTGCCGGCCCGCTTCCTGGCTGCCGATCAAATAGCCGCTGACCGAAACCAGGCCCGTGACCCGCTGCGGCCACAATGCCGCCACGATATCGGCGGTACGCGCGCCCCAGTCGTAACCGGCAAGGGTGGCCTTGTCGATCTTCAAGGCGTCCATCAGGGCGATAACGTCCGTGGCGAGTGCAGCTGGCTCGCCGTTGCGCGGCGTGCTTGCGTCGAGAAAGCGTGTCGTGCCATAGCCGCGCAGATACGGCACGATCACGCGGTAGCCCGCCTTCGTCAGCACGGGCACGACGTTATCAAAGCTGTGAATGTCGTAGGGCCAGCCGTGCAGGAGAATGACCACGGGGCCGTTGGCGGGGCCTTCGTCGGCGTACCCGACATTCAGCACGCCAGCGTTGATCTGCTTGATCGACTTGAAAGGCGCCGGCGATTGAATTGCCGATGTGCTTACGCTCGATTCAGCGCTTGCCTCTTGTGCGTGCGTCGCGCCCGACAAGGCGAACTGCGCACCCGCAAGGACGCATGCGGCGATGACACGGCGATTGAAGTAGCTCAGTTTGCTCACGGTTTGCTCCGGTGGTGTGAAGAATCTTTCCGCAGGTTGGTACGGCATTTAGTTATCGAGATAACGATTGTTGAGCGAACTATACTCAGCCTCGCGGCGAAATTCAACTACCATAATGATTATTTCGATAAATATTTATGGAGGGCCAGATGAACAGGAAAACGGCCAAAGAAGCTGACCCCGGCAAGAATGCAGCCAGGCTGGGCGATTTCATGTGCTTCGCCATCTATTCGACCAACCTCGCGTACTCGCGCGTCTACAAGCCCGTGCTGGAAAAGCTGGGCCTCACTTACCCGCAATACGTCACGATCATTTGTCTGTGGGAAGAGGACGACCAGACCGTCAAGGGCCTGAGCGAAAAGCTGTTCCTGGAGCCAAGCACGATGACGCCCATGCTGAAGCGTCTTGAGGCGATGGGTTATGTGCGGCGCGAGCGCGACAGCGAGGACGAACGCAGCGTGCGCGTTTCCTTGACTGACGCTGGTCGGGAATTGCGCGTCAAGGCTTTTGCTTTCCGCGAGGTGACGGCGAAAGCGGCAGGGCTGGCGCCAGAGGAATTCCGCGTTTTGCAGAAAGCCATTGTCAATCTGCGCAGCAATCTGATTCGCGCCTCGGAGAGTATTGTTTTGCCCGATGTGTAAGCGAAAAGGTGCTGCGCAAGTGAAGTGGTGTATAAATTCGCTGGCCGGCTTATCCCAACGTGCCCGCAAGAGACGCTGACCTTGCGGGCACGCCTGCTTGTCTAGAGTGATTTCGTAGAAGACGATGACCACGACGCATTTGAATACATTCGCTTCCGCAACCAACGCGACGGACGCAGCCACGGTTTTGCCCGATCAGCAAGGCACTATTGAAGCGAAAACGCAGTCGGCGCAGGGAATTTTCTTGCACGCCGGATGGAGGACTGCGGGAACGTGGTTGTGGTCGCGATTGCGCGCGCTGGATTCGGTCAATGCGTTCTACGAGCCGCTGAGTACCCTTGTCGGCGAACTGACCTCTGCCGATATTCCCGATATCCGCCCCAGCTACAACTCCGGCCACCCGCCTTTGAATTCGGCTTACTACGAAGAATACCGGCCGCTCCTGCAAGCGAGCGCGCGCGGCGTGCAGGGATACCGGAGAAGCTTTGCAGCCGATCGATTCGGGGAACAGCCCGATAGCGAGTTTCCGGCATTACAAACGTATTTGAACAGTCTTTGCGAGACTTCTGCCGGTCAAGGCAAGATCGCGGTGCTCAAATTCTGCCGATCCCAGGGGCGTGCGCCATGGCTTAAAGCAGCTTTTCCAGATGTCATGCATGTGGGAATTCTCCGCAACCCGGCTTCGCAATTCGCATCGGGCTGGTTGCTCAGGCAACAATGGCGAAACGCGTTCTTCGTTGCCGCACCGTTTCGTGTGCTGGGCTTTCAACAGAACGAGCCGATCGTCAGGCAGGTGATTGCCGAGTGTGGCGTGAAATTGCCGCCGGTTGCGCCGACTTCGTACGATACCTACGCCGCCGCGTGCGACCAGTATGCGCAAACGGTCGAGGGTAGCGACGCCTGGCGGGCATTTATCGCTCTTTGGATGCTTTGCGTCTGGAGGACGCTGAAGAGCGCGGATCTTGTCGTCGACTCGGATCTGCTTGGACAGTCTCCCGATTACGCGGCCGAACTTGGCGCGCGATTTCGGGCGAGCACTGGCCTGATGCCCGACCTCAGCGCGACACGAGATCTTGTTGGTGAAGCGAAGCGCAACGTACGACGCATGTCGGCCATCGACGGCCGCGTGTTGCGTCCCATCAATTCCGCTGCGCTGAAATTCCTGTTCAAGCAGCTAGATAAAGCGGACCCTTTGCAGGCCGACATCGCCGAAACAGTTCGAAAGAAAGTCGCGCTCGCCAACGAAATCGCCGACGAGTGGCGCTACTACTGATGCCGTGAGATTGCACGGCATCAGGCCACCGAAACACGGCGTCGGCGCTCGTACCAGTGTTGCGAACGGTTGACGACGCCGACGACGAACAGCATGACCGGCACCTCGATTAGTACGCCAACGACGGTTGCCAGCGCGGCACCGGAATGAAATCCGAACAGGCTGATCGCAGTCGCGACGGCCAACTCGAAGAAATTGCTCGCGCCGATCAGACTTGAAGGACCGGCTACGCAATGCGCGACGCCGAGCCGGCGATTGAGCAGATACGCGAGTCCGGAGTTGAGCAGCACCTGAATCAGGATCGGTACGGCCAGCATGACGATCACGAGCGGCTCGCTCACGATCGCCTGTCCCTGGAACGCGAACAGCAGCACGAGCGTGGCCAGCAACGCGCCGATCGACCACGGGCCAAAGCGCGCGACCGTTCGCTGAAAATGGGCTTCGCCCTTTGCGAGCAGGTGCCGTCGCACCAGTTGCGCGATGGCGACCGGAATCAGGATGTAAAGCGCGACCGAAATCAGCAGCGTATTCCACGGCACGGTTATGGATGACAAGCCGAGCAGCAGCGCGACCAGCGGCGCGAACGCAATGACCATGATCGTATCGTTCAGCGCGACCTGCGATAGCGTGAAATAGGGATCGCCTTTACACAGTTGCGACCACACGAACACCATCGCGGTACACGGCGCGGCGGCAAGAAGAATCAGTCCGGCGATGTAACTGTCCAGTTGCCCGGCGGGCAGCCACGGCGCAAACACGTGCCGGATGAAGATCCAGCCGAGCAGCGCCATCGAAAACGGCTTGATGAGCCAGTTCACGAAGAGCGTTACGCCGATCCCGCGCCACTGGCGGCCAACCTGTCCCATCGCTGCGAAGTCGATCTTCACCAACATCGGTACGATCATTACCCAGATCAGCGCGCCGACCGGCAGGTTCACGTGCGCGACTTCCATCCGGCCAATGGTCTGAAACACCTCGGGCAGCACCTGCCCGAGCACGATTCCGGCGACGATGCACAGCGCGACCCAGACGGTCAGATAACGCTCGAAAAATCCAATCGCCGGGCGATTGCCGGAGACGGCCGTATCAGTGCTGGCCATTGGCGATCTCCGGTGCACGCTCGCCGATTGCCCGCATTTCACGGTGGATCGCTGCATGGTCGAGCATGTGCAGCGGCAGATTCACGAATTGCATTACGTGGCTCATGATTTGCCGGAACACCTTGTCGAATTCGTGGCGTTTCGCTTCGTCCGATCCAACGAATGCCGCCGGATCCTCGAAGCCCCAATGCGCAGTCAGCGGCGTGCCGGGCCAGAACGGACAGGTCTCGCCGGCCGCCTGATCGCAGACGGTGATCACGAAATCCATCTGCGGCGCTTCGGGGCTCGCGAACTCGTCCCAGCTCTTGCTGCGCAGGTTCGAGGTGTCGTAACCGAACGCCGCGCAGCGTTCCGCCGCGAACGGATTCACCTTGCCAGTCGGATGACTGCCCGCGCTATACGCGCGGAATCGCCCTTTGCCGAGGATGTTGAACAGCGCTTCAGCCATGATGCTGCGCGCGCTGTTGCCCGTGCAGAGGATCAGTACCGAGTAGACCTTGTCGCTCATCCACGGCTCCGCAACGTTGCGAGTGATTCGACCGGCGCACAGCATGCAGCCGATGTCACAGCCGGTTCGTGCGACGTGCCAAAAACCGGCGCGGCTTCAAGCGTGCGAAACGTCTCCCACGCGACGCCTTGCGGATCGACGGTCCACGCCTTGTCCGACTTCGCATAGCAGCACGTCGTGCCAATCTGCTCGTCAACCGGCAAATTCGCCGCCGCGAAACGCGCATTCATCTCGGCCAGTTCGCTATCGGTTTCGACTTGAACGCCGATGTGATCGACGCCGGTTTTTGCGCCACGCTTCGAAATCGCGAAGTTGACGGACGGGTCGGTCAGCTCCCATTTGCAGTAGTCAGGCTTCAACACGGTCGGCTCGGCATTGCCGAACATCGCGCGATAAAAGCGGATGCTGTCGTCGAGATTCTCGACCGACACGTGAATGTGCATGCGTTTCATTGCTTGCCTCCGCAGGCGTTGGAGAGATCGCTCGCGGTGCACGTCGCCCCGGAGCAGCAATTCTCGGTGAGAAAACCGATCAAGCCCGTCATTGCGTCGAAGTTCGCTGTGTAGATGACGAAGCGCCCGTCCTGCCGCGACTTCACGAGTTCTGCGTGGGACAGGTCTTTCAGATGAAACGACAGACTCGACGGGGCGAGCCCCAGTTGCTGCGCGATTTCTCCGGCTGGCATGCCGTCAGCACCGGCGACGACGAGGGCGCGGAATATCGCGAGACGCGAATCGTGGGCAAGCGCACCGAGGGCGCGCACGGCGAGGTTGGAATCCATGCGCGAGAGGATAGACGAAACATTTCAATATTTCAAGCATCGTGGAAATAATGCCGGGAACCGCGGACCCGGTTTTAAAGGGCGCTATAGTTTGAACTGCCGGCGTATCCACAGTAGATAAACGAGAAAACGATACTGCAATGAAACTCGCTCATACACTCAAAGTTCTGGTTGTAACGGTTGGCCTGACCGCACTCGGTGCGCAGGCCGCGGATGAAACCCAGGTGCTGCAGTTTGAAACCCATGCCGCGTTCTTCTCCAAGGAGACCGGGCAAAACACACCGCTGGATCCGCAGGTGTTCGTCGAGCAAGAGGGCGCGCCCGCCGCGACCGGACCGCAGGGGATCAAGCGCAGTGCCGGCCTTCGCAATGCGTTGGTTGCCGACGCACCGACCCTGCCGCTGATGAACGCCATCGGCCAGCCGATGAATCTGACCGCGGGTGCCTGGTTTGGCGCGCATGGGCAAGCGATTTTGACGTCGCAGCCGGACGGGCGCGAGAAGGTGACCGTCGTGCTGCATGGCCTCAAGCCCAACGGACACTACAGCCTGTTTGAAAACCACTTCAACGAGAAGCCGATTGGCTTTACGCCGCTCGACGGTCGTGGTCAGGACAACAATCTGGCGGCCGACGCCGAGGGCAACGCGGTGCTCACCACGATCGCCCCGGCGCCGCTCACGCACGACAACGCCGTGCTGGTGGTCTACCACTCGGATGGGAAATCGCACGGCAAGCTGCGCGGCGATATCGGCGTGACGGCGCACCACCAGCTCATCGCGAGGCCGTAAGAGGCTCGACGCTATCGGTCGCCAGGGCACGCCGTGCGCGTGCCTACTTCCATCCTTCGAGCCGAAGCGTGGCCCGCACGAGCCGCTGCTCCTCGCTTTCGATCTCGCGCAGATAGTCGATGACGTTGCGGATATGCTCGCTCGCGGCCTTGCGCGCCTGCTCGGGCAGTCTGCCCGTGACCGCGTTGTAAAGGCGGGCATGCTGGCGGTCGATCTGCTTCTTGAGCGGCTCGCGGTGGTAGAGATTGTTGACGGACGCAAACACCGAACTCAGCAGCAGATCGGTCAGCGACTGCAGCGTGTTGACGAGCACCGGGTTGTGCGACGCTTCGCAGATCGCGCGATGAAATGCGTGATCGAGCTTCGCGCGTTCGTCCGGCCTCAAATCCTGAGCCTGTGGCGCAATCATCTCCTCGTAGCGCCGCGTGATCAGGATGAAATCGGCCTGGGTCCCACGTCGCGCCGCGAGCCGCGCAGCCTCCGCTTCGAGCATCTCGCGCACCTCGAACAGGTCGTAGAGCGTGCGCGGCTGCGACGCGAGCAGGTGCATCATCGGCGTGATCTGCTTTTGTTCGCTCAGGTTCGCGACGAATGAGCCCTTGCCGTGGAGCGTCTCGATGATGCCGCGTGCGCGCAGCAACTTCATCCCTTCGCGTAGCGCGGTGCGCGATACGCCGAGTTTTTCCGTGAGGCGCCGCTCGGACGGCAGCGCCTGACCGGCCTTGAGTATGCCCTCGACAATCAGCTTCTCGATACGCTCGGCCACGACGTCGGCGACGCGCCGGGTGACAGCCGTTTCTTCCTTCATCGTCACTGGTATGACCACTTTGAGTTAACGGACGCAATTTTGGCATAAATCAAGTTGTTGCTGGTTTTGAGGGCCATGCGGAGGCGCTGCGGCGAGACGCCGTGAAAAAACTGGTATGACCACTGCTGCGGGCTCTGGACAGCGGGGCGCGTACCCAGAAGAATCGGCGGAATTCAAAATCAGGCGCGGCCTGCGCCGGGCACGTGACGGAGACACCGGAAATGAGCTTCATGTATGACGAGTCGATCGACGGCCCGCTGCCGACGGTCGATCGCGCCGAACTCGTGGCGGCGCTGCGCGCGCGTGCGCCCGAAATGGAAATCCTGACCGAGCGCGAGGATTTGCGGCCGTTCGAATGCGACGGCCTCGCCGCGTATCGCACCGTTCCGCTCCTCGTCGTGTTGCCGTCGACTGTCGAGGAAGTGCAGACCGTGTTGCAAACCGCGGCCGCGCGCGGCGTGCCGGTTGTGGCGCGCGGCGCGGGCACGGGTCTTTCGGGTGGCGCGATGCCGCTCGAAAAGGGCATCCTGCTCGTGATGTCGAAGTTCAACCGGATCCTCGATATCGATCTCGAAGCGTGCGTCGCGCGCGTGCAGCCCGGCGTGCGCAACCTCGCGATCTCGCAGGCGGCCGAGCCGTACGGTCTCCATTACGCGCCCGACCCGTCGTCGCAGATTGCCTGCTCGATCGGCGGCAATGTCGCCGAGAACGCCGGAGGCGTGCATTGCCTCAAGTACGGCCTGACCGTCCACAACGTTCTGAAGGTCGAGATGCTGACCATCGACGGCGAACCGGTCACGCTCGGTTCCGATGCGCTCGACAGCCCCGGCTTCGATCTGCTCGCGCTCTTCACGGGCTCGGAGGGGACGCTCGGCATCGTCGTCGAAGTGACGGTCAAACTGTTGCCGAAGCCGACGAGCGTCAAGACGCTGCTCGCGAGCTTCGACGACGTCACCTGCGCGGGCGCGGCCGTGGCGAAAATCATCGGTGAGGGCGTGATTCCCGGCGGCCTCGAAATGATGGACAACCTGTCGATCCGTGCGGCCGAAGACTTCGTGCACGCGGGCTACCCCGTCGACGCCGAAGCGATCCTGCTGTGCGAGCTCGATGGCGCGCGCGATGACGTTGAGGAAGACACTGAACGCGTCGGTGCATTGCTGCGCGAGGCCGGTGCGGTGGAGTTGCGCGTCGCGCGCGACGAGGCCGAGCGCCTGCGTTTCTGGGCGGGCCGCAAGAACGCATTCGGGGCCGTAGGCCGCATTTCGCCCGATTACTACTGCATGGACGGCACGATTCCGCGCCGCGAGTTGCCGCGCGTGCTCAAAGGCATCGCCGCGCTGGCCGACGAGTTCGGCTTGCGGGTGGCGAATGTGTTCCATGCGGGCGATGGCAACATGCACCCGCTCATTTTGTTCGACGCAAACCAGCCCGGCGAAATGGACCGCGCCGAGGCGCTCGGCGGCCGGATTCTCGAACTGTGCGTCGAAGTAGGCGGCAGTATCACGGGCGAGCACGGCGTCGGGCGCGAAAAAATCAACCAGATGTGCGTGCAGTTCAAGCACACCGAGATCGAGTATTTCCACGCGGTCAAGGGCGCATTCGATCCGTCGCGCCTGCTCAATCCCGGCAAGAACATCCCGACGCTGCATCGCTGTGCCGAGTTCGGAAAGATGCACGTTCACGGCGGTCAACTTCTGTTTCCTGGACTGGAGCGGTTTTAATGCAACGCGAACTGAATTCGATGGACGACAGCGCTGCATTGATTGCACAGGTCGAAGCGGCGCGCGCGGCGGGCACGCCGCTGCGCATTCGCGGTGGCGACAGCAAGGCATTTCTCGGGCGAACGGTCGATGCACCGACCATCGACACACGCGGGCATCGCGGGATCGTGACCTACGACCCGACCGAACTCGTCGTGACGGTGCGTGCGGGCACACCTTTCTCCGAAGTCGAGGCCGCGCTCGATGCAGCCGGCCAGATGCTGCCGTTCGAGGCGCCCGCGTTCGGCGGCGCAGCGACGGTGGGCGGCGTGTTTGCGACCGGCCTGTCCGGGCCGCGGCGTCCATGGGCGGGCTCGGTGCGCGACTTCGTGCTCGGCTGCCGCATCATTTCGAGCGACGGCAACCCGCTGCGTTTTGGCGGCGAGGTCATGAAGAACGTCGCGGGTTTTGACGTGTCGCGCTTGATGACGGGGAGTTTCGGCTGCCTCGGGCTCGTGACCGAAGTGTCGTTCAAGGTGCTGCCCAAACCGCGTGCGACACGCTACGTCGCGCTCGAACTCGCACCGGAGGAGGCGCGCGAGCGTATCGCGGGCTGGCGCCGCGTGGGACTGCCCGTCACCGGCGCATGCCACGCCAACGGCGTGCTGCAAGTGCGTCTGGAAGGCGGCGTCGGCTCGGTGCGCGGCGCGCGAGAAACGATTGGCGGCGTCGAGGCGCACGAATCGTTCTGGACGCAATTGCGCGACTTCGCACTGCCGTTCTTCGACGATGCGCGCCCGCTGTGGCGTCTGTCGCTGCCCGTTGCGGCGCCGAATGTGGCGTTGCCGGGCGACGCGCTGCTCGACTGGGGCGGCGCGCAGCGCTGGCTCAAGAGCGATGCCGACGCAAACGAAGTGCGCCGCATCGCGCGCGAACTGGGCGGCCATGCCACCGCGTTTGCGCGGGGCGTCACCGACGCGCCGTTCCAGCCGCTGCCGGGGCCGCTCATGCAATTGCACAAGCGCCTGAAAACGCAGCTCGACCCGCTGGGGATCTTCAACCCGGGCCGCATGTACGCGGATCTGTGAACCCGAGAATTCTGTCCGATGCAAACCAATCTGAGCGAAGCGGCGCAGGCTCTCGAGCGCGCCGAAGAGGCGGAATCGATCCTGCGCGCGTGCGTGCACTGCGGGTTCTGCAACGCGACCTGCCCGACCTACCAGTTGCTCGGCAACGAGCTTGACGGGCCGCGCGGCCGCATTTATCTGATCAAACAGCTGCTCGAAGGAGAGCCCGTCACCGAGAAGACGCAACTGCATCTCGACCGCTGTCTGAGCTGCCGCAACTGCGAAACGACGTGCCCTTCGGGCGTGCGCTATCACGCGCTGCTCGACATCGGCCGGGCCGAGGTCGCGCGCCGCACGGTGCGTCCGCTGCGCGAGCGCTGGCTGCGGGCGGGGCTGCGTCATGCCGTGTCGCGGCCTGCCTTGTTTGCCGCGCTGCTGGGCGCGGGCCGCGTGGCGCGCGCTGCATTGCCCGAAACGCTGCGTGACAAGATTCCCGCACAGGCGCCCGTGGCGAGCCCGCGGCCGACTATGCAGCAGACGGCGCGCCATACGCGCCGCGTGCTGATGCTCGAAGGCTGCGTGCAGCCGTCGCTTGCGCCGAACACGAACGCCGCTGCCGAACGCGTGTTCGACCGGCTCGGGATCGGCGTGACGCCCGCGCCACAGGCCGGTTGCTGCGGTGCAAACGACTACCACATGGACGCGCAGGAGGCGGGCCTTCAGCGCGCGCGGCGCAATATCGACGCATGGTGGCCCGCGATCGAGGCGGGCGCCGAGGCGATCGTCATGACGGCAAGCGGATGCGGTGCATTCGTGAAGGAGTACGGCGATCTGCTGCGTTTCGATCCGGCTTACGCGGACAAGGCGCGGCGCGTGAGCGCGCTGGCGCGCGACCTCGTCGAGGTGATCGCCGCCGAGCCGCTTGAACAGCTCAATGCGCTCGCGCCTGCCGCCGCAAAGAAGATCGCGTTCCATTGCCCGTGCACGCTGCAGCACGCACAGCGGCTGGGCGGCAAGGTCGAAGCCGTGCTCGCGCGGCTCGGCTTCGGGCTGACTGGCGTGGCGAACGCCCATCTGTGCTGTGGCTCGGCCGGAACGTATTCGCTCACGCAACCGGAAATCGCGAAGCAATTGCGCGACAATAAGCTCGACGCGCTCGAAGCCGGACGGCCGGATGCGGTCGTTACGGCCAACGTCGGCTGCCAGACGCACCTGAACAGCGCGGGCCGCGCCAACGTCACGCACTGGATCGAACTTGTCGATTCGCTGTTGACACCAGACCAGGAGATGAATTGAGATGCAGATGAAACCCGCACTCGGCATTGCCGAAGCAAACCGGATCCTCGAAGCGGCGCGCGACGAAGCGCAGCGCAATGGCTGGGCCGTCGCAATCGCGGTGGTCGACGACGGCGGGCACCCAATCGCGCTCGCGCGTCTCGACGGCACGGCGCCGGTGAGCGCGTACATGGCGCAGGAAAAGGCGCGCACGGCGGCCCTTGGCCGTCGCGAGTCGAAGCTCTACGAGGACATGATCAACGGCGGGCGCACGGCGTTCCTGAGCGCGCCGCTCGTGGCGACGCTCGAAGGCGGCGTGCCGGTCATCGTCGATGGACAGGTGGCCGGCGCGGTCGGCGTCTCGGGCGTGAAATCCGACCAGGACGCGCAGATCGCCAAGGCTGGCGTGCGAAGCATCGCAGCCTGAGCGCCGCAGCATTTTCAGTTGAGTCAGGAAGAGAGCGAAATGATTGATCATCACGGACTTCAGGTCGACGAAGCGTTCGGCCGGTTTATCGAAACGGAAGCGCTGCCGGGTACGGGCGTCGAAGCCGACGCGTTCTGGAGCGGCTTCTCCGCGCTCGTGCACGAGCTTGCACCGCGCAACCGCGCCCTGCTTGCCGAGCGCGACCGGCTGCAGCGCGAACTGGACGGCTGGCACCGCGCGCACCCGGGGCCGGTGCGCGATCCGCGCGCCTACCGCGAATTTCTGGCGAAAATCGGCTATATCGTGCCGGTGCCCGCGAGCGTGGCCGCAACGACTGCAAACGTCGATAGCGAGATTTCGTTGCAAGCAGGCCCGCAGCTCGTCGTGCCGCTGTCGAACGCGCGCTATGCGCTGAACGCGGCGAACGCGCGCTGGGGCAGCCTGTACGACGCGCTGTACGGCACCGATGCGCTGCCCGAGGACGGCGGCGCCACGCGCGAAGGCGCGTACAACCCGGTGCGCGGCAAGCGTGTGATTGATTTCGCACGCAACTTCCTCGATCGCGCCGCGCCGCTTGCGAGCGGCTCGCACAGCGATGCGACGGGCTACGCGGTGGCGGGCGGCCAGTTGTCGGTGAAGACCGGTGCGGGCGCGACGGGCCTCGCAGATCCGGCGCAGTTCGCCGGTTTCCAGGGCGACGCCGCTGCGCCGGGCGCGATCCTGCTCAAGCACCATGGTCTGCACATCGAAATCCAGATCGATGCATCGACACCGATCGGCGCGAGCGATCCGGCCCACGTGAAAGATGTGGTGATCGAGGCGGCGGTCAGCACGATCATCGACTGCGAGGATTCGGTCGCGGCTGTCGACGCCGGCGACAAGATCGAGCTTTACCGCAACTGGCTCGGGCTCATGCAGGGCACGCTGCAGGAGGAAGTTGCGAAGGGCGGGCGCACGTTCACGCGGCGCCTGAACGCCGATCGCGCGTACCACACGCCGGACGGCTCGACGCTGACGCTGCATGGCCGCTCGCTGCTCTTCGTGCGCAACGTCGGGCACCTGATGACCACGGGCGCGGTGCTCGACCGCGACGGCAACGAGATCCCGGAAGGCATTCTCGACGGCGTCGTGACGACGCTGTGCGCGATGCACGACCTGAAAGCGAAGCGCAATTCGCGCACGGGCTCGATCTACATCGTGAAGCCGAAAATGCACGGTCCGGCCGAAGTCGCATTCTCCGACGCGATTTTCTCGCGCGTCGAAGACATGCTCGGCCTGCCGCGCAACACGATCAAGATGGGGATCATGGACGAAGAGCGCCGCACGAGCGTGAACCTCTCGGCGTGTATCGCAGCGGCGGCTTCGCGTGTCGCGTTCATCAACACGGGCTTTCTCGACCGCACCGGCGACGAGATGCATACCGCCTTCGAAGCGGGCCCGATGATCCGCAAGGGCGACATGAAGTCGTCGGCGTGGATCGCCGCGTATGAGCGCAACAATGTGCTGGCGGGTCTTGCTGGCGGGCTGCGCGGCCGTGCGCAGATCGGCAAGGGCATGTGGGCCATGCCCGACCTGATGCACGCGATGCTCGAACAGAAGATCGCGCATCCGCGCGCGGGCGCGAACACCGCCTGGGTGCCGTCGCCGACTGCGGCGACGCTGCACGCGCTGCATTATCACGAGGTCGACGTTCAGGCTGTCCAGCAGGAACTCGAACAGATTGATTACGCAACGGAGCACGGCGCGTTGCTCGACGGGCTGCTCACGGTTCCGGTTGTCGAGCGTGCGCAGTGGAGTGACGAGGAAATCCGCCGCGAAGTCGAGAACAACGCGCAGGGCATTCTTGGCTACGTCGTGCGCTGGGTCGAACAGGGCGTGGGTTGCTCGAAGGTGCCGGATATCAACAACGTCGGCCTGATGGAAGACCGCGCAACGTTGCGCATTTCGAGCCAGCACATCGCGAACTGGCTGCGGCACGGCGTCGTCACGCGCGAGTTCGTGCTCGACGTGTTCCGCCGCATGGCGGCGGTGGTCGATCGCCAGAATGCGGGCGACGCGAATTACCGCCCGATGGCGCCGAACTTCGGCACGTCGTATGCGTTCAAGGCTGCGTGTGCGCTCGCGCTCGAAGGCAAGGACCAGCCGAGCGGTTACACGGAGCCGCTGCTGCATCAGTACCGGCTCGCGTTCAAGCAGCAATAAAGCAGCAAAAAACACCAGCAAAAAACACCAGCAATAAACGCGTGTGATTGTCCCCGGAACGGGCGCTGCGGCGCCCGTTTTTTTTAGTCTGTGCCATCTGGGATTGTCACGTTGACGGAGTTGCGTAAGATAAGGAAAGCGAGCGGCGTCAGCTGCGCAAAAAACGGTAGGGCTGCGGCCAACTCGTTTGTTTTTTCACTGCCACGCGAACAGAACCCAAAGGAGGCAGCATGAACAAAAACGGTGCGAGCAGAATAATCGGCGCAATGCTGGTTGCGGCTATCGCGAGCTCGGCGGCTGGTGTGAGTGCGAGCGCGAGCGCGCAAACGGATGTAACTGCGCCGCTTGGCGCGGTCGTGGAACGGGTAGCGGTCCCCGGGGTGCCGCCTCGAAACAGGCCGGATACTTCGATCATTCGCGATGTTCGCCGCGCCTTCAGGCGCGTACCGGGGCTCGACGATTCAAGAATTCACATCAGGGTGCGCTTCGGCGTCGTGACGCTCACAGGCACGGTGCCGGAGAGCTGGCAGATCTCGCGCGCGGGTATCGCGGCAAGATCGGTGCTCGGCGTGAGGTCGGTGTCGAACAGATTGACCGTGAGGAGAAAGCGGTAGCGGTTATCGAGGCTGTTGAGCCCATGTCTCGCGGCATCGCTCGGCAGCGATGCGCCGTCATTTGCCGCGAGCACGGCTCGTCCCAGTTCGATACACGGAAACGAAGCGGTCACCGAATGCGGCTGTTTCCCAAAGAGCGCTCTCGGGGCGTGGAGCGTGCCGTCAACCGGCTCAGAAACACGGCAGCCGCGCAGGCTGCCAGGCCCCCGGCGGCAAGCGTTGCATAGGCCGAGGCCCATTGATGGGTTGCGTCGAAGGCCGCACCGAACGCTGCGGGCGCCAATGCGCCGGAGCCGAAACCAAGTACGGATCGAACGCCCATGACGCGGCCAAGGCTCGCGGGCGGCACTTCATCCGTCATGGCGGCGGAAAGCACGCCCGAGTCGCCGAGGATGAAGAAACTGCCGATCGCTGCGATCACAACGGTCCACGCAGGGCCCCAGTGAATCGACCAGCCCATCAGCAACGAGCAGGCCGCGCCCGCGGCGCCCACAAAGACGAGGACTTTCGCGCGATCCAGTCTGTCCGACAAGGCACCGATTACGGTTGTGGCCAGCATGCCGGACAGGTGCACGACCGCGCCCACGATTAATGCACTCGTTACGGCTTTTAGATGGAGCGGTTCGAGTGCGGCCGCGAGCAATGAAGGCGTCCACGCATAGTGGCCGAGCAGTTCCCAGCAGTGCGCGATGTATCCGATCAAAAGGCAAACCGCGACGGGCGTGAAGGTCGAACGCCAGCGAAATGCAGAAGCATTCGCTTTGCCCGAGTCATGCTTCGCGTGTTCTACGGGCTGCATGCCGGCCAGGCTCAATTGACCGGTCGCGGTGCCCGCGAATACACCAACGGCACACACACCGAAGCCCGCTGCGACGCCGAATGTTTGCGTGGCCCACAACGAAAAGAACACGGAAAGCAGATAGCCGAATGAACCGGCAGCCAGCATCATCCCCATCGCCCGTCCGCGCTTCGACGGCAAGCTCAGGTCCGCCGCGAGCATCAGCGCGGGGGCGTATGAGCCACCTTGCGTGAGTCCAACGAAGATGATTAATACGAGCGCCGTTTCGGGAGAGCGCGCAAATAGCGCGAAGCACGCAAGGGCGATCGTCCCGGCCCACGTACACCAAAGGTAGACGCGCTTCGCACCGAAACTATCGGATAGCCAGGCTGCGGCGAGCAGCGCGATGGCGTTCGAAAGATTGAACGCAGTCTGGATCGTGCCCGCCGTTCCAGCGCTCATATGCCAGGTGTGCCGGAGAACAGGCAGTGCGCCTGCAAACGCCATCGTCCCCATGCACGCGCCGGTGCGCCCGATGCAAAGCCATACCAGACGATTCACGCGTTGCCTCGCAGCGAACGATGCGTCGTTTCCCAGGCCGTCGATTGCTCCGAGTCGTCGATACGTTTCATATTGTCAAGCAGCTTGAGCGATGGCGCACTCGGGATATGACCGTCGCATTCCATCCGGCTAATCAGATTCGAAGGATTCTGCCAGTTCTCCACCAGGCAGTGCATGCTTTTTCCATATCCATCCCGCTCAATTATCGCGCTGGAATTTAAAACGCCAGAAAGCGATTTGCTTTTGCATTTCTGTGATATTTATCATGGTGCATTCCATTCCACTCGGATTTATATCATCGAGCGGTCGTGATTGACGATCCGGCTTGTCAATAATTTGTCTGGCTCATTGTTCGCTCCCTGTTTTAAGCTAAACTTCTCCGCCTGGCTATCCAACATATCGCGGCGAGGCTCCGTTAACCTGAAAGGGACGGGCGCCCGAAGCTTCGCTCGATCATGTGGCTGCACATGCAACGATGGCATTTTTGCCATCTACGAGGCGCGCGGGCACATGAGGTGACACACGTCATATGGCGGTCGCAAACTGCTCGATACGCCGAATCGGATTGGCCGTACTCCGGGCGCGCGCCGGGTGATGAAGCGGGTCAGCATGGAAAACGGGTATCACCGACGCCGTCCGGCAAATCACTTAACTGAATTGAAAAGCGTTCCGCCCGTCGCAGCATGGTCGAAAGGAGCGCAGTCATCGGGAATATGCAGAACGAGGCAATAACGCTCAACAGGTCCGTATTGTGGATGATGGCCCATCAGATACTTTTCAAAGCCTGTGAGGCGGTTGATACCGAGCGAGACCGGGCGAAATGGAATTGAACCCGCTGGCGTTGCAGGACGTCCTGCTGTCCGCGTTGACGAGCAACCTGCCCCTGTCCGAAAACCCCCACGACGTATCGTCTGTCGCGTCCGGCGCGGACGGATCCGCCGCTGGTTTGCCGACATCGGAAGGAATCGAACCGGAAGAGCCGGCGCAGCTTTACGGCGATGATGTAGCGCCAGAGATGGCGGCGCTCACGGACGTTCTGAAGTCCGTCGCCGCTACCCTCATCGAGGAGCTTCACGGGCATTTTGGCCGGTTAGAGGGCGCTGGAACGCTGCTGAGGAGTCTTGCGCAATCCGAGTTGCATCGCCTGAAACAGCGTCATATCGAGTATCTGCTCCTGTTGGTTTCGCCCGGCTTGACCGCTGCGAAGCATCGAGAAATCAGCCTTGAATCTGGACGGATTCAGACGATTTTCGGTCTGGGTTTCCGTGAACTGGCGCATGGGCATGAACTCCTGAATGCCGTAGTGAGCCGTCGTATCGATGCCAGCGTGCATCACGTTGCGCTGGCAACACTCTCGCGTCGTCTGGACCGCGATCTGATCTGGCAGATCGAAGCATCGAGACTCGTGCTGGACAGCTATCAGGATGTTCTGCTTCGCATTACCGAGCTTGCGTGGCACGCAGCGAGCCACGACGATCTCGTCGGCAAGGCCGCTGTCATTCTTGGCGCGCTGGACGGTAGTGTTGGCTGCTCGTTTGGCCGTCCGGGCGTCGAGGGCATTTTCCGCTTCGAGGCCGTTTCGGGCGAACGGATGAAGGCCTATCTCGCCGACCTGGAGGCCACGGATTCCAGCGTGGTCATGAAAGGCGCGAGACCGCAGGGGCAGGGGCCGATCGGGCGAGCGTGGATGGATGGACAGGTCGAGCGCTGCATCAATATCGAAACCGACCGGAGGATGGGGCCATGGCGCGAAATCGCGCGGCGACACGGCATTCGCTCCAGTGCGGCGATTCCGCTGTCACCGCCCGATCGCACGCCGAGCGCGGTGCTGACGTTGTACAGCACGTTGCCGGGGGGCTATTCGTCCGCCGAGCAGATCGCGTTTATTCGCCAGGCGCAGGCGGTGCTGACGTTTGCGATTGCGCGCGTCGAGAGCGGCTCGCGCCCCTCGCCTGTACTGCCGTGGTCCACGCGGCAGCGATGGGCGGGCCTCATCGGGACACCGGCGCTCGAAATGCACTATCAGCCGATCCTGGATCTGGCATCGGGGCGCGTGATGTGTGCCGAAGCACTGGTGCGGTTGCGCGACGGCGACGACATATTGACACCGGGCAGGTTCTTTCCGTGTCTGGTGCGGGAAGATTTTGTCGTGGTCTATACGCAGGGGCTGCATCAGGCGCTGGATCAGCAGAATCGCTGGTTGCGCGACGGACCCGACATTCTGGTATCCGTGAACCTGCCGGCCGAGGCGCTCAACGATCCGCGCTTTTACGACATTACCCGTGAAGCGCTGCGCCGATACGGCATCCGGCCGCAGCGGCTGATGCTGGAAGTGTTGGAGACATCGGATGCGGCTTCGCGCGATAGCGAACGCCGCGGGCTGGAGCGATTCAGGGCGCTTGGCATCAAGCTTGCCGAGGACGATCTCGGTGCCGGACACAGCAGCCTGGATCGTCTGTGCGCATTGCCATTCGACGTGATCAAGCTCGACCGCAGCTTGATTCAGGGGATTGAACGCACGCCAATCGACGTGCTGAGTTCGATCTACCAGCTCGCCAATCTGTGTCATGCGCTTGGCAAGACCGTCGTGGTGGAAGGCGTCGAGAGCGTCGATCTGATCGACGCTGTGGCGCTGCTCGGGGCCGATGCGGTTCAGGGCTACGCCGTTGCGCGCCCGATGCCTGCCGCGCAGTTCACGGACTGGATGCGAAGGCATGGGGACGCTTACGAGGCGCCCGACCGGATGTACCCGAAGGGGTTTCTCGCGAGGCTCGCGAAGCTGCTGATCTGGGAGTTTCATGTGCGGCTGCTGTTCGGCACATCGCTTTCACGGGTGGTTGAACTTCCGGTGGATTACACGCCGATACCGCCGTTCAGATCCGTCGATCCGGGGTTGCAGACCGCGCTGCTGGATGCCGCGATGAAGCACGGTATTGCAGGCCCGCAATATCTGGCCGCTCGCGAGCGGTTGATCGCGGCGTTGAGCAGGGGGTGATGTTGGAGGCTCGGGCGCGTGATCCGCGTTTGCCAGGCTGATTGCAGTTGGAGAAATCCCGTTGTATGGATCGACGCTTTCACCGACATCGTGGAAGCATTTTGTAATACGTGTTCGTCAAAGAAATATTCAAGATGCAACGGCAATTGCCGTTAGTCAGTTATGCGCGGAAGGTACGTGAACCGCGCTACGTGAACCGCCGGAAGTGAACGGCGCGATTCACACTAACAAGCTGTTGGCGCTCGTCGCTGAAGACCGACGAAGCACAGGTTTGAGGATCACCTGACCTGAATCCGGGAGACAGTCTGGAGACCGCCGCGAGGGCGGGCGTCTGGATGAGGCAAGTTCGCAATAATTTTTGAGCAGGCTGTCAACCAAAGGAGTTGCAGATGGGGTTAGGTCTTAACGGCATGCGCATCGGCGTGCGGCTAGGTGTCGGCTTTGGAATCCTGCTGATGCTGCTATGCGCGGTCGGCGGTTTTGCGACCTGGCAGGCATCGCGCATTAATGCCAGCACGGTCGATATTGCCGATAACTGGCTGGCCGGCGTGCGTACGCTGGGAAGCGCGCGTACTGCCGCGAATGGCGTGCGCCGCGCGTCCTTGCGTGCCGTGCTGGAGAGCGACGCCGCGAAGAAGCAGACGCAGCGCGCCGAGCATGACGCGCAGCTGAAGCTGTATGACCAGGCCATGGGTGCGTACGAAAAGACCGTTTCGGGCGCGGAGGAGACTGCGCTCGCTCAGCGCATCAAGTCGGCCTGGTCCGACTATCTGGCAGTCGACAAGCAACTGCTCGAACTTTCCGATGCGAATAACGACGCAGCAGCCCATACGTTGGCAACTGGCGAATCGTCGGCTACGTTCCAGGCGCTAAACGAGGCAATCGCGAACGACGTCGCGTTCCAGAAGAAGGGTTCGGACGAAGCGCGCAATAGCGCCGAATCGACCTACGAAGCCGCGCTTTGGGCGACTGTTTCGCTGATCGTGATTGCTGGCGTGGTGGGTGTCGGCATGGCTGTCATCATCACGCGATCGATTACCCGTCCGCTCAATCAAGCGGTCAAAATCGCGGAAACTGTCGCGAACGGCGATCTGACCTCGCAAATCGATGTATCGGGCCGCGACGAAACTGCGCAGTTGCTCGGCGCATTGCGCAACATGAACGGCAACCTTGCCAGGCTGATCGGTCAGGTGCGCCATGGTGGCGAAAGCATTGCGACCGGCGCATCGCAGATCGCGGCAGGCAATACCGATCTCAGTGCGCGCACCGAGGAACAGGCCGCGTCGCTCGAAGAAACCGCATCGAGCATGGAAGAATTGACGGCCACGGTTCGCCAGAATGCGGAAAGCGCGAAGCAGGGCAACATGCTGGCGGCAAACGCATCGGAAGTTGCCGTTCGCGGCGGCGACGTGGTGGGGCGCGTTGTGCACACCATGCAGGAGATCGCGGACAGCTCGATCAAAGTGGCCGATATTATCGGCACGATCGAAAGCATCGCATTCCAGACCAATATTCTTGCGCTCAATGCTGCGGTGGAAGCGGCGCGCGCCGGCGAACAGGGCCGTGGTTTTGCCGTCGTTGCAGGCGAGGTGCGCGCACTGGCGCAGCGTTCGGCGACCGCTGCGAAGGAAATCAAGGATCTGATTAACGAGTCGGTGAACCGTGTCAGGACGGGTACGGCACAGGTGGATGAAGCGGGACGTACGATCGACGAGGTCGTGTCGGCCGTGCGCCGCATGACCGATCTGATGGGCGAGATCGCCGCGGCTTCGGACGAACAGCACCGTGGCATCGAGCAGGTCAATCAGGCTGTGGTGCAGATGGATCAAGTCACGCAGCAGAACGCGGCATTGGTGGAAGAGGCGTCGGCTGCGGCGCAGTCGATGGCCAACCAGGCGCTCGGCTTGCGGGATGCGGTGTCGGTGTTCAAGGTATCGGGTACGCAGGTGGCGGCAGCCAGGACGGCTGCATCTGCCGGGCAAACGCCGCGCCGGGCAGTGACGCCGAAATCGACGGCGCGGCCCGCAAAAAACGCGGTTTCCCGGTGGTCCAGTTCGGCTGCTGCAACACACGGTAAAGCGGCAGTTGTCGAGGCGCAGCAGACGCCGGTCGCTGGAGCCGCTGGCGCGTCAGGCAAATCAACCGTTGCCGACGCACCGAAGTCGACGCCGCAGTCGTCTCTTTTGACAGCGGCTGTTGCACACGACAGCGCTTCGGATTGGGAAACCTTCTGAAGCTTCAGTTGCCGATGGCGTTCGACGTGCGGACGCCATCGGCCACCCATATCTGAAGGGAAATTCGCGATCCGGCGCGGTGGCGGCCCGGTCGGTGAATCGCCTCTGCCTCACGCGGGCAAGCGAAAACCCCTGCGGCTCTTTTCAATTTTCCGAGTGCGTAATTGCAACGCGCTGCACCGCGAATCGGCAAGGCACTCTCGAATAACCAGTCTGACGCGCAAGCGTTGCATGTTGTACGACGCGGATTGCATATGACACGCGTTCGAAAAACGCTCATGTGTTGTCGTTTTTTCTAACTTCTGGATAATCTGGACTGGAATGACTTCCAGATCGAATTTCGCCTCGGCGATCCGTAAATCCATTGGAACATTTGCGTAATATATCGATTTGTCTGATGTAATTCGAGTTAGTTGTTTTTTAATGATTAAAAAACCGAATTGATTTGCGTCAGCTTGATTTGTAGGGGAATACGGTAAACTCGCCTGCGCGAATACTTGTGTTCGCGCAGGCGGTCTGCGGCGTGTTGAAGCGTTGTCAGGATGAGAACGCCACACGTCCAGTGCCGCTTCTTTACTGAAGCGGAGAGTCCGAAAAAATAGTGTAGATTGAATCATGCGTATTAACCAGCCAGTCACGAATGACGAGTATGTATTGCCGCAGGACGAGGTCATTATTACCCGTACTGACCTGAAAGGCAGAATCGAATACGCCAATGATGCATTTCTTCGCTCGTGTGGGTTTTCGCGCGAAGAGGTGTTGGGCAAAGCACAGAATATCGTCCGGCATCCCGATATGCCGCCGTGCGCTTTTGAAGACCTGTGGGTGACGATCAAGAGTGGCCGTCCGTGGACCGGAGTCGTCAAGAACTGGCGCAAAAATGGTGGGTTCTACTGGGTGCTCGCCAATGTCACGCCCTCTGTACGTAACGGCAAGGTCACCGGATACATCTCCGTGCGCACGCGTCCGACCGAGGCGGAGATCGCCGCGGCCGAACGCCTGTATGCAGACCTCAAGCAGGAGCAAGGGTCCAGGTGGCGTCTGAAAGGCGGGCGCGCTATCCGCAAGGGTATTGCCGGCATTCCGCAGCGACTGCTGAGCCTTCCGGCCAGCGTGCGCCTCGACGCATTAATGGCGCTTCAGGCAGTGCTGATCCTGCTGGTGCCGATTTGCACGGCAACCGGGTTTCTCGCGCATACGGCGGGGGTGCAGCTTGGATGGTCGTTTGCCATCGCAGCCGCATTGTTGTGCGGGGTGATGGCCGTCTACTTGTCCCGCAATATTTTCGTTCCGCTCGCCGAGATGAACGCAAGCGCGCTCAAGGTTCTCGCGGGCGACCTGCATCATCGCTTTCTGGAGCGGGGCGACACGAACACGCAGCGTCTCGGGCGCGTGCTGAACCAGATGAACGGCAAGTACATCGGCGTATTGATGGACACGCGCGTATCGATCGACAGAGTGCGCGACGCCTCCTCGGGGCTCGCCACCGGAAATGCCAATCTGTCCGCGCGCACGGAGCAGCAGGCGAGCGCCATCGAACAAACCACAGCAACGCTGAGTCAGATCACCGATACGGCGAAGCACAACGCTCAATCGGCGAAGCTGGCCAGCTCCGAAGGGGAGCGCACGGCCGAGGCAGCCTCGGCTGCCGCGGAGGCTGTCCGCCGCTCGGCACGGCTCACGGACGAACTGGCGGGCCATTCGCGGCGAATTTCCGAAATTACGGCCACTATTGACGGCATCGCGTTCCAGACGAACCTGCTTGCCTTGAATGCAGCAGTCGAAGCCGCTCGGGCAGGGCAGAACGGACGCGGATTTGCCGTCGTGGCCGGCGAGGTGCGTACGCTCGCGAAGCAGTCGGAGGCTGCAGCGCAAGAAATCAAGTCGCTGATCGACAACTCGCTCGAACTGATGACGGCAAGTGCCCAGGCGGCGGCGAGCGCCGGGGGCGATATGGGGAAGGTCGAGCAATCCATTGCTGAACTGACGCGAACCATTTCAGACATTGCACACGCAAGCAGCGGACAAAGCGTCGAGATCGGCGAGTCGCAGATTGCCGTGGAGCAGCTTGCGCAGATCACGCAGATGAACGCGGCGCTCGTCGACGAATCCACGGCCGCGTCCGCCGCGCTCAACCAGCAGGCCCAGGCGCTTGAAGACGCCGTGAACGTGCTAATGGGCTAATGATTTCGCGGCTCGCGCCGGTTGAACAACGAAGAAATCAACGCGCACCGCACTCCAACAGTTGGGGCTCACATTGCGTGACGCCCCTGGCCATCGCTCCAGTTCAGTCGTAAATCTTGCAGTCATTCCCCGATGGAACGCGCCGATGAGATCGGCAAGCTCAGGAAAATCAGCCTGAAGCTACTCATCGAATAATTCGCACATCATATAAACAGAGCGGAAAATTCATAAAGCTGCATCGCGTCGTTTTCACGGACTTGCGCGATTGCCTGCTCAACGCATATTTATAACGTTCGCCCGACCGCCACGGTCTGGGCTGACGCCCCGGCGTAGAGGGACGACTTCACACGACAGCATTACGCATCCGATGCGTGCGCAACGAAATAGAAGATTACGCGGCTATGTTTGGCGCTTCCTGCATCGACAATTTTTTCGTTAAAGACATAAAGATATGCACGGCCGTGCCGTAAATACGCGTAACTTTGATCGGCCGATGGAGTTGCTGTGAAATTGACCTTCAGTCAGAAACTGTGGACCCCGCTATTTCTGAGCCTTTTGATGTTTGCCGTTTTGTCTGTCGTCGATACCTACCGCGCGCGCGAGGTTCGCTACGAAGAGCGCAAGACCGATCTGATCCATGCGACGGAACTTGCACTCACGATGACCAGGTCTTTTGCCGACCAGGCCGCAGCCGGGACGATCACCGTTGATGAAGCGAAGAAGAAGGCACTAGAGGCAATCAAGGCCTTGCGGTACGGAGAAGGTGGCACGGGCTATTTCACGTTGTTAAATTCCGAGCCGACCATCCTGATGCACCCGATGCATCCGGAAATGGATGGGCGCAACGTCAACGACTATAAGGATCCCAACGGCGTCGCACTGTACCGCGATACGGTGGATGTGATCCGGCGGGAAGGCCACGGGTTCGTCAGCTACTCGTTCTCGAAGCCGGGTACCAACGATATTGCACCGAAGGTGTCGTATGCGGCGCCTTATGCGCCATGGGACTGGATTCTGCAGACCGGCGCGTATATCGACGACATCGATGCGGATTTTCATAAATCGCTCTTTCAGAGCCTCGGACTGCTCGTCGTCGCCGCCGGACTGCTGGCCTCCGTCATCATCTGGGTTAACCGGAGCATCATGCGCTCACTGGGCGGCGATCCGGCGCACGCGGTCGAAATCGCGAGCCGCATCGCGGATAACGACTTGACCGTTGTTGTCGACACGGCCGCGCACGACCGCAGCAGCCTGTTGCATTCGATGAAGCGCATGCAGGAACAGTTGAGCACGATGGTCAAGTCCATGCGTGCATCCAGTGAATCGATCTCTTCCGCGACGGGACAGATTGCTGCCGGGAATCAGGATCTTTCGCAACGGACCGAAGAACAGGCTGCGTCGCTGGAAGAAACGGCCGCGAGCATGGAGGAGCTGACCTCCACGGTCAATCACAACGCGGATAACGCGCGTCAGGCCAGCCATATCGCATCCGTGGCCATGGAGGCTGCGCAGCGTGGCGGCGGTGTCGTGCAGCAGGTGGTCGAAACCATGAGCGGCATCAACGCAAGCTCCGACCAGATTGCAAGCATCGTGGGCACGATCGAGAGCATTGCGTTCCAGACGAACATCCTGGCGCTGAATGCCGCCGTGGAAGCGGCGCGTGCCGGAGAACAGGGGCGCGGATTCGCGGTTGTCGCAGCCGAGGTGCGCTCGCTTGCACAGCGCGCGGCGGCGGCATCGCGGGAAATCAAGGATCTGATTCAGGATTCGGTCGATCGCGTGAAAACCGGCGCGGCATTCGTGGATACGGCCGGTGCGACGATGGACGAAATCGTCCTGTCGGTGAAGCGCGTCACGGACATCGTGAACGAGATTGCGGCGGCGTCGTCCGAACAGAGCAAGGGGATTGGGCAGGTAAGCGAAGCGGTGAACCAGATGGACACCATGACCCAGCAAAATGCGGCGCTCGTCGAACAGGCTGCTGCTGCTGCGATGTCGCTGAAATCGCAGGCCGACGACCTTCGGTCGAATATCGATCAATTCAGACTCGCATAGTTTCGATCGGCCTTTCCACTGCACTTATCGGATAGATAAAGCGACAAGTACAAAAGCCGCACGGCACGAAGCCGCGCGGCTTTTGTTTTTGCAGAGGCCAGCTACCGCTTCCAGCAGATGGTTCTTTGCGATCGGGCGATCAGGCGATCAGGCGAGATCGAAGCGGTCGAGGTTCATGACCTTGACCCACGCGGCGACAAAGTCGTTCACGAGGCGCTCGCGGCCATCGGCGCTGCCATAGACTTCGGCGAGTGCGCGCAGGATCGTGTTCGAGCCGAACACGATGTCGACACGCGTGCCGGTCCACTTGACCTTGCCCGTCTTCCGGTCGCAGCCCTCGTAGATGTCGCCTGCCGGCTTCCACTCGGTGCCCATGTCGAGCAGGTTGACGAAGTAGTCATTGGTCAGTGCGCCCGGCGTGGCCGTGAATACACCGTGCTGGCTGCCGTCGGCGTTGATGTTGATCGCACGCAGGCCGCCAATCAGCGCAGTCATTTCGGGCGCGGTCAGCATCAGCAACTTGGCCTTGTCGATCAGCAGCGCCTCGTCGCGAACCGCGGGCTTGCTCTTCACGAAGTTGCGGAAACCGTCGGCAAGCGGCTCGAGTACTGCGAAAGTCGTCGGATCGGTCTGTTCAGCCGAGGCATCGACACGGCCCGGTGCGAACGGCACCTTGACGTTGATGCCTGCGGCTTTCGCGGCCATTTCGATACCGACGCCGCCGGCCAGCACGATCACGTCGGCGAGCGACGCCTTGCCGGAAGCCTTCTGGATTTTCTCCAGCGTGGCCAGCGTGCCCGCAACCGGCTTGTTGATTTCCCAGTCCTTCTGCGGTGCGAGGCGAATGCGTGCGCCGTTGGCGCCGCCGCGCTTGTCCGAACCGCGGAACGTCGAGGCCGAAGCCCATGCGAGCGCAACGAGTTCCGAAGCCGACAGGCCCGATGCGGCGATGGTGGTCTTGAGCGCGTCGAGGTCGGCATCGCTCGGCTTGAACGTTGCAGCCGGGATCGGATCTTGCCAGAGCAAATCCTGCTTCGGCACTTCCGGGCCGAGATAGCGCGCCTTCGGACCCATGTCGCGATGCGTGAGCTTGTACCACGCAAGCGCGAACGCATCGGCGAAGGCTTGCGGGTTGTCGAGGAAGCGGCGCGAGATTTTCTCGTAGGCCGGATCGAAACGCATTGAGAGGTCGATCGTGAGCATGGTCGGCTTGCGCTTGGCAGAACCGGCTGCCGGGCCCGGAATCACATCGTCCGCATCCTTTGCCACCCACTGGATTGCGCCTGCCGGGCTCTTTTCCTGGACCCATTCGTAATTGAAGAGGTTTTCGAAGAAGAAGTTGCTCCATTGCGCCGGCGTCTGCGTCCAGGTCACTTCGAGACCCGAGGTGATCGCGTCGGCACCCTTGCCGGACTTGTAGCTGCTTGCCCAGCCGAGACCCTGCTGTTCGAGCGGCGAGGCTTCGACATCGGGCCCGAGACTGCTTGCGGGGCCCGCACCGTGGGTTTTTCCGAACGTATGTCCGCCTGCGATCAGCGCGACCGTTTCCTCGTCGTTCATCGCCATGCGAGCGAAGGTCTCGCGAATGTCGTGTGCGGCCGCAACGGGATCGGGGTTGCCGTCCGGGCCTTCCGGGTTCACGTAGATCAGGCCCATCTGCACGGCGGCGAGCGGATTGTCGAGATCGCGCTCGCCCGAGTAGCGGCTGTCCGGCTTGTCGCTGGTGGCCAGCCACTCCTTCTCGGCGCCCCAGTAGACATCGTTATCCGGTTCCCAGGTATCTTCGCGGCCGCCCGCATAACCAAAGGTGCGAAAGCCCATGGATTCGAGCGCCACATTGCCGGTCAGAATGAACAGGTCGGCCCACGAGATCTTCTGGCCGTACTTCTGTTTGATTGGCCAAAGCAGACGGCGCGATTTGTCGATGTTGACGTTGTCGGGCCACGAGTTCACAGGTGCGAAGCGCTGCTGCCCGCGTCCGGCGCCGCCACGGCCGTCACCGCTGCGATAGGTGCCGGCGCCGTGCCACGCCATGCGAATGAATTGCGGGCCGTAGTGGCCGAAGTCGGCCGGCCACCAGTCCTGCGAGTCGGTCATGAGCTTGCGCAGGTCGGCCTTGAGGGCTTCGTAATCGAGCTTTTTGAATTCCTCGCGATAGTTGAACTTCTTGCCGAGCGGATCCGATTTTTCGGAATGCTGATTGAGAAGATCGACGCGGAGTTGGTTCGGCCACCAGTCTTTGCTGGTTGCGCCGCCGCCGATGGCCTGGGCGGCGGCATGGCTGGTAAATGGGCACTTGGCTTCAGATGACATGTCGCTCTCACTTGGTTGATAGACATCGTGAAATCCACAGCTTGCGCAGCCTGCGGGGGGATAGCCGATCATGCCGGAACGCATCTGGCACGAACAATTGAATTTCTTTATGAAGGCGATTCGAAAAGCATTGTGAACAGGTTGGTGATGTGTCGGATCTTTGACAACGCGTCGGCATGGACGTGTTGTTCATGGCCTGGAACGGATGATCTGTCGCCTATGAATCTGACCGATGCCTGCGAGCAGATCGTATAGGAATTCTGATTATTGAGGGTGTAGCGTGTGCGGGCTCATATCCGGCGCCGGTCGACGTATGCGAATGGAGTGAATGGGAAAACGATTTGGGGCGATGCGTCGATGGCTCGATGCCGAACGCGTATGTGAAATCGTTTAGCGGATCATTCGCGACGCATTCTCTGGGGCGAGAGGAAGAATTCGCAAAATTTGGCTCGGAATTCCGTGCCGTATCCATTGGGCAGATTATCCCGCTCCGCATCGGTCCGCTAGCGGGCCGAAATCTGCGGCACGGGATACTAGCTCAAGCCGGGCTTCGCACAGACGTAACCCGGATCGGCAAGCATTACGCTCGACGTCTGACGCCGAATGACAATGACTTATTCTTCTCCGACACTGATCGCGCGCCTCCGCTCCCCCACAGCGTGACAAGTCGTGGCGTATTTCTGGCGGTCCAGACGCCACGACAGTACGGTGATCGCGAGGCTTACGACAGCCAACGCGCAAGCTGCCAAAGGTACAGCCCGTACACCGAACCCGTGGTCAATCACCGTACCGCCCAACCAGGCGCCCAAACCGTTTCCCAGGTTGAACGCCGACACATTAACCGAAAGTGCGAGCGTCGGCGCCGCCACCGCCACGGCTTGAATGCGGGCCTGCAGCGAAGGAATGATTGAGAACCCGATAGCGCCGAAGAAGAACAGGGTGATGGCGGAAAACGTAGGCACGATGCTGGTCATCCAGAAGACGGCGAGGACCAGGACCAGGCTACTCAACACCGTAGTAACGCCGCGCATGACATGTCCGTCTGCCAGCCGGCCACCAACAAAGTTACCGATTACTGCGCCGATACCGAACACCATCAGTAGTGCCGCGACCGCACTGGGGCCAAACCCGCTCACATCCATCAGCAACGGGACAACATAGGTGGATGTAGTGAACACCGCGCCCTGCGCCAGCACTGTGGTTACCACTGCGAGTTGAAGGTTGCGATGAGTCAACACGCTGAGTTCTCGACGCAGAGCACCAGATGTCGTCTGCTCAGCATAGGGCAGTTTCGATGGCGTGAACGCGGCAATCAGGATGATGGTGAGCACGGCAACCACGACGATGGCCACGAACGGCGCGCGCCACCCGAGATGCTGGCCGATGAACGTCCCCAATGGTGCTCCTAGCGCGTTGGCCAGGTTGAAGCCCAGAGCAATCTTGGCCATCGCGGAACCTTGTCTGTCGACTGGCGATAGCAGTGCCGCCAGATTAAAAGCAACAGCGACGAACGTTCCGTGACTGAGCGACGTGAATACCCGCGCGGCCATCAACATTCGGTAATCAGGCGCGAACACAGCTCCGATGTTGCCAAGCACGAAAAGCGCCATGAGCCCCAACACCAGTTTCTTGCGTGACAGGCGAGTGGTCAGCAGAGTGACAATCGGGCCGACGATGGTGACTCCGAGGGCGTAGCCGGTGACCAGCAGGCCCGCCTCCGGCACCGACACGGAGAGATCGGCGGCAACTACCGGCAGCAGCCCGGAAATGATGATCTCTGTGGTGCCAACGCAGAACACGCCAAGCATTAGAGAAAACAGGATTATAGGCATGAAGATATCTTTGAAATTAACGTGAATAAATAGATTGCACTGCAAAATATTAGGCAACACACTGGCTTTATCTTGTTACCGCCAGATTTCACGTATCGAAATTCCACGTTGAACTATGATGTTGGATCAACCTTCCTCACGCGCATTAGATAGCAAAAGCGTAGATTTTGATTTTGAATCAGATCGCAGGTGAGAAACCTGCTTGATAGTCGCATTGTGCCCATGCCAAACAAAGACATATAGGACCGGGACGAGGATGGCAGGCGACATATTGGACACTCATCGTTCGCTAACACTTAGCGATGCTCGCACGCGCAGGGGGCTCATCCCTGTGCCGCTCCATTACCTGCCGTGATCTGCGCTGATCAGCCGCTCGATGCGCATTTTGCGGGGAGGCTCGAAATACGTCCCGAAACGCACAAGCCCCGCATGTTTCAGCGTGCAGACCATGGTGAAGCTCACGAGCACACCCGGGTCCGGTTTGTCGTCGATTTCAACTTCAACCGACCGCAACCGCGGTTCGAACTTCAGCAAGGTCGCCTCCAGTTGTTTGCGCAGATCGTGAACCGACGCGGGCAGGTTCCGGTAGACGTCAGTCAGATCGGGCAGCCCGTAGTCAGGGATGTGCTTTAGCGCACCCACACGCGTATTGAGGATGCGACGGATGTTCGCCTGGACGCTCAGGATTTCGAGGGTGTTGTGGTCGTGATCATCGAGTTCCTCGCCATCGATGTGACCGAGCAGCACGTCGTAAAGGGATGGACCGGCGGGCATAACATGGCTCCCCTCAGATAATCGACGCCTGTGACGATGCGGTGGCGATAGCCGGTTCGCCGCGGTCGACAAAATGGAGTGTCAGAGTGCCGTCGGCGGAACTGGACAGCAGAATTTGCGCTGTTGGGGTTCCGCTTGCCATCCGCGCAAGCAGTTCGCGCGAAACGGCGGGCAGGACACGCCGGTTGAGGAATGCATCTACATTGCGCGCGCCGGATTCGCGCGAGACGCAGCGTGCGGTCATGGCATCGATCAGTGAATCGTCGCATGACAGTTGGGCTCCGTGCAGCCGATGCAGGCGCTCGGCCACTTTCGCCATTTTCATGCGCGCGATGGCTGCCAGTGCATTCGCGTCGAGTGGCCGATAAATCAGCGTCTGAAAGCGCGCTAGCAAGGCTGGCTGAAAGTGCGATACGAACTGCGGATGAACCGCTTCGAGCAGGGCGCTGTGAGCGATAGCAGGATTGTCGGCGGTAGCTTCGTCGATTTGTGCGCTGCCGAGGTTGGATGTCATCAAGATCACGCAGTTGCGAAAATCTATTTCACGTCCTTCTCCATCGCGCATTGTGCCGCGATCGAAGACCTGATAGAACAGGTCCAGCACGTCGCGGTGGGCTTTTTCTACCTCGTCGAGCAGTATGACACTGTACGGACGCTGGCGAACCGCCTCGGTGAGGATGCCGCCGCGGCCATAGCCGACATAGCCCGGAGGCGCTCCCTTGAGTTGAGAAACCGTGTGGGATTCCTGGTACTCCGACATGTTGATCGTAGTCAGGGCCGCCTCGCCGCCGAAGAGCAAATCGGCAAGCGCGAGCGCCGTTTCGGTTTTGCCCACGCCGGAAGGACCTGCCAGCAGGAATACGCCGAGTGGCGCATGCTCGTTCTTCAAACCTGCCTTTGCCGTGCGCAGGCTTTGCGCGAGTGCAGCCAGTGCGTCGTCCTGCGCAACCACCCGCTTTGCGAGCTGTGCCTCGAGCGTGAGCAGGCTTTGCAGCTCGTCGTCGAGGAGATTGCCGACCGGCACGCCCGTCCATTCGGCGACGACGCGTGCAACCACCTGAGCATCGACATCGGCGAAGATGAGCGGCGTCTTGCCTTGTGCGCGTGCAAGTGCGTTGCGCGCTTCAATTACTGTGTTTTCGGCGCAATCGGGGTTGGCATCGTCGCGTTGCTCGAGCAGCGCCTGCACGTGCCCCAGTTCTTCATCGTAGCGTTGCTGCAGACTGTCGAGCCGCGCCGTGGCAGCCGCGAGCGCAGTGTGGAGTGCGGCGCGTCGCGCGTCGGTGCCCGCGACGCCGGCGCGCCCATCGTCTTCCACCATGGCGATCTCGAGATTGAGCGCAGAAATGGCGGCGCGTGCGTGCTGCAGTTCCGCTGGAGGTGATTCGAGGCCCATGCGCACGCGGGCCGCCGCGGTGTCGATGAGATCTACCGCCTTGTCCGGCAACTGCCGGGCAGGAATATAGCGGCGGGAGAGCGTGACTGCGGCCAGGAGCGCCTCGTCGCGGATATGAACGTTGTGGTACGCCGCATATCGGCTCTTGAGGCCGCGCAGCATCAGGCAGGCTGCTTCATCGTTGGGCTCGTCGACCTTGATCATCTGGAAACGCCGTTCGAGCGCCGCATCGCGCTCGAAGTATTCCTTGTACTCGGACCACGTAGTCGCGGCGATCGTGCGCAGTTCGCCGCGCGCGAGTGCGGGCTTGAGCAGGTTAGCTGCGTCGGCACCGCCTGCTGCATTGCCCGCACCGATCAGCGTATGAGCCTCGTCGATGAAAAGCAGGATCGGTACGGACGAGGTCTGTACTTCATCGATCACATTTTTCAGGCGCTGTTCGAATTCGCCCTTGATGCCCGCGCCAGCCTGCAGCCGACCGAGATCGAGCGTGAGGATGCGTACGTCGCGGATCGTATTCGGCACCATGCCTTCCGCCACCCGCAGCGCCAGGCCTTCGACGAGTGCGGTCTTGCCCACGCCCGGTTCCCCGACGAGGATCGGATTGTTCTTGCGGCGGCGTGCGAGTATCTCGATCATTTGCCGGATTTCACGATCGCGGCCAAACACGGGGTCGATCTCGCCGCGATGAGCTTTTTCCGTCAAGTCGATCGTGAAACGGCCGAGCGCCGCGCTTTCCATGCTGCGCGTCGTCTGCACCGCTTTCGCTTGCGGTACTGCATGGGCTGCACGGGTTTGCTCAGCGAGCGCGATTGCGTTCGCTGTGGCGTGCGGTTCGATGGGGGTGTTTTCGCAGGATCGCAGTCCGAGACGCGGCAAGAGCCGCTGGATCTGAGCGCTACCGACGGACAGGAGCGGCCAGGCATGGGGTGCACGCAGGACGTGCGGCGCGTCGACAATGGCTTCAAGCAGGTTGCCGGAACGGATCGGTGCATCGTCGGCCAGAGCCGACGCATGAAACCACGCATCGTTCAGTACCACGGCCAGCTGTGGCGAAAGGCTCGGGCGGCCCCGCAGCGTGCGCGGTGTATGTTCGATGGCCGCGAGCAGAGCATCCCACACGGCGTCCGCATTCATATCGTAGTGGTTCAGGATGGCCGGAATGTCGCCGTCTCCGGCTTCGATCAGTTTGAGCAGCCAGTGCTCGACCGAAATCTCGTCCGCTAACCGCATCTGGCACAGGCTCGCCGCCGCTTCGAGTGCCTTCGTGCAGTGTGGATTGAGACGGCGCAGAAGTGCGTTGATATCCCGCAAGGCGGTGCTTCGGTCGTGGCGCAGGGTCATGGTCGGGTTGCTCGCGCAAGAGCGCATCAGGCAGGAGGAGGGGGCGCGGATGGCGGCTGCCCCGTGCAGCAAGGTTGCCAGCCCGCGCAGGCGGGCTGGCAGATGGATCCGCAAAACGAGGCCGTCATGCGAAACCGGACTCGGGACCATCGTCGGCGAGGATCAGGAACGCTCGTTCCAGGTGTCCTTGTGGATGATGTTCCCGTCCTTGTACGACCAGGTGATCGTTTCGTAGCGCAGTTCGACTTCTTCAAGATGGTTGTGCTTCTCGAAGTCGGGGTTCTTGATGTCCCACATCTTCGGGCGTACGGCCACGATTTTGACGTTGTCGAGTTTCGTGTTGAAGTACTCTTTTTCCTTGCCGGCGTCGTCGATCTTGTACCACTTGATCTCGGCGGCATCGAGTGTCTGGCCACTCGTGACCGCCTTGTAAAGATACGGCGTCGAGGAATCGGTTTCCTTCGTCAGGGTGATCGAGTTGTGCACGCGCGTGCCGGTGAGCTTGCCGGTATTGCCGTCGGTAGGGATGTACACGCTGTGATCGAAGGCCACGATCTCGACGCTGCCCTCACGGCCCTGGACCGTCACCGATCCCTTGATTTCGGCGCCGCCATCGTCCTTGAGCCACAAATAAGCCGGAATTGCCATTGCTTTACTCCATTCTTCGTACTGCGACAATTGCCCGGAGCGAGTGACCGGGCTTCAAGATCCCGAAGCTCAGACTTCGGGGGCAAAAATTTGCCTGACTGCTTCGTTTGTGTCCGCGCGCGCTGCGTTGCTCAAGGGGACACTGCTATTCATGGGCATATCGTGAGCGGCGTCGGGCACGAGCGTGATCTCGACGCGGCGGTTCTTCGCGCGCCCGGCTTCGGTCTCGTTGTCCGCAACCGGATGCGTGTCGCCATAACCTTGAATCGCAAAGTGCGTGGACGCCATGCCGGAAGCCTCGATCAGCCAGGCGCGCACGGCTTCGGCGCGCGCCGTCGACAATTTCAGATTGCTTGACGGGGTGCCCACGTTGTCGGTGTGTCCCGCCACGAGAATCCGCTTGCCGGGATGCTGTTTGATCATGTCGAGCGCTTCGACCATTGCGCGCGTCGAGCCGTCTTTCAGCTGTGCCTTGCCGCTGTCGAAGAGCGACATGCTGTCGAGTGTCACGACTGCTGGCAGCGGAGGCGGCGGCGCGTAGGAGGCAATTGCGTCGTTGAGCGCCGGGATCATTTGGGCGCCCCGGTACATGCCGAACGAGAGGCGCAGCGGAATGCCGGTTCGTGCGTAGCGGTCGAGTTCGTCGCGGTCGGTGACGAGCGTGTGCAGTGCATCGCGTCTTGCGGCGTCACGGGCGGCGGGGATTGACGCGTAACGGGCGAGATCGGCGTCGACACGTGCGAGCAGCGCCGCGTTGTTTCGTGCCGAACCGACGAATGCAACGGCCGCTGCGCAGGCTAGCAGTACGATGGCGTGCGCGAGTGCCGCCATCCGCGGGGGCATCCAGAGCCGTACGGGCAGCGCCCCGATCAGCGGCTGCGGCAAGGGCCATGGCGTGGGCGATGCGGTGGCTGCCGCACGCGTGACGCATGTCTGCATTTGGACGTCTCGCTCCCACGGGTTCGCGACGCCACTGGCGGGGCCGCAGTCGATCCACCCGGCGCCGAACAGCGCCCATGGCGCAGCGGGTTGCCGCTGGTCCGCGAGGGGTGCGATCACGACACGCTGTGTCCAGCCCGCGATTGAGGCGAGGGCCGCCGCGCGCGTGGCCGCCACACGGTTATCCGTCGCATGGCGGACTTCGTTCTCGGCTGCCCGGATCACCGTATCGAAACGCTGCGAGTCCGTCATGTGCACGGCCGACGAAACGCCATACCACTGCGGCGGCGTTGCCGGACTGGCTGGCTCGGTCGACAGGCGCTGATAGACGGCGATATAACCCGGAAAATGGCGTGTTCCCAGCAGGCGTGCCGCATCGCTGGCCGCCTGGCGAACCACGCGCAACGACTGTGCCAGCATCTCCGTATCGGCATGGAAGGCTGGTGCCACGGCGAGCACGATGCCGTCGGGCGCCCGGCCATCGCGCCATTGTTTGACGGCGACGGCAAGGCGCGGCAGATCGTTTGGCCGCTCGGCGCGCAGCCAGATCGCACCGGCGCCGACATGCACGAAGCGTGCTGCTTCGCCCCGGTCGAACAGCGCGGCAAGCGCGTCGCCCGTGACCAGCACGAGCGGCATGCGTGTGCGCAGCCTGACCGGGATGTCCACGGTTGCCGCGCCTAGCGCCGTCATGATGTGCGCGCTCCCGTTTCGTGCGCGCGACAACTGCCGCGTGCGCCAAAGCATGAGCAGTACGGCGGCGATAACGATCGCGCAGGTGAGCATAGAGGCAACGCTGGCGCCCGGTTGCACCACGAGCCAGATGATGGCGAGCGCCAGTGCAGCGGCGAACGCCGCCATCAGGCGGACGGGATAGCCGAGTCCTTCCTGGCCGTACGCTCGCGCGTGGCCGGGTTCGGAGGTCAGCACAGCCGGACTGGATTTCACGGACGGTCAACCTTCGCTGGTGCGATGTGTGCAAGCTGGTTATCGAGCGCAACGCTCCATATGCCCCAGACGATCGCGGCGGCGGCGCACGACACGCCTGCAATGGCCCACGGCGATAGCCGGTAGAACCAGTCGGAAATCCGGCGCGCTGCGCGGTCCGTCATGAACGGCTGCTCTACCGGCGGGCGAATTTTTTCCAGGCGCGTATTGAGTGCGGCGACCAGTGCTGCACGGCGTGCTTCACCATCGCGTGCGTAACGCCCCATGAATCCCATGCCGAGAATCGCCGAATAGCATTCGAGCAGGTCCGCATCGGGCGGCGTCTCACGCAGGCGCGCTTCGATGCGCTCGATTACGTGCTCGCCAGCGTCGTGCACCTTGAACCACTCGACCTGCAGCGGTGTCAGCTCCCAGCTGGCGCGGCTTTCAGCGGACAAGTGGCGCAACGCCGTTTCGTCGAGCAGGCCGCACTGGGCAACCAGCACTTCCCGCCGCACGTCTTCAGAATAGCCGCGCCGCGCGAGTGCATTTGAGAAGTCCTGGATTGCCTGTCTGCAGCGCTCACGAAATTGCGCCGCGTCCGGCGCCGTCGCAGTCGGGCCGAGTGAAGTCACGAGCAGTGCGGTGTCGCGCAGCAGATCCCGGATGCCTTTGCCGTCGAAACGGCTGGTACCGCCGGCGGCGTCCACGAGCGGTACGAAATTGCGAGCGTGAGTCTGGAGGGTCATGAGCGCAGCACCGCATAGAGTTCAAGCGAGGCGTCGGGAATCGACGCGGGCAGATAGATCTGGCAAGCACGCGCGGCGAGCATTCTCTCGTGCGCGGTATTCGTGGAGTCGAGCGCGAAGTACTGATTGTCGAGGCGCACAGGAATGGCAGCGGGTACGCGCGGCACGGCTTTGAGCGGAATGCCCGGCAGTGCGGAATTGATGACGTGCCCGATATCGTCCGGCGAGCCGATCTTGCACAGCCGGGGGAATTGCTCGGCAAGTTCGAATGCGGGCACGCGCGCGTTGACCGACAGGTACCAGTCTGCTGCGCCGTCCACGATGCGCTCGTCGAGGAACGAGCCCAGCCACGTCGTCGGGCTCTTTCGCGACAGTCCGATTGACACGACACGCGATGGAATGATGGCGTCGAGCAGTTCGCGGATCATGGCCTCCAGCTTCGCGAATACCTCATCGGCACGCGCGTGGTCCCACACGGGAATGTCCGCAAGCTGTGTTGTGGTCGAGAACGTCGTGAGTACGCTGGCAAGCTGGACCAGTGCGACATACAGGTGTTCGGGCGCGCGGGAAGGGTGCGACGCAAAAAGACGCAGTTGCGGCCACGCCGCGTGAATACAGTGCAGCAGCCAGAAGAGCTGCACGTCGGCGACGCCATATTCGGCGACCTGCTCCATCCGCTCGCTGCGGCGGGCGCCGAGCGCGAGACTCTTCGCCTGAAGAATGTCGGCGAGACGGTTGATCCGCTCGATATGAAGCGGGTGGCTGCCCAGCGTGAGGCAAGGCGGCACGAAACGGCGATCGACCTGGAACTGCCCGTTCGCTGCACGGGTGATCTGTGCAACCGCACATACCGTGTCGTCGGCATGAGACTCGAAATCGAAGAGCAGGCGAATCGCGTGACGCTCGACTGCGATCTCCGCCGCGTCGGCGCCGTACAGGTCTACGACCTTTACGAATTCGCGGTAAGAACGCCGCGGGCGCACGAGCGACGCCTCGTCGAAGCGACAGTTGTTGCCATTCGCATCTGGAAGCACCAGCGCGGCGAACACCACGACGCTCTGGCGCTCGACGGGCATGCCCCGGGTCAGGTCGCGCGCGGCAGGCAGTGCGTCGGCCACGGTCGTGTCGAAAGGCGTTCCATCCGGGAAACGCCCCCTCAGTTGCGTGAATTTCAGTCGCCCTGTTGCGAGTGCTTCCTCATCGATGTCGATGCCGAGCGTTCCCCACGGCTCGGCTTGCGTGGCGCACGCAAACTGCTGCAGTGCGAATCCCGACCACCGGTCCTGCTGCTGGAAGTGCTGCTGCGTGAGAATCAGGCCGTCGTGCCAAAGAGGTTTGTCGATCCGCATGTATTTCGGCATCCTGTGCTTTGGTTGATTCGGGACGGTGGATTCTAAACGCGATATCTTGCTGCTGTATAGCCAGGGACAAGATATTTATTGTGCCTTCGAGATAAAGGCCAACAGTTTCTGATGATTTGTAAATTCTCCGTGCGAATCGAGAATCTCGATAAGTTGAGGATGAGAATTGACAAAGTAAATTTTTGATAAAAAGTTGTGAAATTTACGGACTGGAGGTTATGTGTGTAGCTTCTTTGTGCTTGCAGACCGTCGGGTCGAATCGTCTATTTCGGGGTTTTTTGTGAATTTTTCGGCGAGGTAAATTATTTGGAGATGGCTTTGTGGCAGATTTTTGTTGACTAATGAAAATAGTGTTTTGACGAGCTATTAATAATCTTGTTTAATACGCCGTCGCGAATCAATCACACAAAAATTCGGGCGTTGCCATATTTGTCGTGTGGTGCTGTCAGTGCAAATCCGTAATTCCATGATCCTCCATGTGGTGACGGACTGTGCGTGCATCGTGCGAGACACCGTACGGCAACAGATTTACTTTTTGCTCACTTTAATGAGGATAACTATGGATAGCTTCCAGCGAGAAATTCCGAAGAGTCGCGTTTCAATTACGCTGGACCTGCACACGGGTGGCGCGCAGAAGAAGGTCGAGCTGCCGCTCAAGCTGCTGGTTGCGGGTGATTTCAGCGCGGGACGCGAACAGGCACCGCTCGCCGAGCGCAAGAAAGTCAATCTTGACAAGAATAACTTCAATGCCGTGCTGGCTGACTACGCGCCGGACCTGAAGTTCGCCGCCGAAAACACGCTCGCCGCCGACGGCTCCGAACTGCCGGTGAACCTGTCGTTCCGGTCGATGAAGGATTTCGAGCCCGAGCAAGTGGCGCGCCAGATTCCGGAGCTTCAGGCGCTGCTTGCAATGCGCAACCTGCTGCGCGATCTGAAATCGAATCTGCTCGACAACGTCACGTTCCGGCGCGAGTTCGAGAAGATCCTCAAGGACAAACGTCTGTCCGACACGCTGCGCGGCGAGCTGGCACAGCTTGTAACGGCTGCGACGCAGCCAGAAGGACATGCCTGAGCGCGGCCGGACCAAAGCGGCGTTTACTGCCTTTCGCAACCAGGTTGCGTTTCAATCTCAGACAGGAACAGCAATGAACCAGAACGAATCCCGCCAGGCCACGCATGAAGCCATTGTGCGCGATGCCGCGCCCGAAGCCTTCGCGGATGGAAGTGACAGCGTGTACGCGGCGCTGTGCAACAAGATCAATCTCGAGCCGGTCGCCGAGGTGCGCCCGCTTGAGTCGTTCCGCGACAGCGACATGCTCTCCGAAGCGTCTGCTGGCGAGCGGATCGCGCGTGGCATGGAGGCATTTCTCGAACTGGTCGCCCGGTCGAACCAGCCTGTCGATCGTCTCGACAAGTCGCTACTCGATTTTCACATCGGGCAACTCGACCGCCAGATCGGCCGACAACTCGACGCTGTGATGCACGCCGCCGAGTTTCAGGCGCTGGAGGGGCGCTGGCGCGGTCTGAAGATGCTCGTGTCGCGCACCGATTTTCGCCGCAACGCACGGGTCGAAGTGCTAGACGTCTCGAAGGAAGCGCTGCAACGCGACTTCGACGACACGCCGGAGCTGATTCAGAGCGGGATTTACCGGCTCGCGTATATCGAGGAATACGACACGCCGGGCGGCCAGCCGATCAGCGCGATGATCAGCGATTTCGAGTTCGACAACTCGCCCCAGGACATCGCGCTACTGCGCAATATTTCAAAAGTAGCCGCTGCGGCGCACATGCCGTTCATCGGCTCGGTGGGCGCGGCGTTCTTCGGCAAAAAGTCGATGGAAGAGGTGGCGGCCATTCAGGACATCGGCAACTATTTCGATCGCGCCGAGTACATCAAGTGGAAGAGCTTCCGCGACACGGACGACGCACGTTACGTCGGGCTGACGATGCCGCGCGTGCTGGGTCGCCTGCCGTACGGCAAGGATACGGTGCCCGTGCGTGCATTCAACTACGAAGAGGCGGTGAAGGGCCCCGACCACGACAAATACCTGTGGGTGAATGCATCCTTCGCGTTCGCGGCCAACATGGCCCGCAGCTTTGTGAACAACGGCTGGTGTGTGCAGATTCGCGGCCCGCAGGCAGGCGGCAGGGTGGAGGACCTGCCGGTTCACCTGTACGACCTCGGTACTGGCGTGCAGCCAAAAATCCCGACAGAAGTGCTGATTCCCGAAACACGCGAGTTCGAGTTCGCGAACCTCGGATTCATTCCGCTCTCGTTTTACAAGAACCATGACTTCGCGTGCTTCTTCTCGGCTAACTCGACACAAAAGCCCGCGCTGTACGAAACCAAAGAGGCCAGCGCCAACAGCCGTATCAACGCGCGGCTGCCGTACATCTTCCTGCTTTCGCGTATCGCCCACTACCTGAAGCTGATCCAGCGCGAGAACATCGGCACGACGAAGGACCGGCGTCTGCTCGAACTCGAACTGAACGGCTGGATCAAGAGTCTCGTGACGGAGATGAAGGATCCGGGGGACGAATTGCAGGCGTCCCACCCGTTGCGCGAAGCGAAGGTGACGGTCGAAGACATCGAGGACAACCCGGGTTTCTTCCGCATCAAGCTCTTCATCATCCCGCACTTCCAGGTTGAGGGTATGGACATCGGGCTTTCGCTCGTGTCGCAGATGCCGAAGGCCAAGAGCTGATCTGAAATTTTCTGTGCACGGTACAGGCCGCCGGGGCCGCCCATGGCTGCCCCGGCGCGTTGCTGTGAACGCGTACCCGGAGGAATGCCATGTCGATGGTCATGCCATTGCAGGCGTATGAATTGAAGCTGGCGCCGCACCCTGCGCCGTTCTCGGTCGTGAAATTTGCTGGCGTCGACCGGATCAGCCAGTTGTACCGTTACGAGATCGAATTCACGAGCCCGATGGCGGGCATTGCGATGGATCAGGTGCTGGGGCGCCCGGCACGGTTCATCGTCGATCCCATCGACCCGGACATGGGCCGACTGCGCAGACTGTTTGGCAGCAACGCGGAACAGTTCAGCAACAAACCGCCCGCGCAAACCGTGCACGGCATCATCACAACATTCGACGAAATCGAAACTTCGGCCGATGAAACACGTTACCGGGTGATGCTCGAACCCAGACTGGCCGACCTCAATCGCGGCGTCGCGAGCCGCCTGTTTCAGAAGCAGTCGGTTGAAGAGATCATTACTGGCACGCTGCGGCACTTCGGTTACCGTGCCGGGGTTGACTTCGTGTTCGCGCTGCGGGGAGAGTACAGACGGCACGAATACGTCACCCAGTATCACGAGACAACATTCGCGTTTATTCAGCGGATCTGTGCGGAAGAAGGCATGTGGTTCCGCTGGGAGCAAAAGAAGGACTACGCGGCGATCGTATTCGGCGACGATCTCGATGCGTACGCACGCAAACAGCGCAGGGTGCCGTTACGTAGCGATTCCGGGCTTGAAAGCGTCGGGGCCGACGCGATCAAGACGCTCAGGCGGCGAACCCGGCGCGTGCCGGAGGGCGTGCGCCTGCACGACTACAACCACCGGCAGGCAGATGTGTCGCTGCTTGTCGACGACAACGCGGCACGCGGCGACAAGACCACCAATGCCATCGACTATCGATGGGGCGAGCACTACGGGACGCCAGCGGAAGGCAAACGTATTGCGCGTTTACGGCACGAAGCTTATCTGGCTGGCCAGACAAGTTTCGTGGGCACCGGCAATCCGTTCTGGCTCGAAGCTGGGGAGGTCATGCTGGTCGAACCGGCTCCGGCCAGCGCGAGGCACGGGATCTTCGTTACGTCCGTGCGTTCGCACGGTGCGCGCAACAAATCGTATCGGGTGACGTTCGAGGGCATTCCATCGGATCGGGTCTGGCGCACGTCGATGGCGTCGATCCAGCGGCCTGTAATCGAAGGCATTCTGCCCGCGCGTATCACGTCCCCCGGAAACTACAAATACGCGTACCTGACCGAGCAGGGCTGGTATGTGATCAGGCTGCCGTTCGATCTCGACGAATGGAGCCCGGGCGGCACAAGCCGGCCCGTGCGTTTCGCCAGGCCTT
>NZ_JAMXLH010000017.1 GCF_024281035.1 Paraburkholderia sp.
GTCTTGCGAAAATGCGACTTTCAGATATAGCTCGACACGTGAAGGCGCCAACAGACTGAGGGACGTCCGCTTTGGGCGTTTCGGCAGTCGTCTGCCTGCAGGCCGCGAACAGCGGCTCATGGCCGACTACTGCCCGATGCCGTCGGCCGTAGCCGACCCTGAGCAGTCCTTCAGTTTCGCCCATAACGGTCATTCGCCGAGCGGCAGACTAAGCGTCCTGCTAGTGCAGTCTTACGGTACGCTTGCGCTTCATCGCACCACTTCGCCAAAGTACCAGCACTCCCAAATGAACGGACGATCATCGTCGTCAGTGCTTCTGATGGTGATACCCAACTCGGACATACCAGGCGGCACGCTCAACGCCCATTCACTGGATAAGGTGCGGCCTCGTATCAGGCTCCTGTCGCCGAAGATGCTCGCAGCTTCGTCGACGTGGGCCCCGAAGTAGTCGTCATCGAGGTAGATGCATACTTCGCTCATGAACATGGCTGGAAGGCAGATTGCGCACGTGACCCGTGCCGACCTTGCATTGGCGGGCTTACGCGCGAGCAGCGATGCGGATGCGTTTATCAGCCCCTGCGCACACGCGCGACGCGTAGCAGGGGTGGCATATCGCCCTTGAACAAGGCTGGATTGCACCGGGATTTTCCAATTCCAGTATGGCTCGTTCCAGATCCAGACGTCGGCTGGAACAACGTTCGAGAGCGTCCCCGGCCAGTGCTGGATGGCGCGGAGCCGACGGGAAATGCCACGGAGCTTCTTATCAGGCGAGGCGAGTCTTCTGGGGGAGTGCATTTCGGCCTTTCACGGATTATCAGGACTCAGGCGTCGATATCGAAACGACTGACCATGGCTGGCAGTCGACGGCCTCCATCAAGGCGGCGATTGGACGTGTCCGATACTTGCGCCGGGCCAGTCGACCGCATAGACCATTGTCCGCGATCCGGGCGACGACGTCGAACGGCTGCTTGTGGCCGATCGGTAGCATCAACGATGCTCTCCGTCCGCGGACGTGAGCCTAAGGATTACCTCATACGCGGACTGTTCGCTCTGCGCGGCCAGAAGGGCGTCTTCGGCGGAAATCTCGAGTTCTCGCATCTGAACTACTAGCTCACCCGCGTCATACCGAAGAACGTAGCGATCAGAGCGCCGCAATATTTCTATACCGAAGCCAGAAAAGACGTGCTGAGCATCCATAACCTACCGTTCATATGAGCGCGGGCGCGTTGGACAATATTGTTGACGATCTGAGCGATGGCGTCGACCGGCTGCTCCTGGCCGACTTTGGAATGCCACTTCCCTCCCGGTCGACCGGGAGCGAACCGGCGCCAATTCGTGCTTACTCCTCTTGTTCTGGTTTGAAGAACCGGACCTCGAATACGTCTTTTGTCTCCCTCACTAAGATTTTCCGGCCGCAGTTTCCGCAGGTGAGAAGGAGGTCAGACCGCCGAACGAGATCGGAGATCAGATCATCTGCGCTTCTTCCCTCGTGGTTTGAATCAAGGAATTCTTCCGTCGCAAGCAACGATATGCCTGTTCCGCAGAACAGGTTCTTATGAACGAGTCGATCACACTTGCACCGAACCCATGAACCCATCTCTCAATCCCCTATTGATGCTCCACCGTCGGATTGTCGGCGATTTAGGACGACGCGTTGAGCGACCGTTCATGGTCGACTCGCGCCTATCAAGAAACAGGTCGTACGAATTGGAGCGCGAATTTCACGTTATACGCGTGAAACTGTCCTTCTGGCGTGAGAACAAGGCCCGTGATATTCGCTCGTTGGAACGCATCTAGCTTTGAGTCATCGTCGATGCCCAGACTGACGGTCAAGGCACCGTCCTTCTGGACTACCTCTTTGTGGTCGTAGTTCACGATCGTCCCAAAACAAATAATCTCACCGCCATCAACAATCAACTCTGAAGCCGGATCGTCTACACCGACCCAGTGCCCCTGCATTTGCTTTGGCAAGGGATCTGCACGTCGAAATCGATTCACTCGTGCCTCCAACTCAGTAAAGATGGATGGAATTGTCGATGAGTTGGGGCGCAGTGTCGAACGACGCCTTCTGGCCGACCGTGACCCCAACAGGAGATTGGTGGTCACTACTTCGCCGGGTCAATCCATCCCGGGCGAAGTCCCCGAACGTGTTCTTCTCAGACCTGCACGATCGATTCCGCATTGCCTAGATCGGCCTCAATCTCGCCGACGCAACCCCAGCAGTCACCTCCACAGTTCATCGACAAGGGGTCGTCGGGCTGATCGAGTGCTCGCCCACATATCCGGCATTTCATCGCTCGGCTTCCAGGGTGTGAATTCGCCAAATTGTCGGGGATTTACGCCGGTATGTCGAACGGCCGGATGTGGCCGAACATCCCCGCACCTGTCGACACGCCAATATGCTCGGCTGGTCCATCGGTGGATCGCGTCAATCGGCCTGGACGACACCGCTTACGGTACCCATACGATGCGCCGGACCAAGGCGTCGTTGATCTATCGCCGCACGAAAAATCTCCGGGCTGTCCAATTGTTGCTCGGCCACACGAAACTTGAAAGCACGGTCCGCTACCTTGGCATCGAGGTAGATGACGCGCTTGAAATGGCGGAACAGACAGAGGTCTAGCTTCGCAGGCCGGTTAGCGAGCGGACGCTGACCGGCCATGACGAGACGTTCGCATCGCGCCGGTGGATGACCGGTCGCCGGTGCACTGCGGACCATCAATTCCACGAATAGATTCTCACTGCATGGAACTCGGCGCGGTCGAAGAATCATCAAAACACGCCTCCGCGTTTTCTCCCGAAGCAGATGAGTTCGAGTGTCCAGAGCAGCTATGTATGGGCTAGTCACCACGCGCCCACGCCATCCTTCGACAAGCAAAGGTAGTCTTCACAGAGGCGTCCATTGTGCTATCTGGCAGGCGGTCGGCGTGCTGAGCGCTCGGGCGGGAAAACTTCGTCGCCGTTCTCGGCTTGATCGAGCCTTCGTTGCAGCATTGTGACGACCTCATGAGCAGCTTCGATATCCTTGACGGGAATATCCGCGCAAAGGCGGTCGGCCCACGGGATCTGAAGATGCATGGCAGCGGCGAATACTTCCCGCCCCTTCCCCGTGAGAACGACAAGTTGAGCACGGCGGTGGTGTGGATTGGTCTCGAATCCCACCAGCCCGGCTGCTTCCAGGTCGTTGACGATCCGCTGCACGTTCTGTCGATTCGCACCGAGGTCCCTCGCCAGCCAGGCCACGGGCTGCGGGCGCTCGGCGGACACAACCGCACCGAGGACCTGCCAGCGGGCACTCGTCAGGCCAAGCGGCGCAACCAACTGGTCACCAGATCTCAACAGCGCGTTGTTGAACCGGAACACAGACAGGATGAGAGCAGTCACCGCATCGGTGGCTGGCGTTTGTTTGAGCTTCTTCATGTCAGCATCCGCTCGTGTTGACATCATGATGTCAAATAACTATGATTTAAATGTCGATTTGACATCATACATCCATTTAGAACGGAGGCTGCCATGTCGGTGCTTCGCCCTCTTGATCCTTCTTTTCCGATTGAACGCCAGCTAGCTGTTGACGTAGGGCCAGTCGTGCTGATCAACGTATTCACGTTGGACAAGGCCGACGTACAAGCCTTGTTGGATGCGTGGCAAGACGATGCCGAGTTCATGAAGCGGCAGCCCGGGTTCATCTCGACCCAACTGCACCGCGCGATCGGCGACAGCGCGACTTTTTTGAACTACGCAGTTTGGGAGTCGACCGAGCACTTTCGGGCCGCCTTCACACATCCGGAATTCAAGGCAAGGCTTTCACACTATCCAGCCTCAGCCGTCGCGATGCCGCACCTTTTCCAAAAGATCGCCGTGCCAGGGATTTGCGTCGCCTGATACGGACCGAAGCTAGTCACTGAAGGAAAACAACATGACCAAGATCGTCCATCGGGTTGCCGGCGTAATCGCACTGTTCACGATCGCGACATTCTGGCTATCGACCGCCCTCACGGAAATGTTCGCGTCGCGGGCAACCGTCGTCGTGGTTAAGATGGCAATCCCTTGGGGATTCTTGCTGCTGGTACCGGCGTTGGCAGCTGCGGGCGGTTCGGGCTTCGCTCTTTCGAAAGGGCGATCGGGCCGGCTAGTGAATACGAAGAAGCGGCGCATACCTTTCATCGCTGCCAACGGACTTCTTATCCTGATTCCGTCCGCGATGTTCCTGGCTTCAAGGGCGAGAGCCAACGAATTTGATGCCGCCTTCTACGCTGTCCAGATGCTGGAACTGATCGTCGGACTAGTGAACATCATGCTGCTCGGCTTGAACTTGCGAGACGGACTGAAGCTGAAAGGGAAGCTGCGCTCGTTACCGCTGAAGGCGAGCCGTCCCCAATAACTTTCTTTGTTGCCCGTGACGTTCACCCGTTTGTTCCCACAACACGGCGGGAGGCAGAACGGCCGCTTTGGAGTTGGGACGCGGCGTCCGTTCGATCTAACTGAAGGGCAGGAACGGGGTCGGCTACGGCTGTTCGGTGTGTCCTAACATTGATATGAGCAAACGCGGGGCGAACAGAGCCACCGTAACTCAGCAAGATGAGATAAGTAAGCGCCTAGGAGTAACTTTGGGGGTACGACTGGGGGTATGAAATCACAAGCCGACTTGTATATTCCCAGTCGGCAACACCTTTCAGCACTTTTCCGATTCCTCTTTCCAACAGGTTTCAGGCAAAAGCCCAGTCCTCGCGACTGGGCTTTTTGCTTTCTGGCTGCATTACCAGACTACACAACCAGGCAGCACGACCAGGCTACACAACCGGCGAACCATGCCGGGACTCGGCGCGCACCTGCGCCATGGTCTGCCGACACGCAAACGGCAAACGGCAACGGGAAATCAGCAAGCGGTCCGAACGATCCGCTTCGTCATCGCGCTCGCTTTTGCGCACCGCACAATAAATCGTATAGATTGACTTTTCGTCGCCCAATAAATCAACTGGGCGAGCGCCTACGATTTTTCGAAAGTTTTTAAAGACAGAATTAATGCTTTTAGCGTCAACGCCAACGAATAATCATCCGTTGAGCCAACAGGCCTGGCCACAGGGCGCACCAAGGCATCAACGCTACGCATTGCGTCGAGGCGCGGCAGGCGGCAGACAGGCTGGAGCAAATGAAGAACGGTGCGGAGCCCCTCGTGTGGAGGGTTCCCGAAGGGATGATCAGAACGACGAAGGAACGCTCCCGCGCGTTTGCAGGAAGGGAATGGAACCGGCCAATTATATTCCGGGACTCTTATTCCAATGTGTCGTTGTGCGGTGAAAGCAACACGCGTGCGCGAAAAGCACTGTTACGGTGACGACGGCTAGCGCGATTGAAGTGCCGAGTCAGATAATCGACTCATACAGGAGAAAGATCATGGACGCCAAACCGCCCAGCATCCCGGCCCCGGACCAAGTATGCAGCCCGGATCCGGAACCGGTGGCCGTCGAGTTCCTCGGCGATGAATTGCCCGCACACGTGCGGGCGTTTCTCGACGAGCAACGCAAGGCACACGACCAGAAATAACGGGGATCCCACACACGTCGGCGGGGGACGAGACACGAGGCTCGCGCCGCCCGCTGCGCGTCATTCAAGCAGCCACCCGCCAGTACGCGCCTGACCGGGCGCACAACGTTGGCGTTGCGCCCTGCTCCATCGCGCAATTAGCCGCATCCGCGCCAATTCCAGCTATTCTTCGCTTTTGCGCTCCGGGTCTGCCCGCTTTATCTCCAATATGAATGTCATCGTTCGCACGAGCGCGTGCTGCGCCGCCGCATTGCTGTTTGCACTCCCCCTTTCCAGCGCCCGCGCAGACGGCGACGACACCGCGTTGACCAACCTGATTGCGCTCGTGTCGCAACGACTGACTTTGGCGGAGCCGGTCGCGCACTGGAAGTGGGAGCATCACAAGCCGATCACCGACGCGCCGCGCGAAGCCGCGCTACTCGACGATGTGCAGAAGCGCGCGTCGGCAGCGGGCGTCGATCCCGCTTTCGCGCGCACGTTCTTCCGCGATCAGATCGATGCCAGTACGCAGGTGCAGAAGAGCTTGTTCGAGACGTGGCGCACATCGCAAGGCCCGAGCGGCGAGGCGCCCGATCTCGCGACCGTGACGCGCCCGCAGCTCGACCGGCTCACCGGACAGCTGGTCGGTGCGCTTGCGCGCGTGCAGCCGTTGCGCGCATCAGCCGACTGCCCGGCGCGCGTGGCGCGATCGATCGCGAACTGGAAGCAATTGACGCGCTATGACTCGGCCCGCACCGAGGCGATGAGTCAGGCGCTTGAACACGTCTGCACGGCGGGCGGCGTGGGCGCAACGGCGTAGCCGTCACGCGCACCCAACCAACGAACCGGTCACGCAACCGTCGCGGTACCGTCCGTTCCACACGCCGCCAGCGGTTGCACGCGCAAACCGCGTTCGAGGCGACTCTGCAAAATGCGCCACGTCGAGATTTCGAACGGCGACTCGCCCGCTGCGCGCGCGAGCGCGACCGCCTCGCCAATACTGGCCGCCGCGCCCAGATAGCACCACCGGTCGATCAGATGCAGGACGGCCGAACCGTCCGCCGCATCACGCTCCTCCACCAGCACCGCTCCCTCGAACGGCCAGGGCGCCGATTGCGGATCGTGCTTCGCCACACGCGGCAAACGGTTAAAAACGGGCCGAAGAGCGGCGACCCATTGGGCCTCGACAAGCAGTGCGCCAATCTCGCCGCCCGTCGCGCGCCACTCGACTCGGCGAACCTGCTGCGCCAGACGCTGCTCACGCGACGAGCGCCGCTCGCCCGACAAATGCGCACGGACGCGCTGACGCACGCGCACGCTGCGCCCCACGTAGAGCGGCGCATCGTTTTCGCCATAAAAGGCGTAGACGCCGTGGCCGGCCGGAGCGGTATCGATCAGCTCGTCGGTGATGTCGCCGGCGAGGCGATGGCGGCGCGTCAGCCGCTCGATCTGCGTTTCCAGCGTCGCCACGGGTACGAGCGTCGGGAGTTGCTGCCAGAATTGCCAGATCAGATCGGCATCGGCGAGCGCGCGGTGGCGGTCCGACGGCACGAGCGCGTGCCGCTCAACGAGCGCATCGAGACCATGCCGCTTTTCACCAGGAAAGAGCGCCCGCGAAAGACGCACGGTACACAGCACATCGGGGTTGAACGAGTAACCGGCGCGTTCGAACTCCACGCGCAGAAAACCGCGATCGAATGCCGCGTTGTGGGCGATGAACAGCTTGCCCGCGAGGCGCTGGAAAAGCGCAGGCGCGATTTCGTCGAAGGTGGGCGCGCCCCGCACCATCTCATTGGTGATGCCGGTGAGCTGCTGAATGAACGGCGGGATCGTCTGCCGGGGATCGACCAGCGTGCTCCAGCGAGCCACCTGGCCTGCCGCCACCTCGACAATGCCCACTTCGGTTATCCGGTGCTCGCTGGCGGAACCGCCCGTCGTCTCGAGGTCCACGAAAACGATGGGAACATCGGCCTGCGCCGCGCCGGGGCTCAAATGAGTGTCGAACATGGTGAAACGGCAAGACTGAATAGAGGAAACAGGCGAAGTATGCCCTGTTCATGCGCAGATTGCCTGGTTTACCTGAGCGGCGCGGCATGGATTCATTTGCGAGGCGATCCGCGCATTGAGGTCCGGTGTTTACCCGATTGCGCAAAAGCAAACTACTCAACCGATTATTACGATGATATTTAACGCACCAAAACAATACATCAATAAAATAAAAGCCCTGGATTTACCAGGGCTTTCTTCATACTACAGACGCGAGGCGACTTTACGTCACAGACAATTACAGCGGCTGGATGTTTGCCGCCTGCTTGCCCTTCGGGCCAATCTTGACGTCGAACGTGACGCGTTGATTCTCCTTCAGCGACTTGAAGCCGTCGGCGCGAATCTCAGAAAAGTGCGCGAACAGATCGTCGCCGCCGGCGTCAGACGTGATAAAGCCAAAACCCTTCGCATCATTGAACCATTTGACGATACCGGTTTCCATGTTTCAGTTTCCCTCGAAATTTTGATGACGCAGGAATTAATCCTCACGCCGTAAGCCAACCGACCCCTACCCCACCGCAATCGCAGCGCGCCGCCAGGATATTGAGCACAGCAGGAAAATCAGCCTTGCCGTTATAAATTGAAGATCAATCACCAGTCAAGCGAATTTTTTATAAACGATCTTCCGATCCGCGAATAAAACCAGCGCGCATCAATATTGATGCAAAAAATACGCATCAAAGATGACCTGTGCCGATTTGCGTCATTTTTACCCGATCCATCTTCAAATAATTCTTCAGCGGAAAAAATTCCCTGTGTGTAACAATTAGTGTCAAACGTAAGTGTTTTTCCCGGTTGTTAAAGCAAAACATTCAAACCAGTATCAATACAGTTAGCGCGTATCAGGAGAGCATCATGCTGACGAGCCTGCATCGCTGGTTGAAATGGCTAGTGCAAACCGACGACGTTACGCCTCGCGTACCTGGCGAACTCGACACTTACGGTTCGTGGCACGGCGACCACTGGCACAACCTGCTGTGTTCCCCGATGGACGCACGCCATTACGTGATGGAAGACTGGACTGCGCAAGACGAGCCGCAGCCGCACGGCGCGAGCGTCAAGTAAGTCACTGCGCCGAACCCCGTACAAATCGCAACGAAGGCTGGAAAGCAGCGGATGAGCCGTGCGCGCCCCAAAAAAAAGCGCGGCTTTGGGCCGCGCAACAAAGGTTTGGAGATCTTTTTCGTCAACGAAAAAGTCTGCTTCGAAAAGCAGCGTCTTCAGTATAGACGCTGCCATCGTTGTGTATTAAGCATATGGAACACAATCATCTGTTACATGGGTCGCAATAATCGATTCCGACTCCCATTTGCGGCCTTTCTTCCGCATCATTTGGTGTAGCAATCGCACAACGCCACGCGGTTGACACCCTCCCCCCGCTGGGGACCGATGGCTCCCAAAGCCTTTGCCAGTAAAGGCTCACCACGATCCGCCGGATAATTTCGTATAGCGCAATATTTTATTGCGTGAATCGAAATCACCCGTTTCAAAGCCCCCTCTCTACACTCTGCCTGTCCGGAAACCGATTTCGGCGGACTAATACCCACGCAGTATCAGCTGTCGATACCACTCGCGTGGGCGGTTTCCACAAGCCTGGGTTCCCCGAAACCCATACTGTTCTCGGAGTTTACAAAGATGAAAAAGACTCTCTTGGTCGCTGCCCTTGCGGGCGTTTTTGCAACGGCTGCGCACGCACAAAGCAGCGTGACGCTGTACGGCCTGATCGACGCCGGCATCACTTACACGAACAACCAGAACGGCCACAGCGCCTGGCAAGAAAAGAGCGGCACGGTCAACGGCAGCCGTTGGGGCCTGCGCGGTGCTGAAGACCTCGGCGGCGGCCTGAAGGCGATCTTCACGTTGGAGAACGGCTTCAACATCGCCAACGGCACGTCCGGCCAGTCGAGCCGCATGTTCGGCCGTCAGGCATTCGTCGGTCTCGCAAGCGACCAGTTCGGCGCCGTGACCCTCGGCCGTCAGTACGACAGCGTCGTTGACTACCTGGCACCGCTGTCGAACACCGGCACGCAATACGGCGGCACGATCGCTGCACACCCGTTCGACAACGACAACCTGAACAACTCGATCCGTTTCAACAACACGATCAAGTACTCGAGCATCAACTACTCGGGTTTCAAGTTCGGCGGCACGTACTCGTTCTCGAACAGCACCCAGTTCGCAAACAACCGTGCGTACAGCTTCGGCGCAACGTATAACTACGGTCCGTTGAACGTTGCTGCAGGCTACCTCCAGCTGAACAACGACGTCGCGTCGGCCTCCTTCGCCAACAACCTGACGAATGGGAGCAGCTTCACGGGTTCGGGCGGCGCGGGCGCACAAACCGGCGAATGGACGTTCCTGGCAGGCCGTCAACGCACGTTCGGCGCTGGCCTGAACTACGCGTTCGGCCCGGCAACGGCAGGCTTCGTGTACACGCAGACGAACCTGTCCGACGCAGCCGGCGGCGGCATTTCGGGTACGCAATCGGGCAGGGGCAACGCAACGAATGGCGGCGTCGCCTTCGGCGCGAACAGCGCACGCTTCCAGAACTTTGAAGGCAACGTCCGCTACGCTCTGACGCCGGCCCTGAGCCTGGCTGGCGCATACACGTACACCCGCGCGAACCTGGGCGGCGGCGTGAACCCGAACTTCAACACGGTTTCGCTGCAGTCGGACTACCTGCTCTCGAAGCGCACCGACGTGTACCTGCAAGGCAACTGGCAGCACGTTTCGTCGAACTCGGAAGTCGGCGCTTACCTGAACGGCCTGAGCTCGGCGTCGACGACGCAAAACCAGATCGCTGTGACGGTCGGTATGCGTCACCGCTTCTAAGAAGCACCCTGCTGGCAGTATTGCAGTTGAAGAAGGCGCCGCTTGCGGCGCCTTTTTCTATTGCTGTGTGCAAAACGCGCGACGTGCGCCGCTCAACCGCCCGGCGCCGGATAGTGCACGTCGAGCACGTCGATGGGCACCGCACCCGCGGGTGTATGCAGCGTCACCTGATCGCCGATTTTCGCCTTGAGCAACGCCCGCGCCACCGGTGAAATCCAGCTCACGTGCCCGTGATCGAGATCGACCTCGTCGATTCCGACAATCGTCACCGTATGCACTTCGCCGTCCTGGGTGCCGTATTCGACAGTTGCACCAAAGAACACCTGGTCCGTGTTTTCCTGGCGGCTGCTGTCCACCACCTCGGCCAGATCGAGCCGCCGGGTAAGAAAACGGATACGCCGGTCGATCTCCCGCAGACGACGCTTCCCGTAGATGTAATCACCGTTCTCCGAGCGATCGCCGTTCGAGGCGGCCCACGATACGAGCTTGACCACCTCGGGGCGGTCCTCGTCGATCAGATGCAGCAGTTCGCTGCGCATACGCTGGTAGCCAGCGGGCGTGATGTAGTTTTTCGCTCCTGGGGGAATCTCGGGCAGACCGCCTTCGAGATCGTCATCGTCGTCATCGGACGATTCTTTTACAAATGCCTTGTTCATGATGAGCCACTGCGGTACGGACAACATATCTTGAGGTTATACGAAGCGCACTGCAAGACAACCCACACCAAAACCCTTCCCTTTTCTTGAAGCTCTGCTATAATCCCTCTTCTGCGTGCGGCTGTAGCTCAGTTGGATAGAGTACTTGGCTACGAACCAAGGGGTCGTGGGTTCGAATCCTGCCAGCCGCACCACTTAATTCAAGTGCTCTCAGTTTTTGAAGGCGCTTTCGCTTTACAGAAGTACGTAGTACCGTTTCAGTGTGCGGCTGTAGCTCAGTTGGATAGAGTACTTGGCTACGAACCAAGGGGTCGTGGGTTCGAATCCTGCCAGCCGCGCCATCTCTCGAAGGGCCTTCCTGATCAGTCAGGAAGGCCCTTTGTTCTTCTGGCGTGCCCTGCCCGTTAGCGCGGTGACGTGCCGATATCGCCGATCCGGGCATCCGGGCGCGGCAGATCTTCCACATCGCCGACAGCACTCGGCTCGCCCACCTGCTCGGCACACGGGCCGTTCAGCGCTTGTGGCTGACGCAGCATTTCAGACACCGTATCGCCGAAACGGCTCTTCACGAACGCGCGCAGTAGCGCGACACGCACCGTCTCGCCCTGTGCCTCGACCATCCGGTGACTGCCCTCGAACTCGGCGACACAAACTGCCTCGCCCCCCTCACGGCGCTCGCGTAATTCGAAACGCTGAGCGCGCTCCAGCACGACACCCGCTGCTTCCCACGACGTCGACGGCGTGAAGCGGCCGTCCCACGCCCGCCCGCGGTCGTTGCCGCGCACGGCGACCTTCGTGCCGCTGTCGGTGAAATAGATCTCGCGGACAAAATCATGGAGACTGCGCGCGACCCAGTAATCGAGCGTCATGCCGGTGAGATCAGCTACATTCATCGCTACTCCCTCATGTCGAATCGGGAACGGGATGACCGACGGCGGCTCGATGCTCAACCCGCAGAGCCTGCCCGCGCGGTGAGGCCGTTCAAAGTCCGGCCAGACAGATGTGTTCCAAGCGGCAATCGTGCCGTAGCGAGCTTACGCGGGCATCAGTAATCGGCGCGCTCGCGCTCGATCCGCATGCCGCCGTCATGGCGATGGTGACCTTCGTCGCTCGAACGCTCGCGCGAAATACGCATGACATCCGGGTTCGTGCGCACGCGGCGCATCACATTCGCGAGGTGCAGGCGATCGCTCACCTGGATCACGAAGCGCAGGAGGTTCGATTCCTGCGCGAGGTCGTCGTCCATCGCGATGTGCACGATGTTGGCATCCGCCGACGTGATGTCGGCAGCGACGCGCGCGAACACGCCTTTGGTGTTCTTCACGAGTACTTTCACCGCGACGTCGAACAGACGCCCCGGCTGCGGCGCCCAGGCCACGTCGATCCAGCGCCCCGGGTCGCGACGGTGAATGCGCTGCGCGACGCGGCAGTCGGTCGTATGGATCGCCATGCCGAGCCCGATGCCGATGTAGCCCATGATGTCGTCGCCCGGAATCGGACGACAGCACGCCGACAGCTGCACCGACATGCCCTCGGTGCCCGTGATGACCACAGGCGGCGCGTGCGGTGCATTCTGCTCGCGCGGCGGATTCTGGTGCTCGTCGTCGTCGGCGTCCTGGCCGCTCATCAGCACTTCGATGCGCTTGGCCATCACCGCTGCCACGCGCCGGCCGAGGCCGATGTCCGCGAAGATTTCCTGGCGGTTCTTGTTGCCGGTCCACTGCACGAGCTTGTCCCAGACCTCCGGCGTAACGTCCGAAAGCTGGTAACCGTAGCCCTTGAGCGCCTGATCGACGAGCCGCTCGCCAAGCTGCACCGACTCGGTCAGGCGCATCGTCTTGAGGTAGTGGCGAATCGCCGAACGCGCCTTACCGGTGCGCACGAAGCCGAGCCACGCCGGATTCGGCTTGGAATACGGCGCGGTGATCACCTCGACGATATCGCCGCTCTTCAGCTCGGTGCGCAGCGGCAGAAGTTCGTTGTTGATCTTCACGGCGACGCACTGGTTACCGAGGTCGCTGTGGATCGAATAGGCGAAGTCGAGCGCCGTGGCGCCGCGCGGCAGCGCCATGATCTTCGACTTCGGCGTGAAGACGTAGACCGCGTCGGGGAACAGATCGATCTTGACGTGTTCGAGGAACTCGCTCGAATCGCCCGCCTCGCTCTGGATGTCGAGCAGCGACTTGAGCCACTGGTGCGCGCGCTTCTGGACGTCGTTGAGATCGGCGCCGCCGTTCTTGTAGAGCCAGTGCGCCGCCACACCCGCTTCGGCGATCTCGTGCATCTTGCGCGTGCGCACCTGAAACTCGATCGGCGCGCCGAACGGGCCGACCAGCGTGGTATGCAGCGACTGATAGCCGTTCACCTTCGGAATGGCGATGTAGTCCTTGAACTTGCCCGGCACCGGCTTGTAGAGCGCATGAAGCGCGCCGATGCAGGTGTAGCATTCGAGCGCCGATTCGACCACGACGCGAAAACCATAAACGTCGAGCACCTGCGAAAACGACAGTTGCTTGTCGCGCATCTTCTTGTAGATGCTGAAGATGGTTTTCTCGCGGCCCGTGACTTCGGCGTTGATCTTCGCGTCGGCAATGGCGCGCTGCACCGATTCGAGGATCTTCCCGACCACCTCGCGGCGATTGCCGCGTGCTGCCTTGACCGCCTTTTCGAGCGTGGCGTAGCGGTGCGGGTTGAAGTTCGCGAAGCTCAGATCCTGCAGCTCGCGATAGGTATTGTTCAGACCGAGCCGGTGCGCAATCGGCGCGTAGATGTCGAGCGTTTCGCGCGCGACGCGGCGGCGCTTCTCGGGCGGCACCGCACCGAGCGTGCGCATGTTGTGGAGCCGGTCCGCGAGCTTCACGAGAATCACGCGCACGTCGCGCGCCATCGCGAGCAGCATCTTGCGGAAGTTCTCCGCCTGCGCCTCTTCGCGATTGCGGAACTCCATCTTGTCGAGTTTCGACAACCCGTCGACCAGTTCCGCGACCTTCGGGCCGAAGCGCTCGGCGATCTCGGCTTTGGTCACACCCTGGTCCTCGATCACGTCGTGCAGCAGCGCGGCCATGATCGACTGGGCGTCGAGCTTCCAGCCCGCGCAGATTTCCGCGACGGCGACAGGATGCGTGATGTAGGGCTCGCCGCTCTGACGATACTGCCCGAGGTGGGCTTCGTCGCTGAAGTGGAACGCCGCTTTGACTTCCTTGATTTCCTCGGGTGTGAGGTAACCGGAAAGCGCGGCGGTCAGATTGGCGATGGAGACGACCCCGTGCTTGCGGGGCTGCTCCGGTGTGGCAGTCGGTCCGAACAGATGGCGGAACGACTGTTCGAGAACTGCGTCGATGTAATTGCGCGCAGGGCTCGCGGTCTCGGCTTCCTGGTCCACTTCCGTGGCCGGCGAGGGTGTGGTGCTCATATTCCCCTCCGTATCAGGTTGGCGTTGACGTTAAAGCAACTGCGCGCGGAACAACTTACTAGCCAAACAGGAATGCGTACGAGGCGCCGTTAGACGGGCACCTTTTTCAGCATTTCCAGGCCGACCTGGCCGGCCGCGATCTCGCGCAGCGCAGCGACCGTGGGCTTGTCGCGGCTCTCGATCTTCGGCGTGTGACCTTGGGCGAGCTGGCGGGCGCGATACGTCGCGGCGAGTGCCAGTTCGAAGCGGTTCGGGATCTGTTTCAGACAGTCTTCGACGGTGATGCGGGCCATGTCGGTTTCCTTCTCATTCTCAGCAGGTTCTTATTCTACCTTATGTGCCCGATGCGCCGGGCTGCGTCTGGTGGATGCCGAGCTCCACGAAGAGCTCGGTATGCCGCGCGTATTGCGACGCGAAACGCAGACGCGTCGCCTTGACGACATTGCGCAGATCCTGCAGCGCGCGGTCGAAGTTTTCGTTGATCACGACATACTCCGCTTCGCTCGCATGCGCCATCTCGCTGCCCGCTGCGAGCAGGCGCCGCGTGATGACGTTCGGCTCGTCTTCGCCGCGCTTTCGCAAGCGATCGGCGAGCACATCGAGCGACGGCGGCAGGATGAAAATCTCCACCGCGTTGCGAAACTGCTTCTTCACTTGCTGCGCGCCTTGCCAGTCGATTTCGAGCAGCACGTCATGGCCGATCTTCATCTGGTCTTCGATCCACACGCGCGACGTCGCATAGTAATTGCCGTGCACTTCGGCGCTTTCGAGGAACTCGCCTTCGCCGTGACGCTTGAGAAAATCGGCCACGGTCGTGAAGTGATAATGCTCGCCGTCGCGCTCCTTCGAGCGCGGCGTACGCGTCGTGTACGAAATCGAAAGACGAATCGCACTGTCCTCGGCGAGCAGCGCATTCACGAGCGTCGACTTGCCCGCGCCCGACGGGGCCACCACCATGAAGAGGTTGCCCGGATAGACGCCCACGTACGGATTGCGCTGTTGCGTTTCGCTGCTTTGACCAGTCATGTTCGTTGCTTCCTTCATTCGAGATTCTGGACCTGCTCGCGCATCTGTTCGATGAGAAGCTTGATCGTCATCGACGCATCGGCGAGTTCCTTCGCCGCCGCCTTCGAGCCGAGCGTATTCGCTTCGCGGTTGAGCTCCTGCATCATGAAGTCGAGACGCTTGCCGACCTTGCCGCCCTTCTCGATCACGTGACGCGTTTCGTTCAGGTGCGCCGTGAGGCGCGACAGTTCTTCGGCGATGTCGATGCGAATGCCGTACATCGTCACTTCCTGGCGGATGCGCTCGGCGATTTCCTCGCGCGAAACCCCGCCGATCGTGCCGTTGCCGCTCGCTTCGGGCGCCGCAATGCCGAGCGCCTCCTGCAGCCGCTCGACGATCTTCTGCTGATGCTTCACGATCAGCTCGGGCACGAGCGGCGTGATCTTCGCAACGATCGCCTCCATTTCGGTGACGTTCGCGAGCAGCATGCCGGCAAGCTGCGCGCCTTCGCGCGCGCGCACGTCGATGAGGTCGGCGATGGCCTGCTTGCCGCAGCCGAGCACCGCGTCGCGCAGCACTTCGGGTGCGATGCCGCTTTCGGCCAGCACGCCGGGCCAGCGCAGGATTTCGCCGGTACGCAGATGGCCCGACTCCGGGAACGCTTCGAGCACGGCGCGTTCGAGCGCGGCGAGCTGATCGAGCGCATCGCGGTTCAGCGCGCCCGCATTCGCGCCCTGCTCGCTGCGCTGCACGTTGATGCGGATATCGACTTTGCCGCGCGAGAGCTTCGTCATCAGCATTTCGCGCAGCGTCGGCTCGCAGACGCGCACGTCTTCGGGCATACGGAAATTCAGGTCGAGAAAACGCGAATTCACCGTGCGCAATTCGACGGACACGCTCGCGCCGCCAGTGCCCGAGGCAGCCGCAAGCTCGCGCGTGGCGCTGGCATAGCCGGTCATGCTGTAAATCATGGTTCGTCTCGCGATAAAGCCGTGCCGTCGCGCGTCGACGCACGGGACACGGCGGAGGGATCGAGGCGCCCGGCGTGTTGGAGATGACGCGGGGCGGAGAAAGCGCATTATCCCATTTTTGGCTGCACCGACATCCGGGGCGGCATCCGGTGCGACATCGCGGACTGCCGCTCCGCAACTGGCTCACGAGCGGCCCACGATCGACTCAGAAGCGGCTCACGACCGACTCAGAAGCGGCGCAGAAGCGTCCCACAGGCGACTCACAAGCGCACGGCGACGCTGCCGCCAGGGGCATCGCCCGCATGCGGCGCATCCGACGGTAAAATTAGCGTTTCGCTCCCTGCTTCGTGCCTGCGCGCACGCCCCACCGATGACCCAGACCATCCAGCGCCCGAGCGGCCGCCCCGCCAGCCAGCTTCGCGACGTCCGCATCACCCGCCACTATACGAAGTACGCCGAAGGTTCGGTGCTCGTCGAATTCGGCGATACGAAGGTGCTGTGCACCGCGAGTGTTTCCGAGAGCGTGCCGCCGTTCCTGCGCGACAAGGGCCAGGGCTGGCTCACCGCCGAATACGGCATGTTGCCGCGCGCCACCCACACGCGCAGCGACCGCGAAGCCGCGCGCGGCAAACAGACGGGCCGCACCCAGGAAATCCAGCGCCTGATCGGCCGTGCGCTGCGCGCCGTGTTCGACCTCGAAACGCTCGGCGCGCGCACGATCAACCTCGACTGCGACGTGATCCAGGCCGACGGCGGCACGCGCACGGCGAGCATCACGGGCGCATTCGTCGCCGCACACGACGCGGTGTCGAAGCTGCTCGCGATGGGCCGCATCGAGCGCTCGCCGATCACCGACTATGTAGCCGCGATCTCGGTCGGCATGTACGAAGGCGCGCCGGTGCTCGACCTCGACTACGCCGAAGACTCGCAGTGCGACACCGACATGAACGTCGTGATGACCGGCTCGGGCGGCATCGTCGAAATCCAGGGCACGGCTGAAGGCACGCCCTTCTCGCGCGCCGAAATGGACGCACTGGTCGACCTCGCGCAAAGCGGCATCCGCACGCTCGTCGACAAGCAGAAGGCCGTGCTGGAGAGCGTGCATGGCTGAGACGCGCGAGATGACCGCTGTGACCGCTGACGCGCTCGCACGCGTCGTGCTCGCGTCGAACAACGCGGGCAAGCTGCGCGAGTTCGCAGCGCTCTTCGCGACGGCGGGCATCGAGCTCGTGCCGCAGGGCGAATTCAACGTGCCCGAGGCGCAGGAGCCGCATCCGACCTTCGTCGAAAACGCGCTCGCCAAGGCGCGCCACGCGGCGCAGCTGACCGGCCTGCCCGCGCTGGCCGACGATTCCGGCCTGTGCGTGCGCGCGCTGCGCGGCGCGCCTGGCGTGCATTCGGCGCGCTACGCGCAGCTCTCCGGCGGCGAAAAGAGCGACGCGGCGAACAACGCGCTGCTCGTCGAGCGCCTGAAGGACCACGCGGATCGCCGCGCGTACTACTGCTGCGTCCTCGCGCTCGTGCGCCACGCGGACGACCCCGAGCCGCTCATCGCCGAAGGCCGCTGGCACGGCATCGTGCTCGATGCGCCGCGCGGCGCCAACGGCTTCGGCTACGACCCGTACTTCTTCCTGCCGGCGCTGAACGCGAGCGCCGCCGAACTCGATCCGGCCGTGAAGAACGCATCGAGCCACCGGGCGATTGCGCTGAAGCAACTGCTCGCACGACTCAGGGAGGACGCATGAGCCAGGCACATGAAACCGGTAACCGCGTGATCCAGGCGTTCTCGATGCCGGGCAGCATCCGGCTGACCTCGCTGCCGCCGCTCTCGCTCTACGTGCATTTCCCGTGGTGCGTGCGCAAGTGTCCGTACTGCGACTTCAATTCGCACGAATGGAAAGGCGAGCGCTTTCCCGAGAACGAATACCTCGACGCGCTGCGCGCCGACCTCGAACAGTCGCTGCCGCTGATCTGGGGCCGCCAGGTGCACAGTGTTTTCATCGGCGGCGGGACGCCGAGCCTGCTCTCGGCGGCGGGGCTCGACCGGCTGCTCTCGGACGTGCGCGCACTGCTGCCGCTCGACGCCGACGCCGAAATCACGCTCGAAGCGAACCCGGGCACGTTCGAAGCCGACAAGTTCGCGCAGTTCCACGCGAGCGGCGTGAACCGGCTTTCAGTCGGCATCCAGAGTTTCAACGAAGCGCACCTGAAGGCGCTCGGGCGCATCCACGATGCGGCGCAGGCGCGTCACGCCGTCGAAGTCGCGGCGAAGACCTTCGACAACTTCAACCTCGACCTGATGTACGCGCTGCCGAAGCAGACGCTCGCCGAATGCCAGGCGGACATCGACACGGCGCTCTCGTTCGCGCCGCCGCATCTGTCGCTCTATCACCTGACGCTCGAACCGAACACGCTATTCGCGAAGTTTCCGCCGCCGCTGCCCGACGACGATCAGTCCGCCGACATGCAGGAGTGGATTCATGAGCGCACGGCGCAAGCGGGTTACGAACGCTACGAGGTGTCGGCGTACGCGAAGCCGGGCCGGCAATGCCGCCATAACCTCAATTACTGGCGCTTCGGCGATTACCTCGGCATCGGCGCCGGGGCGCACACGAAACTGTCGTTTCCGAACCGCATCGTGCGCCAGGCGCGCTACAAGCATCCGACGACGTTCATCGAGCACGCGCGCGCAGGCACGGCGGTGCAGGAGGAGCACGAGGTCGGCCCGCGCGATCTGCCGTTCGAGTTCATGCTCAACGCGCTGCGGCTCGTGGAAGGTTTCCCGGTGTATCGCTTCGTCGAGTCGACCGGGCTCTCGATGACGTCGATCGAACCGGCGCTCGAAGAGGCCGAGCGGCGCGGGCTCATCAGCCGCGATTACGAGAGAATTGCGCCGACCGAACTCGGGCAACGCTTTTTGAACGATCTGCAGGAAATGTTTCTCAAGGACGCTAGCTAACGCAACGCGCAGGCTGCTGGCAGCGCCTGCTTTTGAGTTACAATGCGCGGCTTCGGAGGTGTGGCAGAGTGGTTGAATGCACCGGTCTTGAAAACCGGCGAAGGGGTAACCCTTCCGTGAGTTCGAATCTCACCGCCTCCGCCAGAACCGCCACAAACCCTTATTCCCCTACAATACAACGACTAGGGAGAGGGTCTTGGTACAAAAGCGCGGTACAAAGCGGCGAGATGAGGCGCAGGAGCCTCAGAACATGCCCGCGAACATCAGAAGAACGTCCAGCGGTTGGCAGTATCGGAAAGTCATCCCCGCAGACTGTCGTCAGCTATTCGGCAAGAGAGAAGTCAAAGCGTCCTTGGGGCCTGACTTGCGTATCGCAAAAGCCAAGGCCGCTGCGTTGGAGCTCGACACACTCACTCGAATCGCTGCTATCCGTGAACGCCTGACGGAAGTCGCGCACGCCAACACCATCCGCAGTCACGGTGGCGATCCTGTGGCGCAGCGCAAGGTCCGAATCACTCATGTGACCGGTGAGCTCGTTGAGCAACTCAAGAACTACTGGCTGAGTCAGTTGCGAGAGGACGCCCGTTGGCGCGCTCAGGGAATTACCCCGGCTGAATGGGAGGAAATGGGCAAGACGCTCGAAGCGGAGCGCACGACACTCCAACGAGCAGTTGCGCTCGGGGACGTTGAGTCGCCGCTTGTCGACATTGAGCTAATGCTCGAAGGCTATGGCTATCAGCTCGACGTGCCGCCGGAAGAACGGCGACGTCTTGGATACGAGTTCCTCATAGCCCAGCAGCAGGTCAACGATATTCTGCTGAGGCGGCAGCGGGGAGAACTGGTTCCGAGCCCCCAAATCGGCCCCCGATTGCGTCCGGCACGGGAGGTTTCCGCTGACCCCTCAGCCGCGCCATTCGGATGGGAAGCATTGCTCACGCACTGGCAGTCGGACCGGAAACGGGCACCGCAGACGGAGTTTGAAGCCAAACAGTTCCTGGGGGCGTTTCAAGCGTTCTTGAAGGGTCGCCTACCGCACGAGGCCCGAAAAGCCGACGTAACCGAGTGGCTTCGTTTCGAGCGCGATAGCCGGAACAACGGCTCCCGCACCTTGGAAAAGAAAGGCACCTTGGTAGGGGCTATTTTCTCTGCTTCTGTCAAGGATGAACTGCTCCCTAACAACCCATTCGCTGGCTACGACTATGCGAGGCTCGCGGCCAAAATCGGCGTTGAAAGCGCGCATCGTCGGCTCCCATTCGAGCTCGATGATTTGCGGCGCATCTTCGGCCCGGACGGCTTGGTAGCCGTCACGAAGGTATCCGGCGGTGGCGGCTACTACGCCCGTGTATGGCTGCCTCTGCTCGCTCTCTTTACGGGTGCTCGACTTGACGAATTGGGGTGCCTCACCCCCGCTGATGTTCTCGTTACAGGGTGCCCGCGAATTTGCATCCGCCAGGCGAAGAACCCGAGCAGCGTGCGCGAGGTCCCGCTACACCCCAAGCTCATTGAACTCGGATGGCTCGACTACGTAGAGAGCATCCGCAAGGCCGGTCACGCAACCCTCTGGCCTCACATGGCTTCCAAATCGACAAAAGCGGCTGACAGCGAGGTGCTCGGCCGCTGGTTCAATCGATGGCTACATGACACTTTGAAGCTGCCCGCGTCCAAGGTATTTCATAGCTTCCGTCACACGTTCAAAGACCTGTGCCGGAACGCCTTGATTCCGCGCGATGTACATCAGGCGCTAACCGGGCACGCGAAGCAAACCGTTGGCGACACATACGGGACTGGCTTTAGCGTGGAGACAAAGGCGTCCGAGATAGCGCGGATCGTAGTAGACATGGAAATCGGCCGCCCACTGCCGTATGGGGTTCGTTCCGCCTCAGGGAGCGACAAGAAAGGCAAGAGTCGCGTCGCTCTAGCCTAATTCCGCTGGAGCAACGCTACCGGCCATGGGCAATCATGAGTCGTCCGCGAGCTATACGTAACGTGCAGGCCACTTCGGCCGCGTTATGGAGTTCGCAACATGTCCCCACTCACCTACAAGACCATCCGGCATACCGGCCTGAGCTTGTCCGCTGCGGTCTTGATGTCGGTACTGGAAATCGGTCTCGGGAGTCTGCTGTTTCCGCCCGTTCAGGCTGTCAGCATGCCTCTGCTGGCAGTCGCCCTGCTCAGCAATTTTCTCGTCGCCATGACCATGCCGACGGCATAACGCATGCTCTTCTCATGGTCTACACAGCCCCATGAGTTCAAACCAATCTCATCCACACATTTATCCGTTTTTTTGAGATAAGCTTAGGCCGCAGTTCGCACATCGGCACATTGGCCAATCTGTTTTCAAGATATCGGGGGTACAAAATTTTGGCCAAAGCCTGGAAAAAACATCACAACAACCATCGCGACACTCCGCCTAAGGCCATGATTTCAAAATCAAAGATTGACCGAGCAGGACTTGCACTCGCGAAAAATAAATATCGTGACGAAGCCGAATACATTGAGCTAGAGGATGTGTTTGATGAATACCGCAAATCTCATTTGCAGCCGCTGTCTGAGACGACGCTTGAGCTTCAGCATCTTCTGAGCAATTACGGTGCCCAGTACTACATCGCTCAGCGCCTCAAAAGAAAGCCGCAAATCATCAGAAAACTCAACAGATTGAGCGTGCGCCTGACTCAATTGCAAGATATTGGAGGGTGTCGAATAATAGTTCAAAAAAACTCTGATGTTGACAGGCTTCAAAAATATTTAACCGAAACCGTAAAATCCCAAAATGTGTTTACCATTGACCGGGTCACAGATTATAGAGAGCTCGGTCGAGATTACACAGGATACCGGTCTCTTCATATAATTTTAAAGCGCGGTGGAGTACACCTCGAACTCCAAATTCGGAGCAGAATTCAACACTACTGGTCAGAAAGTATTGAACGAACATCTGTTATCTACGGCCATCATTTAAAGGAGGGCGAAGGTGATGAGCGAGTTATTGGATATTTTAAAAATTTATCTGACGTTTTCTACGAGATTGAGGCTGGCCGCGAGCCTTCACTTGATAAGAGACTGAAGGTAGACGAGCTTCGTGGCGAGTGCGAACAGGTCATCGAACAGTCAGACCGATATAAGGTATTCGACAGCTTCGTCAATGAAGACATCATCAAAACCCTAACAGAAAAGGAAAACAAGAATCCGGCAGGGCTTAACAACTGGATTCTCGTTTTTGACTGGAATGCGGGCGCCTTCGTCAGCTGGGATATTGTCAGTCGAAATCCGAGCGATGCTGTCAACGCTTATATTAGGTACGAGAAAATGTTTCCCGTCGAGGCGGGTTATGAAGTTGTACTCGTCGGCTCATCTGAAGTAGCTACAGTTAGACAGACTCACAGCCACTATTTCGGCATTGAAAGTTACCAGAACATCCTTGAAAACCTCGACACATCCATCGTCGGGTTCAGCAGGAAAATTGACATAGATATTGGCGCCAGACAGATTCTGGCAACTTTGCATCGACGGCGTTTTTGGGGCAAAAAGACAGTTTCGATTGATACCTTAGGCAACCATTTTTGCAAAAATGTTCTTACATTTGATTCCTCAATTCGCTCCCTTCAAGAGCGCGGTTTGGTACAGATTTCGTCATTGAACAGCGGGATTTCTCTCAGCATTCAGAAAAAATCTGAAATCGAGCAATATGTATAATAAATAGTTTGTTAGGATGACCGCCGCAACAGCGGCGGCGAACGACAATTTCGTCGAAATTGTGTAGTGAGTCCACATCGCTGAACATCCTTCGAAATCTGCTATACACGATGGTGTTCAACTCACTTTAGCCAATCAATGGCCTATGCGATTCTCCGAGTGACGAAACTCAAGACCGTGACAAGCGTTCGGCGATCCGTCGCGCACGCTTACCGCGACAACGACACGCCGAACGCTGATGCAGCCAGGACGGCCGAGAACAGCCACTATGGCGCGTCGTCTGCGACCGAGGCGCTTGAAGCGTTCAACTCCCGTCTCGCGACCATCGGCAAGGTGCGGTCGAATGCGGTGCTGGCTGTCGAATACCTCGTCGCCGGAAGTCCAGATGCGATGCACTCGAAAACTCGCGCGCAGCAGGATGCGTATTTCGCCGACGCGCTGGACTGGATTCGGGCGAGACATGGCGTTGAGAACGTGTTCTATGCGGGAGTGCATCGCGATGAAAGCACTCCCCACATGTATGCCTATGTAGTGCCCATCGACGGTCGCGGCCGGCTCAATTGCCGAGCGTACCTAGGCGGTTCGAAAGCCCTGTCGGAAATGCAGACGGACTTCGCACGGCAGGTTGGCCGAGCACACGGTTTTGAACGTGGCATAGAGAAGAGCAAGGCCAAGCATCAGGACGTTCGCCGGTGGTACGGTCAGCAAACCACTATGGAGGCCACCCTGGAGGCAACCAGCAAGAGGCTGTCTGGGATGACGAGCGTAACGAAGCGAATTGCCAGTGCGCTCATCGAGCACGCACCACAGGCCGCTATCGAGTTAGGTCTTATGCGTCCAAAGCGGCAACCAGGGATGCCGGCCGGGCGGGAGAAGTCCTGACCGACAGACGCCGTGCCTACTTTCGCAGCGGTCCCCAAACGCCACACCCGACAAGGGCAGTCGGCCCCTCGCGCGAGAATCGCCTCGGTACCTGCCCGCCCTGGCTGCCCACCCGCCCCCGTGGGCGGGTTCGTAGCGCCTTGCCCAGATATGGCTGATTAAATCCCATCTCATTTAAAAACGATTATTGCGGGGAAAACGCCTTCCTTTGCAGCGACTTTTTGGAATTTTCCGTCCTGAAACATCACAAGTTGCGTCTTCATACATCACGATATTGCGTCTCCATACGCCACAATTCAGCTATACTCTGCCCCCCCTTTAACATTCGAGCCGTAATAGATGACTTGGCCTGCTTTGAGTCTGCCCTACGGGCACGGGACCAATTACCCGCTTCCCTTTGCGTTCGTTCGAACCGCAGTGTTCTCCTCAATGCGTTATCGTGGCCGTGAACGGCCTACGTACGCGCAGAAGACGGAGATAGCTCGTCACGGTGGCGTCCCAGTCTACCAACTGGCCGGTGAGCAGCTCGACGGCAACGACTTGGATGTAATGGCCGGATGCATCAGACTGGTCTATGACACGGGCGCGCTCGATCACGCCACTACGTCCGTGCAATTCCTGGAAAAAGAGTTCCTGCGCCAGTTGGGGTGGAAAACCGGTGGCGCGCAACGGAGCGCGCTCATCCAGAGCCTTGAGCGGATGCGAACCGCCGTCTTTGAGTTTCAGGCCGATGACCTCAAAGACGACAACGGCGTTTGCCAGCAGACTGCCCTGATTCTCGACTTCACAAGGTGCCTAGACGGGAACAGGATGCGGTACACGGTCACGCTTGGCGGGCACATCGCATCGCTCATGCGAGTGGGCAAATCGCTAGTCAACAGGTCTCAACGGAACGCACTGCGGGACAATTCGCTCGCTCAGTCGCTCCACGCATTTTACGAAACACACAAGCAACCGATACCCCTGCCAGAAGCAACGCTAAGGCCATTGATGCGGCGCGATCATATGCGCGATGACAAATGGCTAAAGACCTTAAGCGTTGCCCTTACTGAGCTACAAAAGCAGACAGGGTGGGAATGCGCGCTCTCGAGTAAGGGGACGGTTATCGTCGAGAAGCCCAAGCGGCCAGTCAATCCCGCTGCCCGACAGAGTCCTGCCTTGCCAACGCCCGTTCTTTCGCAGGACGACGACGATATCTAACCCGCAACGAGAATGCCGAAGCTCACCGGCAGCCGCGCACTTCGCTCAGGTCGATGATGTCCGAGTGCAACCTGGCGGTGTTACCTCGGCAGTCGCGCACGACGCGACTGGCGGTACGCATGCCACGAGCCTTAAGACGCTCACGGTAGGCTTTCTGCTTCGCCGCTGCGTTTTCATGCAGGGCTGGACGGCCCCTTTTCTTGGGCGCGTCGGCTGCGGGTGCGTCATCGCCCAACGGCAGTTCGAGGGTCTTCTGGTCGTATCGGTCTTTCATCACGGCTCACATAAGTTTCGGATGAACCGTATAGCGCGACACCGGCACCATGCGTCGCGCATTTTCGTCTCAGCGTTGCCGTGCTTCGCATAACAGCGTGTCTTTGAGCCCAGTTATTGCGGAACAGTGTTACGAAATTTCGTCGGTAGCTTCATTTCAGCAACGAGCCAGCCATCATTTGGTAACGCGGCGGCGACTGGGCCGGAAAGCCACAGAGGCGTATGATTAGAGCGAGGCGAGAAGGTACAAACCACTGGTACACAACACCTCACAGAACATCTTTCAAGTCATTGATTTTAAATTAAATTAATTTTCATCCGTCGAATCTCACCGCCTCCGCCATACATGCTTGCCGGATGAGGCCCTCGGGAAAGCGGTTCGTAAGTTCCCGTGCTTGATCCCATACCAAACGCGCACACCGTCACGGTGTGCGCGTTTTGTTTTTTGGCGTGTGCCAGCCGTGGCCAGTTGTGTACGGCTTCGAGCATCCCGTTCGCACGGGAAAGATGTCACGCGGGTCAGTTGGATCAGGCAGCGAGTCTTTGCGGAACCGCCCGATCGGCTTGCACGGGGTTGACACCGTTGAACGCAAAGACCGGTTCCATATCACCAGCGTCAGTTGTCAGCGCAACGGCAAAATCCAGACGATCGCTGTCGGCCTTTGCGTGACCCAGATGACCTTGCATCGCCTCTCCGACCGGATTCGCGTCTACCGCCTGCGCGATCTGCGCCAGCAAGTCCGCAATCAGCGTCTGCCGCCTGCGAAATGCCGCACGCCGGTTCGACGGAACCTCGCTGACGTCGCGGTGGTGCAGGCAAAGCGGCAACACGTACCGCCCAGCGGTTTCAACACCGCCGATCTCCTCCCAGAAGCCGTCATAATCCGCGCGCACCTGCGCTTGCGTTCCGGCGGAAACGTGCGTTTTCTTCGTCACGCCGCTCAGCACGTCGACCCGCGCCATCCTCGACAGCAGACAGACAGCCTCCACCACCGCAGCCTTCGGCCGCAATCCGTGGCATGCGCGCGTCGCCTCGCGCACCCGCTCTCTATCCGTCCCGGCTGGCCCCTGCAGGCCGCCGATCAGCGCCCCGCGTCGCCCCGATCCGGCATGCCACTCGAAACTCATCGTCGCCCACGCAAGATCGACGTGCTCGACCATGTCGCGCCAGGCGACGGTAAGCAACCCTTCGCGCCAGCAGCGCACCGGCTCGCTCACCACGATTGCGTACCGCCCACTCGATGCCAGGGTCACGTGATCAGATTTCAGATAGAGACCGCGCACCCGGTCGTCGCCGAAGAGCTCCCGCACGACGCGAAAATGTCCGCACAGTAGTTCGGCACGTGCGCAGGCAGGCATATCCGCCTGGATGAATCTGCGAAAGGGACGTTCGAGGTAGCGCCGGTTACGCACGGCAATATCGGCGAGCAACGCGTTGGTCGCCACGGCACTCAGCCAGATGCGGGCCGCAAAAGGATGGAGCAGTGCGTACATCAGTACGCGGATCTTCCGAAACAGGGCACCGGAGCTTCGCCCGGGGATAGCTCTAGCCAGCAAGTGGTAAATCACGGAAATCGACATCATCAACCGCCATCCGCTTTCATTTTCATACGTAGCCTAAACACGGAGGCAGCCGACGCAGACGTGGCCGCATTGCGAGTTGCAACTGCGGCACACCTGAATGACGATTCGGGCACTGGCCGATCGATTTTGCTGCGCGCATAAATCGCAGTCCTCATCGACACTTGCAGTCCTGATCCCCGATGTTCGACGAGCCATCTCACGGACGGAATGCGACGGCCCAGTCCTTCGGACAGCCAAGGCGAACACGCTTACGAGGATTCGCAATGGCTCCGGAAAAATTACGGAGCATGTCGTAATTTTTCGAAATATTACAGGATCGCCCGTCGGACGCCTAGCCAGCTCTCGTCACCAGCGTCCGTGAAATACTGCGTAATTTTGTCGCACCCGCGGCAGTTATGCTGGACGTGAAAGTTTCTGACGCTACGCGCCCGTTTTCCCGGCCATAACGATCGTCTCGTTCGCATCGGTGCCGCTCGCACCCACGACGCCAGTGTCTTTGCGTCCTGTCCCCGTGAAACGCCCCTCGGCCGGATTGCGCTCCGCGCCCACATGGTTCGATGCCCTGCCCCTGCCCGCTCCCCCGGCGTGAAACACGCGAAACAGGCGACAGCAACCCCTTTGCCACAATCGGAATTATAGGTATTAACCCTGATAACACGCTAAAATCCGGGCTCTTCCCGGGAATTGCCGTCATGCCATACCGCTATCAACGTCTTGAAAAATTTGCGTTTTCGCTCGTGGTTCTGTCTGCCGTCATGTGCAGCGGCTTCATCGCCTGGGAAAGCTCGCCGGATTTCCGCGACAACGTTCAACAAGGCAAGGAACTGGTTCTGAAGAGCGGCCAGTATTCGTACGCTTGCGGGACCGTCGCGACCGATCCCTGCGGGCAATTCCCCCTGCTCTAAGCCAGTCCGTTCCCTCGTTTCATCAGACGCTGGGCGCTCACCGCACGGCGCGGGACACTGCGGATTGCATCCTGCACCGTTTCGACTAAGCTCGAATCTGGTCTCGCCTCCGAGCTTGCGCGCCATGCTCATCAGCGTCTGCCCGACCCGCCGCTTTGCTGGTTCGCCCGCCCTTGTGCTGCGGCGCGCGGGGCTCGCCTTGTTGCTGCTGATCGCCAGCGCCTGCACCATCACGCCGCCGCCGAAGACGCTCCTCGCCATTCCGCCCGCGGCCATCAACAGCTACACGCTCGACCAATATCGCACGGCCGTCGCGCACCGCATCGTCGAGCGCAATCCTTCCTATATCCTCGCCGGCACGCCGCAGGCGATGCTGCGCTCGCTCGTCGTCGTTTCGTTCGTGGTCGACTGCAATGGCCAGGTCGTGAAGTCGTCGGTGTACCGCACCAACGGCGACGACGATGCCGAAGCCACCGCGCTCTCGACGCTGCGCCGCGCGACGCCGCTGCCTCCGCCACCCGCGCGTCTGCTCAACTCGCTCGGCCAGCTCGAAATGTTCGAGGACTGGCTCTTCAATGACGACGGCAAATTCCAGTTGCGCACGCTAGCGTCGCCGCAAGCGCAGAATTTCAACTGAGCCGCGCCGGATCGCCTCGAGCCGCGCGTGCTCCGGTTTTTCCCCGCCTTGCTGCGCGTACCGCACGATCGTTATAATTTTTTCCCTACCCCTCGCCGGCTCTGCCCGGCTTCACCCGTCGGCGCACGCCACCGCCTGGCTTCGACGGGTAACGGCTGCCCTTGCGCCCATCGGCGCGCCGGCAAGCCGGCCGGACGCAACGCGAACGCCCAGTGCTCCTCGCGATGCATAACAACCCGTCGTCGCCGGTCATATGGCCATAGTCCGGCAAGAATCTGGCAACGCCCTCCCGCTGACCGGCAACGGGCACCGCGACCTGTTTGTCTCGCAGCGCCCGTCATAAGCCGCGTATGCGGACCCGCGCACCGCCCCAAGGCGACGTCGCGCGTCATAACGACTGGAGACTCCACGATGTCCACTTCACCGATTTCACCCGCGCGCGCCGACCAGCCCGAGGCATCCCGGCAATCGCCCACGTCGCGCGTGATCTTCGCGAGCTTCATCGGCACCGCAATCGAGTTCTACGATTTCTACGTGTATGCCACGGCCGCCGCGCTCGTGATCGGCCCTGTGTTCTTCCCGCACGGCTCGGCGACGGCGCAGGCGCTGTCGGCTTTCGTCACGTTCGGCATCGCGTTCGTGGCGCGGCCGATCGGCTCTTTCCTGTTCGGCCACTTCGGCGACCGCATCGGCCGCAAGTCGACGCTCGTCGCGTCGCTGCTCGTGATGGGACTCTCTACGACGGCGATCGGCTTCGTGCCCGGTTACGACGCGATCGGCAGCCTCGCACCGGTCCTGCTGTGCATCCTGCGCTTCGGTCAGGGCATTGGCCTGGGCGGCGAATGGGGCGGCGCGGCGCTGCTCGCGACCGAATACGCGCCGCAAGGCAAGCGCGGCTGGTTCGGCATGTTTCCGCAGCTCGGGCCGTCGGTGGGCTTTCTCGCCTCGAACGGCCTCTTTTTCGGCCTCGCCTCGACGCTTTCCGATCAGCAGTTCCGCGACTGGGGCTGGCGCGTGCCGTTCATCATCTCGGCCGTGCTCGTCGCGATCGGTCTCTACGTGCGGCTGAAAATCGCCGAAACGCCCGCGTTCAAGGCCGCCGTCGAACGCGAAGAGCGCGTGCGCGTGCCGTTCGCGACGCTGCTCTCGCAGCACTGGAAACCGACGCTGCTCGGCGCGCTCGCGATGGTGGTCTGCTACACGCTCTTTTACAACGCAACGGTGTTCTCGCTCGCGCACGGCGTGACGGCGCTGCATATTCCGCGTCCGACCTTCCTCGGCATGCTGTGCATCGCGGTCGTGTTCATGGGGCTCGCGACGCCGCTCTCGGCATGGGCCAGCGACCGCTTCGGCCGCAGGCCGGTGCTGATCGTCGGCTGCATCGCCGCCATCCTTTCGGGCTTCACGATGGCGCCGCTGCTCGGCAGCGGCGAGCCGTTGCTCGTGCTGCTGTTCCTCGTGATCCAGCTGTTCCTGATGGGCGTGACCTTCGCGCCGATGGGCGCGTTGCTGCCGGAGCTATTTCCGACCAACGTCCGCTACACGGGCGCCGGTGTCGCGTACAACCTCGGCGGGATTCTCGGCGCGTCGGTCGCGCCGTATATCGCGCAGGTGCTCGCCGCGCACGGCGGCTTGCCGTGGGTTGGCGCGTATGTGTCGGTGGCGGCGGCCGTGAGCCTGGTCGGCGTGCTGTGCATGCGCGAAACGCGCGATGCAAGTCT
>NZ_JAMXLH010000018.1 GCF_024281035.1 Paraburkholderia sp.
GTCTTGCGAAAATGCGACTTTCAGATATAGCTCGACACGTGAAGGCGCCAACAGACTGAGGGACGTCCGCTTTGGGCGTTTCGGCAGTCGTCTGCCTGCAGGCCGCGAACAGCGGCTCATGGCCGACCGCTGCCCGATGGGCTTGGCCGAAGTTGACTGCGAATTCTGCGCGGCTCCGGCTTGAACGCTATCGGCCGTGACGCCCGTCGATGAGCATCGCCTGGAGCCATTTGACTCTCACTGGCGCAAGGGCACTCTCGAAAGCGGCCATCCAACGCTCGTCGAGGTAGTCGTCCTCAATCGACACGAGCCGCAAACCAGGACATGCAATTTGCAGCCGTGATGCCGATTTCTCCGCAGACACCGGCCAATCGAACATTTCACGGGCATCCGCTGCCGTTATCAGCAGTAAGTTGTCATCTGCGCTATGAGTGACTGAAATGCGAGCAAGCATTTCAAGAAAATCGGCTTCCTTCACTGACTCGTCTCCGTTGTGTCTGGCCACAGTTCATAATTGTTGTCAATCTTGGCGTCCCCGTCGACTGTCCGTTCGTGGCCGATTGGGTGAGGTCGCCAACGGCCGCTGAGTGGCACGCCAGTTTGCAAAATCTGAATTTGTCTGACTGACCGGTTTGGAGAAAGATATCCGACCGGAGTGGGCCGGCTACGGCCGACCGCCTCTCGCAGTAGTCGGCAAAAAGCCGCTTCTCGGGACTCGTGCGTGGCCCTCGAACCGGACATGCGAGCGCTAATGCCACAGGGTGGGCGGCATCAGCTTGTCCAGCGGGCTGGCCGCCTTGCCGGCAGCGATCTTCAGCACGTGCGTGTAATTCATGGCTGTGCTTAGATCGCTGCGGCCGGGCACTCCTGCACGGTGCGAATATCGCGATTGCCCTGAAGAAGGTGCGTTGCTCACCCGACAAGCCGGGTGAAGTGTTCAGGGCATGATTTCGACATACTCATACACTTCGCAATCGGTAATCTGCTTGCGTGCGGCGAGTGGCAAGGCTGCAAACCATTCCGCCGGACGGTGCCTGTCGATTTCCTGACCCATGAAGCGCACCAGCTCGCAGATCGGATCGGTCACATTCTTGCGGTACCGCTCGTCGCCTTTGACGTATGCCATGTAAAGATTCTTCATGCAGTTGCCGCGGCACCAGGAAAAGGCTTCGCAACTGCTACAGGGCATATTCGGATGCGGCTGCAACGGACTCGGCCGGAGCCAGTTTCCATTCAGATCGCCCTGCAGCATTTCAGGCAGGTGCATCATGTCGGGGCAAGGATAGATCTTTCCGTCCGGCATCACGTTCAGGATATGCGTCGATACCCGGCATTGGGTTTTGCCGTCATACAGTTCCGCAGCGCGTTTGGGCATGACCTTATTCCGGACCGCACCCATGAGCGGGATGATCGGATAGACGTGTTCGGTGGAAGCAAAGAAGCGCTCGATCAGCTTCGACAAAACGGCCTTGCGGCCTTCGACAGCTTGCGCGGTATACGCTTCGCCGGCCACAAACTGGAAATAGACATAGTCAAAGGCCTCGGCCAGTGCATCGATTTCCTCGAACGTGATCGCGTCGTTGCTCCAGGTCATACGAGCGGTCACCGTACCGCCGATGCGATCGCGGGTTTCCCGGAGATTTTTCTGGACCTGGCGGTAAATGCCCCGCCCGCGATAACCATCGGTCGTCTGTTCGCCGCCGTCGATCGAGACGAGGATGTTCGATAGCTTCGCCAGCATATTGTCAGGCAGCTTGTCGAGCAGGGTGCCGTTGGACTGGAGCTGGAAGCGGAAATTCGGATATCGCGTCATGACTTCCTGCATGAACGCTTTGTTCAAGGTCGGTTCGCCGCCGTAAAAGGTGACATAGACGTCGTACCCATCCAGATGCTTCTGGATGAAATTGTCCAGCGCTTCCATCGAATAGGTCACATTGCCCTGCGATTCCAGCACGCCACCCTCGGAAATGGAGCAATACGTACATTTGAGGTTGCAGTGCAGCGTCGTCAGCAATTGCAGTTCCACGCGGCTGCCAACAATCGGCGGCCGGTCGTCTGCCTGCGGCTTCGGTTGCGTCGGGAAAAATACGAGCGGGGTGGAATTCATGAACGGTAAATCTGCTTGTTTTGGTGGTTGTGAGAGCGGACGGAAGGGTAGAGCATCGGCTCATCTACCAACAATCTGTTATTTGAATGTATTGATGTTAATCAAGAAAACAAGGTCGGTAAATTTGCAGTACTGATAGACGCGAGCTCGACGAAAACCGCTTAATGCAATTGCAAGGTTTCCAGGCAAAAGTGCAGATCCTTCAGTTGGCGAATCTGCGCTCGGCCATGTTGCCTGGCCGCGCGCGATGCAGCATTTGTTGCTTGTGCACTCAGGTTCGCACTTTGATATGTCGCCGAGAAGACAAAGGCCACACCGTTAGGGGCGTTGCGGTCAGTCGACTGGACTGCTCAAATATTTCGTAACGAATATGGAAATGAATGGCTAACCTGACGATTGCAGATCACGCCGGCCCGGGCTGGACGGTGATGGTGAAGTGCTCCACGCTTTTTCCATTGCTATCCGTGGGCATCGGATCCGCGTGCTCGACAGCCGCTAACGCGGCGGCATCCCATGCGCGATTGCCGCTTGACTTCACGATTGATGCCGACAGCAGTTTGCCATCCGAACCGCAGTGCACGGAGATAATCGTACTCAAGCCGGTGAAGGGTCCATTCCAGTCGATATGAGCCCTGACGCGACGCGCAATTCTTGCTGCCAGCGTTTCAGATGCAGGATCGGCGCGTAGTTCGGAGGGTAAAGCGGTAAACAGAAAATTTGTCTCGATGGGAACCGCTTTCCCGTCCGGAGCCAAGAACGGTTTGCAGGTCGCCTTGCGCGATTGACTTAACGCCAGATCGTCGAACGTCGAATTGCCGGACGACTTTTCAAGCACGACGCTCGTCACTTCGCCTCTTGCGTTGAGCGACGCGCGAACTGCGGCAAACAGCTTTTGAGGGGGTAATCCGGGCATTGCCTCGGTTGGTAGGCCATAGTGGCACGGAATCACGCTGGCCGGTGCATATGTCGGCTGCATCCGCTGAATCGATTGAACAAAAGGCGCGCCCAATAGGCCCGGATTGAGTTTGACGTCGTAAAGACCCGGTATGGGATCCTCGTGATAGTGCACCTCGCTGCAATTGAGCGGCAACCGTGCGATCAATTCTCTGGGCACGAGATCGGGCGATGGAATGTCGAGCGCGAGCCAGCAGCTTGCATGTTTTCCGTGCGTAACGCCGATTGTGCCCGTCATGGGAATATCGCGGGCGACCAACAGTCTTTCGCCCAGGAAGGTGTTTGCGATCATTGCAAGGTTCGCACCCAGCATGAGCGAACCGATAATCGAGGAGATCGTCGCGTAGGGCACTATTGCGCCGCCGAGTGCGTTCCTGCGCAGGTGCATGGGAAGAACGAATGCGATGGTCACGACTGCGAACACGCTCGCCGCCGCGAGTGAATAAGGCACTATTGTCAGTGGCGTCAACGATGGCTTCAGAAGCGCGAAACATACGCCAAATACAACCGCGGCCAGCGTTGAAAAGAGCATGTAGGGTCGGCCCAGTCGATCTGTGCCGATAGCGTCGTTTACCGATTCGCCGACAAGTCTCTCGATTCCCGCCGCTGTGGCCCGAACAAGAACGGTAAGCGCCTGCGTAGTTGCAGCGTTACTGGATTTGCTGACTGTGGCGGTAAGCTTGTTTCCTTGTAGTGAGAGCCGGGTACCGGATTTCAGCAGCGCACTGACCGCGTCAGCCACCTCGCGATCGCTTCTCACGGCATCAAGCGCCCTGCCGCCGAGCCCGAAAACGACTACGTCGTCGCTGAACGGTTCAGGCGGCAGAAGCCCGAATAGCCGGATCAGCCACGAGCCCTGTCCACTTTTACCGGCGCGTACGAAGCAGACAGAACCTTTTACGCTGCAGGAAACCGAGATCAACGTCGCCGACTTTGTGCGTTTTACGTTGACTGAACGGAGGGGATCGTCGGAGATGGATTCCCGATTGGCTGGCGATTTGGTCTGCTCTGAGCGCATATCGCGAGTATGTTCCGTTTGAATTCCGTGGATGGGCAATCGTAACGGCATGGCCATTCTACTTCGGCATCAAAACAGCGCTCTGAATCTCGTTCATCGGTGTCGAACGTCACTTGTTGTGCTCGAAACTGTCGTTTTCACACTCCCGCGGATGGGCCAATCAGGTTTGCCTGGAGCCGCTCGAAGCTTGATGGACTCCACCATTTACTGGCCTTGTCGCGACGGGCCAGTCCGAGATTTCTCGCATACAGCAGCGACGCGTCAGGCCTGGTAAATTCATTGCGTGGCGGACGTCCTGAACAACGCTTCTCGCACCCACCGATGCGCCGCATCATGATGTGTGCGCTCGTGCCACGCCATGGATTTCGTGAAGCCGGGTATGTCCAATGGCGGTGCGATTCGCGCGAGGCCATCCGCATGGGCGACCAGTCGGCTCGGCACAACGGCGATCAGATCGCTTTGACGCAATATCTCGGGCAGCACGAGAAAACTCGTCACCGATAGCGCAACGCGGCGCGTGCGTCCGAGTCTGGCAAGCGCATCGTCGGTGACGCCCTGGAAGCTGCCGCCGGTATATGACACGAGCGCGTGATCGAGCGCGCAGAAGCGATCGAGCGTGAGCTTGCCGCGCCGAATGGCAGGGTGGTTGGCGCGCATAGCGCAAACATAGTGCTCGTCAAAGAGAGGTCTTGCGTGCAGATCTGTTGGAGCATCGTCCGGTGTGACGAGCGCGAGGTCGATCTCGCCGCGCTCCAGTTGTGCATGCAACCGCTTGTCCTGGACGGGAAGCACGGCCACGCGGATGCCGGGCGCCTCGCGTCGCAGCAGAGAGAGAAACGGCACTACGACCGCCTGCAGTGCATAGTCGGTTGCCGCCAGGGTCAACACCATGTCCGCGGTGGCCGGTTCGAAAACCTGTGGGCGCAGCAGATTTTCGACTTTACTGAGGATCTGCTTGACGGGTCCGGCCAATGCGAGTGCTCGCTCCGTGGGGATGATGCCGCGCTGCGTACGGACGAATAACGGATCATCAAAACGTTCACGCAGGCGCGTGAGCATGCCGCTGACCGCGGGCTGTGTCAGTGCAAGCCGTTGTGCGGCACGCGTGACGTTACGCTCGTCGAGCAGGGCGTCCAATGCCTTGAGGAGATTCAGGTCCATCGTTCTGATATCAGTTTTCATGATGGCAGAGATACAAATCCACGATTGGATTGATTTCAGAATAATAGCCATCATGAAATCCGTCCATCACGGAGCTGCAAAATGCAAATGAACGCCATCCTCTGGCCCGAAGGCTATGTGCCGGGCTTGACCGACAATTTCGCTTCGAACGAGGTGATCGTTGCGGGTCTCAGCGCGGGCGACGTCTGGCCGCTGTTGAGCACGCCGTCGCGCTGGCCGACCTATTACCGGAATGCCGCACATGTCCGCTTCCACGGCGGTAATGGTCCGGCATTGGAAGACGGCGCACGGTTCTACTTCGAGACTTTCGGCTTTCCGGTTGAGGCGCGCTGCAACGAATATGTGCCGCCGGCTGATGGGCGACCAGGGCGCGTGGCGTGGCACGGTTGGGCCGGCGAGGAGGGGGGCGATACGCGCCTCGACGTGCATCATGCTTGGCTGGTCGAAGATCTCGATGGCGGCCGCGTGCGCGTCCTTACACAGGAAACGCAGCGGGGTAAGCCAGCTCGGGATCTGCATGATGTGCGCCCCAACCCCATGATCAACGGTCATCAGGATTGGATCGACGGCCTGGTCGATGCTGCCTTGAAGGCGAAGTTGAAGTGAGGGTTGTGGCAGCGTGGATTTCGACTGAATTCTCACGCGGCTTATGCGTCCTCCGGCTGCCTTCTCATTTGCTTCATCTCGCCCCCCTGGTTGATTAATCTGAGGGATCGCTTGGAGCCGACCGACTGTTTCGGGGCGTTAATGATTTCGGTGTAGTTCGCCGTCCGTTGCGCCCAGTCAAAGCAACGAGTGACGCAGTTCGGCCAGGAAGTATCATTCGCCCGAGGCGACGCCCGGACATTGAGACGTCGGCTCCACCCCAGGAAGCGGCCGAACGATTCGAGAAACCTATTGCATCCACCGGTTGAATCCGCAGCACGACGCGGACAGTCGACTCCCTCCCTTGCGGCCGTTCACCACTGGTCGTGGCGCGATGAGGTGCCAACGCCTCCATGGAGGTGAGGCGCGCCGGCTTCGTAGAAGGGAGCAGTCATGGAGAATGGATCGACTCCGGGGAGGTGTTAGAGTTCTCAGGGTATAGTGGACATATAAGCCGCCAGAGCAAATCCCATTACATTGACGAGACCGGCCAGTTTCCCTCCATGTTCTCCGATGGGCAGTTCAAACTCCTCCACTTGTGGGCGGCTAAATTCCCCCAGGCAGGACGAGCGGATTATGTGTCGGATTCCACAGCCGACGTACTGCCTTGCCTTCACGACACCACACGGACGATTGATGATAAGTATTTCGAGTTTTGATGAACTTCTTCGCGTCGCACGGCAACAACCGGAGCCACAGCGTCTGCTATTCGTATTTACCTCAGTTGAGTTGCCCGATGATTGCACGCCAGACCAGCTGACCCGCTTCGAAGCGGGTCAGGGTGGCGCGTTGACACCACTGATGTGTGTGGACAAAACTCCTGAGGAACTTGGTACGTTTAGCGATCTGCTCGCGGAATCACGACAGGTGCTCCAGGAATGGGCAATCGTCTTCGTCGCGGCACTCTCGGGTAAAAACGGGTGTGTGCCGCGAACTGAGGATGCCGAAGCGCCGTTGAACCGGATGGTGGAATTGATCAAGACTGGTTCTGTCGAGATGTTTATTCCGTTCGATACCCACGGTCATCCAGTCCAATTTGGTCCCTCCTCTGAACAGATCTCTCATTGACGGTGATGGTCTCGCCAATGACGCATCCTCCACAGAGCGGGTCACGGAGCGCGATACCCGTGTGTCGTTACCTTCAACGATAGAGGGTAGCTGACCAGCGGAGCGCCAAAACACAAATTAGAATCGCGCCTAAAAGGATCCATACGCGGCCGCGAGACATTCTCGGTTGGAGCGCAGTACCCCGATCGGCGAAAAGGTAAAAGTACCGAGTGATAGTGTCAACCAGCGCAAAGCCAGTAGCGAAAATGTAGATGACCGCCCATACACGATAGCTGAGTTCAAGGTAGCTTCCGAAAGGGGTTTTGTCGCAGGTGACCAAATGTAAGCCGACGAATAGAAGGACGGTGAATAGTGCAGAGCCGCCATTAAACGCCATGTTTGCAGGCCCCGCAGCCGGTACACCCGGTGCGCCAGGGCCTGCCTTGCTTTGTGGCCGGCGGGCGTCGCAAAGCGCAAGCGGCTCAGAAAAGAGACAGCCTTGCGCTTCCGGTCGGCTATCATGCCAAACCTCTCCGAAGTAGCTCCTTATGATTTCCGTCCGTAATGTCACGCTGCGCCGCGGCGTCAATGTCGTGCTCGACCGCGCGTCCGTCACCTTCGCCCCCGGCGAAAAGATTGGTCTTGTCGGCCGCAATGGCGCCGGCAAGTCGTCCTTCTTCGGCCTTCTCAACGGCAAGCTGCACGAAGATAGCGGCGAGTTCTCGATTCCCCCTGCATGGAAGATGGGCCAGGTCGCGCAGGACATGCCGGAGACCGAGCAGGGCGCGACCGACTTCGTAGTCGAGGGTGACACCGTGCTGCTCGCCGCGCAGGCCGAAGTCGCCGCCGCCGAGGCCAGCGACGACGGCATGCGCATGGCGCACGCCTACATGGCCCTGCACGACGCTGGTGCACACGATGCCCCCGCGCGTGCCCAGGCGCTGATCCTGGGACTTGGCTTTACGGCCGCGCAGCTTGACCAGCCGGTCAACAGTTTCTCCGGCGGCTGGCGCATGCGACTGCAGCTGGCGCGCGCGCTGATGTGCCCGTCCGACCTGCTGCTGCTCGACGAGCCGACCAATCACCTCGACCTCGACGCGCTGGTCTGGCTGGAAGCCTGGCTCAAGCGCTATCAAGGAACCCTGGTCGTGATCAGCCACGATCGCGAATTCCTCGACGCGGTGACGCAGGTGACGGTGCACGTCGACAACGCCAAGCTCGTGCGTTATGGCGGCAACTACAGCAAGTTCGAAGACATGCGCGCTGAGCAGCTCGTGTTGCAGCAGGCTGCGATGGCGAGGCAGGCGGACAAGATCGCCCACCTGCAGAAATTCATCGACCGTTTCAAGGCCAAGGCCTCGAAGGCCAAACAGGCGCAGAGCCGGGTCAAGGCGCTCGAACGCATGGAGAAGATCGCACCGGTGCTTGCGGATGCGGAGTTCAACTTCGAGTTCAGGGAGCCCCTCAACGTCCCGAACCCGCTGTTGTCGATGCTGGACGCGAGCTTCGGCTACCCCGCGCCGACCGGCGCACTGCCGGGCACGCCGCCCACGGTCATCGTGCGGGGCATCAACCGTTCCGTGCTGGCCGGGCAGCGCATCGGCATTCTCGGCGCCAACGGCCAGGGCAAGTCCACGCTGGTGAAAACGGTGGCGCACGCGCTGGCGCCGATTGCTGGCGAAATCAGCGAAGGCAAGGGCCTGAACATCGGCTACTTCGCACAGCAGGAACTCGACGTGCTGCGTCCGCTCGACACGCCGATGGAACACATGATCCGCCTTGCCAGGGACACGCCGCCGCACATGCGCGCGCCCGGCCAGAGTGGCACCGAACAATCGCTTCGCACCTTCCTTGGCACTTTCAATTTCAGTGGCGACATGGTCCATCAGGCGGTCAGCACGATGAGCGGCGGCGAAAAGGCGCGGCTCGTGTTGTGCATGATCGTGTGGCAGCGTCCCAACCTGCTGCTGCTCGACGAACCTACCAACCACCTTGACCTGGCCACACGTGAAGCGCTGGCCATGGCGCTCAACGAATTCGAAGGCACGGTGATGCTGGTCAGTCACGACCGGGCGCTGCTGCGCGCCGTATGCGACGAGTTCTGGCTGGTCACCAGGGGCGGCGTCGAGCCCTTCGACGGCGATCTGGACGATTACCAGCAGTTCCTGCGCGACGAAGCCCGTCGCATGCGCGAGCAGGCTGCCGCAGGGTAGAAGGTCATCGCCTGAAATACCCCCAGGCGGGCGGCGGGTGTTTGCCTGGGAGGCGAAGCGCGGATACTCGCCAAGGGCTTCGGCAATCGTGCGAACAAGCCAAGATATCGGCCAGGAACAGTCAGTCGATGGAGCCACCCACATCGGTGACAATTAATCGCTACGTTCTCGCAACTTCTTCGTTTCCCTTGGGCCTCGTTGACTGCCGCGCCTACCCGTCCGAAAGAACGTGGCGGTTTTCGCAAGTATCGCAATAGCGATAGCCCTTCATTCGGGTAGCCTTCTACACATGTTGCATGCAGACATCGAAGCACCGGGGCCAGCTGGCTCCCTGAGAGGCACGTTGTTATCTCCGGCTGCGGACGATGTCCCGGTGGTGCTGATCGTGCCGGGATCAGGCCCGACCTGCCGCTTCAGGGTCGGTTGCACTCAGCACGTCTTGCGCAGTAGTCAGCCAGAACCCGATACTGGCCAGCACGCAGCCAGCACAATACGGACGACAGCAAATTCGAGCATTGCAGTCACTGACCGCTACCGTCCGGAACCCGGTGAAACGTATCGAAGCGCATCGATGATCAACGCGAATGCCGGCGATGTTTGCCGTCTGCTCGCGTAGTAGAGGTGATAGCCGGGCACAGTCGGACACCATTCTTCGAGTACGCTCGACAGCCGACCCTCGGCCAGATGTGGCGTAGCCAGATCGTACGGCACGTAGGCCAGCCCAAATCCTTCTATCGCAGCATCGAGCATCTGCGACGTCGTATTGAAGATGAATTGACCATGCACGTTGACGTGCAATGCCTCGCGCTTCCTGGCGAACTCCCACGCGTATAACCCGCCGTGCGTCGGGAGGCGCAGGTTGATGCAGTTGTGCGCTGCCAGATCATGCGGCGAGACAGGGCGCCCGTTCGACCTCAAATATTCCGGCGAACCGACGACGGCCATTTTGAAGTCCGGGCCAATACGTACGGCGATCATGTCCTGCGCGATCAAGTCTCCATTTCGGACACCCGCGTCGAACCGCTCCGCGACGATATCCACCATGCCGTAGTTGATGTTGATTTCGACCGAAACGTCCGGATAACTGCGCAGTACATCTTTCAGCTTCGGCCAGAGAACGGTGTCCGACGCGTGGTCATGCGCTGAAATCCGGATCAAGCCTGCGGGCTTTTCCCGCAATGCACTCAGCGACTCCAGCTCCGCAGAGATTCCGTCGTAGTACGGGCCGACGTTGGATAACAAGCGTTCCCCGGCCTCGGTCGGCGAAACACCACGCGTGGTCCGGGTCAGCAACCGTAAGCCAATTCTCTCCTCCAGCCCACGCATCGAATGGCTCAGCGCGGATTGCGACACACCCAGCTGCGCCGCTGCGCGGGTGAAGCTGCGCTCACGCGCAACGACAAAAAATGCCCGCAGAACGTTCAGGTCGAGATTTTTCATTATGAATCTGGCTCATATCTGATTGCGAAGTCTAGCAGCTACTGGATGAACTGATCGCGACGTACAGTTCATCCATCAGCCAGGCGGCGCATCCCGCCGCCGGAGGCAAACATCCAGACAGGAGTCGGGTAATGGAAATCGAAATCAAGCGTTGCGGGAGCGTTCCCGCTTTCAAGGGACCTGCCGACTGGTTTACGGGCAGCGTTCGCGTGGACGCACTGTTTCAGCCAAATGGCGCGGCGCGGGCCGCTGGCGGCAGCGTGACTTTCGAGCCGGGGGCGCGCACCGCATGGCATGAACACCCGCTCGGTCAGACCCTGATCGTGACGTCCGGCTGTGGCTTCGTGCAACGCTGGGAGGGGCCGCTCGAAACGATCCGGCCGGGTGACGTCGTCTGGATTCCCGCAGGCGTCAAGCATTGGCATGGCGCATCCGCCGATACGGCGATGACGCATATCGCCATCCAGGAAGTGCTCGACGGCAAAGCCGTCGACTGGCTCGAACACGTGAGCGACGAGCAGTATCCGGGCTCGACCGCCGCGTGCTAGCCGGAGATCGCCATGCCGCACGTCATCGTGAAAATGTGGCCGGGTAAGTCAGAGCAGCAAAAACAACAACTGTCCGACGAGATCTCCAGGGCCGTGACCAGCGCCCTTGGATACGGAAAGGCATCCATCTCCGTCGGCATCGAAGTCGTGCAGCCATCTGCCTGGATCCGGGACGTCTATGACCCGGATATCCGCGACAAATGGGACGAGCTGTATCAACAGCCGGGTTATGACCCATCAGATCTGTAGATGGATGGTGCCCCCTGTCCGCGGGACAGGCGCGCGATGCTTACTTTAGAAATGGGACTGAACAAAATGGAAAACATCAAAGACAAGGTGGTCGTGATCACCGGGGCCAGCAGTGGTCTTGGCGAGGCGGCAGCCAGGCAACTGGCGGCACTGGGCGCCAAACTCGTTTTGGGCGCGAGACGCGTGGACAGGCTCGAACAACTCGCGCGTGAAATTGGCGCCGGCAATGCGAGCATCGTCGAGACCGATGTCACTTGCCGCGATGACGTCAAGCGTCTTGTCGATCATGCTGTGCAATTGCACGGCCGCGTTGACGTTCTGATCAACAATGCCGGACTCATGCCAAGCTCCATGCTGGAAAAGCTTCATGTCGAGGAGTGGGACCGGATGATCGACGTGAACATCAAGGGCGTGCTTTACGGTATTGCAGCCGCTCTGCCACACATGATCCGGCAAAAGAGCGGGCATATCATCAACGTGTCGTCGGTTGCGGGTCACAAGGTAGGCCCGGGCGGCACCGTCTACGCGGCGACGAAGCACGCTGTCCGGGCAATTTCAGAAGGGTTGCGCCAGGAAGTGAAGGCCTGGAACATCCGCACAACCATCATCTCCCCCGGCGCCGTCGCCACCGAGCTTACGCAAACGATCACGGACCCTGACGTCGCTGCAGGTATGAGTTCTGTGTACAAGCAGGCAATTCCGCCCGATTCGTTCGCAAGCGTAGTGATCTTCGCTATGAGCCAGCCTGAGTATGTCGACGTGAACGAAATACTTTTCCGACCTACCAGCCAGATGTACTGACTTTTTCATCGGCACGCCGCTCGCGACCGGCGCCTATGCATTGATGAGGTGAGCGGCTGTCACGCGCGCTGCAGATCCGCGATCGTCGCCGCCAGGAAACGCGCCGCTTCGCCGCCCGTCACGACGCGGTGATCGAACGTCAGGCTGAGCGGCAAGATCCGGTGAATAGCAGGCGCGCCGTGTTCCGCGACCACCTGTTCATGGATGCGCCCCGCACCGAGGATCGCGACGGTCGGCGGCACGACGATGGGCGCCGCGTACTTCCCCGAAATCATCCCGAAGTTCGACAGCGTGATCGTGTTGCCGCGCATCTCTTCCGGCGGAATCCTGCGTGCGCGGATATCGGCGCGCATCCGGTCGAGACCGCCACGCAGATCCGCCGCGTCGCGATGCGCGACATCGCGCAGCACGGGCACGAAAAGGCCGTCGGGCAGATCGACGGCAATGCCGAGATCGATCTTCTCAAGTACGTGACGGCGCCCCGTATGTCCATCGAACCAGGCGTTCAGTCCCGGCTCCGCGCGGCAACCCGCGACCAGAGCACGGATCAGCCGGATCGTCACGTCGGTGTGCGGCGGCCACGCGTGAATGTCGGCATCGTCGATCACGGTGGCGGCGGCCACTTCGCTTTGCGCACGCGCCATGTTGCGCGCCATCGCACGCCGCACGCCGCGCAGCACTTCGGGCGGACCGACTTCGCCAAGTATCTTCGCGAGGCGCTGCACGTCAGCCGTCGTGATGACGCCTTCCGGGCCGGACGGCGTCACCATCGACAGATCGACATCCAGCTTGCGCGCAAGCGCGCGCGCCGCCGGAATCGCCTTGATCACGGCGCCGCCGGCGCCGGCCCCATCGCCCGTGCCAGCCAACGCAGACGCTTCCTGCATGACATGCTGGCCAACTTCCACATGGCCGACGACAGTGCCCGCGTCTGCATCGTCGCCCTCGCCTTCGAAGGCGACGAGCGGCGCGCCCAGATGCACGATATCGCCCGTTTGTCCGAACCGCTTCGCGATGCGACCGGATTGCGGCGACGGAATATCGACGATCGCCTTCGCCGTTTCGACCGACAGCAGCGGTTGATCCGCGCCTACTTCATCGCCATCGCTTACATGCCACTCGACGATCTCCGCTTCCTGCAAGCCTTCACCCAGATCGGGCAGTTTGAAGATTTTCATGGCTTTACGATGCCTCCAGAGCTTGCTTCACCGCAGCGACGATGCGCGAGGCACCTGGCATGTATTGATTCTCAAGCCGGTAAAGGGGCACGACGATGTCGTAGCCGGTCACGCGCTGCACAGGCGCGAGCAGCGAATAAAGTCCGCGCTCGGCAATACTGGCGGCGATCTCCGCGCCAATGCCGCCCGTGCGCGAGCCCTCGTGCACGATCACGCAGCGGCCCGTCTTCGCCACCGACGTGAGAATCGTGTTCATGTCGATCGGCTTGAGTGTCGCGACGTCGATCACGTCGACCATCACCCCTTCCTGCGCGAGCAGATCGGCCGCGCCCAGTGCATCCTGCACGGCACCACCCCAGCTCACTAGCGTCGCGTCCGAGCCGTCACGAAGTGTGAAGCAGGTATCGAGCGGCAGCGCTTCGCCGTCGTCATCCACTGTCTGCCGGAACAGGCGATAGAGGCGCGTCGGTTCGAAGAAGATCACCGGGTCGGGATCGCGAATCGCGGCCAGCAACAACCCGTACGCGCGCGCCGGCGACGAAGGCGTGACGACGCGCAAGCCTGGAATGTGCGCGAACAGGGCTTCGGGGCTTTCCGAGTGATGTTCGGGTGCGTGAATGCCTGCCCCGCACGGCGCGCGGATCACGAGCGGACAGCTGAGGCGTCCGCGCGTCCGATGCCGCAGACGCGACGCATGATTGAGCACGTGATCGATCGTCGGGTACAGAAACCCGCTGAACTGGATCTCGACGACGGGCTTCAGTCCCATCGCCGCCATGCCGATTGCCGTGCCCGCAAGCGCTGTTTCAGCGAGCGGCGTATCGAGCACGCGTTGCGCGCCAAAGCGTGCCTGCAGGCCGACCGTCGCACGAAACACGCCGCCATTCACGCCGATGTCCTCGCCGAGCAGCACGACGTCGGGATCGTGTTCGAGTTCGTATGCGAGCGCCAGATTGAGCGCGTCGATCATGTTCAGATCAGCCATGGCCGTTGCTCCCATTCCGGCCGTAGCCCGCTATCGGCGCGAATCGCTGCGCGCTTTCAAGTTGCTCACGCATTGCATGCGGCAGGGTCTCGTACAAGTGATCGAACATCGCGGATGTATCGGGCGGCGGGACCGCGAGATACGCTTCGACGGCTGCTTCGACCTGCGCGTGACACGCCTTGCCGAGCTGCTCGTCCTGCGCCTTGTCCCAGACGTTCATCCGCATCAGATACTTGCGCAAACGCAGCAGCGGCTCGTATTCCCATTGCTTCTGAATTTCATCGGAGTCGCGATAGCGTGTTGCATCGTCGGCCGTCGTATGATCGCCGAGTCGATAACTGAGCGCTTCGATCAGCGTGGGGCCGTCGCCGCGCCGCGCTTTCGCGAGCGCCGCATTCATCACCTGATGCACGGCGATGACATCGTTGCCGTCGACCTGCAAGCCGTCGATGCCGGCCGCGATCGCCTTCTGCGCAAGCGTCTGCGCCGCGCTCTGCGTGCTGCGCGGCACCGAGATCGCCCACTGGTTGTTGTTGATGACGAACACGACCGGCACCTGCCAGACGCCCGCCATGTTCATCGCTTCGTAGAAGTCGCCTTTCGACGTCCCGCCATCGCCGAAGATCGCAACGGCGACGCGCGGCTCGCCGCGCAGCTTGAACGCGTAGGCCGCACCGGCGGCATGGCACACCTGCGTGCCGATGGGGACACAATTTGGAAAGTCGAGTCGCGGCACGCTGAAGTCGCTGCCGCGTTCGTCGCCGCCCCAATAGAGCAGGCTTTCCGTCATCGTGACGCCGCGCAGCAATTGCGCCGCATGATCGCGGTACGAAGGGAACAGCACGTCGTCGGCCTGCATCGCGCTCGCGACGCCCACGCCGATCGCCTCCTGCCCCACCGACGACGCAAACGTACCGAGCTTGCCAGTGCGTTGCAGCGCAACGGCTTTGGTATCGAACGCGCGGGTCAGCACCATCGCGCGATAGAGGGAAATCAGCGCATCGGGTTCTCGCGCAAAAGCCGGCAAGGGCTGCACGGGCTCGCCTTCGGGGCCGAGATATCGCGTATACCCGATGTGAAAACTGGCAGTCGTGGTCATGACCGCCCTCCTTGTTCTTCAGATATCGAATCCGTGCAGGAGATCACGCGCACAACCCATGCCGGTAGGCGCGGACGTGCTGGGCGCCCTGAACGGCAGTTCGGACGGCCTGATCTTTTGACAGGAAAAGCGGGTATAAGGTGCGAAATCTTTCGCGCTGTGTAACGGGCGGCACGCACAGGAGTGGATGCTCCACGAACGTATTGCCGTGGCAACGGACCTGCAGAACAGGGTCGCGAAGACGCGTTTGCATTCTGCGCAGCCGGGTACCCAAAAAGGCACCACACCGCACATAACCATAACCAGAACCCGAAGAATCCGAAAAGGGGCGCCACATAACAACCAGCGGCACCCCAAACCCGATCACTGCCCGGAATTCCCGACGGTGACCCAGGTGTGATACTGCTCGGACCAGAAACGCCGCGGCTGCGCCGAAGCCGGACGCGGCGGTGCTTCCGCGTAGGCAGTCTGCATCTCCGGCTGTGCAGCTGCGGACGCATCCGTCTGCGTGTCCTCGCCCCGCGCCATCTCCCGAGCGTAAGCGCGCGCGTCGGCCTCGAACTGCTGGGGTGTGACGGCCTGAGCCTCCTGATCCCCATCGTCGGGGACCTGATCTTCGCGCGCCGTCACCGGGGTCGCGCGCGCGGGTTGCGGTGCCGGATTTCCCGTGGTGCGAGCCTGTGTGGTTGCCGAGCAGAACTCCGCGACCAACTGGTCTGTCGATGGCGCCCGCGCGGCCGCCGCCGTGGATCTCGGTGCCTGCGCAACCTTCGCAGCGTGGCGCGCGGGCGCTGGCGCCGTTGGTGCGGGTTGCTGGTCATCCTGCAACGGGGCGCTCGAGACCGGAATCTGCTGTACCGTTTCGACGTCCCCCGCATCGCTGTAAGTCTCTTTCATATCGACGATTTTGCGCGCAGGCCGCGCGCCTGCCGCCGCCTGTGCTGCGCCGCCGGACGGGATGGCCGCGATGTCGGCATGTGCGGCCTTGTAACCGGCAGCATAGGCCTCCTTGACCGCCCTCAACTCCGCCGGCGTCATGGTGGCGGGACTCGTGTCGGCGATAGCGGGTAAGGATAACGAACCAGATACTGCCACCAGTAACGCAGCCGCGAGAGGCCGTAAGTACAGGTTCATTGTGTTGCGCGGGCACCCGACCGGCCGGCCGGGGAGGGATAGCACGCCAGCGTACGCCAGCCAGGCCCGCATCTCCTTGGACGAAGCTATCCTTGCTCTGGAGGGGAGCCCGGATCGATGCCGACCCGCCCAGGCTCGCTCACAACGTCATCACGATCGCCACTAGCGCCACCGGCGATAACCGCCGCCGTACCACCAGGGTGTGCCGTAATACCCCTGCACCACGGGGTACGCCGTCGCCACCGTGACACCCGGCGGCGCGTACATGGGCTGCTGATACACGGGCTGCTGATACACGGGCACGTACTGCACCGGCTGGACAGGCGGCGGTGGCGGCGCATACACGGGTACGTACTGAACCGGCTGAACGGGAAGGGGCGGTGCCGGCGCGTACATCGGCGGCGCGTACGGTCCAGGCGGCGGGACGTCCGCATACGATGGCGGCGGTGGCGGCAAGTACCGCCGCACGGCCGGCCTGGGTGCGTTCACCGGCCGGGGCGCTGCGCGGGCAGCGACCACCTCCTCATCGTGATGCTTCCGGATGAGTCCCTTCAGGATCCTGTCGTCCGTGTTGCCGCGGTGAATCCAGCCGTTGCGATAGGCCCTCGCGATTTCGCTCATCTTCGCGTTCGGATCCTCTTTCGCGCCGTCGGCATTGACGAGGTAATCCTCGGGCTGGAGGCTCCGCTGCACTGGCGCGCCGTTGTCGTATGCCTCGGGCGGACCGTCGGCATGCACGGCGGGCCCATAGATCAGCGTGGCGAAGGCCATGCCAGCCAGGCTCCGCGTAATCCGTTTCTGCATGGTTGCCTCCTTGCAGAGTGAGGGAGTGGTCCAACGAGCGACCTGGCCAGCCGATGGCGCGCGACGGAAGCCCGCACTCGATCCCATCGCCACCTTCAACACATGATTTCCCAGCTATGGTCTTGAATGTGTGGCCGACCACACACGCGCCCGCAAAAAGATGCGGGTAGGCGAGCCGTGAGCGGCCAGGCGGGCGAGGTGCAGTGAGGGCACCGTGCTCGCGTGCGTGATCGTCGCGTTCGAGATCGGGCGGGCAACGGCCGCGATGAGGTTGGCCGAGAACGTGAAACCGAAGAGTGCGCCGAAATAAAACCGGCGCTAGCAGACTGACGCTGGCTGTGTGATTGCAAACACAGCTTTACGACACGGCAAGCTCGCCGAATTCATCGGGCGTTTGCACGCGCGATGAGCGTGGTATTGCAATGTCGATGTGCGAGACAGATGCCGTTCGTTGTCGCGCGTGAACGAACCGGCCGGATGATGCGCAGCGGCACGGATGATCGGAATCGCACCCGGCCGTGAGGGGACAATGTGCGGACGATCGCGAGGCGATCGTCCGCAGGTTTTTAGCGGGATTCCCGCTTCTTTTCGATGATGGCTGCGAAACGCAGTCCGCGGCGCAGCGCAGACTGGGCAAGCCTGCCGCTGGCCGTCTCGTCGAAGTCGACGGCGTCGATTGCGTTGCGCACGATCAGGCCCAGCTCCGTGTCGCCCTGCATGACGAGGCGGCGGCTGAAGAAGAGCGTGTCCGCATCGATTTCGCGCGCGGCCATCCGGGCGAAGTCGATGCCGCTCGAGGCGATCCGCAGATCCGGCTTCGCTTCCGGCGTACGCGCTTCGAAACGCGTGCTGCCGAGCGTGAAGCCCACGACGAGTCCGATATCGGTGACTTCCATCACGTAGCTGCGGCCTTGCATCAGGGCGCGCGTATCTTCGTCGAGCACGGGCAGCACGAGCTGGTTCATCAGCGCGCAGCATGCGATCGAGGGCGGACGCACCGGCAGGCGGCCAATGCAGGCGCGCAGCCAGGGCGTGGGGAAAGCGGGAAGCAGATTCATCATCGCGAACCTCCGGTAGTTTCGATAGCCGTCTTGCCGTCGGCCGATGCGCCTTCCTGCATGCCTTGCACGCCGGGGCGGCCGAACCAGAAGCCGTCGGTCGCGTCGCCCGCGTGCAGTTCGCTCAGGCTGCCGAACGCTTCTTCCGCGCTGATATCCCCTTGCGCGAGGTTCGCGAACAGATCGGCGATGCGCGGCGTGTGCAGCGATTGAGGACTGATACGGAGCACCGAAACGCCGGCCTCCTTCAGTTGATCGAGCTGGCGGCACAGGTTGACGACCTGCGCGGTCTGGGTCTGGATACCGTTCAGCAGGATGAAAGGCTTGCCGTCCTGCGTCGTGACGCTAATGCCGCTCGGGTCGTTGATGCAGCGCTGCTCGCAGTTGTCTTTCTGCACGTTGTGATGGCGCGCGGTGAAGCAGCGCGACGACAGCGAAAGCGGTGCATTGCCGAAAGCGAACATTTCGATTTCGCACGGCTGGGTGCGTTGCTGATGGATCGTGCGCACGGTCTCGCCGGTGCATTCGATCGACGGAATCCAGCGGCGCGCGCCGAGCCCCACAAGCCAGTCGAGCATCTGGGCGCTGTAGCAGTTCAGGTGCGGGCCGATCACGAAGGGACGCTTGTGCGCGACGAGCGCGAGCGCCGACATGTCGTTCGCTTCGAGCAGGAATTCGTCGGTGTCGGCGATCTTGCGCATGCGGCGCAGGTCGGCTTCGGTTTCAGCGAGCGCGAGCGTCGACAGCACGACTTCCTTGCCGTGCGAAGCGAGATCCTGCGCGAGGCCGAGCCAGTCGGACTGGCGCATGCCCAGGCGCCGCGAGCAGACCACTTCGCCGAGGTAGACGGTGTCCACGCGCGAGAGCGCGATGGCGTCGTAGAACCGCATGATGTCGCTGCGATCCCAGTAGTACAGGATAGGGCCGAGGGAGATTTTCATTGCGTTCATTTCCAGGGGCGTGAGTACGGGCCGAGGGTATCGGTTTGCCCTTCCGAAAGAGCGCCGAGCGTCTTGAGCGAAGCTTCGTCGACCGTGGCCGTATTGCCGTGTTTTGCGAGTGCGTCGAGTGCCGAGCGCCACACCTGGGTGACGGAGGCGGCGTAGGCCGGGCCGCGCTGCCGTCCTTCGATCTTGATTGCCGCCACGCCCATGCGTGCGAGCGTCGGCAGGATTTCCATCACGTTCAGGCTGGTCGGCTCTTCGAGGGCGTAGTAGCGCTTGCCGTCGACGTCGAAGCGTCCCTTGCAGATGGTCGGGTAGCCCGCGGGCTCGCCGGAGCGGTAGCTGTCGACCAGCACCGTGCCGAGACGCGCGTCGAGCCAGGTGCCGTCCTTCGCTTCACGCTCGGACCAGTGCACGTGACGCGCGGGCGAGCAGACGCCGTCGAGGTTCGGCGCTTCGCCGCTCGCGTGCGCCGAAAGGGCGCAACGCCCCTCGACCATCACGCAGAGGCTGCCGAAGCCGAACACTTCGATTTCCACCGTCGTGTTGTTGAGCACGTTCTCGATCTGCTCGACCGACAACACGCGCGGCAGCACGGCGCGCTGGATGCCGAACTCGCGCTGCAGGAAGTTGATGCCTTCGTAGCTCGTGACCGAGCCTTGAACCGAGAGGTGCAGGCGCAGGTCCGGGTGGACGCGCTTCGCGTAGGCCATCAAGGCCGGGTCGGCCACGATGATGGCGTCTGCGCCGAGCGTCGCCGCCGTGTCGATCGCCTTGGTCCAGCGCACGAGATCGTCGCCGTGGGCATAGGTGTTGATCGCCATCAACACCTTGCGTCCGGCGCGATGGGCATATTGCACACCGTCGGCAAGCTGGCGCTCGTCGAAGCCCAGGCCCGGAAACGCGCGCGCGTTGGTGTCGTTCTTCAGTCCGAGATACACGCAGTCGGCACCGCCGTCGATCGCTGCGCGCAGTCCGGGCAGGCTGCCTGCCGGGCAAACTAGTTCGGGTATTTTTAGCTTATCCATTGGATCGGGTTTCAGTCGCATTCCGTGAAAACGTGCCGCGCCGGTGCGAAGCGCAGATCGGGGCCGCCGGACCGCCATGGCCGGCACTCGTTCGCGCAATCGCCTCAGTGTGTCGTCGCCGGGATACGAAGCGGGGATCGGCCGCACCAGCAAGTCTTCCGACGTGCATCCGTTGCTGCGCAATCCGGGTGGATTCGAACGGCACGATGCGGCCATCGTGCTGGCTGGCGTAACTCGTTTGGATGGTCACGGACGTTAACTACATGTCGTGCGGGACGGAATTCCACGGACTATAGGTTGTGCACATCGGCGATAGAAGCGCAGGACGTGAAAGATTTGCCCTGGATCAACGCGCATGCATTGGCGGCCGACATATCGAAAAATTTCCGTGCGACGGCGCCGTATGGCCGTTGACTGTTATCGGCACTCGCGGTAGCGCAGCGTCGAGGCAAACGTCCCGGCGTCGAGCGTCGCGAGCCGGTCGAGCCAGGCAGGCGTGAAGCTGCCCGGTCCGGCCGTTTCGCGGGCGGCCAGCTCACCGGCGACACCGGCGAGGGCGACAGCGGCGACCGTCGGAATCCAGAGATTGCCCTCGTAGCCGCCTGCGCCGATGAAAGCGGCGACGAGCGCGGACAGCGCACAGCCGGTTCCTGTGACGCGCGGCATGACTTCGTCGCCGTTCGCCAGTTCGATGCTGCGCTTGCCGTCCGTGACGTAGTCGATGGCGCCCGTCACGGCCACGACCGCGTGCAGGTCGAGCGCGAGTGCGCGGGCGGCGCCCCGTGCGTCGTCGGTGCTGGCTGTGCTATCGACGCCGCGTCCGCTTGCCGGGCCGCCCGCAAGGCCGATGATTTCCGAAGCGTTGCCGCGGATGACCGCCGGTTGCGCAGCAATCAGCTTGCGCGCGAAATTGGTGCGGAACGTCAGCGCGCCGACTGCCACAGGATCGAGCACCCACGGCACGCCTGCCGCGCGTCCGGCCTCGACAGCCACCTGGATCGCCTCGGCCTGCGGGGCGTCGAGCGTGCCGAGATTGACGGAGAGCGCGCTGGCCAGCGTGACGAATTCCGCGACTTCCTCGCGCGCCACCACCATGGCGGGCGACGCGCCTGCCGCGAGCAGCACGTTGGCGGTCATATTGGTGGTGACGAGGTTCGCGAGACAGTGGACGAGCGGCGCGCTGCGGCGGACGTCGTCAACGACTGAGAAAAGTATCGATGGCAGCATGCTGGGGTAGGTGTTTGTTTGACAAAGACGATCCGCTCTGGCGATTCACGTGCGAACGTAGCGGAGTCGAAATTCCTGTGCAATGCGCATTGGCGGCCTGCCGTGCGGGCGGTGCCGCGCAGGGGGCGAACCGGTTGCCGCGACGTGGGTGCATCGTGCGGATGTGATGCGCGGCGCGCCTTGATCGACCGTGAATCTATCCAGTTCCCGCCCCGACGTCGAGAGCCGTTCGGTCGCATACATGTTCCAGAGCAAGAGACCCGGGATGCGTGGGCCGCCGATCTTGCGCGTGGCGAAGCCGTGCGAATCATCAGACGAAAGCGTGAAACCGTTCTATGTGGCGGATTTGGCCCGCTGGCGCCCGCTGGTGCCCGCTGGTGCCAGGTGCCGCACGACGTGCCGGGGCCGCTTACCGTTCTGCATCTCAGAATATAATTCCGGCAATGTAGCGGGCGTTGCTGGCGTTTTGGACGCTGTGCTTCCTGCTTCAGGCGAACTCCGAACGCACTTTCTCATATCAAGATGGCTGATATCGAGCACAAGACAGACCGGCCCGCGGTTCACCATGCGGTTCACCCTGCCGTTCACAAGGAAGACCGCCATTTCGTGACCGCACTCGCGCGCGGGCTCGAAGTGCTGGCGTGCTTCCGCGGCGGCGATGCGATGCTGACCAATCAGGAAATCGCGCAACGCTGCCGGCTGCCGCGCTCGACGGTCTCGCGTCTGACCATGACGCTCACGAAGCTCGGTTACCTGATTCATCTCGAAGACAACGGGCGCTACCGCCTCGGCACGGCATGCCTCGCGCTCGGCAGTTCGATTCTCGCGCGGCTCGACGTGCGCAAGATGGCGCGCCCGCTGATGCAGGAGCTGGCGGAGTTTTCGGGCGGCACGGTGTCGCTCGGACTGCGCGACCGGCTCTCGATGCTGTACATCGAAAGCTGCCGCGGCACAGCGGCGCTCGCGCTCACGCTCGATGTGGGCTCGCGCATTCCGCTCGCCACCTCGGCGATCGGGCGCGCCTGGCTCGCCACGGTTGCGGCGCGCGAACGGCACGACGTGATGGAGCAGATCCGCGAACTCGACGACGTGGCCTGGCCGCGCATCCGGCCCGGCATCGAGCAGGCTGTCGAAGACCATCGCACGCTCGGCGTGACCTGTTCGTTCGGCGAGTGGCAGAAGGACGTGAACGGCATCGCCCGCGCGTTTCACACGGGCGGCGGCTTGCCGGTCATGGCGATCAACGTGGGCGGCCCGGCGAGTTCGCTGTCGAAGGAATTTCTGCTCGGCGAGGTGAAGCCGCGGCTGCTGGACATCGTGGCGCAGCTCGAAGCGGGGTCGCTCGCCGCGCGATAGCGGATTTAGAGCGGCTAACACAAGTCATCAACGAAGCGCGAACAGATAACGGCAGCAGCGAGAGAAAGCAACGCAACATGGATGTCGAGACGATGCTCGAGACAAATGCGCAGTTTGCCGAAACCGGCAAACCAGGCATGCGTGCGCTCGACCACCCAGCGAGGCCACCTCTCTTCAATCATCACGCCGCCAACGGCATCATCCCTGAGCATCGGCTTGTCCGTCAGCGGCTCTTCCGGTGGCAGTTTGCTAAAGTCGATGGGCATTGTTATCCCCTCAAAACCCGTTCGGACGGGGCCGCACAGTCCGGGAGATAACGTCCCACACCGCAACCGCTTCGTTATCTGTTAACGATGCTCGTTGAACCTGCTCGAATTCAGGAAAAAGGAAGCTGCGGGCTCCGTTACGCATCTTGAACGTCAGAAATGGCGTCTCCGGTCCTCCAGTGGTGGCATTGGCCTCCAGCAGAAAATCATGTCCCTTGACACTATTGACAAACGGACCCTCCAGGAGCAGTTCGTCTGCTTTCATCTCGCCGAGTTGAACGGGAGCGGAGCGCATGACGCGACCACCTGCCATCCTCATGTACTCGCGCACCTTCGGTAGCCGGTTGGGCATTGAATCGCTTACCGACTCGCGCAGATTGGTGTTTGTGGAAAGAGAGAACTTCACATCCGGCTTGCCTT
>NZ_JAMXLH010000019.1 GCF_024281035.1 Paraburkholderia sp.
GAACACTGTATTTTTGTACAGTGGTGTCACTTTGAACGCGCCATCTTCCGCCTCGTCGAAGCCAGACGCAAACAGCGCTACTCGCAAGATCATTCACTGCGACTGCGACTGTTTCTACGCATCGGTCGAAATGCGCGACGATCCGTCGTTGCGCGGGCGTCCGCTTGCCGTCGGCGGGCGGCCCGACCAGCGTGGCGTCATTGCGACCTGCAATTACGAGGCGCGGCGCTTCGGCGTTCATTCGGCGATGTCGTCGGCGCTCGCCATGCGCAAGTGCCCGGATCTGCTGATTCTGCCGACGGCGATGGAAAAGTACCGCATCGCGTCGCGTCAGATCATGGCGATTTATCGCGATTACACACCCGATGTGGAGCCGCTCTCGCTCGACGAGGCCTATCTCGACGTGACGCACGCCACGCGCTGCAAGGGCAGCGCCACGCTGATCGCACAGGAAATTCGTGAGCGCGTGCGCGCGACGGTGGGCGTCACGGTTTCGGCGGGCGTCGGGCCGAGCAAGTTCATCGCGAAGATCGCCTCGGACTGGAACAAGCCCGATGGCCTTTGCGTCGTGCGCCCGCACGAAGTCGATGCGTTCGTGGCGGCGTTGCCGGTGCGCAAGATTCACGGCGTCGGCAAGGTGACGGCCGCGAAGCTCGAAAAGCTCGGGCTCACGACGTGCGCGCAGTTGCGCACGTGGTCGCTGATCGATCTGCATCGCCAGTTCGGCGTGTTCGGCAAGCGGCTATACGAACTGTCGCGCGGTATCGACGAGCGGCCCGTGCGCGCGGATCAGGAGCGCAAGTCGGTGAGCGTCGAGACGACTTACGTCAACGATCTGCTCACGCTCGAAGCATGCTGCGAAGCGCTTGAGCCGCTCGCCGCACAACTCGATGCGCGCATCGAGCGCGCGGGTTGCGCGCATGCGGTGCGCAAGCTGTTCGTGAAGATCCGCTTCGCGAATTTTCAGCGCACGACGGTCGAGTGTGTCGGTGACGCAACCAGCCTGCCGACCTTCCTCGCCATGCTCGAAAAGGGCCTTGCGCGGCGCAAGCAAGCCGTGCGTCTGCTCGGTGTGGGCGTGCGGCTCGAAGAGGAAAATGCCGCGCTGCGCGGCCAATTTGCGCTCTTTGACGAAGATCCAGACGAAAACCCCAGCGACAGCCCCCTCACACCCGACGCGTAGAAGGGGCACTGGCGGCAAGCGGTCATTGTGAATTCGCTCATCGATATCGCGCTGCGAAGCAGCTCGGATATCTATCGAAAAGCAGCGCGTTCAGGCGTGCATCGCACGAGCCGTGCAGGCAATAAAAAACCGCGCACGGGATCGCTCCCGTGCGCGGCTCGTTTCGGTGCGACCCGGCGCCAGCCTTACTGCTGCGCCGGCGGCTCTTCCATGCCGTTGTGACGCAGCAGCGCGTCGATGCGCGGCTCGCGTCCGCGGAACGCCTTGAACGATTCCATCGCCGGGCGGCTGCCGCCTACCTCCAGAATTTCCTGACGATAGCGCGTGCCGGTGGCCACATCGAGCACGCTCGACTTTGCCGCCTGCGCCGCTTCTTCAAAAGCGGCGTAGGCATCGGCGGAGAGCACTTCAGCCCACTTGTAGCTGTAGTAGCCCGCCGCGTAGCCGCCCGCGAAGATATGGCTGAACGTGTTCGGCCAGCGCGAGAACGCGGCCTGCGGAATGACGTGATAGCGCGCGTTGATTTCGCGCGCGAGGTCGTTCGCGCTCTTGCCTGCGGAGGCTTCGAAGTCGACATGCAATGCCATGTCGAACATCGAGAACACGATCTGGCGCAGCGTGGCGAGGCCGCTCTGGAAGTTCTTCGCAGCCAGCATCTTGTCGAACAGTTCGCGCGGCAGCGGCTTTGCGGTATCGACGTGCGAACTCATTTCGCACAGCACGTCCCACTCCCAGCAGAAGTTCTCCATGAACTGCGAGGGCAATTCGACGGCATCCCATTCGACGCCATTGATGCCCGACACGGCCAGCTCGTCCACGCGCGTGAGCATGTGATGTAGGCCGTGACCGAACTCATGGAACAGCGTGATGACTTCGTCGTGCGTGAAGCACGCGGGCTTGCCGCCGACCGGCGCCGAGAAGTTGCAGGTGAGGTACGCAACCGGCGTCTGCACGGCATTGCCTTCGAGCTTGCGGCGCGAGCGCGCGTCGTCCATCCACGCGCCGCCGCGCTTGCCCTCGCGCGCATAGAGGTCGAGATAGAACTGCGCGACGAGCGTGCCATCGGTGTTTTCGACGCGGAAAAAGCGCACATCCGGGTGCCACACGGGCGCGCTGTCGTTGCGGATGCGCACGCCGAACAGCGTTTCGGTGACCTTGAACAGGCCTTGCAGGACGAAGTCTTCGGGGAAGTACTGCTTCACCTCGTTCTCGGAGAACGAGTAGCGTTTCTGGCGCAGACGCTCGGCAGCGAACGCCATGTCCCACGGCTCGATCTGCGTAAGACCCAGCTCGCTCGCGGCGAATTCGCGCAGTTCCTGCCAGTCCTTTTCGGCGTGCGGGCGTGCGCGCGTCGCGAGGTCTTCGAGGAAGCTCATCACCTGTTGCGGCGACTCGGCCATCTTCGGCGTGAGCGAGACTTCGGCGAAGTTGTCGTAGCCGAGCATCTTCGCTTCTTCGGCGCGCAGCTTCAATTGCTCGTCGACGATTGCCGTGTTGTCCCAGTCCGCATTGCCGCCGCCGTATTCCGGGCCGAGTTCCGAGGCGCGCGTGACGTACGCGCGGTACATCGTCTCGCGCATCGCGCGGTTTTCCGAATATTGCAGCACCGGAAAATACGACGGGAAATGCAGCGTGAACTTCCAGCCTTCCTTGTTTTCTCGCTCGGCGGCTTCGTGTGCCGCCGCGATCACATCGTCGGGCAGTCCGGCCAGATCGGCTTCGCTTGTCGCGTAGAACGCGTAGCCGTTGGTCGCGTCGAGCACGTGATCGGAGAACGCCTTCGAGAGCGCCGCCTGGCGCTCCTGCAGTTCGGCGAAACGCGGTTTCTGTTCTTCGGGCAACTCGGCGCCGGACAGGCGGAAGTCGCGCAGCGCATTGTCGAGGATCTTCTTGCGCTCGCCCGAAAGCAACGCAAACGTGTTGTGCGTGGCGATCGCCTTGTACTTCTCGTAGAGCGCGAGATTCTGGCCGACGCTCGACCAGAACTCGGTCACGCGCGGCAGGTTCTCGCCGTAGACGGCGCGCAATTCCGGCGTATCGGCGACGGCGTTCAGATGCCCGACCACGCTCCATGCGCGCGAGAGCGGCTCGGTGGCGCGCTCGACCGGTTCGACCACGTCGCTCCATTGCGCGGGCGTCATCGGCTGGGCTGCGCGCTCGACTGCGGCGCTCGCGTCGGCGAGCAGCACGTCGAGTGCGGGCGTCACATGTTCGGGGCGAATTTCGCCAAAGCGCGGCAGGCCGGTGAAATCGAGCAGCGGATTATCGGAGGAAGAAGTAGCCATGATGCGTCCTGTGTCCTGTCTGTCGCGGTTCGAGGGAGGGTGTCCGGCCGACGAATGTGCACGCGGCGCGCACCCCGATGCATGAGTTATTGGGGCGCGGTGCGCACTTTCCAACCGGGCGATGTCTGCAAAATTAACAGATGTCGGGATGCGATGGCGAAACGGTGCTTCACGCGATGCGGCTGCTGAGCGATGTACGAAGCGATGCACCGCCTGGCACCGCGCGGGGAGCGGACGCAAAAAAGCGGCCTTCGAAGCAAGGCCGCTTCTCGTTGGCCGCGTGCAATCGCTGCGACGCGGGCCACCCAACTGAAAGGTACGTTATGAAAGGCGCAATGAAAGGCGTTATGCGTTCGCGGCGGCGCGCTCGGCCGCTTCGATCGTGTTGACGAGCAGCATCGTGATCGTCATCGGGCCGACGCCGCCAGGCACCGGCGTGATGTGACCGGCCACTTCCTTGAGCCCGGCGAAGTCGACGTCGCCGCACAGCTTGCCGTTGTCGTCGCGGTTCATGCCGACGTCGATCACCGTCACGCCCGGCTTCACCATGTCGGCGGTGAGGATGTTGCGCTTGCCCACGGCCGCCACGACGATATCCGCCGTGCGCGTGTGCGCGGCGAGATCGCGCGTCTTGCTATGGCAGATCGTGACCGTTGCGCCTGCTTCGAGCAGCAGCATCGCCATCGGCTTGCCGACGATGTTCGAGCGGCCGATCACGACCGCGTTGGCGCCCGCGAGCGGGATGCCGTACGCCTCGCACATTTTCATCACGCCATAGGGCGTGCACGGGCGAAAGAGCGGCTGGCCCGTCATCAGCGCGCCGGCGTTGGAGACGTGAAAGCCGTCCACATCCTTCTCGGGCGCAATCGCCTCGATCACCTTGTGACTGTCGATGTGCTTCGGCACCGGCAACTGCACGAGAATGCCGTGGATCTTCGGATCGTTGTTCAGCTCGTCGATGCGCTTGAGCAGGGCGGCTTCGGAGAGCGTGGCCGGATAGCGGTCGTACGACGAATAAAGGCCGTTGTCCTCGCAGGCCTTCACCTTGTTGCGCACGTAGACTTCGCTTGCCGGATTGTCGCCGACCAGGACGACGGCAAGGCCCGGTTGATGGCCGCGGGCGGTGAGGGCGGCGGCGCGCGTGGCGACGTCGGCGCGCAGTTGCTTGGACAGGGCGTTGCCGTCGATGAGGGTGGCTGTCATGGTCGGTCGAGATGAGAGTGGGCAGTGCGGGGGCAATGGAAAGCGCGCCCGGCGCGAGCCGGGCGCGCTTGTTGCGAAGCGTCACATTATACCGTCGCGGCGCACGCGCTTTGGCGTGCCTGGGATGGCGCGCCGATCCGCAGCGATGTGCGGCGATGTGCGGCGATGGCGCGTGCCGCGCGAACCCGCCTGCCCGATTGGGCAGGCGGCGCGCACAGCGGCATCGGGCAGGGCGAGCGCTTGAGGGCGCTTGAGGGCGCTGACGAACGCTTACGCTTGCGGCTGGTTCGGCTTGTTGGAGAGCGCGAGACGCAGCAGGTCGGCGACCGTGTTGACGTTCAGCTTTTCCATGATGTTCGCGCGGTGCGCTTCGACGGTCTTGATGCTGATGCCGAGATCGTCTGCGATCTGCTTGTTCAGGCGGCCCGCGATGATGCGTTCGAGCACCTGGTGCTCGCGTGCGGTCAGCTTGCCGAGGCGCTCGGCGGTGGCGCGCTGCTGCTGTACGTTGGTGCTCTCGCTGCGCGCCTTGTCGAGCATGCGCTCGACCAGCTTGCGCAGTTCGGCTTCGTCGAACGGCTTTTCGATGAAGTCCATCGCGCCTTTCTTCATCGTCGAGACGGCCATCGGCACGTCGCCGTGGCCGGTCACGAAGATGATCGGCAGCGAAGCGTTTTCGGCGATCAGGCGTTCCTGCAATTCGAGCCCGCTCATGCCCGACATCCGGACGTCCAGAATCAGGCAGGCGATCTGCCCGGCGTGCTGGGCCGGCTGATACGCTTCGAGGAACTCTTCGGCGCTCAGGAAGCACTGCACCCGGTAGCCGTTCGCTTCGAGCAGCCAGCGCAAGGAATCTCGTACTGCCTCATCATCGTCGACAACAAAGACGGTTTCCTGGGTGGTGACTGGGCTGTTCATGGCTCTCCCGTAACGGTGGATGGAGTCGGCTCGTCGGCGCCGTCGCGAGACGGTGTGTCCGGTTCGCCAATCGGCAGACTGCAATGGAACGTGGCGCCGCTGATGCGGCCGTCGGCTTCTATGTTATTGACGACCCACAGGCGCCCGCGGTGCGATTCGATGATCGAACGGCAAATGTTCAGCCCCATGCCCATGCCGTCGGACTTGGTGCTGTAGAACGGTTCGAAGAGGCGTTCGGCCGTGGCTTCGTCCACGCCCGGACCCTGGTCCACGACGCTGATGCACACGTGGCCGCCATCGCGCTTCACGATCACGCGGATCAGCGGATCCATGGCGTTCGGACGGGCTTCGGACATCGCTTCGGCAGCGTTCTTCAATAGATTGACGAGCACCTGCTCGATCAGCACCGGATCGACGTAGATCACGGGCATGCGCGAGCGCATGTCGGTCACGATTCGGATGCGGCGCTTGCGCGCTTCGAGTTCGGCGAGGCCTACGGCGTCGGCGACGATGTCGGCCACGCGCGTGGCCTGCCGCTTCGGCTCGGAGCGCTTCACGAATTCGCGGATGCGCTTGATGATCATGCCCGCGCGCACTGCCTGCTGGGCGGTTTTTTCGAGCACGGGCAGCAGGTTATCGGGCGCGGCGCGGCCCGACTTGACGAGCGCGACGGTGCCCGACGCGTAGTTATTGATCGCGGCGAGCGGCTGGTTCAGTTCGTGCGCGAGCGACGACGCCATTTCGCCCATCGTCATCAGGCGGCTCGTGAACTGCAGCTTCTCGTCTTGCTGCCGCGCGAGTTCCTGGGCCTGCTTGCGCGTGGTGATATCGGTCGCGATCTGCATCTGCGCGAGGTGGCCGTCCACCCACTGGATGTACTGGCGCCGCACCTCGAACCACTTCTGGATGCTCTCGACGTACACCTCCTGCGCGTCGGCGGTGCTCTCGGTCAGCGCCGTGGCGGGCAGGCCCGCGAACGCGTCGACCATGTCGATCGAGTCCGACGACGCATTCGCCGAATCGAACCCGCCGCCGCCCGCCAGTTCCAGGTGGCCGTCCGGCCGGATGCCGAAGAGGTGACGATAGTAGCGGTTTGCAAACAGCAGTTCGGCTTCGTCGGCGGCGAGCACGGACACGGCGGCGTCGAGGCTCTCCAGCACGGTCGTGAAGCGTTCGTGCGCGGCGGCGAGTTCCTCGCGCGCGCGTCTCGGCTCGGTGATGTCGGTCATCGACGACATCCAGCCGGTCTGGCGGCCCGAGCTGTCGATGAGCGGCGAGACATAAAGCCGTGCATGGAACTGCGAGCCGTCCTTGCGGCGCACGCGCAGCTCGAACCCCGACGACGGCGCCTTGCCGCGCAGCGTCATGTCGAGCTGGCGCTGCATTTCGGGGTAGGTGTCGCGCGGCCAGTACGGGAACGGTGCGTTCTTGCCGACGAGGTCGCTTTCGTCCCAGCCGGTCATGCGGCAGAACGCCGGATTCACGTGTGTGATGCGCCCATGCATGTCGAGCACGCGCATGCCGATCAGCACCGAGTTCTCCATCGCGCGCCGGAAGAACGCTTCCGCGTAGAGCGCCTGCTGCGCCTCGAAACGCTGGCGCGTGTGCTTCCACAGGCTCCAGAGGCTCCACAGCACGAAGCACGACAGACCCGCGACCAGCCACACGAGCGTGTTGTTCGTGAAGTTGGTCATCTGCGGATACGAGTACACGCGCACCGACAGGCCCTGGCCAGGCGGATCGAGCGGCAGGTCGTAGTAGACGTCGCGCGGCAGGCGGGGCCGCGTCGAGGTCGTCGCGAGTTCGCGGTCGTTTGAGCCGTTCGCGTCGAGAATCGAGATCTTGTACTTGGCCGACAGCTCGGGCGGGATGTCGTGTTTCAGGATCCCTTCGACCGAGAACACGGCCGCGATCGAGCCGAGAAATTCCCGATCGCGGTATACAGGCGTTTGAAGGGTGATGTAGCCGTTGCCGAGATCGTCGTAAATGAGCGGCGAATACACCTGGCGGCGCGTCGCGCGCGCCTCGGCGAAGGCGGCCTTGACCGCTTCGTCCATCTGCGAATCGGTGGGCTTGGCGAGACGCTGGCCGAACACCGGCATGGCCGTATTCGGCCAGCGCGGCTGCTGCGTGCTCGTATACCAGTTCAGATAGAGGATCTCGGGATGACCCTGCATGATGTCCGTGGTGGACACCTGAAACGACTGGGGATCGGCGTGCCCGGCCGCGATGTCGCGCGCGAGCGCCTGAAGCTGCTCCTGCGCTCCCGTCATGGAGAGGCGGATCTGCTGCTGGGCCCACGCGACGTTGCGGTAGAGCGTGTCTTCCTGCTGCTGCTGTTCGCGCCGGTTCAGGCTCCACAGGATCAGGCTCATGACGACCAGAAACACGAGGATCGACAGGAGCGGCGTGAGCAAATAGGAATTGGACCACCAGGGTCCGTGGTGCCAGCGAGACGGCGAGGAGTCGCCGGGCGAACCGGGCGGCCGCGCCGAACGTGCGAAAAGCCGATCGGTCAACATGGCAAGGATTGTAGCGCAGCGTAAGACACTGAAATGCCATGAAAAAAGCGGCAAATCGCAGATAAACCGGCGCAAACTGACCGATATCGCCGAAGGGGCGCGAACGATTCAGCGTGCATCGCAACAATTTTCCACATTATAAAATCACATCTCGCAATTCGAAAATTTTGTTGCGCGAGGTCGACGGGGGTCATTACAATCGCCTGGAAGCTGCTGCGGCTGGCCCCGGCTCGTCCCGAAGCTGCCGCCCGCATGGCCCGATCAACAGCGTTCCCCAGATCAGGAGACGAGCATGTCCGCTGTACCCGACGAAGTCCTGAAGTACGTAGCCGCCGAGAAGGACGAAGATCCCCAGGAAACCGCCGAATGGCTGGAGGCACTGGACGGCGTCATTTCGGCAGTCGGCCCCGACCGCGCCCACTATCTGATCGAAAAGCAGATCGAATTCGCCCGCGTGCATGGCGAACATCTGCCGTTCTCGGCGAACACGCCGTACATCAATACCATTCCGGTCGCCAACCAGGCCAAGAACCCCGGCGACCAGGACATCGAACACCGCATCCGCTCGTACACCCGCTGGAACGCCATGGCGATGGTGCTGCGCGCGGGCAAGCACACGAACGTCGGCGGCCACATCGCTTCGTTCGCCTCGGCCGCGACGCTTTACGACGTCGGCTACAACCACTTCTGGCGCGCGCCGTCGCCCGAGCACGGCGGCGACCTCGTTTTCGTGCAGGGCCATTCGTCGCCGGGTGTCTACTCGCGCGCGTTCCTGCTGGGCCGCCTGAGCGAGAAGCAGCTCGACAATTTCCGCCAGGAAGTGGGCGGCGAGGGCATCTCGTCGTATCCGCACCCGTGGCTGATGCCGGACTTCTGGCAGTTCCCGACCGTCTCGATGGGCCTCGGCCCGATCATGGCGATCTATCAGGCACGCTTCATGAAGTACCTGCATTCGCGCGGCATCGCGAAGACCGAGGGCCGCAAGGTCTGGGCCTTCCTCGGCGACGGCGAAACGGACGAGCCGGAATCGCTCGGCGCAATCGGCATGGCCGGTCGCGAGCGGCTCGACAACCTCGTGTTCGTCATCAACTGCAACCTGCAGCGTCTCGACGGTCCGGTGCGCGGCAACGGCAAGATCATCCAGGAACTCGAAAGCGAGTTCCGCGGCGCCGGCTGGAACGTCATCAAGGTCATCTGGGGCAGCCGCTGGGACGCGCTCTTCGCGCGCGATAAATCGGGCGCGCTGATGCGCCGCATGATGGAAGTCGTCGACGGCGAATACCAGACGTACAAGTCGGAATCGGGCGCCTACGTGCGCGAGCACTTCTTCAATTCGCCCGAGCTGAAGGCGCTCGTCGCGGACTGGTCCGATGACGACATCTGGAACCTGAACCGCGGCGGCCACGACCCGCACAAGATCTACGCGGCGTTCCAGCAGGCGAGCAACGCCAAGGGCCAGCCGACCGTCATTCTCGCGAAGACGATCAAGGGCTACGGCATGGGCGAAGCCGGCCAGGCCATGAACATCACCCACCAGCAAAAGAAGATGCAGGTGGATCAGCTCAAGAAATTCCGCGACCAGTTCCGTCTGCCGATCACGGACGAGCAGATCGTCGACGTGCCGTACCTCACGTTCGAAGAAGGCTCGAAGGAACTCGAGTACATGCGCCAGCGCCGCCAGGAGCTCGGCGGCTACCTGCCCGCGCGCCGCCGCAAGGCGCAATCGCTGCCGGTGCCGGCGCTCGAAGCGTTCGAGCCGCTGCTCAAGGGCACGGGCGAAGGCCGCGAGATCTCCACGACGATGGCGTTCGTGCGGATCCTGAACATCCTGCTGAAGGACAAGACCCTCGGCAAGCGCGTCGTGCCGATCGTGCCCGACGAGTCGCGTACGTTCGGCATGGAAGGTCTGTTCCGCCAGATCGGCATCTGGAATCAGGAAGGCCAGAAGTACGTGCCGGAAGATTCCGACCAGCTGATGTTCTACAAGGAATCGCAGACCGGCCAGATCCTGCAGGAAGGCATCAACGAAGCGGGCGGCATGGCGGACTGGATCGCAGCGGCGACGTCGTACTCGACGCACGGCGAGATCATGGTGCCGTTCTACGCCTTCTATTCGATGTTCGGCTTCCAGCGCATCGGCGATCTGGCGTGGGCCGCGGGCGACATGCGTTCGCGCGGCTTCCTGATGGGCGGCACGGCTGGCCGCACGACCCTCAACGGCGAAGGCCTGCAGCACGAAGACGGCCACTCGCTCATGTGGGCCGCGTCGGTGCCGAACTGCGTGAGCTACGACCCGACGTTCAGCTATGAAGTCGCGGTCATCATGCAAGACGGTCTGCGCCGCATGATCCAGGAACAGGAAGACGTGTTCTATTACGTCACCCTGATGAACGAGAACTACGAGCACCCGGCGATGCCGCAGGGCGAGCACGTGGCGGCCGACATCATCAAGGGCATGTACTCGTTCCGCAAGGGCGCCGAAAGCGCCACGGCGCCGCGCGTGCAGCTGATGGGCGCGGGCACGATCTTCAACGAAGTGATCGCCGCCGCCGACCTGCTGAAGAACGACTGGGGCGTCGAAGCCGACCTCTGGAGCGTGCCGAGCTTCACGCAGCTCGCGCGCGAAGGCCACGAAGTGGAGCGCTGGAACCTGCTGCATCCGGCCGAGCCGCGTCGCGAATCGCACGTCGAGAAGCTGCTCAAGGACACGCAAGGTCCGGTGATCGCATCGACCGACTATGTGCGTGCGCTCGTCGACCAGATCCGCGGCCTTGTTCCGCGCAAGTTCACGGTGCTCGGCACCGACGGTTTCGGCCGCTCGGACACGCGCGCCAAGCTGCGTCATTTCTTCGAAATCGATCGTTACTGGACGACGGTTGCGGCGCTCAACGCGCTCGCGGACGAAGGCAAGATCGAGCGCAAGGTCGTCGCTGACGCCCTTGCGAAGTACAACCTCGATCCGTCCAAACCCAACCCGATGACCGTCTAACGCATCACCCCTGTGCGTCGCATGTGCGCTGCGCCCGCCTAAAGCGGGCGCGGCGCGCATGCAGCCCCGGAGACACAACAATGAGTCAAGCGATCGAAGTAAAAGTGCCGGACATCGGCGATTACAAGGACATTCCTGTGATCGAGGTGCTGGTCAAGGCGGGCGATACCGTCGAAAAAGAGCAGTCGCTCGTCACGCTGGAGTCGGACAAGGCCACCATGGACGTGCCGAGCCCCGCGTCGGGCACGGTCAAGGAAGTGAAGCTCAAGGTGGGCGACAACGTGTCCGAAGGCACGCTCGTGCTCGTGCTGGACGGCGCTGCCGCCGCACCCGCTGCCGCACCTGCTGCACCTGCTGCACCTGCTGCACCTGCTGCACCTGCCGCTGCCGCAGAGAAGAACGTTGCGAGCGCACCGGCTGCGGCACCCGCTGCCGCACCCGCACAGCAGGCCGCGCCCGCAGCCGCAGGTGGTGGCGTGCAGTCGGTGAAGGTCCCCGATATCGGCGACTACAAGAACGTGCCCGTCATCGAAATCGCCGTGAAGATCGGCGAGCGCGTCGAGAAGGAGCAGTCGCTCGTCACGCTGGAGTCGGACAAGGCGACCATGGACGTGCCGAGCCCGGCAGCCGGCGTCGTCAAGGCCATCCTGGTCAAGGTCGGCGACACGGTTTCCGAAGGCACCGAAATCTTCGTGATCGAGGCCGAAGGTGCAGCCGCGAGCGCTGCCGCGCCCGCGCCGAAGCATCCGGTCGAAGTGCCGTCGGACGCCCCGGCGCCCGCAGCGGCACAACCCGCGCCCGCCGCCCCGTCGGCGCTCGCGCAGGCGCCGATCATGCCGGCAGGCGACGGCACGCGCCGTTCGAGCCACGCATCGCCGTCCGTGCGCAAGTTCGCGCGCGAACTGGGCGTCGACGTTGCCCGCGTCGCGGGCACGGGCCCGAAGGGCCGTATCACCCAGGACGACATCACCGCATTTGTGAAGGGCGTGATGACGGGTGCGCTGGCAGCGCCCGCCGGCGCGGCTGCACCGGCTGGCGGCACGGGCGGAGAACTGAATCTGCTGCCGTGGCCGAAGATCGATTTCACGAAGTTCGGTCCGGTCGATCCGAAGCCGCTGTCGCGCATCAAGAAGATCTCGGGCGCGAACCTGCATCGCAACTGGGTCATGATTCCGCACGTCACGAACAACGACGAAGCGGACATCACCGACCTCGAAGCGTTGCGCGTGCAACTGAACAAGGAAAACGAGAAGGCGGGCGTGAAGTTCACGATGCTCGCCTTCGTCATCAAGGCCTGCGTCGCGGCACTGAAGAAGTTCCCGACCTTCAATGCCAGCCTCGACGGCGACAATCTCGTCTTCAAGCAGTACTACCACGTGGGTTTCGCCGCCGACACGCCGAACGGCCTCGTCGTTCCGGTGATCCGCGACGCGGACAAGAAGGGACTCGTCGACATCGCTAAGGAAATGGCCGAGCTGTCGAAGCTCGCGCGCGAAGGCAAGCTCAAGCCCGAACAGATGCAGGGCGGCTGCTTCTCGATCTCGTCGCTCGGCGGTATCGGCGGCACGCACTTCACGCCGATCATCAATGCGCCGGAAGTGGCGATCCTCGGGTTGTCGCGCGGCCAGATGAAGCCGGTGTGGGACGGCGAGATGTTCGTGCCGCGTCTCACGCTGCCGCTGTCGCTCTCATACGACCACCGCGTGATCGACGGGGCCGAAGCGGCGCGCTTCAATGCGTATCTCGCTTCGATTCTCGGCGATTTCCGCCGCGTCATTCTCTGATCGGCGCCCGCCGCCGCGCGGCGGCGGGCGATCGCTCCACAGCAACCTTATTGCATGGGACCGGAGTCCGCGCCTCGGCGCCGGCTCCGGTTGACAAGGGGACACCATGAGTCTCGTCGAAGTGAAAGTGCCGGACATCGGTGACTTCAAGGAGGTCGATGTCATCGAGGTCAACATCAAGGCCGGCGACGTCATCGAAAAAGAACAGGCGCTGCTCGCGCTCGAATCGGACAAGGCCACGATGGAAGTGCCGAGCGATGTTGCGGGCACCGTCAAGGAAGTGAAGCTCAAGCCGGGCGACAAGGTTGCGCAGGGCACCGTGATCGCGCTGGTCGAAGTGTCGGCGGCGGCGGCTGCCGCCGCACCGGCAAGCGCACCGGCACCGAAGGCCGAAGCGTCCAAGGCCGCGGCACCTGCACCGGCGCCGCAGGCCGCAGCGCCCGCGCCGCAGGCCGGCAGCTATAGCGGCGCCGTCGATATCGAGTGCGACATGCTCGTGCTGGGCGCAGGCCCCGGCGGCTACTCGGCTGCGTTCCGCTCGGCCGATCTCGGCATGAAGACCGTGCTCGTCGAGCGTTATTCGACGCTCGGCGGCGTGTGCCTGAACGTCGGCTGCATTCCGTCGAAGGCGCTGCTGCACACCGCGCTGGTTGTCGAGGAGGCCGAAGCACTGGCCGCGCACGGCATCACGTTCGGCAAGCCGCAAGTCGATCTCGACAAGCTGCGCGACTTCAAGTCGGGCGTCGTCAAGAAGCTCACGAGCGGTCTCGCCGGCATGGCGAAGCTGCGCAAGGTCGAGGTCGTGACCGGCGTCGGCACCTTCGTCGATCCGCACCATATGGAAGTGGTGGGCGAGGGCGGCAAGAAGGTCGTGAAGTTCGCCCAGGCGATCATCGCCGCCGGTTCACAGGCCGTGAAGCTGCCGTTCATGCCTGAAGACCCGCGTGTGGTCGATTCGACCGGCGCGCTCGAACTGCGCCAGATCCCGCAGAAAATGCTGGTGATCGGCGGTGGCATTATCGGCCTCGAAATGGCGACGGTCTATTCGACGCTCGGCGCGCAGATCGATGTCGTGGAAATGCTCGACGGCCTGATGGCCGGTGCGGACCGCGATCTCGTGAAGGTCTGGGAAAAGTACAACGCGAAGCGCTTCGCGAACGTCATGCTCAAGACGAAGACGACGAAGGCCGAAGCGAAGGAAGACGGCATTTACGTCACGTTCGAAGGCGAGCAGGCGCCCGCGGGTGGCGCGCAGCGCTACGATCTCGTGCTGGTTGCCGTGGGCCGTTCGCCCAATGGCAAGAGGATCGGCGCGGACAAGGCCGGTGTCGCGGTGACCGAGCGTGGCTTCATCGACGTCGACAAGCAGATGCGCACCAACGTGCCGCACATCTTCGCGATCGGCGACGTGATCGGCCAGCCGATGCTCGCGCACAAGGCCGTGCATGAAGGCCACGTGGCGGCCGAGGCGGCGCACGGCGAGAAGGCGTACTTCGACGCGCTGCAGATTCCTTCGGTGGCCTATACCGATCCGGAAGTGGCGTGGGCCGGCAAGACCGAAGACCAGTGCAAGGCCGAGGGCATCAAGTACGGCAAGGCGGTGTTCCCGTGGGCCGCATCGGGCCGCGCGATCGCCAACGGCCGCGACGAGGGCTTTACGAAGCTGATCTTCGACGAAGAGACGCATCGCGTGATCGGCGGCGGCATCGTCGGCCTGAACGCGGGCGACCTCATCAGCGAGGTCTGTCTTGCGGTCGAGATGGGTGCAGACGCAACCGATATCGGCAGGACGATTCACCCGCACCCGACGCTCGGCGAATCGATCGGCATGGCCGCCGAACTGTACGAAGGCGTTTGCACGGATTTGCCGCCGCAAAAGAAGAAGTAAGCGACCTGAAGCGCGGTGTTCGCTTCAGGCAAACAGAAACGGCGCACCCCGCGAGGGGTGCGCCGTTTTTCATGGATTCAGCGGTACAGGCCGGAGAGAAAAAATTCCCGGTCAGGACAGACCGGGCAAGCGGCACACCGTTCGGGCATGCCGGAGCGTCGATTCAGGCGCGACGGGAGCGTCACGTCGCTTGCGCTCCCTTGTACCTTCCGCGCCAGGCGCCGCGTACCAGCGAGGTGCGAGGTATCAGGCAGGCTTCTTGGCCGTAGCGGCAGCCGAACGCGAAGCTTGTGCAGCAGCCTTGCTCGCCGCAGCCGTGGCGGCGTTGAAGTTGCTTTCGGCCATTTCGACCGCTTGCTTCGTGGCCTTCTGAACCGTTTCGTACGTCGTGTTCGCGGCGTTGATCGCCGACTTGATCACGGCGACGGCCGTTTCCGAACCGGCCGGTGCGTTCTTCGCGACGTTGTCGACGAGCGACTGCACCTTGCGGCTCTGCTCTTCATAGTGCGCTTCGGCGACCTTCGCGAATTCGGCTTGCGTAGCCGACGCGATCTCATACACGTGACGGCCGTACGAGAGCAGCTTCTCGGTCAACGGCTGGGCGTAGCTCGTTTGCAGGGCGAGGAACTCCTGCGCGTCCTTGGCCGACAGCGCGCGTTGTGCGTGCTCCTGCGATTCCGCGAGATTCGAGCGGACAGCCTGAAGATTCAATTCGACGATTTTTTCCACGCCCTCGAAAGCCTTGCCGGTCAAACCGAAGAGGGTTTCGAGATTGGCCTTCTGGGCAGCGGCGAATTGCTCAGGGGTCAGCAGACTCATGTTTACGCTCCTGGATGGATGACGGGCCGTCTGATGCGGTCCGTGTAAGTAAATGGCAAGACTTCGGGGACTCTGCCGCGCACTTTGTGCGTCGCAGCATTGACAATGATTTTAGGATGGCCCGTCAGAAAGTCAAGGATTATTTGTGCGTCGCACAATGCGCATACTCTCTTATTAAACAACTACTTATGCAGCGTGATTAGGGCTGTATCGCTGCGCTTCGCGAGACTTGGGCGGTAATCCTGTTGCTCGCTCAAGGCAAAGCCGCACTGTATCTGGCAAGATGCACTTGCTCTATCCGATGCACATGTCAGAATTACTACGGGCAGATACGGGATTGCATGAGTTGCGTCCACTAAATTCGAGATGGAACGTTAAAGAGCCATCGCAGTCGAATGCGCACTGTGGACGCGTTCGTTCCCCGGTATTTTCCCCAGCATCAAGTTTGGCCCTGCTTGTGCCGTAAACGTCATGCAGACGAATGCGGTGCCGTGTCGGAGGGGAGGGCCGAGCGTCTCGATTGCTGATTTCCATCGGATATCTGGAGCCTGTCGACTGCTTCAATCGGAGGTCATACTTCGGTTTAATGAGCGCCGGTAAGTGCTTCAATTTGCGAATTTTTCGTGGTTTTACTACACTTGGCGAAAGTCCCGCCGCTCCATCCAGAACACCAATGAAATCCGACAAACCCCTGTCGTTCAGACTGATGCACGGTGCGTTGCTCAGCACCGCGCTGTCGGTGGCTGTCTCCGTAGCCATCAGTGCGACGTTCGCCGCGCCCGTTAACGCCTTCGCTGCAACGCAAGATGCAGCCCCGGCCAAGACGACGAAGGCGAAAAAGGCGAAAAAGGCCACTCGCAAGGTCACGAAGGCGGCGCCTGCCGAGGCCTCGCAGACTCCGGCAAAAGCCGCGCCGGCGCCGGCGAAGGTCTCGCAGACTCCGGCGAAAGCCACGCGCACTGCCGCGGCCACCGAGCACGATGCACGCCCGGTTGTGAAGAAACGGCGCGTGAGCTACCGGATGAACGGTCACCACCACACGGCGGTGCGCCGCGTCGCGTTCGAGCCGCGCAACAGCCAGGCATTCGGCCTGCACGAATCGGGCGACGCGCTGATGCTGCGCTCGGGCGTTGCCTACGTGGTCGACCAGAACACGCTTGAGCCGCTCTTCGACAAGAATTCGCATTCCGTCGTGCCGATCGCCTCGATTTCGAAGCTGATGACCGCGATGGTCGTGCTCGACTCGAAGGAATCGCTCACCGAGCAGATCGAAGTGACCGACCAGGATCGCGACTTCGAGAAGAACACCGGTTCGCGCCTCTCGGTGGGCTCGGTGCTCTCGCGCGAGGACATGCTGCACATCGCGCTGATGGCGTCGGAGAACCGCGCTGCGGCCGCGCTCTCGCGCTACTACCCGGGTGGCCGCCCGGCGTTTATCGCGGCGATGAACGCGAAGGCGAAGCAGCTCGGCATGACCGATACGCACTTCGAGAATTCGACGGGCCTGTCCAGCCAGAACGTGTCGAGCGGGCGCGATCTCGCGAAGATGGTCAACGCGGCGTATCAATATCCGCTGATCCGCAAGTTCTCGACGGACCACAGCTACGAAGTGTTCACGGGCAAGCGCAACATCGCCTACAACAGCACGAACGCGCTGATCCGCAGTGCCAATTCGTCGTGGGACATCGGCCTGCAGAAGACCGGGTTCATCAACGAAGCGGGCGAGTGCCTCGTCATGCAGGCGACGATTCACAACCGTCCGGTGATCATGGTGCTGCTCGATTCGAGCGGCAAATACTCGCGCTTTGCCGACGCGGTGCGCGTGCGCGCATGGCTTGACAACGGCGGCGCCGATCAGCAGCCGCACATCACGAGCGCGGACGCGAGCGGCGCGGGAACCTGATCGTAGAGACAGTGTGCCAAAGCGAAAAGCCCTGCAATTGCAGGGCTTTTTCTTTGTCTGGCCGGTATTCGGAAAGCCGCGCAAAGCCGCACAAAATCGTGCTTACGCGGGCTGCGGGCTGCCGTCGGCGGGCTCGGGACGGTAACCGAGCGATTCGGAAATGACGAGCGCGGTCTTGCTGAGCTGACCGAGCCACGAGTCCTGCAGACGGTCGGCGGGCGCCGACAGTGAGAGCCCCGCAACCAGCTTGCCGGTATCGTCGTAGATGCCGGCTGCGATGCAGCGCACGCCCAGTTCCAGCTCCTCGTTGTCGCGCGCGCATGACTGCTGACGCACGTACGCGAGTTCGCGCTCGAGGCGGCTCAGGTCGGTGATGCTGTTGCGCGTGTGGCCCGAGAGGCCGGTACGCGTGGCGTAGGCGCGCACGCGGTTCGCTTCGTCGGCGGCGAGAAAGAGCTTGCCGACTGACGTGAGATGCAGCGGCGCGCGCCCACCGATTGCCCGCACCACCTGCATGCCCGAGCGCTCCGAGTAGGCGCGCTCGATATAGACGATCTCGTCGCCCTGGCGCACCGACAGGTTGACCGTCTGGCCGGTGAGGCGATGCAGTTCGCGCATGGGCATGAGGGCGGCGTCGCGTACCGATAGACGCGCCTTGACGAGATTGCCGAGTTCGAGCAGGCGCATGCCGAGCCGATAGGTGCCGGGGTCGGAACGGTCGACGAGCCGGCAGCTCACCATGTCGTTGAGGATGCGGTGCGCGGTGGACGGATGGAGTTCCGTGCGCTTTGCGAGCTCCTTGAGGCTGACCGGGTCGCTGTGCGAGGCGAGCGCGTCGAGCAGGCGCATCATCCGCTCGATTACCTGAATGGAGGTCTTCTGATCGGGCGTGTTGCCACTTTCGCTCATAGTTCGTATTCGGTAGTCGCGTGAAGCGGAGAGGGCATTGTATATCGTATTGTGAAAAAAGACAGCGTCCATCCGACATACGCGCTGCAACGCATCACCCCGGACCTCGGGAAATGACGCGTTGGTCATGTGCGCGAAACGTCGGATAATCGGGGACGGTTTAACGGAGGAGCTTCCATGCGAGTCGGTTTGTTCGTCACCTGTCTGATCGACACGATGCGTCCCGAGATCGGGTTTTCGGCGCTCAAGCTCCTGGAGCAGGCCGGCTGCGAAGTGATCGTGCCGCCTGCCCAGACCTGCTGCGGACAGCCCGCGTACAACTCCGGCGAGCGCGCGCTCGCACGCGATCTCGCGGAAAAAACGCTGCGCGAATTCGAGCAGTTCGACTACGTGGTGGTGCCGTCGGGTTCGTGCGGCGGCATGATCCGCGTGCATTACGGCGACCTGTTTCGCGACGACCCCGAACTCATGGGCCGCTACGGCAAGCTGCGCGAGCGGGTCTACGAACTGACCGATTTCCTCGTCAACGTCGTGAAAGTGTCGCTGCCGGCGGGCGAATTCGCCGGGCCGGTCACGTATCACGATTGCTGCTCCGGCCTGCGCGAGCTCGGCGTGAAGGAGCAGCCGCGCGCGCTGCTCGCGCAACGCGGCGTCGAAGTGCGCGAGATGACGGGTTGCGAGCACTGCTGCGGCTTTGGCGGGACCTTTGCGGTGAAGTACGGAGCGATCTCGACCGCCATCGCCGACGAAAAGTGCGCGAACGTGCAAGCGAGCGGCACGGGCGCGGTGGTGCTCGGCGACCTCGGCTGCATGCTCAACATCGAAGGGCGCTTGCGCCGCACCGGCGACAGCGCGACGCGCGTGCTGCACGTCGCCCAGGTGCTGGCGGGCGACGCCTGACGCGCCGCCGATCGCTTCGTTCGCTTCCGCCGCTTCCGTCCCGCTCCACCGCCAGGATCCCAGCCCATGCAAGTCCAGTCGATGCACTTCAAGGCGCGCGCCGGTCAGAAGCTCGCTGACCAGCGTCTCCAGCAGAACCTCACAAAACTCTCGACGAAGTTCGTGTCGGCGCGCGCGCAGGCGATCACCGCCATCGACTTCGAGGCGACGCGCACGGCGCTCAAGGCGCGCCGCAACCGTGCGCTGGACAATCTCGATGTCTGGCTGGAGCAGTTCGAGACCGAGGCGACGCGCCGCGGTGTCACGGTGCTCTATGCCGAGACGGCACGCGATGCGGCGAAGCTCGTCGCCGATATCGCGCGCCGGCACAACGTGCGCAAGGTCATCAAGACGAAGTCGATGGTGTCCGAGGAGATGCGGCTGAACACGGTGCTCGAAGAGATGGGTGTCCAGTCGGTCGAGACCGATCTCGGCGAGTACATTCTCCAGATCAACGGCAACGAGCCGCCGAGCCACATCATTGCGCCGGTCGTCCACAAGGACAAGGACGAGATCGCCGATCTCTTCGCGAAGACGCACCACAAGCCGCGCCTCACCGAAATCCCCGACATGACGCGCGAGGCGCGCGAGATGCTGCGCCCGCATTTCCTCTCGGCGGACATGGGCGTGACGGGCGGCAACTTTCTTATCGCGCAGACGGGCTCGGTCGTGCTCGTCACGAACGAGGGCAACGAGGGCATGTGCACGGTGATGCCGCGCGTGCACGTCGCGGTGACCGGCATCGAAAAAGTGCTGCCGACGCTCGAGGATCTGGCGACGGCCATGCGTCTGTTGCCGCGCTCGGCAACCGGGCAGGCGATCTCGAACTACTTTTCCTTGCTGACCGGGCCGCGCGGCAAGGACGACCAGGACGGTCCGGAGCATATGTACGTCGTGCTCGTCGACGGCGGCCGCACCGGGCTGATCGGCGGGGAATTCCAGGAGATGCTGCGCTGTATCCGCTGCGGCGCGTGCATGAATCACTGCCCGGTCTATCAGAAGGTGGGCGGGCACGCTTACGGCTGGGTCTATCCGGGGCCGATGGGCTCGGTGCTGACGCCGAGCTACGTCGGCGTCGACCAGGCGCTCGATCTGCCGCAGGCCGCCACGCTGTGCGGCGAATGCAACAGCGTCTGCCCGGTCGGGATTCCCATCTCCGACCTGCTGCGCAAGCTGCGCGAGAAACAGGTGGAGCGGCACCTGCGGCCGTGGCGCGAGCGCGCGGCGCTGGCGCTCTGGGGCTGGCTGGCGCTGCATCCGCGGGCGTACGCGCTCTTGACGAAGCTTGGCGTGCGCGTGCTGGAGCGCATGGGCGGGCAGGCGCGGCTGATCCGCAAGCTGCCGTTCGCGCACGGCTGGACCGATGGCCGCGACATGCCGGCGCCGGTCGGTCGGACGTTCCGCGAACTGTACGCTGCACGGCACACCCATCTCGATACGACTGGCCGCCGATCGAACGCGAGCTGAGCAGGCGTGCCCAGGCTTCCCGGGCGCACTGTGTAGTTGGAGGAAACAGTGTGTTCGGCGCGAGCCGGTTTTTCATGATTGCGGAAATCTATACTATTTCGGCTGGCGATAGTGCGTCCTGCGCTGATCGCCCAGCCGGGAGAGATCCGCATCATGAGAAAGAAAATATCGGCGTACTGGCCACTGGCCGTCATCGTGCCGTTCGTGGCAATCGCATGGATTCACGCATGGCAAGCGGCCCAACAGCAGACGCCGCTCGCCGTGAGCCAACTGAGCGCCGAACTTTCGCGTGCCGTGTCGTATGGCTACGTCAGCAGTGATGGGGCCGAATCGGTTGCAGTCGTGCGCACCGGCGCGGCGTTGCGGCCGTAGCCCTCGGATCGGGTATCCGTCTTCTTTGTATAATCGCGAGTTGGCCTTGGGTTGGCCTTGGGTTGGCCTTGGGTTTGCCTCGAATTGCTCTCATTCGCGCTGCGCTTCGATACGATGAAAAAGGTTTCCGTTTGTTTCGTTTGCCTCGGCAACATCTGCCGCTCGCCCACCGCTGAGGCCGTGATGCGGCATCTGGTCGAGGAGGCGGGGCTCACGGAGCGCATCGACGTCGATTCGGCGGGCACCGGAGACTGGCACATCGGCGAGGCGCCCGACGCGCGCGCCCAGCGCGCCGGAGGCCGGCGCGGATACGATCTGGCGCCGCTGCGCGCGCGTCAGATAGAAGCGGCCGATTTCCAGCGTTTCGATTTCGTCCTCGCGATGGACGACGCGAACCTGAGTGCGCTGGAGGACGTGTGTCCGGCGCAGGCGCGCAAAAAGGTCCGTCTGCTGATGGAATTCGCGCCGCAGCTTGATGCGCGCGTAGTCGCGGATCCCTATTTCGGCGGCGATGCCGGCTTCGAAACGGTGCTCGATCAGTGCGAAACGGCCTGTGCGGGCCTCCTGGCCGCGCTGCGCACCCGGCTCGTCGACTAGCGCCGGCCCGCCATGACAGAGAAATCCCCCGTTGCGCGATTTGGGCCGTTTTGGGCTATTAACTGCATGGCGAATAACCCAAATGGCGGTGCGGATACTTGACTAATTTGCTCATGTATTTATACTTGACCAAAATTGTCAGGCATCGCGGTTTTCCCACATCATGAGACTCACCACTAAAGGCCGTTTCGCCGTCACGGCGATGATTGACCTGGCGCTGCGCCAGGAGCAGGGCCCGGTGACGCTCGCCGGCATCAGCCAGCGGCAGCACATTTCACTGTCCTACCTCGAGCAGCTTTTCGGCAAACTGCGCCGGCACGAGATCGTCGAATCGGTCCGCGGGCCGGGCGGCGGCTACAATCTCGCGCGTCGTGCGGAGGATGTCACGGTCGCGGACATCATCATTGCCGTCGACGAGCCGCTCGACGCCACCCAGTGCGGCGGCAAGGGCTCGTGCGAGGGCACCAAGGCGCACGACGGCCACTGCATGACGCATGAACTGTGGTCGACGCTGAACCAGAAGATGGTCGAGTACCTCGATTCGGTGTCGCTCAAGGATCTTGTCGACAAGCAACGCTCCCGCGAAGGTGTCGCGCCGGCTGTGCTGCGCGACCGCCGCACGGATACTCCGGCGGTCGAGCCGTTGCGCGCCATGCCTCTCGGGCCGAACTCGATATTCAACATGGCCGGCTCCTGAAGCGTGACGACGGCTGGCGCACTATATAAAAGCAGCACACAGATTCCCCGGAGCAATTGATGAATAACGACATTCCCCACCTGCCCATTTACATGGACTACAGCGCGACGACGCCTGTCGATCCGCGCGTGGTGGACAAGATGATCCCGTATTTGCGCGAGCAGTTCGGCAATCCGGCTTCGCGCAGCCATGCTTACGGCTGGGCCGCGGAGCGTGCGGTCGAGGAAGCGCGCGAACAGGTCGCCGCGCTCGTCAACGCCGATCCGCGCGAAATCATCTGGACGTCCGGTGCAACCGAGTCGGACAACCTCGCACTCAAGGGCGCCGCACACTTCTACAAGAGCAAGGGCAAGCACATCATCACGGTGAAGACCGAGCACAAGGCCGTGCTCGACACCTGCCGCGAACTCGAACGCGAAGGCTTTGAACTCACGTATCTGAGCGTGCGCGACAACGGCCTGATCGACCTCGAAGCGTTCAAGGCCGCGCTGCGTCCCGACACGATCCTCGTTTCCGTCATGCACGTGAACAACGAGATCGGCGTGATCCAGGACATCGAGACGATCGGCGAGATCTGCCGCGAGAAGGGCATTATTTTCCACGTCGACGCCGCGCAATCGACGGGCAAGGCGCCCATCGACCTGCAAAAGCTCAAGGTCGACCTGATGTCGTTCTCGGCGCACAAGACCTACGGCCCGAAGGGCATCGGCGCGCTGTACGTGCGCCGCAAGCCGCGCGTGCGCATCGAAGCGCAGATGCACGGCGGCGGCCACGAGCGCGGCATGCGCTCGGGCACGCTCGCCACGCACCAGATCGTCGGTATGGGCGAAGCGTTCCGTATCGCACGCGAAGAAATGGCGACGGAAAACGAGCGCGTGCGCATGCTGCGCGACAAGCTGCTGCGCGGCCTGCAGGCAATCGAAGAAACCTACGTGAACGGCGACATGGAACGGCGTGTCCCGCACAACCTGAACATCAGCTTCAATTTCGTCGAAGGCGAGTCGCTGATCATGGCGGTGAAGGACGTGGCGGTGTCGTCGGGCTCGGCCTGCACGTCGGCGTCGCTGGAACCGTCGTATGTGCTGCGCGCGCTCGGCCGCAACGACGAACTGGCTCACAGCTCGATTCGTTTCACCGTGGGCCGCTTCACCACCGAAGAGGATGTCGATTACGTGATCAACCTGCTGAAGACGAAGATCGCCAAGCTGCGCGAACTGTCGCCATTGTGGGAGATGCATCAGGACGGTATCGATCTGTCGAAAATCCAGTGGGCCGCGCACTGAACGCGCGGACGTAACCTGACAAGGCCGCAGCGCAACTGCGATAAAACGCGTGCAGCGCGGCCGACGAATTGAAGGAGTGTGATCATGGCATATAGCGAAAAGGTTCTGGACCACTACGAAAACCCGCGTAACGTCGGCTCGTTCGCGAAGGACGACGACACAGTGGGCACCGGAATGGTCGGCGCACCGGCCTGCGGCGACGTGATGAAGCTGCAGATTCGCGTGGGCGCGGACGGCGTGATCGAAGACGCGAAGTTCAAGACCTACGGCTGCGGCTCGGCGATCGCGTCTAGCTCGCTCGTAACCGAGTGGGTCAAGGGCAAGACGCTCGATCAGGCGCTCGCGATCAAGAACACGCACATCGCGGAAGAACTCGCGTTGCCGCCGGTCAAGATCCACTGCTCGATTCTCGCGGAAGACGCGATCAAGGCAGCGGTCGCCGACTATCGCCAGCGCCACACGGAGCAGGCGGACGCAAGCGCGGCCTGAGACCGCGCTTCACGCAGAACACGATTCAGGAGTGCAGCGGACGGCAGTCGATCCGCTGCGACGCTAACGACTTTGAATGCAGGCAAGGGTTGCGCTACGGCTTGAAGGGACGACTTCCGGTCCGCACGGCTCGAGGGCGCTGCAAGAACGCTATGGCAATTACGTTGACGGAAAAGGCAGCACAGCAGGTGGAAAGGTACCTGGTGCGGCGTGGCAAGGGCGTGGGCCTGCGCCTTGGCGTGCGCACGACGGGCTGTTCGGGTCTTGCGTACAAGCTTGAGTACGTGGATGATCTGGCACCCGAAGACAGCGTGTTCGAGTGCCATGGCGTCAAGGTCATCGTCGATCCGAAGAGTCTTGCGTACATCGACGGCACGGAGCTCGACTTCGTGCGCGACGGGCTCAACGAAGGTTTCAGATTCAATAATCCGAACGTGAAGGACGAGTGCGGCTGCGGCGAGTCCTTCCGTATTTGAGCCCGCCCGATGCGGGAAAAAGGCGGCACAGGCCGCCTTTTTGACTTTTAATGGCATGCGCGCCGCACATGCGGACGAAGCCGACGAAGCCCCACCGGGGCGGCATTTTTCGATGACCTCGCTTTCTTCGCTCTCCGATAGCCATTTCGTTCTGTTCGGCCTGCCCGAGCAATTCACGATCGACGCGGCCACGCTCGACCACGCCTACCGCACCGTGCAGGCGCAGGTGCACCCCGACCGCTTCGCCGCGGCCGGCGACGCGCAAAAGCGCATCGCGATGCAGTGGGCCACGCGCACGAACGAGGCGTACCAGACGCTGCGCGACCCGCTCAAGCGCGCGAAGTATCTGCTGCATCTGCGCGGCATCGACGTCGGCATCGAGAGCAACACGGCGATGGAGCCCGCGTTCCTCATGCAGCAGATGGAGTGGCGCGAAGCGATCGAGGACGCCTACCGCGCGAAGAACGTCGATGCGCTCGATGCGCTCGCGGCCGAACTGCGCGACGACGAGCGCGTGCGCGTCGCGAAGCTGGTGGCGCTGCTCGACAGCGGCGCGAACCAGCCGGCGGCGGAAGCGGTGCGCCAGTTGATGTTCATCGAGCGCGTGCTGCACGAGATCGACGTGCAGATCGAGCGACTCGAAGGTTGAATGTGCAGGGGCCGGCTGACGGGGCTAGTGCGGCGGGCAGGAAGTAAAACACGGATTAGAAGGGCCGCGAGGCCAGCAAAAGATCACACAGATGGCATTACTTCAAATCTCCGAACCCGGCATGGCGCCGGCGCCGCATCAACGGCGACTCGCGGTCGGCATCGACCTCGGCACGACGAACTCGCTGGTCGCCGCGGTGCGCAGCGGCGTGCCCGACGTGCTGCCCGACGAGGCCGGCCACGTGCTGCTGCCCTCCGTGGTCCGCTATCTCGCGAACGGCGGCCGCCGCATCGGCCGCACGGCGAAGGCGGAAGCCGCGAGCGATCCGCGCAACACGATCGTCTCGGTCAAGCGGTTCATGGGTCGCGGCAAGGCCGATGTCGAAGGCGCCGTGAACGCCCCGTATGAATTCGTCGACGCGCCGGGCATGGTGCAGATCCAGACCGTCGACGGCGTGAAGAGCCCCGTCGAAGTCTCGGCCGAAATCCTCGCGACGCTGCGCCAGCGCGCCGAAGACACGCTCGGCGACGACCTCGTGGGCGCGGTCATCACGGTGCCCGCGTATTTCGACGAGGCGCAGCGCCAGGCGACGAAGGATGCCGCGCGTCTGGCCGGACTGAACGTCCTGCGCCTCCTGAACGAACCGACGGCGGCGGCGATTGCCTACGGCCTCGACAACGGCTCGGAAGGCCTCTACGCGGTCTACGACCTCGGCGGCGGCACGTTCGATCTGTCGATCCTCAAGCTCACGAAGGGCGTCTTCGAAGTGCTCGCGGCGGGCGGCGATTCGGCGCTCGGCGGCGACGACTTCGATCAGGCGCTGTTCGCTTACGTGCTGGAGCAGGCCGGCGTCGACGCGGCCACGCTCGCGCCCGAAGACGTGCGCTTCATGCTCGATCGCGTGCGCGACGCCAAGGAAGCGCTCTCGTCGGCGCCCGAGGCGCGCATCGACGTCACGCTGTCGAGCGGCAAGCAGATCGCGCTGACGATCGACGAACCGCGTTTCGAAGCGCTCACGCAAATGCTCGTGCAACGCACGCTCACGCCGACGCGAAAGGCGCTGCGCGACGCGAAGGTCACGCCGAAGGACGTGAAGGGCGTGGTGCTGGTGGGCGGCGCGACGCGCATGCCGGTGATCCGCCGCGCGGTCGAGCAGTTCTTCGGCCAGCCGCCGCTCACGAATCTCGATCCCGACCAGGTCGTCGCGCTCGGCGCGGCGATTCAGGCCGACCTGCTCGCGGGCAACCGCGGGCGCGAGGAAGACTGGCTGCTGCTCGACGTGATCCCGCTGTCGCTCGGCGTGGAGACGATGGGCGGCCTCGTCGAGAAGATCATCCCGCGCAACTCGACCATTCCGGTCGCGCGCGGGCAGGACTTCACGACGTTCAAGGACGGCCAGACGGCGATGGCGATTCACGTCGTCCAGGGCGAGCGCGAGCTCGTTGCCGACTGCCGCTCGCTCGCACGGTTCGAGCTGCGCGGCATTCCGCCGATGGCGGCGGGCGCGGCGCGTATCCGCGTGACCTATCAGGTCGATGCGGACGGCCTGCTTTCGGTGTTCGCGCGCGAGCAGCATTCGGGCGTGGAGGCATCGGTGGTGGTGAAGCCGTCCTACGGCCTCGCCGACGACGACATCGCCAGGATGCTCGAAGACAGCTTCAAGACCGCCGAAGTCGACATGCGCGCGCGTGCGCTGCGCGAGGCGCAGGTGGAAGCCGAACGCATCGTCGAGGCGACCGTGGCGGCGCTCGCCACCGACGGCGAACTGCTCGACGCCGACGAGCGCCAGCGGCTCGACGTCCTGATCGATGCGTTGCGCACGATTACGCAGGGCGAGGATGCGAACGCGATCGAGGCGGCGACGAAGGCGCTGTCAGAAGGCACCGACGATTTCGCCGCGCGCCGCATGAACAAGGGCATCAAGCGGGCGCTGGCGGGCAAGCGGCTCGACGAAATCGGCTGAAGGCCGTTGAAATAAAGCCCGTGAAGCGCGAGCCGATCGGGCATGTATGAAACATGAATGAAGTGGCGCGTGCGTGCTTTCCCGATGTGGAAAATCGCAGCGCGCCAGTAGAATGGACGCAGGCCGCCGTCTGAGACGGGGCACAGCGCCCGGTACCAACGCTATTGGAAACGGAATTCACAATGCCTCAAATCGTGGTGCTGCCCCATGCCGAACTGTGCCCGGAAGGCTCGGTAATCGAGGCGAAACCGGGCGAGAGCGTGTGCAGCACGCTGCTCGAACATGGGATCGAGATCGAGCATGCGTGTGAGCAGTCTTGCGCGTGCACGACCTGTCACGTGATCGTGCGCGAAGGCTTCAACACGCTCGAACCGTCCGACGACGCCGAGGACGACCTGCTCGACAAGGCGTGGGGTCTCGAACCGACTTCGCGTTTGTCGTGTCAGACCATCGTGCCGGAAGAAGGCGACCTGGTGATCGAGATCCCGCGTTACTCGATCAATCATGCGAAGGAAAACCACTGAGACAAAAGAGGAGCGGGCAGCCATGAAATGGACCGATACGCAGGATATCGCGATGGCATTGACGGACACGCACCCGGAAGTCGATCCGCAGTATGTGCGCTTCACCGACCTGCACCGCTGGATCATGGAGCTTACGGGCTTCGACGACGATCCGGAGCGCTCGAACGAAAAGATCCTGGAGGCGATTCAGGCTGCCTGGATCGAAGACGCGGACTACTGAGACTTCCTCTGGGTTTTCCCGGCTTCAGGATGTGAGAAAGGCGATTCGCCCAACGGGCGAATCGCCTTTTTTCTTTGTGGCCGCGCCAGGACAGACCGGCGTCAGGCCGCGACCAGCGTGCCGTGCGAGATACGCACGTGCTCGCCTTGCTGGAACGGCGGCGGTTGCCGGTAGCTGAAGTAGCGCGTCTTGCCGCTGTCCATGTGCACGCGCACCGAATAGCTCGTGGTGCTCCGGAGATGCTTTTCGATTGCGTTGCCGCCCACGCCGCCGCCGAGCGCGCCGAGCAGCGTCATCGCCACGCGGCCATTGCCGGAGCCGAACTGGTTGCCGACCACGCCGCCTGCCACCGCGCCGCCCACTGCGCCGATGCCGGTGCCGTGGCCTTCATGCTTGACTGCGGAAATGGCTTCGACGGTGCCGCACGACTCGCACGGTCCCTGGGCTTGCTGCCCTTGCTGCCCGTACTGCTGCTGCATCTGTTGCGGCTGCATCGGCTGCTGCTGCATCGGCTGTGGCTGCTGTGCATATTGAGCGGGCGGTGCACCCGTCGTGTTCGTCGCTTGGCCGGTAGTAGGCGCGCCGTTCTGCGCGAGCGGCACGCTTTGGACCTTCGGCGCAGGCTGCGTCGAGTCGATTACCTGCGGCGACGCCATCATGGCGGTCTGGCCGGTTTGCGTCTGCTCGGTCTGTCCGGTGTTGCTGGAGGCCTTCGGGAAGACGCCGGTAATGGCTGCGGTGGCCGCGAGGCTCGCCACGATGACGGCGGCGGCTGCCGTCGCGATCAGCGGGTTCAATCGGCGCTTGGGGATGAAGTTCGGATCGGTCTGGTTCATAACAGGCTCCGTCTATCGCAGAGTTGCTGCGTACGAAGGCCAGTGTGAGCCAGATCGAATCCGGGTGAGTTTCAATTTGTAACGCATGCCCTCGGCCGGCATGGCCAACCGTCGCACCGAAAGCTGCCGCAGTGCATCCCTGCTTGCTCTACCGATTCATGCGCCGTACCGGGCAGGGGACGGACCCTGGTAGCTTTTACCGATGGTTACAAACGATCGGGGCGCATGCGGCGTGAACCGCATGCGCCCCGATGGCGTTCTGGCGAGCTGCGCCGTGTGGATCAGTCGGCGCAGTCGGCTCAGTCTCGGCTTAGTCTTCGCGGCGCAGGTGCGGGAAGAGAATGACGTCGCGGATGCTCGGGCTATCCGTGAGCAGCATCACGAGGCGGTCGATGCCGATGCCGCAGCCGCCGGTCGGGGGCATGCCGTACTCGAGCGCACGGATGTAGTCGGCGTCGTAGTACATGGCTTCCTCGTCGCCTGCGTCCTTCTGTTCGACCTGCTTCTTGAAGCGCGCGGCCTGGTCTTCCGGATCGTTCAGTTCCGAGAAGCCGTTGGCGATCTCGCGGCCCGTGATGAAGAGCTCGAAGCGCTCGGTGATGCCCGGCAGCGTGTCCGAGGCGCGCGCGAGCGGCGAGACTTCGACGGGGTAGTCGATGATGTAGGTCGGCTCCCACAGCTGCGACTCGGCCGTCTCTTCGAAGAGCGCCAGCTGCAGCGAACCCACGCCCGCGTTGAGGAATTGCGGCTGGTTCGCGTCCACGCCGAACTTCTTGAGTTCTGCGCGCAGGAAAGCGGCGTCGGCGAGTTGCTCGTTCGTGTATTGCGGCGCGTACTTCTGGATCGCCTGCACGATCGTCAAGCGATGGAACGGCTTCGAGAGGTCGAGTTCGCGGCCCTGGTACGTCAGCACGGCGGTGCCGCTCGCGTCGATGGCGGCCTGGCGGATCAGCTGC